>NZ_JBIEKG010000010.1:0-5581 GCF_043496965.1 Halomonas sp. B23F22_3
CATGAAAAAACCCCGAGCTCGTTGAGCTCGGGGTTTTCTCGGAATAGGTGCCTGACGATGACCTACTCTCGCATGGGGAGGCCCCACACTACCATCGGCGCTGATCGGTTTCACTGCTGAGTTCGGCAAGGGATCAGGTGGTTCCCGTACGCTATGGTCGTCAGGCGAAAAACGTATGAATCATGCTGACGAGATGCGTCTCGCGTATCCGTCGTGTCGGTTGCCATCGGCAGACCGCTTGGGTGTTATATGGTCAAGCCTCACGGGCCATTAGTACCGGTTAGCTCAACGCCTTGCAGCGCTTCCACACCCGGCCTATCAACCAGCTGGTCTCGCTGGGCCCTTCAGGAGGCTCAAGGCCTCGGGGAGATCTCATCTTGAAGGGGGCTTCCCGCTTAGATGCTTTCAGCGGTTATCCCGTCCGCACATAGCTACCCGGCAATGCCACTGGCGTGACAACCGGAACACCAGAGGTGCGTCCACTCCGGTCCTCTCGTACTAGGAGCAGCACTTCTCAAATCTCCAACGCCCACGGCAGATAGGGACCGAACTGTCTCACGACGTTCTAAACCCAGCTCGCGTACCACTTTAAATGGCGAACAGCCATACCCTTGGGACCGACTTCAGCCCCAGGATGTGATGAGCCGACATCGAGGTGCCAAACACCGCCGTCGATGTGAACTCTTGGGCGGTATCAGCCTGTTATCCCCGGAGTACCTTTTATCCGTTGAGCGATGGCCCTTCCATACAGAACCACCGGATCACTAGAACCTACTTTCGTACCTGCTCGACGTGTCTGTCTCGCAGTTAAGCACCCTTATGCTCTTGCACTCAATGCACGATTTCCAACCGTGCTGAGGGTACCTTCGTGCTCCTCCGTTACGCTTTGGGAGGAGACCGCCCCAGTCAAACTACCCACCACACACGGTCCTCGATCCGGATAACGGACCTGAGTTAGAACGCCAATGATGCCAGGCTGGTATTTCAAGGTTGGCTCCGCTCGATCTGGCGACCGAGTTTCCAAGCCTCCCAGCTATCCTACACAAGCAACATCAGCGTCCAGTGTGAAGCTATAGTAAAGGTTCACGGGGTCTTTCCGTCTAGCCGCGGGTACACAGCATCTTCACTGCGATTTCAATTTCACTGAGTCTCGGGTGGAGACAGCGTGGCCATCATTACGCCATTCGTGCAGGTCGGAACTTACCCGACAAGGAATTTCGCTACCTTAGGACCGTTATAGTTACGGCCGCCGTTTACCGGGGCTTCGATCAGGAGCTTCGCCGAAGCTAACACCATCACTTAACCTTCCGGCACCGGGCAGGCGTCACACCCTATACGTCCGCTTGCGCGTTTGCAGAGTGCTGTGTTTTTAATAAACAGTTGCAGCCACCTGGTATCTTCGACCGCTTCGCGCTTAGGGAGCAAGTCCCCTCACGCTAATGCGGCGTGCCTTCTCCCGAAGTTACGGCACCATTTTGCCTAGTTCCTTCACCCGAGTTCTCTCAAGCGCCTTGGTATTCTCTACCTGACCACCTGTGTCGGTTTGGGGTACGGTTCCACTGTATCTGAAGCTTAGAGGCTTTTCCTGGAAGCGTGGCATCGATGACTTCCAGACCGTAGTCTGTTCGTCTCGTCTCTCGGCTTTAAGGAACCGGATTTGCCTGATTCCTCGGCCTACTGACTTTCACCAGGACAACCAACGCCTGGCTCACCTAGCCTTCTTCGTCCCCCCATCGCAATACAGTGAAGTACGGGAATATTGACCCGTTTCCCATCGACTACGCCTTTCGGCCTCGCCTTAGGGGCCGACTCACTCTGCTCCGATTAGCGTCGAACAGAAACCCTTGGTCTTCCGGCGGGGGAGTTTTTCACTCCCCTTGTCGTTACTCATGTCAGCATTCGCACTCGTGATACCTCCAGCAGACCTCTCGATCCACCTTCATCGGCGTACACGACGCTCCTCTACCGCTCGTCATTCGACGAACCCGTAGCTTCGGTACCTGGTTTGAGCCCCGTTACATCTTCCGCGCAGGCCGACTCGACTAGTGAGCTATTACGCTTTCTTTAAAGGATGGCTGCTTCTAAGCCAACCTCCTAGCTGTCTGAGCCTTCCCACATCGTTTCCCACTTAACCAGGATTTCGGGACCTTAGCTGACGGTCTGGGTTGTTTCCCTTTTCACAACGGACGTTAGCACCCGCTGTGTGTCTCCCACGCTTGCACTCACCGGTATTCGGAGTTTGCCTCGGGTTGGTAAGTCGGGATGACCCCCTAGCCGAAACAGTGCTCTACCCCCGGCGGTGATACGTGAGGCGCTACCTAAATAGCTTTCGAGGAGAACCAGCTATCTCCGGGCTTGATTAGCCTTTCACTCCGATCCACAAGTCATCCAAATCTTTTTCAACAGATCCTGGTTCGGTCCTCCAGTTGATGTTACTCAACCTTCAACCTGCTCATGGATAGATCGCCCGGTTTCGGGTCTATTCCCAGCGACTGGTCGCCCAGTTAAGACTCGGTTTCCCTACGCCTCCCCTATACGGTTAAGCTCGCCACTGAAAATAAGTCGCTGACCCATTATACAAAAGGTACGCGGTCACAGAACAAGTCTGCTCCCACTGCTTGTACGCACACGGTTTCAGGATCTATTTCACTCCCCTCTCCGGGGTTCTTTTCGCCTTTCCCTCACGGTACTGGTTCACTATCGGTCAGCCAGGAGTATTTAGCCTTGGAGGATGGTCCCCCCGTCTTCAGTCAAGGTTTCTCGTGCCCCGACCTACTCGATTTCACACCAATCAGATTTCGACTACGGGGCTATCACCCTGTATCGCGCGGCTTCCCAACCGCTTCGTCTATCGGTCATGGTGCTTAAGGGCTGGTCCCCGTTCGCTCGCCGCTACTAGGGGAATCTCGGTTGATTTCTTTTCCTCGGGGTAATGAGATGTTTCAGTTCCCCCGGTTCGCCTCCTGACACCTATGTATTCAGTGCAGGATACCCACGTTACCGTGGGTGGGTTTCCCCATTCAGAAATGCCCGGGTCGCAGGTTGTTTGCCACCTCGCCGAGCCTTATCGCAGGCTTCCACGTCTTTCATCGCCTCTGGCTGCCTAGGCATCCACCGTGTGCGCTTCATCGCTTGACCATATAACCCCAAGAGGTCTGGTCCGCGATGACAATCGACAATTGCCGGATACGCTTGAGACGTATCTCGTGTCTCTTCCTCTCGGAAGAAACGTTTGTCAGCATGATTCACATTGTTAAAGAGCACTGTTCAGAGAACAGTGGAAAGCCGCTTGGCTTGCCGCTGGTCTCTGTGTCTGGACTGTGTGGGAAAGGATGGTGGAGCCTAGCGGGCGGTGCGACGATTCGCTCGAATCGCTGACCTCCTGCTGCAAGATGGTGGAGCCTAGCGGGATCGAACCGCTGACCTCCTGCGTGCAAGGCAGGCGCTCTCCCAGCTGAGCTAAGGCCCCTCTGATCCTGCAAATGGTGGGTCTGGGCAGACTTGAACTGCCGACCTCACCCTTATCAGGGGTGCGCTCTAACCAACTGAGCTACAGACCCGGCTACAAACCACTGGGTCCGCGACCCAAACAGTCTTTGCTCTGGTCGATCAGGTAATTCATTGTGGACACTTGCCGAGTGCCGGCGACGTCGTCGATTAAGGAGGTGATCCAGCCGCAGGTTCCCCTACGGCTACCTTGTTACGACTTCACCCCAGTCATGAACCACACCGTGGTGATCGCTCTCCCGAAGGTTAAGCTAACCACTTCTGGTGCAGTCCACTCCCATGGTGTGACGGGCGGTGTGTACAAGGCCCGGGAACGTATTCACCGTGACATTCTGATTCACGATTACTAGCGATTCCGACTTCACGGAGTCGAGTTGCAGACTCCGATCCGGACTGAGACCGGCTTTATGGGATTAGCTCCACCTCGCGGCTTCGCAACCCATTGTACCGACCATTGTAGCACGTGTGTAGCCCTACCCGTAAGGGCCATGATGACTTGACGTCGTCCCCACCTTCCTCCGGTTTGTCACCGGCAGTCTCCTTAGAGTTCCCGACATTACTCGCTGGCAAATAAGGACAAGGGTTGCGCTCGTTACGGGACTTAACCCAACATTTCACAACACGAGCTGACGACAGCCATGCAGCACCTGTCTGTGCGTTCCCGAAGGCACCAATCCATCTCTGGAAAGTTCGCACGATGTCAAGGGTAGGTAAGGTTCTTCGCGTTGCATCGAATTAAACCACATGCTCCACCGCTTGTGCGGGCCCCCGTCAATTCATTTGAGTTTTAACCTTGCGGCCGTACTCCCCAGGCGGTCGACTTATCGCGTTAACTGCGCCACAAAGGTCTCAAGGACCCCAACGGCTAGTCGACATCGTTTACGGCGTGGACTACCAGGGTATCTAATCCTGTTTGCTACCCACGCTTTCGCACCTCAGTGTCAGTGTCAGTCCAGAAGGCCGCCTTCGCCACTGGTATTCCTCCCGATCTCTACGCATTTCACCGCTACACCGGGAATTCTACCTTCCTCTCCTGCACTCTAGCCTGACAGTTCCGGATGCCGTTCCCAGGTTGAGCCCGGGGCTTTCACAACCGGCTTATCAAGCCACCTACGCGCGCTTTACGCCCAGTAATTCCGATTAACGCTCGCACCCTCCGTATTACCGCGGCTGCTGGCACGGAGTTAGCCGGTGCTTCTTCTGTGAGTGATGTCGTCCCTTGGGGGTATTAGCCCCAAGGCTTTCTTCCTCACTGAAAGTGCTTTACAACCCGAAAGCCTTCTTCACACACGCGGCATGGCTGGATCAGGCTTTCGCCCATTGTCCAATATTCCCCACTGCTGCCTCCCGTAGGAGTTCGGGCCGTGTCTCAGTCCCGATGTGGCTGATCATCCTCTCAGACCAGCTACGGATCGTCGCCTTGGTGAGCCATTACCTCACCAACAAGCTAATCCGACATAGGCTCATCCGATAGCGCAAGGTCCGAAGATCCCCTGCTTTCCCCCGTAGGGCGTATGCGGTATTAGCCTGAGTTTCCCCAGGTTATCCCCCACTACCGGGCAGATTCCTATGCATTACTCACCCGTCCGCCGCTCGACGCCTCCTAGCAAGCTAGGATCGTTTCCGCTCGACTTGCATGTGTTAGGCCTGCCGCCAGCGTTCAATCTGAGCCATGATCAAACTCTTCAGTTTAAAGTCTGATAGTTCCTAAGGTGGAACCAAACCTGGCTCAAGGTTCAAACGTCTCATTTGACGAGTCGCTTGCCTTGAATGTTTCAGTGACTGGTCACCGACATCCCGACAAGCGCCCACATGAATTACCTGATCGATTGTTAAAGAGCGTCTCGCTGTTGCCGTCGTGTCCGGCCGACTTCTTGTGAAGCGGCGGTCTCGCCGGCGCCCTGCGAGGAAGGCGTATTCTACATGACCGGCTGTTCTTGTCAACCCTGCGAGGCGTCCCGAAGAAGCGAAGCGGGTGACCGAAACCTCATTTCGCTAGAGCGAAGCGAGTGCCGATCGAGTGGCGTGCATTCTACCGAATGCGGCGAGTTCGTCAAGCGGGAATTTTCAAAGC
>NZ_JBIEKG010000011.1:0-3309 GCF_043496965.1 Halomonas sp. B23F22_3
GATGAGCTCTATCCCCGCCAACCTGCGCTACGCCGAAAGCCACGAATGGGTCCTGGACAACGGCGATGGCAGCGTGACCATCGGCATCACCGACCATGCCCAGGAGGCCCTGGGTGACGTGGTCTTCGTCGAGCTGCCCGAGGTCGGCAAGACCCTCGCCGTCGGCGACGAGTTCGGCGTCATCGAGTCGGTCAAGGCCGCTTCCGACCTCTATGCGCCGATCGCCGGCGAGATCATCGCCGTCAACGAGGCCCTGGAAGATGCTCCGGAGACCGTCAACGAGGCGCCCTACGCCGACGGCTGGATCATGAAGGTCCGCCT
The DNA here is from genome assembly GCF_043496965.1 of Halomonas sp. B23F22_3. Classification (NCBI taxonomy): domain Bacteria; kingdom Pseudomonadati; phylum Pseudomonadota; class Gammaproteobacteria; order Oceanospirillales; family Halomonadaceae; genus Halomonas; species Halomonas sp. B23F22_3. The sequence goes on from NZ_JBIEKG010000011.1 coordinate 322, forward strand.
CGACGATGCCGCCGCGCTCGGCGCGCTGATGGACGCCGACGCCTACCAGGCCGTGGCCGCCGAGGACTGAGCCTTACCCCGGCGCCCCTGGCCTGCGGGCAGCGCGCGCCACCCCCGGCCCCGTGCGAGCGGGGCCGGCCTTTCACCGATTCCCGGGGCGCCGCCCCACTACGCAAACAGGGTGTTCCATGGCTTTCGACAACCGCCGTCTGGCCGAGCTGGCCGCTCACGATGCCTTCCTTCAGCGCCACAACGGCCCCACCGCCGACGATGTGTCGGGCATGCTCGACGCACTGGAGAGGGAGAGCCTTCCCGCGCTGATGGACGCCACCGTGCCCGCCGACATTCGCCTGGGCCGTGAGCTGGACCTGGATCCGCCGAAGGGCGAAGCCGAGGCCTTGGACTACCTGCAGCGTCTGGCCCGCCAGAACCGCGTGGCCAAGAGCTATATCGGCCAGGGCTACTACGACACCCACCTGCCGACGGTGATCCAGCGCAACGTGCTGGAGAACCCGGGCTGGTACACCGCCTACACGCCCTACCAGCCGGAGATCTCCCAGGGCCGCCTCGAGGGGCTGCTCAACTTCCAGCAGATGGTGATGGACCTCACCGGCATGGGGCTCGCCAACGCCTCGCTGCTCGACGAGGCCACCGCCGCCGCCGAGGCCATGGCGCTGTGCAAGCGGGCCAACAAGAAGGCCAGGAGCGACACCTTCTTCGTCGCCGATGACGTCTTCCCCCAGACCCTGGACGTGGTGCGCACCCGCGCGGCCTGGTTCGGTTTCGAGCTGGTGGTGGCCCCGGCCGAGGCGCTGGCCGAGCACGACGTCTTCGGCGCCCTGCTGCAGTACCCCGGCGACAGCGGCCAGGTCCGCGACCTGGCCCCGCTGCTCGAGACCGCCCGCGAGCGGGGCGTGATGACTTGCGTCGTCGCCGACATCATGGGCCTGGTGCTGCTCAAGGAGCCGGGCGCCCTGGGCGCCGACATGGTCGTCGGCAGCTCCCAGCGCTTCGGCGTGCCGATGGGCTTCGGCGGCCCGCATGCCGCCTTCTTCGCGACCACCGACAAGCTCAAGCGCTCGATCCCGGGGCGCATCATCGGCGTCTCCAAGGACAGCCGCGGCGCGACCGCGCTGCGCATGGCGATGCAGACCCGCGAGCAGCACATCCGCCGCGAGAAGGCGACCTCCAACATCTGCACCGCCCAGGCGCTGCTGGCCAACATCGCCGGCTTCTACGCCGTCTACCACGGTGCCGAGGGCCTCACCACCATCGCCTCGCGCATCCATCGCCTGACCACCATCCTGGCCACGGGCCTCGTGGAGAAGGGCGTGACCCTGGCCCACGACAGCTGGTTCGACACCCTGCGCCTGACCGGCGTGGATGCCGGCCGCATCCACGGCCGCGCCATGGCACACGACGTCAACCTGCGCTACTTCGCCAATGGCGACGTCGGCCTGAGCCTCAACGAGACCACCACCGCCCACGACCTGGACGTGCTGTTCGACGTGCTGCTCGACGAGGAGCATGGCCTCGGCGTGCGTGAGCTCGACGACCGGGTGCTGACCGAGGGGCTCACGGGCATCCCGGCCGGCTGCGCCCGCGAGTCCGCGTTCCTGACCCACCCGACCTTCCAGCGCTACCGCAGCGAGACCGAGATGCTGCGCTACCTCAAGCGCCTGGAGAACAAGGACCTGTCGCTCGCGCACGCGATGATCCCGCTGGGCTCGTGCACCATGAAGCTCAACGCCACCAGCGAGATGATCCCGATCACCTGGCCGGAATTCGCCCGCATCCACCCCTTCGCGCCCCGCGACCAGGTGGCCGGCTACCGCCAGATGATCGACGAGCTGGCCGCCTTCCTGGTGGAGGTGACCGGCTACGACCACATCTCCATGCAGCCCAACTCCGGCGCCCAGGGCGAGTACGCCGGTCTGGTGGCCATCCGCCGCTACCAGGCGGCCCAAGGCGAGGGGCACCGCGATGTCTGCCTGATCCCGAGCTCCGCCCACGGCACCAACCCCGCCTCCGCCGCCATGGCGAGCATGCAGGTGGTGGTCGTGGAGTGCGACGCGGACGGCAACATCGACATCGCCGACCTGCGCGCCAAGGCCGAGCAGCACCGCGACGCCCTCTCGGCGATCATGATCACCTACCCCTCCACCCACGGGGTGTTCGAGACCAGCGTGCGCGAGGTGTGCGAGATCGTGCACGCCCACGGCGGCCAGGTGTACATCGACGGCGCCAACATGAACGCCCAGGTGGGCCTGACCCGTCCCGGCGACTTCGGCGGCGACGTCAGCCACCTCAACCTGCACAAGACCTTCTGCATTCCCCATGGCGGCGGCGGCCCGGGCATGGGCCCGATCGGCGTCAAGGCGCACCTGGCGCCCTACGTCTCCAACCATGCGGTGACCCCGATCGACGGCGTCGAGGCGGGCTGCGGCGCGGTCTCGGCGGCGCCCTTCGGCTCGGCCTCGATCCTGCCGATCTCCTGGGCCTACATCAAGATGATGGGCGCGCGCGGCCTGCGTGAGGCCACCGAACTCGCCATCCTCAACGCCAACTACATCGCCAAGCGCCTCGGCGAGCACTACCCGGTGCTCTACAAGGGCGAGAACGGCAGCGTGGCCCACGAGTGCATCATCGACATCCGCCCGCTCAAGGCCGAGTCCGGCATCAGCGAGGAGGACATCGCCAAGCGCCTGATGGACTACGGCTTCCATGCGCCGACCATGTCCTTCCCGGTGCCCGGCACGCTGATGATCGAGCCCACCGAGTCGGAGTCACGCTACGAGATCGACCGCTTCTGTGACGCCATGATCGCGATCCGCGAGGAGATCAACGCGGTGCAGCGCGGTGACTGGCCGGCGGAGAACAACCCGCTGGTCAACGCCCCGCACACCATGGCCGACCTGATGGACGCACAATGGGAGCGCCCCTACTCCCGTGAACTCGGCGCCTTCCCCTCCGAGGCGACCCGGGCGG
>NZ_JBIEKG010000012.1:0-1285 GCF_043496965.1 Halomonas sp. B23F22_3
GGCGAGATCGAGGCCGAGATCCCCGAGCCCGCGCGCCTCGACCGCGGCCCGGGCGGCACCCGGACCCTCAACGAGGCCGCCGAGCTGCTGGCCAACGCCGAGTTCCCGGTGATCGTCTCCGGCGGCGGCGTGGTCATGGCCGACGGCGTCGACGCCTGCCAGGCGCTGGCCGAGCGGCTGGGCGCGCCGGTGGTCAACAGCTACCAGCACAATGATTCCTTCCCGGCCAGCCACCCGCTGTGGTGCGGCCCGCTGGGTTACCAAGGCTCCAAGGCCGGCATGAAGCTGATCGCCCAGGCCGACGTGGTAGTGGCACTGGGCACGCGCCTCGGGCCGTTCGGCACCCTGCCGCAGCACGGCCTGGACTACTGGCCGAAGGACGCCAAGATCATCCAGATCGACGCCGACCACAAGATGCTGGGCCTGGTGAAGAAGATCGCCGTGGGCATCTGCGGCGACGCCAGGGAAGCCGCCGAGGCGATCACCGAGCGCCTGGCCGGCCGCGAGCTTAACTGCGACGCCAGCAAGGCCCAGCGGGCCGACCTGATCGCCAGCGAGAAGGCCGCCTGGGAGCGCGAGCTCGACGAGTGGACCCACGAGAAGGACCCGTTCAGCCTCGACGCCATCGACGAGGCGGCCGGCGAGACCCCGTTCTCCGGCGGCGAGTACCTGCACCCGCGCCAGGTGCTGCGCGAGCTCGAGAAGGCCATGCCGGAGGACGTGATGGTCTCCACCGACATCGGCAACATCAACGCCGTGGCGCACAGCTACCTGCGCTTCGACAAGCCGCGCAGCTTCTTCGCGCCGATGAGCTTCGGCAACTGCGGCTACGCGCTGCCGACCATCATGGGCGCCAAGGTGGCCGCGCCGGAGCGTCCGGCGATCGCCTACGCCGGCGACGGCGCCTGGGGCATGAGCCTGATGGAGACCATGACCGCGGTGCGTCACGAGATCCCGGTGACCGCGGTGGTGTTCCACAACCGCCAGTGGGGCGCCGAGAAGAAGAACCAGGTCGAGTTCTACAACCGCCGCTTCGTGGCCGGCGAGCTCGACAACGAGAGCTTCGCCGAGATCGGTCGGGCGATGGGCGCCGAGGGGATCACCGTGGATCGCCTCGAGGACGTGGGGCCGGCGCTGAAGAAGGCCGTGGACCTGCAGATGAACGAAGGCAAGACCTGCATCCTCGAGATCATGTGCACCCGGGAGCTGGGCGACCCCTTCCGCCGTGACGCCCTGAAGAAGCCGGTGCGCCTGCTCGAGAAGTACCAGGACTACGTCTGATCGA
>NZ_JBIEKG010000013.1:0-1248 GCF_043496965.1 Halomonas sp. B23F22_3
AGCTCAGCGTCAGCGTGCCGGTCACCGTGGCGGCGGTGGTCACCGCGAAGGCCAGCGTGGTGGTGCCGGTATCACCGCTCTCGGTCACCGTCGGCGCATCGGCGATGGCGACCAGCGTGGCCGTGTCATCCTCCGCGACCGTGCCACTGGCGGTGTCGGCGGCCGGATCGATGGCATAGCCCGCCTCGGCCACCTCGGTGATCACCACCGTGATGCTGTCGGGGCCGTCGTCGACGTCGTCGTTGGCCACCGCGATGCTCAGCGTGCCGACGCCGTCGGTCACGCTCACCGCCTGGGTCTGCGGCGCGCCGCCGTCGACCTGGTAGCTCAGCGTCAGCGTGCCGGTTACCGTGGCGGTGGTGGTCACCGCGAAGGCCAGCGTGGTGGTGCCGGTATCGCCGCTCTCGGTCACCGTCGGCGCATCGGCGATGGCGACCTGCGTGGCCGTGTCGTCCTCCGCGACCGTGCCACTGGCGGTATCGGCGGCCGGATCGATGGCATAGCCCGACTCGGCCACCTCGGTGATCACTACCGTGATGCTGTCGGGGCCGTCGTCGACGGCGTCGTTGGCCACTTCGATGCTCAGCGTGCCGACGCCGTCGGTCACGCTCACCGCCTGGGTCTGCGGCGCGCTGCCGTCGACCTGGTAGCTCAGCGTCAGCGTGCCGGTTACCGTGGCGGTGGTGGTCACCGCGAAGGCCAGCGTGGTGGTGCCGGTATCGCCGCTCTCGGTCACCGTCGGCGCATCGGCGATGGCGACCAGCGTGGCCGTGTCATCCTCCGCGACCGTGCCACTGGCGGTATCGGCGGCCGGATCGATGGCATAGCCCGCCTCGGCCACCTCGGTGATCACTACCGTGATGCTGTCGGGGCCGTCGTCGACGGCGTCGTTGGCCACCGCGATGCTCAGCGTGCCGACGCCGTCGGTCACGCTCACCGCCTGGGTCTGCGGCGCGCCGCCGTCGACCTGATAGCTCAGTGTCAGCGTGCCGGTCACCGTGGCGGCGGTGGTCACCGCGAAGGCCAGCGTGGTGGTGCCGGTATCACCGCTCTCGGTCACCGTCGGCGCATCGGCGATGGCGACGAGCCACGGATCGACGGGATCCGAGATGCCGTCCGGGGTGGTCACCTCCAGGTACTGCCAGCGCGCTTCATAGGCATCCAGCGTTACGAAATCATTCGAGGTCACGCCGATCGCCGTCAGCGCCGCGGCATCCAGCAGGTTATCCAGCACGGCAGCGGGCAGCG
>NZ_JBIEKG010000014.1:0-952 GCF_043496965.1 Halomonas sp. B23F22_3
CGCAGACCCAGGCGGTGAGCGTGACCGACGGCGTCGGCACGCTGAGCATCGAAGTGGCCAACGACGACGTCGACGACGGCCCCGACAGCATCACGGTAGTGATCACCGAGGTGGCCGAGGCGGGCTATGCCATCGATCCGGCCGCCGACACCGCCAGTGGCACGGTCGCGGAGGACGACACGGCCACTTTTGACGAGGGGGTGATCTTCACGCTGGACTTCGAGGCCGCTGGTGAACCGCTGGATGAGGGCGGCTTCGACAGCGTGCTGGGCGGGGTCAGCGATACCACGGTGCTCACCGCCGTCGAGGGTGGCGACCTGGTGGTGCAGACCTCCGATGGCGACATCTCCAGAGAGACCAGCGCCAACGACTTCATCAAGTATGCCGACCTGAGCGCGGCCGAGATCAACGAGGTGCGGATCAGCTCGCGATTCGAGAATCCCTTCCCGCAGGCCCTGGCGGCCCAGGGGCTGTCGACCAGCACCATCCCCAACTACGCCCAGCAGGGCATCGTTTTTGGCCTGGGCACCCAGGAGAAGAACGAGCTGGTCAAGCTGGTGTTAGGCGGCAATAAAGGCAATACCATTCAGATCTGGTCGCGTCCGGATAGTGGGGTCGGCATCGACACGGTCTATTCCCTCGATGACCTGTTCAGCATTGCCGGCTTGGGGCTGGAGGACGTTGCCGAGCTGGAGATGACGCTGATCATCGACAAGGCGGCGGGCACGGTCACCCCCGAGCTGACGCTCTTCGATGCCAGCGGCGCGATCATCGGCGGATTGCGTGCCATCGCCACGGACGGGTTCGTCACGGCGCAGGCGGAGACGCTGCCCGCTGCCGTGCTGGATAACCTGCTGGATGCCGCGGCGCTGACGGCGATCGGCGTGACCTCGAATGATTTCGTAACGCTGGATGCCTATGAAGCGCGCTGGCAGTACCTGGAGGTGACCAC
>NZ_JBIEKG010000001.1:0-811510 GCF_043496965.1 Halomonas sp. B23F22_3
CGATCGAGTGGCGTGCATTCTACCGAATGCGGCGAGTTCGTCAAGCGGGAATTTTCAAAGCGTCTTCGAAAAACCCAAGTGGAAACAAGCACTTCTGCCACTATCACCGCCTGCAACGTTTGCCCGTCGCCGGCAGCGGATGCGTACTTTACGGATTTCCCGGGGACCGTGCAAGGCCTCGGCAAAGAAAAAATATAGCCCACTCCGGGCGGGCGCGCCATGGACCATCACGCCTTTCTTCATGACCGCCGTGAAACGCCCTGCCATGACGCACCTCGACACCCGATGCCGCGCCTTCGCGCATCAAACGAGATCGCGCCGACTCAGATCACGAACAGATCGACGAAGCGGTGCACCGCGGTCTGCTCCAGGCGGGCCTGGTCACCGCAGAGCCCGACGATCTCGGCGCAGCGACCCGCCGGGAAGCGCGTGGCCAGGTTGTGTTCGAACTTCTCTTCCAGCAGCGGGATGCCCTCCGCCCGCCGGCGGCGATGGCCGATGGGGTAGTCGACCGCGACCTGCTCCGTGGTAGTGCCGTCGCTGAAGAAGACCTGAACGGCATTGGCGATGGCGCGCTTCTGCGGGTCGTAGTAGTCCCGGGAATAGCGCTCGTCCTCGACCACCTCCATCTTCCTACGCAGCTCGTCGATCCGCGGATGGGCCTCGTGGAAGGCGTCCTCATAGTGCTCGGCGGTGAGGCCGCCGAAGATCAGCGGCACGGCGGTCATGTACTGCAGACAGTGATCACGGTCGGCGGGATTGGCCAGGTCGCCCTCCTTGGAGATGATGCGAATCGCCGAGTCGTGGGTGGTCAACACGATGCGCTCGATCTCGTCCAGGCGATCCTTCACCTGAGGATGCAGGGTCACTGCCGCCTCGCAGGCGGTCTGGGCATGGAACTCGGCCGGGAAAGAGATCTTGAACAGGATGTTCTCCATCACGTGGCTGCCGAGCTCGCGCTGGAAGCTGAACCGGCGCTGCTCCTCCGGCTTGGTGGCGAGATCCCGGTTGGTGTGGCTGAAGAGCACATCGTAGAAACCCCACTGCGGTGCGGTCAGCACGCCCGGGATGCCCATCTCGCCGCGCATGGCGATATCGGCCAGGCGCACGGCGCGGGAGGTGGCATCCCCGGCGGCCCAGCTCTTGCGCGACCCCGCGTTCGGCGCATGCCGATAGGTGCGCAGGCTCTGTCCGTCGACGAAGGCGTGGGAGAGCGCCGCGAGCAGCCGCTCGCGATCGGCCCCCATCAGCTTCGCCACCACCGCGGTGGAGGCCACCTTGACCAGCACCACGTGATCGAGTCCAACCCGATTGAAGGAGTTGTCCAGCGCCAACACGCCCTGGATCTCGTGGGCCATGATCATCGCCTCGAGCACCTGGCGCATGGTCAGCGGCGCGCCCCCATCGGCGACACGCCGCTGGGAGAGGTGATCGGCCACGGCCAGGATGCCGCCCAGGTTATCGGAGGGGTGGCCCCACTCGGCGGCCAGCCAGGTATCGTTGTAGTCGAGCCAGCGAATGATGGCCCCGATGTCCCAGGCCGCCTTGACCGGATCCAGCCGGAAGGAGGTGCCGGGCACGCGCGCCCCGTGAGGCACCACGGTACCCTCGACGAGCGGCCCCAGGTGCTTGGTGCACTCGGGAAAGCGCAGCGCCAGCAGGCCGCAGCCCAGTGTGTCCATCAGGCAGTGGCGCGCCGTCTGCAGCGCCTCGTCGCTGTCGATGGTGAACCCGAGGACATAGTCGGCGAGGGTCTGCAGCTCGACGTCGTACTCCGGGCGCACGTTGGTTTCCACGGTGCTCATCGGGTGCCTCCTGCTGTCGCGAGTCGGTCGGTGTCTCTCTACCACTCTCTTCACTATAGAAAACGCCCCGTGTCACCGACACGGGGCGTGTATTGCGGCGGACGATGGCGACTCAGAGGCTGTCACCGGGCACGCGCACCCAGCCTTCCATCAGCACGCGAGCGCTGCGGCTCATCACCGCCTCGTCGATCACCCAGCGACCGTCGACCAGGCTCGCCTCGGCGCCGACCCGCAGGGTGCCGGAGGGGTGACCGAAGGTCACGGCGTTGCGCTTGCCGCCGCCGGCGGCCAGGTTGACCAGCGTGCCCTCGATGGCCGCCGCCGAGGCGATGGCGACCGCGGCGGTGCCCATCATGGCGTGGTGCAGCTTGCCCATGGAGAGCGCCCGCACCCGCAGATCGATCTCGTCGGCCTCGACTGCCTTGCCGCTGGAAGCCGTGTAGCTCGCCGGCGGCGCCACGAAGGCGACCTTGGGCGTGTGCTGGCGATTGGCGGCCTCACTCAGCTCGTTGATCAGCCCCATGCGCAGGGCGGCGTGGGCGCGGATGGTCTCGAAGCGTTCGAGCGCCCGGGAATCGCCGTTGATCGGCTCCTGCAGCTCGCTGCCGGAGTAGCCGAGCTCGTCGGCGTTGACGAACACGGTGGGAATGCCGGCATTGATCATGGTCGCCTTGAGGATTCCCCCCTCCACCACGTCGGCCGGCACCTCCAGGTCATCGACCAGCCGGCCGGTGGGGAAGATCGCCCCCTCGCCGTCGGCGGGATCCTTGAAGGCCACCGGCACCTCGGCGGCCGGGAAGGTCACGCCGTCGAGTTCGAAGTCGCCGGTCTCCTGCACCTGGCCGTCGGTGATCGGCACCCGCGAGACGATGGTCTTGCCGATGTTGGCCTGCCAGATACGCACCTCGACCTCGCCGTTCTCGGGGATGCGGCCTGGGTCCACCAGGCCGTTGCTGATGGCGAAGGGCCCCACCGCGGCGGAGAGGTTGCCGCAGTTGCCGCTCCAGTCGACGAAGGCCTTGTCGATGGCGACCTGGCCGAAGAGGTAGTCGACGTCGTGGTCGGGGCTCTCGCTCTTGGAGAGGATGACGGTCTTGCTGGTGCTGGAGGTGGCCCCGCCCATGCCGTCGATCTGCTTCTGGTAGGGATCGGGGCTGCCGATCACCCGCATCAGCAGGCGGTCACGGGCCTCACCCGGCACCCGGGCGGCCTCGGGCAGGTCGTCGAGGCGGAAGAAGACGCCCTTGCTGGTGCCGCCGCGCATGTAGGTGGCGGGCACCCTGATCTGTGGAACCTGTGCCATGGAATTCACGTCCTTCTCGAGAAAGATCGACCCGGGGCCGTGGCGGCGCCGGGTCGATGGATGGATCAGGGGGTGACGTTCATCGCCCGGTTCAGCCGACCGCCTCGACCTCGGACTCCAGGAAGTCCTGGGCGAAACGCTGCAGCACGCCGCCGGCGGAGTAGACGGTCACCTCCTCGGCGGTATCCAGGCGACAGATCACCGGCACCCGGTCGACCTCGCCGGTCCGGCGGTGGATCACCAGCTCGAGGGTGGCACGCGGCGCCGGGGCGCCCTCGACGTCGTAGGTCTCGGTGCCGTCGAGCTGCAGCGTATGGCGGGTGGTGCCCTCCTCGAACTGCAGGGGCATCACGCCCATGCCGATCAGGTTGGTGCGGTGGATGCGCTCGAAGCCCTCGGCGACGATCGCCTCCACGCCCGCCAGCGCCACGCCCTTGGCGGCCCAGTCGCGGGACGAGCCCTGGCCGTAGTCGGCACCGGCGATGACGATCAGCGGCTGGTCGCGGTCCATGTAGGTCTCGATGGCCTCCCACATGCGGGTCACCTCGCCCTCCGGCTCGACACGCGCCAGCGAACCCTGGCGCACCTCGCCGTTCTCGTCCCGCACCATCTCGTTGAAGAGCTTGGGGTTGGCCAGGGTCGCCCGCAGGGCGGTGAGGTGATCGCCCCGGTGGGTCGCGTAGGAATTGAAGTCCTCCTCCGGCAGGCCCATCTTGTGCAGGTACTCGCCGGCCGCACTGTCCATCATGATGGCATTGGAGGGCGACAGGTGGTCGGTGGTGATGTTGTCCGGCAGGATCGCCAGCGGCCGCATCCCCTTGAGGGCCCGCACGGCCGCCATGTTGCCTTCCCAGTAGGGCGGACGGCGGATGTAGGTGCTCTGCTCTCGCCAGTCGTAGAGCGGGCTCTCGGCCTTATCGGCGGCGTCCAGGTCGAACATCGGGATGTAGACCTGCTTGAACTGCTCCGGCTTGACGAACTCGGCGACGATGGCGTCGATCTCCTCGTCGGAGGGCCAGAGGTCCTTGAGGGTGACCGGGTTGCCATGCTGGTCGGTGCCCAGCACGTCCTGCTCGATGTCGAAGCGCACGGACCCGGCGATGGCGTAGGCCACCACCAGCGGTGGCGAGGCCAGGAAGGCCTGCTTGGCGTAGGGGTGGATGCGGCCGTCGAAGTTGCGGTTACCGGAGAGCACCGCGGTGGAGTAGAGATCGCGGTCGATGATCTCCTGCTGGATCTCGGGGTCCAGGGCGCCGGACATGCCGTTACAGGTGGTGCAGGCGTAGGCGACGATGCCGAAGCCGAGTTTCTCGAGCTCCGGCAGCAGGCCGGCCTCCTCCAGGTAGAGGCGCGCGACCTTCGAGCCTGGCGCGAAGGAGGACTTCACCCAGGGCTTGCGCACCAGGCCCAGATCGTTGGCCTTCTTGGCCAGCAGGCCCGCGGCCACGACGTTGCGCGGATTGGAGGTATTGGTGCAGCTGGTGATGGCGGCGATGATCACCGCGCCATCGGGCATCTTGCCCGCCTTCTCCTCCGCCTGGGCCTCGTCGCTGTCCATGTAAGAGCTCACGGCGATGCCACGCTCGGCGAGGGCACTGGTGGGCAGGCGACGGTGCGGGTTGGAGGGCCCCGCCAGGTTGCGCTCCACGGTGGAGAGATCGAAGGTCAGCACCCGCTCGTACTGCGCCTCGCTCAGGCTGTCGGCCCACAGGCCGGTCTGCTTGGCGTAGGTCTCGACCAGCTCGACCTGCTCCGGCTCGCGACCGGTGATCTTGAGATAGTCCAGGGTCTGGTCGTCGATGTAGAACATCGCCGCGGAGGCCCCGTACTCCGGCGTCATGTTGGAGATGGTGGCCCGGTCGCCGATGGTCAGGCTCTTGGCGCCCTCGCCGAAGAACTCCAGGTAGGCACCGACCACCCGCTCCTGGCGCAGGAACTCGGTGATGGCCAGCACGATATCGGTGGCGGTGATGCCGGGCTGACGCTTGCCGGTCAGCTCCACGCCGACGATGTCCGGCAGGCGCATCATGGAGGGACGGCCCAGCATCACGGTCTCGGCCTCGAGGCCGCCCACGCCGAGGGCGATCACGCCCAGGCAGTCGATGTGCGGGGTATGGCTGTCGGTCCCCACGCAGGTATCGGGGAAGGCGACGCCGTCGCGAGCCTGCACCACCGGCGACATCTTCTCGAGGTTGATCTGGTGCATGATGCCGTTGCCGGCGGGGATCACGTCGACGTTCTCGAAGGCCGTCTTGGTCCACTCGATGAAGTGGAAGCGATCCTCGTTGCGGCGATCCTCGATGGCGCGATTCTTGTCGAAGGCGTCCTGCTCGAAGCCGGCATGCTCGACGGCCAGGGAGTGATCGACGATCAGCTGGGTCGGCACCACCGGGTTGACCTTGGCCGGGTCACCGCCCCGCTCGGCGATGGCGTCGCGCAGGCCGGCGAGGTCGACGAGCGCCGTCTGGCCGAGGATGTCGTGACACACCACGCGGGCCGGGTACCAGGGGAAGTCCAGGTCGCGCCGGCGCTCGATCAGCTGGGTGAGCGCATCGGTCAACAGCTCCGGCTCGCAGCGGCGCACCAGCTGCTCGGCCAGCACCCGCGAGGTGTAGGGAAGGGTATCGTAGGCACCGGGCTGGATGTCGTCGACGGCCGCACGGGTGTCGAAATAGTCCAGCTCGGTGCCGGGTAGAGGCTTGCGGTAGTCGGTATTCATGGCGTGCACCATCGGTTCATGGACAGAAGAAAAGACGCTTGCAGTGGCTATCCAGCCGGGAACAAGCCTGCGCGAGGGCGCTATGAACCCATCCCTGGGCGCTACCGACGCCATCCCTGGCGTAGGACCCTCGCTTCGCCTTGTCCCCGCCCCTGTCGCGACAGGGGATCAGGCAGAGGCGTCAGTCGCGCTCCTCGATGGGCACCCATTCGCTCTTCTCGGGGCCGACGTAGTCGGCGCTCGGGCGGATGATGCGGTTGTTCGCGCGCTGCTCGAAGACATGGGCACACCAGCCGGTGACGCGCGAGCAGACGAAGATCGGCGTGAACAGCTTGGTCGGGATGTCCATGAAGTGGTAGGCGCTGGCGTGGAAGAAGTCGGCGTTGCAGAACAGTTTCTTCTCGCGCCACATCACCGCCTCGACGCGCTCGGAGACCGGGTAGAGGACGCTGTCGCCCACGTCCTCGGCCAGCTTCTGGGACCAGTGCTTGATGATGGCGTTGCGCGGATCGGACTCGCGGTAGATGGCATGGCCGAAGCCCATGATCTTGTCCTTACGCTCGAGCATGCCCATGATCTCGCGCTCGGCCTCGTCCGGCGACTGCCAGTCCTCGATCATCGCCATGGCCGCCTCGTTGGCGCCGCCGTGCAGCGGGCCGCGCAGCGAGCCGATGGCGCCGGTCACACAGGAGTGCATGTCGGAGAGCGTCGAGGCGCAGACGCGGGCGGTGAAGGTCGAGGCGTTGAACTCGTGCTCGGCGTAGAGGATCAGCGAGACGTTCATCACCCGGGCGTGCAGCTCGGAGGCCGGTTCATCGCGCAGCAGGTGCAGGAAGTGCCCGCCCACCGAGGCGTCGTCGGTCTCGGTCTCGATGCGCACGCCATCGTGGGAGAAGCGGTACCAGTAGCAGATGATCGACGGCAGCGCGGCGAGCAGGCGGTCGGAGACGTCCTGCTGCTCATCGAAGCTCTGCTCGGTCTCGAGGTTGCCGAGCATCGAGGCGCCGGTGCGCATCACGTCCATGGGATGGGCATCGGCCGGGATCTGCTCGAGCACGGTCTTCAGTGCCTGGGGCAGTCCACGCAGGCCCTTGAGCTTGGTGATGTAGGCATCGAGCTCGGCCTGGTTGGGCAGCTTGCCCTTAAGCAGCAGGTAGGCGACTTCCTCGAACTTCGCCTTCTCGGCCAGCTCCTTGATGTCGAAGCCGCGATAGGTCAGGCCGGAACCGGTCTGGCCGACGGTGCACAGGGCCGTGGTGCCGGCGCTCTGGCCGCGCAGGCCGGCGCCACCGATGGGTTTATCTGCCATGTCGTGTCTCCTCGTGAGTCGTTTATTGTCGGTATCGTGGCGTGTCAGGCGTCGCTGCCCTGCTCCGCGTTACTGTTCTCTGCAAACAAGGCGTCGAGCTTCTGCTCGAAGTCGTGATAGTTGAGGAAGTCGTAGAGCTCGTCGCGGGTCTGCATCAGCTCCACCACGTCGCGCTGGTGTCCGGTGTCGTGGATGCTCTGGTAGACCTTGAGGGCCGCGGCGTTCATGGCGCGGAAGGCCGACAGCGGGTAGAGCACCATGCGACAGCCCACCTCGCCGAGCTCCTGCTGGGAGAACAGCGGCGTGGCGCCGAATTCGGTGATGTTGGCGAGAATCGGCGCATCGACGCGCTCGCAGAAGGCCTTGTAGTCGTCCAGGGTGTGCACCGCCTCGGCGAAGATGGCGTCGGCGCCCGCCTCGATGCAGGCGTTGGCCCGCTCGATGGCCGCGTCCAGGCCGTCCTTCTGGAAGGCATCGGTGCGCGCGATCAGGTAGAAGTCCGGATCGAGGCGCGCGTCCGCGGCGGCCTTCACGCGGTCGACCATCTCCTGCTGGGAGACGATCGCCTTGTTGGGGCGATGGCCGCAGCGCTTCTGCGCCACCTGGTCCTCGAGATGCACGGCGGCCACGCCGGCGCGCTGCATCTCCTTGACGGTGCGGGCGATGTTGAAGGCGCCGCCCCAGCCGGTATCGATGTCCACCAGCAGCGGCAGGTCGGTGGCCCCGCAGATGCGGTGGGCGTCCTCGACCACGTCGTTCATGGTGGTCATGCCGAGATCCGGCAGGCCATAGGAGGCGTTGGCCACCCCGCCGCCGGAGAGGTAGATCGCCTGGTGGCCGACACGCTTTGCCATCATGGCGGTATAGGCATTGATGGTGCCGACGATGGGCAGCGGACGGTTGGCCTCGAGGGCGGCGCGGAAGCGGGCGCCGGGCGTCGATTGAGTCATGGATGGTCTCCGTTATTGTGTCGAGCGCCTCAGGAGGAGGTCTCGCTATCCTGCGGTTCGAGGGTGGCCGCATAGCGCTCGACGACGTTGGCTCGCGAGGCGCTGACGTGGCGGCGCATCAGCAGCTCCGCCAGTTCGGCGTCGCCCGCCTCGATGGCGTCGACGATGCGGTGGTGTTCGACGAAGGCACGCTGCGGGCGCGTGCCGCTGGCACTGAACTGGGTACGATAGAGTCGCACCAGGTAGTAGAGGTCGTCGCAGAGCAGGCCCATCAGCATCTTGTTGTGGCTGCCCAGCACGATCTGGTAGTGGAAATCCAGGTCGCCTTCGCGCTGGTAGTAGGCCTCGCCGCGGCGCAGGTCGGCCTGGCGCTCGTGGACCGAGAGCACTTCGCGCAGCCCGGCGATCTCCTCGGGCGTCATGTGCTCGGCGGCCAGCCGAGCGGCCATGCTTTCCAGGGCCTCGCGCAGGTCGAACAGCTCGAGCAGCTCCTTCATGGAGAGCTGGACCACCCGGGCCCCCACGTGGGGCACCCGCTGGATCAGGCGGTGCGACTCCAGTCGGCGCATCGCCTCGCGCAGCGGCCCGCGCGAGATGCCGTAGGCGCGCGAGAGACCGGGCTCGGTGATCTTGCTGCCGGGCGCCAGCTCGCCACGGACGATGGCGTCCTGCAGCTGGTTGAAGACCCGCTCCGCCAGGGTGCGGACTTCGGGGGTGGCGGCCTGTTCCGTTGCGACTGAGGTCATGGCAATTGTCGACAATTAAATGATGGAAGAACTTTAGCCACTGGCTTTCTCGCGGTCAACCGGCCACTCGAGAGAAAGCCTTCACCTTTGGTTGTAGACAAAACGGCCGATGGCGACGTGCGTGTCGACAATGCGCGATCGCGGGAAGGGACAAGTCGGTTCGCGATGCCTAGAATGAACGCCCTGCTAGGGGAAGACACCTGATGACACCACCGCTCGAGATCACTCCACTGCCCTACCACGAGGACCCGCTCGGCTATTTCGCGGTGCTGCGCGACAGGCCCGGCGCGGTATTGCTCGACAGCGGTCGGCCGACGGCGCCCGGGGGGCGCTACGACATCCTCAGCTGCGACCCGCTGACCCTGCTGGAAGTCGACGAGTCCGGTCGCGTTCATGGCGACCCGGCGCTGGCGGGGCTTGCTCCCTTTGCCGCCCAGCAGGCGCTGCTCGACCGGCTGTCCCGGGAGGTGCCGGAGAGCGACCTGCCGTTTCTCGGCGGCCTGATCGGCTACTGGAGCTACGACCTGGGGCAGCGACTCGAACCGGTGGCGGGGCAGGCCCGCCCGGCCGTCTCGCTGCCGGCCAGCCGGGTCGGCCTCTATGACTGGGCGCTGATTCAGGATCACGAGTGCCGGGAGAGCTGGCTGGTGGCCAGCGCCGCGCGCCGCGCGGAGGTGCTCGAGTGGCTGGCGGCCGCGGCGCGTCCGGCACAGGCCTTTCGCCTCACCGCCCCCTTCGCCGCCGAGCTCAGCCGCGAGGCGTACCTGGCGCGCTTTCACGCCGTGCAGGCCTACATCCGCGCCGGCGACTGCTACCAGATCAACCTGGCCCAGCGTTTCAGCGCCCCCTACGCGGGCGACCTGTGGGCCGCCTATCGTCGCCTGCGCGAGGCCACCCCGACGCCCTATGCCGGCTACCAGGCCTGGCCCGGCCCCCGGGGGGAGCAGGCGATCCTCTCGCTGTCACCGGAGCGCTTCCTCGAGTGCCGGGACGGGCGCGTCGAGACCCGACCGATCAAGGGCACCCGGCCGCGCGGCGCCAGCCCCGCCGAGGACCGGCGGCTGGCCGCCGAGCTCGAGGCGAGCCTCAAGGATCGCGCCGAGAACGTGATGATCACCGATCTGCTGCGCAACGATCTGGGCCGCGTCTGCCGGCCCGGCAGCGTGCGGGTGCCCACGCTCTGCGGCCTGGAGAGCTATGCCAACGTCCACCATCTGGTCAGCGTGATCACCGGCGAGCTGGCGGCCGACCGGCGTCCCATGGACCTGCTGGCGGCGGCCTTCCCCGGCGGCTCCATCACCGGCGCCCCCAAGGTGCGTGCCATGCAGATCATCGACGAGCTGGAACCCAGCCGGCGCAGCGCCTACTGCGGCAGCCTGGGCTACGTCGACGTGCGCGGTCGGATGGACACCTCCATCGCCATTCGCAGCGTGGTGGCCGAGGCGGGCCGGCTGCACCTGTGGGGCGGTGGCGGCCTGGTCGCCGACTCGAATGGCGACGACGAGTATGCCGAGACCCTGGACAAGATCCGCCACCTGATGCGGGCCCTGGCGACGCCGACCGCTGAGGCTAAATGGAATAAAAAAGATCCCCACTTAGTCGATCCGGACATAGATATCCAATGATTCGGTATTGGGGAGGGGCGCAACGGCTCTGCTAGGGTGGCGGCAATACCATCAGCAGAGAGTGCCATGACTGCCTTCGACCCCAACCGTTTCGTCCTCGAGCACGATCAGGAGACGCCCAAGGAGATCCTGCGCGCCGCCTACCGAGCCTTCGGCGAGTTGACGATCTCCTTCTCCGGCGCCGAGGACGTGGTGCTGATCGACCTGGCCCTGAAGGTGGCGCCGAAGGAGGACGTGACGGTCTTCTCGCTGGACACCGGCCGCCTGCATGCCGAGACCTACGCCTTCATCGAGCGGGTGCGCGATCACTACGCCATCCCCATCGACGTGCGCGTGCCCGACACCGAGGACGTCCAGGCCCTGGTGCACGAGAAGGGACTCTTCAGCTTCTACCGCGACGGTCATCAGGAGTGCTGCGGCATCCGCAAGGTGGCGCCCCTGCGCCGGCGCCTGGCGGGCCTGCCGGTGTGGGTCTCCGGCCAGCGCCGCGACCAGAGCCCCGGCACCCGCTCCAGCCTGCAGATCGCCGAGCGCGACAGCGCCTTCGGCAGCGAGCAGGCGCCGCTCTTCAAGATCAACCCGCTGGCCCGCTGGACCAGCGACGACGTCTGGACCTACATCCGCATGTTCGACGTGCCCTACAACGCCCTGCATGAGCGCGGCTATGTGAGCATCGGCTGCGAGCCCTGCACGCGCCCCACCCTGCCGGGCCAGCACGAGCGCGAGGGGCGCTGGTGGTGGGAGGATCAGGGCGGCAAGGAGTGTGGGCTGCACGCCGTGAACCTGGTGCCGCCGGCCTCGTCGAGCGCCTGAGCCGCCATTCCACGACACCACAAAGGGCGCCCCGCGGGGCGCCCTTTCGCTGTGTGCTCGCTTCGACAAGACGTCGAGACGGCCAGGCAAGCCTCAGCGGATCGGCAGCTCGATGTCCTCGAACAGCCCCTGCTCATGACGGGGGCCGGCGGCCAGCGCCGCGTCCACCAGGTCCCGGTCGAGGTGGCCGGCGAAGCCTTCCAGGAAGTCGTACATGTAGCCGCGCATGAAGGTGCCGCGACGAATGCCGATCTTGGTGGTGGAGCTCTCGAACAGGTGATCCGCCTCCAGCGCCACCAGGTCGGTGTCGTGCTCGGCATCCACCGCCATGTGCGCGACGATCCCCACCCCCATGCCGAGGCGCACGTAGGTCTTGATCACGTCGGCATCGGCGGCGGTCAGCACCACGTTGGGCGACAGGCCGCGCGCCCGGAAGGCATCGTCGAGCTGGGAGCGACCGGTGAAGCCGAACACGTAGGTGACCAGCGGATAGTCGGCCAGCGCCTCCAGCGTCAGGGTCTCGAGCTCGGCCAGCGGATGGCCCGTGGGCACCAGCACACAGCGGTTCCAGCGGTAGCAGGGCAGCAGCACCAGATCGTTGAAGAGGTCCAGGGACTCGGTGGCGATGGCGAAGTCGGCCTGACCGTCGCTGACCATCTGGGCGATCTGCTTGGGCGTGCCCTGCTGCATGTGCAGTGCGACGTCGGGATACTTCTGGGTGAAGTCGCGGATCACCGGCGGCAGCGCATAGCGCGCCTGGGTGTGGGTGGTGGCGATGGAGAGGCTGCCGCGACGCTCGTCGCTGTGCTCCTGGGCGACGTCCTTGATGTTCTCGGCCAGCCTCAGCACCTGCCCGGCCAGCTCGATGATCGCCTGCCCGGCCGGCGTGACACGGGTCAGGTGCTTGCCGCTGCGGGCGAAGATCTCGACGCCGAGCTCGTCCTCGAGCAGGCGGATCTGCTTGGAGATGCCGGGCTGGGAGGTGAAGAGGCTCTGAGCGGTGGCCGAGACGTTGAGGTTGTGGCGTGACACCTCCCAGATGTAACGCAGCTGCTGAAGCTTCATGGCCGCCCTCTCCTATGCGTGCTGTCTATGCTGTGAGTGCTGTCTATGCGTGCTGACGGTGCGTACCGACCCGGCATGCCGCGGATACCGGCCTGCCATGGCGCCCTTAAAATACCTTAAGGACATAAAAAAATAACCCACAATCACTTTATAGCATAACCTGGCGGGCTCGATGCAACCGCCGACCGGCGTTCGCAACGGCAGCGGGGATTTGCCAGCACCCCGGACGATCGCTAACATCGTCCGACCGGGCATGTCCCGCATGCCCCCATACCCGCTCGATGCAGCGCAACGAAACTGGAGAATCACATGGCCAACAACGTCGATGTCACCAATGCCAACTTCGAGCAGGAAGTCCTCAAGGCCGACGCACCGGTCCTGCTGAAGTTCTGGGCCCCCTGGTGTGGTCCCTGCAAGGTGATGGCGCCGGTGGTCGATGAGGTGGCCGAAGAGCGCGATGGCAACCTCAAGGTCGTCAGCATCAACGTGGACGACGCTCCGGAGATCGCCGCCGAGCAGGGCGTGCGCGGCGTGCCCACCGTGATGCTGTTCAAGTCCGGCACCAAGGTCGCGTCGCTGGTCGGCGCTCAGTCCAAGTCTCAGCTGAGCCAGTTCATCGACCAGAACGCCTGATCGCGCGTTCCCCGCACGACATCGCCCCGGCCACGGCCGGGGCGATGTCGTTCGGGGCGACGCCGCGAGGAGCTACTCCTCGTTGCGCTTGGAGATCGGCCGGTCGGCCTGGTCGAGGGGCGAGCCGACCGCCGGCCCCAGCAGGTGGGCGATCCAGCGCGTCTGCGGATGGCTGTCCAGGGCGATCTTCAGGGTCATGGTCAGCACCACCGAGAGCAGCATGCCCACCGCACCGAAGATCCATCCCCAGACCACCAGCGACAGGAAGGCCACCGAGGTGGAGAGCCCCAGCGCGCGCCCCATCACCCGCGGTTCGATGATGTTGCCCATCACGAAGTTCACCCCCAGGTAAGCCGCCGAGAGCAGCATGGCATCCACCAGCCCGCCCTGGGGCGAGACCAGCAGCAGCAGCACCGGCGGCACCGCGGCGATGGCCGAGCCGATGTTGGGAATGTAATTCAGGGCGAAGGCCAGCACCGCCCACAGCAGGGGGAACTCCACGCCCAGCAGCTTGCAGGCCAGCCAGATCAGCGCGCCGGTCGCCAGGCTGATCAGCGTCTTCACGGCCAGGTAGCGCTTGAGGGTGTGGCTGAACTCGCTGAAGCGCCGCAGGCTCGGCGCCGGGTTGACCAGGGCCCGGGAGATCTTGTCGCGGAAGTTGAGGGTCTCGAAGAGCAGGAAGATCACCAGCAGAGACACGACGATGCTCTGCATCATCAGGTTGCCCACCTCGCCGAGCAGCGCCGGGATCCAGCCGCCGAACTGCTCGGCGTCCAGCAGCTCCGCCAGGCGGTCGGTGTCGATGGCCAGGCCCATGCCGGCCAGCCCATCGAGCAGCCCCAGATAGTACTGGTAGAGCTTCTGCTCGATCCCCGGCAGCGCCTCGACGAAGGTGCCGAAGCTGTTGACCAGCAGCACGCCGAGCAGCGAGAGGAAGCCGCCGATCACCACCAGGGTCAGCCAGACCGACAGGCGCAGGCTCAGGCCGAGGCGGTTGAGCCACTGCACCGGGGCCGTACAGACCACGGCGATGAACAGCGACAGCAGCAGCGGGACCAGCAGGCTGGACCCCGCTCGCATGCCGGCCACGATCACCACCAGCGCGGCCAGCGCCAGGGTCAGGTTGAGGGGGATACTCTGCGGCTGCTCGTTCTGGGGGGGTGGGGGCATGCCCGGTCTCACGGTCGTCGATGGTCTGCTCATGATGACGGGGCACGATGCAATTGCAAGGAGCGGAACCATCCTCGCCCCGCGGGCTCGAAGCCCGGTGTCCCACTGACGACAAGGAGCGAGTCATGACCTTCCCCCGCCCTGCCCGCGCGCTGTGCCTTCCGGCGCTGGCCGCCCTGCTGTCGCTCGCGCCGCCGCTGACGGCCAGCGCCCTGGCGGCGGAGCCGCCCAGCCGCCTGGACATCCAGGCCCAGGCCGAGCTCTCGGTCGTGCCGGATCGCGCCACCCTCGAGGCCCGCCTCTGGGAGCACACGCCGGCCGTGCCCCAGGGAGCCGAGCGCGAGGCCGACGCCGAGGCCCTGCGCCAGGCGCGCCAGCGCCTGGAGGAGCGCGCCGCGGCGCTGATCCAGCGCCTGGAGGCCGAGGGGCTGGCCAGCGAGGCGATCACCGCCGGTTCGCTCCAGGTCCAGCCGCAGCACCTGCCGATGGCGCGGCACGATGACGACGAGGGTGTCCCCCAGGTGCGCACTCGCCTCCTGCGCCCCGTGAGCATCGAGGTCGAGGATCTCGCCCAGCTGCCGGGCCTGCTCGACGCCCTGACCGAGGCCGGCGTCAACGCCCTGGACGGCGTACGCTACGATCTCTCCGACCGCGAGGCCGCCACCGACGAGGCGCTGGTCAAGGCGCTGGAGAAGGCGCGTCACAAGGCCAAGCTGATGGCCGAGACCCTGGGCATCGAACTGGGCGAGGTGATTGCCGCCAGCGAGACGCGCGCGCCGGTGTTCCAGCCGCGGATGATGGCGATGAGCGATGCGCGCGCCGAGGGCGCCGCCCCCACGGAGTATCGCCCGGGCACCATCACCATCGAGGCCGGCGTCAACGTCAGCTGGGCACTCGACGACGCGCCCTGAGCGGCGCGCCAAGGCGGCGTCCTCTTGCCCCGGCTCAACGAAAAACCCCACCCGGGCGGCGCCCAGGTGGGGTTTTCGGTCTTCAGCAAAGCGCGAGGGTATCAGCCGTTGATCGTCTCGACGCCGCCCATGTACGGGCGCAGCACCTCGGGCACGGTGATCGAGCCGTCGGCGTTCTGGTGGTTCTCCATCACCGCGATCAGGCAGCGCCCCACCGCCAGGCCGGAGCCGTTGAGGGTGTGCAGCAGCTGCGGCTTCTTCTGTTCCGGGCGGCGGAAACGCGCCTGCATGCGCCGCGCCTGGAACTCCTCGCAGTTGGAGACCGAAGAGATCTCGCGGAAGGTCTGCTGGCTCGGCATCCAGACTTCCAGGTCGTAGGTCTTGGCGGCACCGAAGCCCATGTCACCGGTGCACAGGGTCACCACCCGATAGGCCAGGCCCAGCGCCTGGAGGATCGCCTCGGCGTGGCCGCGCATCTCCTCCAGGGCCGCGTAGCTCTGCTCCGGCTCGACCATCTGCACCATCTCGACCTTGTCGAACTGGTGCTGGCGGATCATGCCGCGGGTGTCGCGGCCGTGGGAGCCCGCCTCGCTGCGAAAGCACGGCGTGTGGGCGGTGAGCCGCACCGGCAACATCTTGTGCTCGAGGATCTCGTCCCGGGCGAAGTTGGTCAGCGGCACCTCGGCGGTGGGGATCAGGTGGAAGCCGCGCTCGTCATCCAGGCGGAAGAGGTCCTCGCCGAACTTGGGCAGCTGGCCAGTGCCGTGTAGCGAGGCCTCGTTGACCATGTAGGGGACATAGCACTCCTCGTAGCCGTGCTCGAGGGTCTGCTTGTCGAGCATGAACTGGGTCAGCGCGCGGTGCAGCCGCGCGATGGGCCCGCGCATCACGGCGAAGCGCGAGCCGGTGAGCTTGGCCGCCAGCTCGAAGTCGAGATCACCCTGCAGCGCCCCCAGGTCGACGTGATCGCGCACCTCGAAGTCGAAGTCCGGCGGCGTGCCCCAGCGGTGCAGCTCGACGTTCTCCTCCTCGCTCTGGCCTTCCGGCACGCTCTCGTGGGGCAGGTTGGGAATGCCGCTGACCAGGGCGTCCCACTCGGCCTGCACCTCGGCGAGGCGGGCCTTGGCGGCATCGAGCCGGTCGCCCAGGTCGCTCACCTCGGCCAGCAGGGGCTGGATGTCCTCGCCCTGGGCCTTGGCCTTGCCGATGGACTTGGAGCGGGTATTGCGCTCGTTCTGCAGGGACTCGGTCTCGGCCTGCAGTTCGCGCCGCCGGGACTCCAGCGCCTCGAGGCGCTCGGTGTCGAGGTCATAACCCCGCGTGGCCAGTCGTTGGGCGACCGCATCGAGGTCGCTGCGCAGCAGTTTGGGATCGAGCATGGCATCCAGTCCGTTGCAGTCGGTGAAGGAAGGTCAGGCGGTGGTGAAAATCAGGCGCCCATTGTAGGCAAAAGGGGGCAGGGGCGCTACGCGGCGCGGGCCCGCGGGATGCGCACCCCCGCCCTCTCGCGGTAGAGTAGGCGCACTCCTTCCCCCCGCCCTGCCTCGCCTGGGCGGCGCCACCACTGAACACGACGCCATGATCGCACGCTTGGACACCGCTGACGCCAGCACCCTGCCGGGCCTCGACGCCCGCTACCTGCGCTTTCTCGAGGCGCTGAAAGCCGAGGGCTTCGAGGGCGAGATCACCCCGGACTACGCCACCCGCACGGTGCTCGCCACCGACAACTCCATCTACCAGCGCCTGCCCCAGGCCGTGCTGAGCCCGAAGCACGGCGAGGACCTTCAGCGCATCGCCCGCCTGGCCGGGCGCGAGGCGCATCGCGACGTTGTGCTCACGCCCCGCGGCGGCGGCACCGGCACCAACGGCCAGTCGCTCACCGACGGCCTGGTGGTCGACGTCTCGCGGCACATGAACGCCATCCTCGACATCGACGTCGAGGCCCGCCGGGTGCGCGTCCAGGCGGGGGTGGTCAAGGACCAGCTCAACGCCGCGCTCAAGCCCCACGGGCTCTTCTTCGCGCCGGACCTGTCCACCTCCAATCGCGCCACCATCGGCGGCATGATCTCGACCGACGCCAGCGGCCAGGGCAGCTGCGAGTACGGCAAGACCCGCGATCACGTGCTCGAGCTTACGACCGTGCTGCTCGGCGGCGAACGCCTCGTCAGCCGCCCGCTGGCCGACGAAGCGCTCGCGCCGCTCTGCGAGCGCGACGACGTCACCGGCACGGCCTACCGCACCGCCCGGGAGATCATCGACACCCAGCGCGAGCTGATCGAGTCCACCTTCCCGCCGCTCAACCGCTGCCTGACCGGCTACGACCTGGCGCACTTGAGGACGGCGGAAGGCAAGCTCGACCTCAACAGCCTGCTGTGCGGCTCGGAGGGCTCGCTCGGCCTGCTCGACGAGGCGGTGCTCAACGTGCTGCCGATCCCGAAGCACTCGACCCTGGTCAACGTGCGCTACGCCGGCTTCATGGACGCGCTGCGCGATGCCAAGGCGCTGATGGGCGGGGAGGCGGCGCCCACCTCCATCGAGACGGTGGACGACACCGTGCTGCTGCTGGCCATGGAGGACTTCGTCTGGGACAGCGTGGCGGAGTTCTTCCCTGCCGGGGAGACGCCGGTGCGCGGCATCAACCTCGTCGAGTTCAACGACGACGACCCCGAGCGGCTGGCCCGGCGGGTCGAGGCCTTCTGCCGCCACCTGGAGACGGACGCGAGCGTTAATCGCCTCGGCTTCACCCTGGCCGAGGGCCGCCCACAGATCCAGCGGGTCTACGCCATGCGCAAGCGCGCCGTGGGCCTGCTCGGCAACGCCCGGGTCGATGCCAAGGGCGAGAAGCGCCCGATCCCCTTCGTCGAGGACACCGCGGTGCCACCGGAGCACCTGGCGGACTTCATCGGTGAGTTCCGCGCCGCCCTCGACGCCCGCGGGCTGGCCTATGGCATGTTCGGCCACGTGGATGCCGGGGTGCTCCACGTGCGCCCGGCGATCGACATGAAGGACCCCGAACAGGAGCGGCTGATCCGCGAGGTCTCCGACGAGGTGGCCGCGCTGACCCGGAAGTACGGCGGCCTGCTGTGGGGCGAGCACGGCAAGGGCGTGCGCTCGGAGTACTCCCCGGCCTTCTTCGGCGAGCTCTACCCCAGCCTGCAGCGGGTCAAGGCGGCCTTCGACCCCCATAACCAGCTCAATCCCGGCAAGATCGCGACGCCGCTCTCTATTCCGCCCGAAAACGCGGATAGGGCTCCCTCGGCCGAAAATGACGCGCAGGCCGACCAGTCCAGCCCGGAAGGGAGCGAAGACGAGCAAACCGTCAAGTGGGTCGATCCCGGCCTGCTGGCCGTCGACGGCGTGCCCACCCGCGGCCAGCTCGATCGCACCATCGACGAGCGGGTCTGGCAGGCCCACGCCGCCACCGTCTACTGCAACGGCAACGGCGCCTGCTACAACTACGACCCCGACGACGCCATGTGTCCCTCCTGGAAGGCCACCCGGGACCGGGTCCACTCGCCCAAGGGACGCGCCAGCCTGATCCGTGAATGGCTGCGCCTGCAGGGCGAGGCCGGCGTCGACCTCATCGAGGAGTCTCGCCGCCAGCGCGCCGAGGGCGCCTGGGGCTTCGTCAAGCGCCTGCCCCGCCGCGCCCTCAACACCTGGCGTCGCGACCGCGAGGCGGACTTCTCCCACCAGGTCTACGACGCCATGGCCGGGTGCCTGGCCTGCAAGTCCTGCGCCGGCCAGTGCCCGGTGAAGGTCAACGTGCCGGACTCCCGCTCGCGCTTCCTGGCGGCCTACCACGGCCGCTACCTGCGCCCGGTGCGGGACTACCTGGTCGGCGGCATGGAGTTCCTGCTGCCCGCACTCTCCCGGGTCGCCCCGATCTACAACGCCGCCCTGTGCAACCGCCTGGTCGACCGCCTGCTGGCCGGCCCCATCGGCCTGGTCGACAGCCCCCGGCTCTCCCGCGCGAGCCTCAGAAAGCAGCTCGCCGCCTGGGGCGTGGCCCAGGCCACGCCCACCTCGCTGGGCCTGCTCACCGAGGCCCAGAAGGCCCGCAGCGTGGTGCTCGTGCAGGACGCCTTCACCAGCCACTTCGAGGCGCGGCTGGTCATGGACATCGTCGAGCTGCTCTCGCGGCTCGACGTGCGGGTCTTCGTGGCGCCCTTCTCGCCCAACGGCAAGCCGCTGGACGTCCAGGGCTTCCAGGGTGCCTTCGCGCGCACCGCCGAGAAGCAGGCCCGGCGCCTGGCGACGCTCGCCGAGTTCGGCGTGCCGCTGGTCGGCATCGACCCCGCCATGACCCTCAGCTACCGCCAGGAGTACGTGAAGGCCCTGGGCCCGGACGCGGTGCCCGAGGTGCTGATGCTCCAGGAGTGGCTGGTCACGCAGACGCCGAGCCTGGCGCGCGTCGCCGCCCCGGACGCGGGCCGCGATCCCGGCTTCCGGCTGCTCTCCCACTGCACCGAGAAGACCAACGCCCCGGGCAGCCCCAAGGCCTGGCAGCAGCTGTTCGCCGCCTTCGGCCTGGAGCTCGAGCTGGTCAGTACCGGCTGCTGCGGCATGTCCGGCACCTACGGCCATGAGGCCCGCAACCTCGACACCTCGCGGACCATCTACGCCCAGTCCTGGCAGCCCCAGGTGGAAGATGAGGCCAACGCCGGCCGGCTGCTCGCCACCGGCTATTCCTGCCGCAGCCAGGCGAAGCGCTTCTCCGATCAGACCCTGCCCCACCCGCTTCAGGCCCTGCTGGGCTGGCTCAAGCAGCGCTGACGGCCGCTGCGATCCTTTCCGACCGATAGCCGGACAAGACAACGGGCAGCCCAAGGGCTGCCCGTTGTCCTTCGTGCCTTGAGGCGAGGGATCAGAAGAACAGCCGGCGCAGCGCCTGACCGGGCTCGGCCTCGCGCACGAAGGCCTCGCCCACCAGGAAGGCGTTGACGTCGTGCTCGCGCATGCGCAGCACGTCATCGCGGGTGTGGATGCCGGACTCGGTGACCGCGGTGACGCCGGCGGGGATGCGGGGCAGCAGCTCCAGGGTGGTCTCGAGCCGGGTGTCGAAGGTGTGCAGGTCGCGATTGTTGATGCCGACCAGGGCGAGGTCGAGCGCCAGCGCCCGCTCGAGCTCCAGGGCGTCGTGGACCTCCACCAGCACGTCCATGCCGAGCTCAACGGCCTGACGGTGCAGATCCGCCATCCGGTCGTCGTCCAGGGCGGCGGCGATCAGCAGGATGCAGTCCGCGCCGATGGCGCGCGCCTCGCTCACCTGGTAGCCGTGGGTGATGAAGTCCTTGCGGATCACCGGCAGGCCGCAGGCCGCGCGGGCCTCGATCAGGTCGTCCTCGTGGCCCTGGAAGAAGTCGGCGTCGGTCAGCACCGAGAGGCAGGCGGCCCCGCCCTCGGCGTAGCTCGCGGCGATCTCGCCGGGCCGGAAGTCCTCGCGCATCACGCCCTTGGAGGGCGAGGCCTTCTTGATCTCGGCGATCACCGCCGGATCACCGCCTTCGATGGTGCCAGCCAGGGCGGCGACGAAGCCACGGGGGGCGTCCTGCTCGGCGGCCAGGCGCAGGAGTTCCTGCTCGGAGACGGCCCGGGAGCGCTCGGCGACCTCCTCCGCCTTGCGGGACAGGATGCGCTCGAGGATGGTCGGCAGGGCGGAAGCGTCGGTCATGTCGGGCCTCACTGGTTGAACACGCGGGTGAAGTTGGCAAGCTCCTTGAGCTTCTCCAGCGGCAGCTTAGAGGCCTGGGCATCCTGGGCCATGGCCACCCCTTCCTTGAGGGTATCGGCGACCCCGGCGGCATAGAGCGCGGCGCCGGCGTTGAGCGCGACGATGTCGGCGGCCGGCCCCTCGCCCACCAGCGCCTGCTCGACCAGCCGCAGGCTATCCTCGGCGGTCTTGACGCGCAGCGGGTCCAGCGACTGGCGCTCGATGCCGAATTGCTCGGGGGTGATGGTGTACTCGTGGATCTCGCCGTCCTTGAGCTCGGCGACCAGGGTCGGCTGGGCCAGCGAGATCTCGTCCAGGCCGTCCTCGGCGTGGACCACCAGCACGTGCTCGCTGCCGAGGCGCTTGAGCACGTCGGCCATCAACGGCACCAGCTCCGGGGCGTAGACGCCGAGCACTTGATTAGGCGCACCGGCGGGGTTGGTCAGCGGCCCGAGGATGTTGAACAGGGTACGCACGCCCATCTCGCGCCGCGGCGCCACGGCGTAGCGCATCGCGGGGTGGTGGTTGGGGGCGAACATGAAGCCGACGCCCACCTGCTCGATGCAACGCCCGACCTGCTCGGCATCGAGGTCCAGGTGGATCCCCGCCACGGCGAACAGGTCGGCGCTGCCCGAGGAGGAGGAGACGCCGCGGTTGCCGTGCTTGGCGACGTGGGCGCCGCCGGCGGCCACCACGAAGCTCGCCGCCGTGGAGACGTTGAACAGGTTCGCCCCGTCGCCGCCGGTGCCGACGATGTCGACCACGTTCTCGGCGGTGAGCCGCACCGGGGTCATCAGCTCGCGCATCACCTGGGCGGCGGCGCTGATCTCCTCGGCGGTCTCGCCCTTCATCGCCATGCCCATCAGGAAGGCGGCGATCTGCGGCTCGCTGGCCTCGCCGGTCATGATCTGGCGCATCACGGCGTGGGTCTCGCCGAAGCTCAGGTTCTCGCGGCGCATCACCGCGCCGAGGGCCTCTCGCATCTGCATGGGATTCTTCTCCTCTGACTGGGGCACGGCTCAGCGACGCTTCAGGAAGTTGGCCAGGAGCTCATGGCCCTGGCGGGTGAGGATCGATTCGGGGTGGAACTGCACGCCCTCCACGTCGAGCTCGCGGTGGCGAAGTCCCATGATCAGCCCGGGGGTGACGTCGTCCTCGTCGCACCAGGCGGTGACCTCCAGGCAGTCGGGCAGGCCCTCGCGCTCGACCACCAGTGAATGGTAGCGGGTCACCTCCAGCGGCTCCTCGAGGCCCTCGAACACGCCCTGGCCGAGGTGGCGGATCCGCGAGGTCTTGCCGTGCATCACCTGGGGGGCGCGCACGACCCGCCCGCCATAGACCTGGCCGATGGCCTGATGTCCCAGGCAGATGCCGAGCACCGGGATGCGCCCGGCGAAGCGGCGAATGGCCGCCAGCGAGATGCCCGCCTGGTCCGGGGTACAGGGCCCCGGCGAGATCACCAGGTGGCTCGGCGAAAGGGCCTCGATCTCGTCGAGGGTGATGGCGTCGTTGCGGTGGGTAGCCACCTCGGCGCCCAGCTCCCCGAGGTACTGGACCACGTTGAAGGTGAAGCTGTCGTAGTTGTCGATCATCAGCACGGACATGGTGCGCTCTCCGGCACTCGCCCGGCCAGCGCCGGGCGACAGGAATCAGGGGTCACTCGAGGTTATCCAGGCCGCGTTCGGCCATGGCCACGGCGCGGAACAGGGCGCGGCCCTTGTTGAGGGTCTCCTGCCACTCCATCTCCGGCACCGAATCGGCAACGATGCCCGCGCCGGCCTGGACGTGCAGCTGGCCATCCTTGATCACGGCGGTGCGAATGGCGATGGCGGTGTCCATGTTGCCGTGCCAGGAGAGGTAGCCCACGGCGCCGGAGTAGACGCCGCGCTTGACCGGTTCCAGCTCGTCGATGATCTCCAGCGCGCGGATCTTGGGGGCGCCGGAGACGGTGCCCGCCGGGAAGGTGGCGCGCAGCACGTCCATGGCCGAGAGGCCGGGCTTCAGGCGACCCACCACGTTGGAGACGATGTGCATCACGTGGGAGTAGCGCTCCACCACCATCCTGTCGGTCACGGTGACCGAGCCGGTCTCGCTGATCCGTCCGACGTCGTTGCGCCCCAGGTCGATCAGCATCAGGTGCTCGGCGAGCTCCTTGGGGTCGGCCAGCAGCTCGGCCTCCAGCGCCCGGTCCTCGGCCTCGTCGCGGCCACGCTTGCGGGTCCCGGCGATGGGCCGCACGGTCACCTCGCCATCTTCCAGGCGGGTGAGGATCTCCGGCGAGGAGCCGGCCACCTGATGATCGCCCAGGTTCAGATAGAACATGTAGGGCGAGGGATTGAGGCTGCGCAGGGCGCGATAGAGGTCCAGCGGTGCGGCCCGGTAGGGGATCGACATGCGCTGGGAGGGCACGCACTGCATGACGTCGCCGGCCAGCACGTACTCCTTGATCTGCTCCACCGCCGCCTTGAAGCCCTCCTCGGTGAAGCCCGAGGTGAAGTCGCCCTCCTCCACCGCCGCGCGGCCGGTGCCGGGGCTGACGGTGTTGTGGGTGGCGCTGCGCAAGCGCATCTCGAGGCGCTTCAGGCGCTCCACGGCCCGCGCGTAGGCGGCGTCCTCGGCCGGGTCGGCGTGGGTCCAGAGGGTCAGCCGGCCGGAGAGGTTGTCGAACACCACCAGGTCGTCGCAGACCATCAGCAGGATGTCCGGCACGCCGAGCGGGTCGGGCTTGGCGTCGACCTGGGGGCCACGCAGGCGCGGCTCGATGTAGCGGATGGTCTCGTAGCCGAAGTAGCCCACCAGGCCACCGTCGAAACGCGGCTGGTCGTCCAGGCGCGGCACCTTGAAGCGGGCCTGGAACTGCTCGATCCACGCCAGGGGATCCTCGACCTCCACGGCGCCCCGCTGCTCGTCGTCGACGATATGGCGGACGGTGAAGCCGCGCACCTCGATGCGCTCGCGGCACGGCAGGCCGATGATCGAGTAGCGCCCCCACTTCTCACCGCCCTGCACGGACTCGAGCAGGAAGGTCCAGGGCGCGTCGGCCAGCTTCAGGTAGGTGGAGAGCGGGGTATCCAGATCGGCCAGCACCTCGCGGGTGACCGGAATACGGTTATAGCCGGCGTCGGCCAGCTCATGGAAGCGCTCGGGAGTCATCATGCCCGGGTCCTCGCGGTGGAGAGAAAGACACTGGTATTCGGGGAGTGGGACGCCGCCTGGGGCGCCCGGTCAGGCGAGCGTCACCATCGCCAGCCGCCGATCATGCCGGGGCGCGAGAGGAGGCGGTCAGTAGCACGGTGGGCGGGGGCATCCAGCGTCATGGGGTGTCCATCGGAGGAGATCGCGAGATCCGTTATAACAAAAAACTATCGTTATCAGGCTCATTATAGCCCAGACAAAATCACCCTAAACGAGTTCCGCGAGCGATTCAACCGTGCCATCCGGGCGGCTCAGCGCCACCGGCTCGCCGTGGTTGTAGCCGTAGGGCACCGCCAGGGTGCGAAAGCCCGCGGCGCGGCCGGCCTCGATGTCGTGGCGCGAGTCGCCGACCATCAGGCAGGCCGATGGCGACACGTCGAAATGGGCCGCCACGTGCAGCAGCGGCGCCGGGTCTGGCTTCTTCGCCGCCAGGCTGTCGCCCCCCAGGCAGAGCGCGAAGTGGCGCGCCAGGTCGAAGGCCTCGAGGAGCGGCGCGATGAAGGCGCTCGGCTTGTTGGTCACCAGCGCCAGCGGCAGTCCGCGTGCGGTGAGCGCCGCGAGCGCCTCGCGCACCCCGGGGTAGAGCCGGGTGTGCGCGCTGGGCGCACGGCCATAGTGCTCGAGAAAACCGCGGTGGGCGCGGGCCAGCAGCGCCTCGTCCGGCGCCTCGCCCAGCGCGCCCTCGAGCGCGCGCGCCATCAGCGTGAGCGAACCGTTTCCGACCCAGTCGCGCACCCGCGTCTCGCCCTGGGGCACCAGGCCGAGATCCGCCAGGGCGGCATCGGCGGCCACGGCGAGGTCCGGCACCGAGTCGATCAGGGTGCCGTCCAGGTCGAAGGCAACCAGCCGGATGTCGTGAAGGATGGGGTGCATGACGCCTCTCGTCGGATGGGTCGAAGGCCCATTATGCCGGAGCGGCGATGGGCAGGAAATCGGCGAAGGCTTATGCTGGAGCCTCCAATCTTTCGGGAGAGTGACATGAACCTGCCAAGAATCGTCGTGGTCGGCGGGGGGGCCGGCGGCCTCGAGCTGGTCACCCGGCTGGGCCGCAAGCTCGGCCGGCACCACCGCGCGGAGATTGTGCTGGTCGACCGCAACGCCACCCACATCTGGAAGCCGCTGCTGCACGAGGTCGCGACCGGCGCGCTGGACTCGGGGCTGGACGAGATCTCCTACCAGGCGCACTCGAGCCTGCACGGCTACCGGTTCCAGCGCGGCACCCTGAGCGGCATCGACCGCGAGGCCCGCACCCTGACGCTCGCCCCCGTGCTCGACGATGCCGGCGACGAGGTGCTGCCCGACCGTGAGCTGGCCTACGACCAGCTGGTACTGGCGCTGGGCAGCGTTAGCAACGACTTCGACACCCCCGGCGTCGGCGAGCACTGCCACTTCCTCGACAGTCCGCACCAGGCCGAGGCCTTCCGTCAGGAGATGCTCAACACCTTCCTGCGCCACAACGACCCGCGCCGCGAGCGGCCGGCGCGCATGGCGGTGGGCATCGTCGGCGCCGGTGCCACGGGGGTCGAGCTCTCGGCGGAGCTCCACGAGGCCACGCGGATGCTGCACAGCTACGGCGTCACCTCCCTGGACAGCGACCGGCTCGAGGTGCACCTGATCGAGGCCGCCCCGCGGGTGCTGCCGGCGCTGCCGGAACGCATCAGCGAGGCGGTGCACAAGGAGCTGGAGCGCCTGGGCGTGAAGATCCATACCGAGACGCGAGTGACCCGGGTGGAGGCCACCGCGATCCATACCGCCGACGGCGAGCGCATCGAGATCGATCTCGGCGTCTGGGCGGCGGGCATCAAGGCCCCGGCGCTGCTCTCGGAACTGGGCCTGCCGACGGAGAAGAACCACCGCCTCCAGGTCCACGACACCCTGCAGAGCACGGAGGATCCGCGGGTGTTCGCCATGGGCGACTGTGCCAGCTGTCCCCAGCCGGACGGCAGCACGGTGCCGCCACGCGCCCAGGCCGCCCATCAGCAGGTCGCCACGCTCTACCGCAACCTGCAGGCCCAGCTCGCCGGCAAGCCGCTCAAGGCCTTCGTCTACCGGGACCGCGGCTCGCTGATCTCGCTGGCGCACTTCGACGCCATCGGCAGCCTGATGCGCGGCGCCTCGGCACGCAGCCTGTTCATCGAGGGACACCTGGCGAAGTTCTTCTACGCCTCGCTCTATCGCATGCACCAGCGCGCCATCCACGGCACCCTGAAGACCGGGCTGATGGTCGTCGTGGACGGGCTCAACCGCTTCCTGAAACCGCGCCTGAAACTGCACTGACGCCGTGATGAAACGTGACGAGGGCCGCCGGGGAGACCCGGCGGCCCTCGTCAATGGAGCCTGCGCGGCGCTCAGCGCTCGTCGAGGCCCCCCGCGGCCTCGCCGTGGTGATAGACATGCACGTCGCGCTGGGGAAAGGGAATGCTGATGCTTTCGGCGTCGAAGCGGCGCTTGATCGCCTCGGTCATCTCCCAGTAGACGTCCCAGTAGTCGCCGGCCTTCACCCAGGGCCGCACGATCCAGGTGACGCTGGAGTCGCCCATGGCGCTCATGCGGATGTTGGGGGCGGGATCAGCCAGCACGCGCGGATCGTCGGCCACCACGTCCTCGAGCACACGGCGCACGGTGTCGATCTCGGCCTCGTAGCCGACCCCGACCGCCAGGTCGACCCGGCGCGTCTCGTGGGCCGAGACATTGGTGATGGCGCCGCTCATCATCTGGCCGTTGGGCACGAGGATCTTGCGGTTGTCGCCGGTCCGAAGTTCGGTGGTGAAGATCTGCACGTCCTCGATCACCCCGGCCACGCCACCGGCCTCGACGTAGTCGCCGATCTTGTAGGGCCGGAAGATGATGACCATCACCCCGGCGGCGAAGTTGGCCAGCGACCCCTGCATGGCCAGGCCCACGGCCAGGCCCGCGGCACCGATCAACGCAATCAGCGAGGCGGTCTGGATGCCGATGCGGCTGATCGCCGCCAGCACCACGAAGGCCAGCAGCAGGGCATAGGCGATGTTGCCCAGGAACTTGACCAGCAGCGGCTCGACCTTCGCCCGCTGCATGCCCTTCACCATCAGCCGGTGCAGCCCCTTGGCGACCCAGCGGCCGATCACGAAGATGGCGGCCGCCGCCACCAGGTTGGTGGCGAAGGTCAGGCCGGTGCTCTGCAGGTAGGCCAGCAGCTCACTGGGATCGATGCCGTTGATGCCGTCCATGGGAAATCTCCTCGGGGTGTGAAGGGCGAGCGTCCGGCCGCCGCCCCATGTCGCACGGTTCGTTCTTTATGGCGTCAATCGCTCACGTGCGCAAGCCAGCGACGCTTCTCCCTGGCGGGCAGACGCTTGATGGCCGCCTCGCGACGCAGTGCCTCGCCGTGGCTGCCGACACACTCGCGATGCACCAGCTTGAGCGGCCCCTTGCCGCGCAGTGCCTTGGCGCCGCGGCCGGCACAATGCTCGGCCAGGCGGCGGTCGACGTCGGTGGTGATCCCGGTATAGAGGGCGCCCGCCGCGGTCTCGATCAGGTAGAGGTACCAGCGGCGCTCGGCGGCCGAGCTCGGCGCATCGGCGGCGTTCACCAGACCGCCTCAGGCGCCGGCCAGGGCCCGGCGGAAGTCGCCGATCACCCCGTCGTAGCGGTGCGGGTCGGCCGCATTGCGCGCCTTGAAGACCGCCGAGCCGGCGACGAAGGTGTCCGCGCCGGCGCGGGCGATCTCGGCGATGTTGTCGACCTTGACCCCGCCGTCGACCTCCAGGCGGATCGGGCGCCCCGAGGCATCGATGCGGCGACGGGCCTCGCGCAGCTTGTCCAGCGTGGCGGGAATGAACGACTGGCCGCCGAAGCCCGGATTGACACTCATCAGCAGGATCATGTCGACCTTGTCCATCACGTAGTCCAGGAAGGAGAGCGGCGTGGCGGGGTTGAACACCAGGCCCGCCTTGCAGCCGCCGTCGCGGATCAGCTGCAGGGAGCGATCGATGTGGTCGGAGGCCTCGGGGTGGAAGGTGATGTAGCTGGCGCCGGCATCGATGAAGTCGCCGACCAGCCGGTCCACCGGCCTGACCATCAGGTGGGCGTCGATGGGCGCGGTCACCCCGTGCTGCCGGAGGGCCTCGCAGACCATCGGGCCGATGGTCAGGTTGGGGACGAAGTGATTGTCCATCACGTCGAAGTGGACGATGTCCGCGCCGGACGCCAGCACGTCGTCGACCTCCTCGCCCAGGCGGGCAAAATCGGCGGAGAGAATCGAGGGCGCAAGCTGGAAATCGAGTCGGGAGTCGGTCATGGCGACGATCGGTTCCTGTGAGAGTCGAGGGGGCACGATGGGCGGCATTCTAGCAGCATCTCGCGCCCCGCCGTATGGCTTGCAGGTTCGCCGCACGCAGCCGATAGTGATCAGGGCACGCCACCCCAATGGAGACACCCGATGATGACCCGCTGCCTGTCGCGTCCCCTGAGTGCCGGCCTGCTGGCCGGCACGCTGCTCATCGCCCCGCCGCTGCTTGCCCAGCCGGCCATCCTCGAAGGCGAGCGCTTCCACCCCCAGGAGGGCGCCGAGGGCATGGTGGCCACCAGCCACTTCCTGGCCTCACAGGTCGCCCACGACGTCCTCGCCGCCGGGGGCAACGCCGTCGACGCCGCCGTCACCGCGGGTTTCGCCCTGGCCGTCACCCAGCCCCGCTCCGGCAACATCGGTGGTGGCGGCTTCATGCTGATCTCCGATGAGGGCAGCGACGAGGTGATCGCCATCGACTACCGGGAGGAGGCGCCCTCGGCGGCCACCGAGACCATGTTCCAGGACGAGGACGGCAACGCCGTCTCCGAATGGTCGCGCTTCACCCATCGCGCCGCCGGCGTGCCCGGCACCGTGGCGGGCCTCGCCCTGGCGCTCGAGAAGTACGGCACCCTGAGCCTCGCCGAGGCCCTGGCGCCGGCGATCCGCCTCGCCGAGGAGGGCTTCGAGGTGCCTCAGCGCTTCGTCGACGGGGTGAGCGCGACCCGCGAGCGCCTGACGAAGTGGGACTCGACCGAGGCGATGTTCTTCAAGGAGGACGGCAGCCCTTACGAGGTCGGCGACACCTTCCGCCAGCCGGACCTGGCGGCGACCCTCACGCGCATCGCCGAGCAGGGCGCCCGCGAGTTCTATGAAGGCGAGACCGCCGAGCTGATCGTCGCCGAGATGGAGCGCCACGACGGCCTGATCACCCGCGAGGACCTGGCCGCCTACCAGCCGGTGATCCGCGAACCGAGCCATGGCAACTACCGCGGCTACGACGTCTATGCCATGAGCCCGCCCTCCTCCGGCGGGGCGCACATCGTGCAGATGCTCAACATCCTCGAGGCCTACGACATCGGCGACATGGGCTTCGGCGCGGCCAACACCATGCACCTGATGGCCGAGGCGATGAAGCGTGCCTACGCCGACCGCTCGGAGTACCTGGGCGACACCGACTTCGTCGACGTGCCGCTCGAGGGCATCACCTCCGAGGGCTACGCCGACGAACTGCGCGCCGGGATCGCCATGGATCGCGTCACGCCGAGCGAGGAGATCGCCCCGGGCGACCCGCTGCCCTATGAATCCAACGAGACCACCCACTTCTCCATCGCCGACGACAACGGCCTCGCGGTCTCCAACACCTACACCATCAACTTCAGCTACGGCTCGGGGATCGCCGTGGACGGCGCGGGCTTCCTGCTCAACAACGAGATGGACGACTTCTCCGCCAAGCCCGGCGTGCCCAACGCCTACGGCCTGATCGGCGGCGCGGCCAACAAGATCGAGCCCGGCAAACGCATGCTGTCGTCGATGACGCCGACCATCGTCAAGCAGGACGGCAAGAACTTCCTGATCACCGGCAGCCCGGGGGGCTCGCGGATCATCACCACCACCCTGCAGGTGCTGATGAACGTGATCGACCACGACATGAACATCCAGTCCGCGGTCAGCGCCCCGCGCCTCCATCACCAGTGGCTGCCCGACGAGCTGCGCATCGAGGCCGGCTTCAGCCCCGACACCCTGGGGCTGCTCGAGGGCAAGGGCCACACCATCAGCCAGGAGGCGGCGATGGGCGCCGCCCAGTCGATCGTGATCGAGGACGGACGCTTCTACGGCGGTGCGGACCCGCGGCGCTCCACTTCCTCGGCCATGGGGCTCTAGCGCTCGATCGCCCCGCACGCCCGCGTGCGACCCCGCACCATCCCGACGCCCTCGGCCACGCCGAGGGCGTCGGTGGTTTAGCGTCGACGGATACACAAATTCTAAAAAGGAATAAAAGACGGCATTGTAATTCCACTTGGCGCTGTTTACCTTAGCCCTCTAAGGAAACCGTCGCCCAAGGAGTCACCATGTCGCCGCTGCCCCTCTTCCGCCGCACCCTCGTCGTCTCCGCCATCGCCCTGGGCCTGGTCGGCCCGGCCATGGCCGAGGAGCGCGAGCTGCTCAACTCCTCCTACGACATCGCCCGCGAGCTGTTCGCGACCGTCAACCCGGCCTTCCAGGCACACTGGGAAAAGGCGCACGACGATACCCTGACCATCAAGCAGTCCCACGGCGGCTCCTCCGCCCAGGCCCGCGCGATCCTCCAGGGCCTGCGCGCCGACGTGGTCACCTACAACCAGGTCACCGACGTCCAGGTGCTGGCCGATGCCGGCCTGGTCGCCGAGGACTGGCAGCAGCAGCTGCCCAACAACGCCTCGCCCTACTACTCCACCACCGCCTTCCTGGTGCGCAAGGGCAACCCCCAAGGCATCGAGAGCTGGGACGACCTCGCCGCCGAGGGCGTCGAGCTGGTGTTCCCCAATCCCAAGACCTCCGGCAACGGCCGCTACACCTACCTCGCCGCCTGGGGCGCCGCCGAGCGCGCCTTCGACGGCGACGAGGAGCGGGTCACGGCGTTCATGCGCGACTTCCTCGGCAACGTCAAGGTCTTCGACACCGGCGGCCGCGGCGCCACCACCAGCTTCATCGAGCGCGGCATCGGTGACGTGCTGATCAGCTTCGAGTCCGAGGTCAACAACATCCGCCAGGAGTACGGCAGCGACGACTACGAGGTGATCGTGCCGCCGGTCAGCATCCTGGCCGAGTTCCCGGTGGCCGTGGTCGAGGAGAACGCCGAACGCAACGGCACCCTGGAGCTCGCCCGCGACTACCTCGAGTTCCTCTACACCGAGGATACCCAGCGGCTGCTGGCCGGCTTCAACTACCGGGTGCATGACGAGACCGTGGTGGCGGAGTTCGCCGACCGGTTCCCCGAGACCGAGCTACTGAAGGTGGAGGAGGTCTTCGGCGGCTGGGACGCGGCCATGGAGACCCACTTCGCAAGCGGCGGCCGGCTCGACCAGCTGCAGCGCCGCTAAGCGCGCGGAGCCCTCGCCATGAGTCGACGCGCCGCGCGCCTGGCCCTGCCCTTCCCCGGCCGCACCCAGCGGGTGCTGCCGGGCTTCGGGCTCTCGCTCGGCATCAGCCTGACCTTCGTCTCGCTGATGCTGCTGCTGCCGCTGACCGGCCTGGTGGGCCAGCTGGCCGGCCTGTCGCTCGGCGAGTACTGGGCCATCGTCAGCGAGGCCCGGGTGGTCGCCAGCTACCTGATCACCCTCGGCGCGGCCGCGGTGGCGGCGCTGGTCAACGCCGCCTTCGGCCTGCTGCTGGCCTGGGTGCTGGTGCGCTACGACTTCCCCGGCAAGCGCGCCCTGGATGCGCTGATGGACCTGCCCTTCGCCCTGCCCACCGCGGTGGCCGGCATCACCCTGGCGACCCTCTACTCCAGCAACGGCTGGATGGGCCAGGCGCTCGCCCCGCTGGGCCTGGAGGTGGCCTACACCTGGGTCGGCATCGCCCTGGCCATGGCCTTCACCAGCATCCCCTTCGTGGTGCGCACGGTGCAGCCGATCCTCGAGGACCTGCCCCACGAGATCGACGAGGCGGCCATGACCCTGGGGGCCCGGGACGGCGTCGCCTTCCGGCGGGTGATCCTGCCGCACCTGTGGCCGGCGCTGGTCACCGGCACCGGGCTCGCCTTCGTGCGCTCGCTGGGCGAGTTCGGCGCGGTGATCTTCATCGCCGGCAACATGCCCTACGAGACCGAGATCACCTCGCTGATGATCTTCGTCAAGCTGCAGGAGTATGACTACGTGGGCGCCTCGGCCATCGCCTCGGTGGTGCTCGCCACCTCGCTGGCGCTGCTGCTGGCCATCAACCTGTGGCAGGGGCGCTTCATCCGCCGCCTGCACGGAGGCAACTGACATGCAACGCATCGGTGATGCGCCAGCCCTGCGCCGCCTGCTGATCGGCGCCGCGGTGGCGCTGTCGGCGCTGTTCCTGCTGCTGCCGCTGGTGGCGATCTTCGCCCAGGCCTTCGCCCAGGGCCTCGGCACCTTCTGGGGCAACGTGAGCGACACCTACACCCTGGCCGCCATCGGCCTGACGCTGTTCGTCACCGCGCTGACCATCCCCATCAACCTGGTGTTCGGGGTGATGCTGGCCTGGCTGGTGACGCGCTTCACCTTCCCCGGTCGACGCCTGCTGCAGACCCTGATCGACATCCCCTTCGCCATCTCGCCGGTGGTGGCGGGCCTGATCTACCTGCTGCTCTACGGACGTAACGGCTGGCTCGGCGGCTGGCTGGACGCCCACGACCTCCAGCTGATGTTCGCCTGGCCGGGCATCCTGATGGTCACCGTCTTCGTCACCTGCCCCTTCGTCGCCCGGGAGCTGATCCCGCTGATGCAGGCGCAGGGCTCCCGCGAGGAGGAGGCGGCGGTGACGCTGGGCGCCTCGGGCTTCACGCTGTTTCGCCGGGTCACCCTGCCCAACATCCGCTGGGCGCTGCTCTACGGGGTGATCCTGACCAATGCCCGGGCGGTGGGCGAGTTCGGCGCGGTCTCGGTGGTCTCCGGGGCGATCCGCGGCGAGACCAACACCCTGCCGCTGCACGTCGAGCTGCTGTATCAGGACTACAACACCGTGGGCGCCTTCGCCAGCGCCGCCCTGCTGGCCCTGATCGCCCTGTTCACCCTGGCCGCCAAGGCCGGCCTGGAGTGGCGCGCCGCGCGCCGGGAGGCCCTCGTATGAGCATTCGTCTCGAGAACATCGCCAAGCACTACGGGCCCCGCGCCCGCGCCCTGGAACCGATCGACCTGGAGATCGGTGACGGCGAGCTGATCGGCCTGCTCGGCCCCTCGGGGTCGGGCAAGACCACCCTGCTGCGCATCATGGCCGGCCTGGAGTCGCCCGACCGCGACCCCGCCGGGCGCATCCAGTTCGGCGAGCGTGACGTGACCCGGGTGCACGTGCGCGACCGGCGGATCGGCTTCGTCTTCCAGCACTATGCGCTGTTCCGCCACATGAGCGTCTTCGACAACGTGGCCTTCGGCCTGACGGTGCTGCCGCGTCGCGAGCGCCCCTCGTCCGGCGAGATTCGCGCCCGGGTGCACCGCCTGCTGGAGATGGTCCAGCTCGAGCAGCTGGCGACGCGCTACCCCGCCCAGCTCTCCGGCGGCCAGCAGCAGCGGGTCTCGCTGGCCCGCGCCCTGGCCCTGCGCCCGGAGGTGCTGCTGCTCGATGAGCCCTTCGGGGCGCTGGACGCCAAGGTGCGCCAGGAGCTCAGGCGCTGGCTGCGCCATCTGCATGACGAGCTGGGCTTCACCAGCGTCTTCGTCACCCACGACCAGGAGGAGGCGCTGGAGCTCTCGGACCGCGTGGCGGTGATGAGCAGCGGTCGCATCGAGCAGATCGACACCCCCGAGGCGCTCTACCGCGCGCCGGCCAACCGCTTCGTCTTCGAGTTCCTGGGCGACGTGAACCACCTGGAGGGCGAGGTCAGGCAGGGCGTGCTCACCTGCGGCGAGGCGCGCCTGGCGGTGGACCTGCCCGACGGCGCGGCGGAGCTGCTGATGCGTCCCCACGAGCTCGCGCTGGCCGAGGCGCCGAGCGCCGAGGCGCACCTGCCGATGACCGTCACCGCCGTCTCGCCGGTGGGCGCCGAGGTGCGCGTAGAGCTCGCCGCCGACTGGCTGGCCGAGCCGTGGCTCGCCACGGTGCGCCACGCCGACTTCGAGCACCTGGCGCTCGCCCGCGGCAGGCGCCTCTATGCGCTGCCGCGCCGCTGGCACCGCTTCGACGACCACGGCGCCCGCCCGGCCGCGCAACCGAGGCTTGCCACCGCGGGCTGATGGATCGCCCCCCGGGCGATATACTCGGCCCCCGATCCACAATCAGGAGCCTTTCCATGCAGCGTCGACGCGTCCTTCGGGCCTGCGCCCTGCTACTCACCGCCGGCTGGCTGGCCGGCTGCGCCAGCCCCCACTACCTGCAGCTCGATCCGCGTCGCACGGCCGGCGTGCCCCAGACGGGCAGCGGCCAGGCCGTGACGGTCACGGCCGTGGACGGCCGCGACAGCAAGGTGCTCGGCACGCGCACCGGCAGCGCCATGTCCACCGCGGTGATCACCGTCAACGCCCACGAGCTGGTGCCCGAGCTGCAGGCCGAGGCCGAGCGGGCGATCCGGGAGATGGGCTTCACCCCGACCACCGAGCGCGCCGAGGGACGGCCCAGCCTGACGCTGACCCTCGATCACCTCGGCTACGAGCGCGGCGAGAGTCGCCCCTTCATCGACGAGGCACGGCTCGAGGCGGTGCTCGTCGCCGAGGCGATCAATGCCGGCACCACCTACACCGGCACCTATACCTCGCGCCGCACCCAGGGCTACGCCCTGCGCCCCGACAAGGAGGCCAACACCCGGATGGTCAACGAGCTGCTCTCCGACGGCCTGGATCGCGCCTTCCGCGATCCAGAGCTCGGTCGCCTGCTGGCGCGCTGACCCAACGCCGCGGGCCGCCCCACACCGGTTCACCTTATCAGGTCAGCGGCCCGCGACGCTCCAGCGCCCAGAAGCACTCGCGAAAGCCGCTGCCCGGCTCTGGCTCGCCGTCTTCCAGGTGGGTGACCCGGAAGTTGGGAGCGAAGAGCGCCCGCACCTCCTCGGCATCGACGCTGTAGGGCGGACCGCCGGGGTCCCGGGTCAGGCTGATCAAAAGCCCCCGACTCCCCGGCGGCAGCAGCTGCGCCAGGTGGAAGGCGTAGCGCTGGCGGGTGGCCTCGGGCAGCGCGATCAGCGCGGCGCGATCGTAGAAGGCGCCGATCTCGGCCGCCTGATCGATATGGAAGTGGAAGAAGTCCCCGCACCACAGCTCCACGTTGCCCTGTCGGCAGACGTCGAAGCCGTCCTGGTGATAGCGGGTGATGTCTCCCCTGCCCTCGGCGACGAACTGCTCGATGGCCGTCTCGGCGAGCTCGATGCCCAGCACCGGATGGTCGCGGTTTGCCAGCCAGCGCATGTCCAGGCTCTTGCCGCACAGCGGCACCAGCACCTTGGTACCGGCCCGCACCTTCAGGGCGGGCCAGTGACGGACCAGGGCCGGATGGGGAGCGTCGCGGTGGAAGCCGATGCGCCCCTCGTGCCAGCGCTTGAGCCAATCGTCCGCCATGCTTAGAACCAGCGGTCGCGCTTGCGGCGACGGCGCGGCAGGTGGGGCACGATCAGGCCGACCAGCAGGCCGGCCCCGGCCACGCCGCCCCCGTACATGAAGTAGCGCATCAGCAGGTCCTCTTCCTGGGTGTCCAGGCGCGCCTGGAACTCCCGAATGGTCGCCCGCGACTGCTCGGTCTCCGCCTCGAGGGCCTGGTTGCGTGCCTCGAGCTCGTCGATGCGCGCCTGGCGCATCTCCAGGGTGTCGGTCATGGTCGCCGTGCGCTTCTCCCAGGTCTCGTTGATGCCGGCGAGCTCCTCGGTCAACGACTCGACCCTGGCTTCCAGGGCCGGCAACCGCTGCTGGGCACTGGGGTCGGCCTGGAGCTCGCTGCTGAGCACCCAGACGACATCGCCCTCGGCGTCCTCGACCCGGCTGTAGTCGCCGCTGGTCTCGAGCACGGTCACCGGCTCGCCGGCGGTCAGGGTACCGATGATCCGGTAGCCGTCGGTCGGGCCGCTGCGCACGAAGGTGGTGAGTTCGTCCGACACCCAGGCGCCAGCGTCGGCATCGGCGGCGTCCTGGGCGTGGAGCACGGGGGGCAGCGTCGCGAGCGCGACGCCGAGTGTCAGAATCTTGAGTCTGTGTATCGTCATGCCATCGTCCTGGCTGTCCAAGGCTCGCGTGTCGTTGCTCTATCGTGACGCGTTCGCCGCGCCCGGCCGTCCTTGCCGGGCACGGCGGCGATGCGTGAATCGCGCGGACGGGTTACCCACAGCTGCTGTGGACAACCATCGGGAAAACCGCTGGAAACCCGTCGCAAGCCGGCGCGACCATCGTCTCGGTCACAGTCCGGTCATTTTCTGACCAGCGCATGCTCACCGGCCGACGCCTGGGCCCGTCCTCGAAAGGGCCACAGGGTACCACAGTCGGCACGGCCGACCGGGGGCCATGCTGGCCCCGATGCCGGGCGCTGCGTATAATGCAGGGTCTTGTCTCGGGTGGCCATCCGGCCACTTCCCCACGTCCATCCAACGGTGTCCCGTCGCGCCAGCTGCCGCGACCTACTCTTATGGCGAAGAAACTCTTCATCAAGACGCACGGCTGCCAGATGAACGAGTACGATTCCGCGCGCATGGCGGATCTGCTCGGCGAATCCCATCAGCTCGAGCTCACCGACGACGAGCGCGATGCCGACGTCATCCTGCTCAACAC
Organism: Halomonas sp. B23F22_3; assembly: GCF_043496965.1. Lineage (NCBI taxonomy): Bacteria > Pseudomonadati > Pseudomonadota > Gammaproteobacteria > Oceanospirillales > Halomonadaceae > Halomonas > Halomonas sp. B23F22_3. Next base: position 36,633 of record NZ_JBIEKG010000001.1, read on the forward strand.
CTGCTCCATCCGCGAGAAGGCCCAGGAGAAGGTCTTCCACCAGCTCGGTCGCTGGAAGAAGCTCAAGGAGGCCAACCCGGAACTGGTGATCGGCGTGGGCGGCTGCGTGGCAAGCCAGGAAGGCGAGGCCCTGCGCAAGCGCGCGCCCCACGTCGACATGGTGTTCGGCCCCCAGACCCTGCACCGGGTGCCGGGCATGCTCGACGCGCGCGCCGACAATCAGATCTCGGTGGTCGACGTCACCTTCCCCGAGGTCGAGAAGTTCGATCACCTGCCCAAGCCGAGCTCCGACGGCGCCACCGCCTTCGTCTCCATCATGGAGGGCTGCTCGAAGTACTGCACCTTCTGCGTGGTGCCCTACACCCGCGGCGAGGAGGTCTCGCGCCCCTTCGAGGCGGTGATGGACGAGGTCATCCACCTGGCCGACCAGGGGGTGCGCGAGATCAATCTGCTCGGGCAGAACGTCAACGCCTACCGCGGCGAGAACCGGCTCGGCGACGAGATCGACCTGGCCGAGCTGATCGCCTGCGTGGCCGCCGTCGAGGGCATCGATCGCATCCGCTTCACCACCTCGCATCCGGTGGAGTTCTCCGACAGCCTGATCGAGGCCTACGCCGAGATCCCCGAGCTGGTCAGCCACCTTCACCTGCCGGTGCAGGCCGGCTCGGACCGGGTGCTGGCCGCCATGAAGCGCGGCCACACGGTGGAGGAGTACGTCGAGAAGATGGAGCGCATCCGCGCGCTGCGCCCCGACATCAGCTTCTCCTCGGACTTCATCATCGGCTTCCCCGGCGAGACCGCCGAGGACTTCGAGTCGACCATGGACCTGATCCACCGCATCGGCTTCGATCACTCCTTCAGCTTCGTCTACTCGGCGCGCCCGGGCACCCCGGCGGCGGGACTCGAGGACGACACCCCGGAGAGCGTGAAGAAGCAGCGCCTGGCGATCCTCCAGGAGCGCATCAACCAGCAGGCGATGCAGATCAGCCGGCGCATGGTAGGCACCACCCAGCGCATCCTGGTCACCGGCTTCTCGCCCCGCGACCCCGGCCAGCTCTCGGGCCGCACCGAGAACAACCGCGTGGTCAACTTCCGCGCCGCCAATCCCTTCGAGCTGATCGGCTACTTCGTCGACGTCGAGATCAACGAGGCGCTGCCCAACTCCCTGCGCGGCGAGCTCGCCTCTCCCGAGCGCTTCTGAGTCAGCGATTGCCCCGGCTGGCGCCGGGGCAGTAAGCTGGGAGCCACATCCACAACGCACGGATCACCCAGTCTTGAGCCAGCCATCTTCTCAGGCCAATCGCATCGTCACCCTGAACCTGGAACCCAACGATCCTCGCCGCCTGGCCAACCTCTGCGGCCAGCGCGACGAGCACCTAAAGCTGGTCGAGGCACGGCTCGGCATCACCCTGCGCAACCGCGGCAACATCTTCCAGCTCGCCGGGCCGGCGCATCGCGTCAAGGCCGCCGCCAACGTGCTGGAGCATCTCTATCGGGAGACCGAGGCCAGCGACCTCGAGCCCGATACGGTGCACCTCTTCCTGCAGGAGTCCGGCCTCGAGGCGCTGGACGAGGAGGAGGGCGATGAGGCCGACGACGAGGTGCTGCTGCGCACCCCGCGCACGCTGATCAAGCCCCGCGGCCTCAACCAGCAGAGTTACGTCTCGAGCATCCGTGCCCACGACATCAACTTCGGCATCGGGCCGGCCGGCACCGGCAAGACCTACCTGGCCGTGGCCGCCGCGGTCGAGGCGCTCAACCAGCAGGAGGTGCGTCGCATCCTGCTGGTGCGCCCGGCCGTGGAGGCCGGCGAGAAGCTCGGCTTCTTGCCCGGCGACCTGGCCCAGAAGATCGACCCCTACCTGCGCCCGCTCTACGACGCCCTCTACGAGATGATCGGCTTCGAGCAGGTGGCCAAGCTGATCGAGCGCCAGGTGATCGAGATCGCCCCGCTGGCCTACATGCGCGGGCGCACCCTGAACAACGCCTTCATCATCCTCGACGAGAGCCAGAACACCACGCGCGAGCAGATGAAGATGTTCCTGACGCGCATCGGCTTCGGCTCCACGGCGGTGATCACCGGCGACGTGACCCAGGTGGACCTGCCCCGCGGCCAGACCTCGGGGCTGATCCAGGTGCTCGACGTGCTCAAGGACACGCCGGGGATCGGCGTCACCCACTTCGCCGCCAAGGACGTGGTACGCCACCCCCTGGTCCAGCGCATCATCGAGGCCTACGACCACTTCGAGGCCGAGCAGGAAGACCAGGCGCGCGCCAAGCGTGAGGCCCGCGAGCAGGAGCGTGAGGCCATCCGCCAGGAGCGTCAGGCGGGGCTGGAGCGCCGCGAACGCCAGGACGAGCGAGGCGACGCGTGAGCGAGGTCGTCGTCGATCGCCAGGTGGCCCTCGCGGCCGAGGCCCTGCCCGCCCAGGCCGACCTCGAGGCGTGGGTCGAGGCCGTGCTCGCCCGGCAGCCCGACGAGACGCGCCATGAGCTGACCATCCGCTTCGTCGACGCCGAGGAGAGCCAGGCCCTGAACCGCGACTACCGCGGCCGCGACAAGTCCACCAACGTGCTCTCCTTCCCCTTCGAGGGCCCGCCCGGGATCGAGCTGCCGCTGCTCGGCGACCTGGTGATCTGCCATCCGGTGGTGGTCCGGGAGGCCCGCGAGCAGGACAAGTCGACGCCCGCTCACTACGCTCACATGGTGATCCACGGCACCCTGCACCTGCTGGGCCACGATCACATCGACGACGACGAGGCCGAGATCATGGAGGCCCTCGAGCGCGAGATCCTGGCATCGCTGGGGATCGCCGATCCGTATCTCACCCCCAGCCCTCCGCACCGCGATACCGACAACGAGGACGAGAGAGCCGACGCATGAGCGAAGACCGATCGAGTGGCCAGGGCAACAGGTCCTGGCTCGATAAGTTGTTCAGTGCCCTGTCCAACGACAGCGATGAACCCAGCTCCCGCGGCGAGTTGCTGGAGTTCCTCCGCCAGGCGGGGTCCCGCCTGAAGCTCGACCAGGACGCCATGATGATCATCGAAGGCGCCCTGAGCATCAGCGACCAGCAGGTGCGCGAGGTGCTGATTCCCCGCTCGCAGATCACCGCGATCGCCCTCGACCAGCCCCTCGACGAGTACCTGCCGGTGATACTGGAGACCGGCCACTCCCGCTACCCGGTGATCGGCGAGAACCTCGACGAGGTCAAGGGCATCCTGCTGGCCAAGGACCTGCTGCCGCTGCTGCGCAGCGGCCAGGAGAACGGCCGCCCCTTCCAGCTCGACGAGGTGCTGCGCCCGGCGATGTTCGTGCCCGAGTCCAAGCGGCTCAACAGCCTGCTCAAGGAGTTCCAGGACACCCGCAACCACATGGCCGTGGTGGTGGACGAGTACGGCGGCACGGCGGGCATCGTCACCATCGAGGACATCCTCGAGGAGATCGTCGGCGAGATTGAGGACGAGCACGATATCGACGAGGAGATCGATATCCGCGAGCTGGGCGAGGAACGCTATGCGATCCGCGCCCTGACCCCCATCGAGGACTTCAACGAGCGCTTCGGCACGCAGTTCTCCGACGACGAGTTCGATACCCTCGGGGGCCTCGTGATGCAGCGCTTCGGTCACCTGCCGGGTCGCGGCGAGCACACCGAGCTCAGCGGCTGGCGCTTCACCGTCCTCAACGCCGACAACCGGCGCATCCGCCTGCTCGAGGCTGCGCCCTGCGACGACGGCGACGAGGAGTAACCCGCCCTCCCCTCTTCCATGGATGGATCCGATGGCTGACGTTCGCCTGCCCCCGGCCCTGGGCTGCCTGCTGGCCCTGGTGGCCGGGGGACTTACCACCCTCAGCACCGCCCCCTTCTCGCTCTGGTGGCTGGGCCCGGTCGCCGCCGGCCTGGTCTATCTCGGCCTGACCGCCCTGACGCCTCGCCAGGCCGCGCTGCGCGGCCTCTGCTACGGCATCGGCCTGTTCGGTTCCGGGGCCTCCTGGGTCTATGTCTCGATCCACGATTACGGCTACACCGGGGTGCCCCTGGCGCTGCTGCTGACGGCGCTGTTCGTCGTCGGCCTGGCGCTGTTCTTCGCGGTCACCCTGTGGGGCTATCGCCGCCTGTGCGGGCCGCGGCTCGCCGCGCTGACCTTCGCCGGCATCTGGGTGCTCGGTGAGTGGCTGCGCACCTGGCTCTTCACCGGCTTCCCCTGGCTGCTGCTGGGCAGCGCCCAGGTCGACTCGCCGCTGGCCCCCTGGGCCCCGGTGGGCGGCGTCTACCTGCTGTCGCTGATCACCGCCCTGACCGGCAGCCTCGGCGTCGAGCTGCTGCGCCGCCACTGGTGGGCCGCCGCTCCGCTCGCCGCGCTCTGGCTGGTGCCCCTGGCCCTGCCGGCCCAGTGGACGACGCCCCAGGGCGACCCGGTGCGCGTCGCGCTGCTCCAAGGCAACCTGCCCCAGCTGATCAAGTGGCGCCCCGAGGGGCAGCGTCGTGCCATCGACACCTACCTCGACCTGACCCGCGGGCTCGACGACGACGTCGACCTGGTGATCTGGCCCGAGGCCGCACTGCCGATGTTCGAGGATCAGGCCGCGCCGATTCTCGAGCGCGCCCACGCCTCGCTGCCGGCGGGCACCGAGCTTGTGACCGGTATCCTGCAGCGCGACGAGCGCGGCCTCTACTACAACAGCGTCGTCGGCCGCGGGGACGTGGAGGGCGCCTATCGCAAGGCGCACCTGGTGCCCTTCGGCGAGTACCTGCCGCTGGAGAGCCTGCTGCGCGGCGCCATCGCCTTCTTCGATCTGCCCGCCCCGGCCATGACGCCGGGCGCTGAGGGGCAGGCACCGATGCGGGTCGGCGATCTGGTCATCGGCAACGCCATCTGCTACGAGATCATCTACGCCGACCTGGTGGCCGAGCAGGCCCGGGAGGCCGGCGTGCTGCTGACGGTCTCCAATGACACCTGGTTCGGCGCCTCGATCGGGCCGCTGCAGCATCTGCAGATGGCCCGCCTGCGTGCCCTGGAGAACGGCCGCCCGGTGATCCGCACCACCAGCAACGGCGTGACCGCGATCATCGACGCCCGGGGCCGAGTCACCGCCCAGGCCCCCCAGTTCGAGACCACCGTGCTCGAGGGCGAGGTCACGGCCACCGAGGGGCTCACGCCCTTCACCCGCACCGGCAGCTGGCCCGCCTGGCTGCTCGCGGCCCTGCTGGTGCTGCCGGGACTGCGCCGGCGCCGCTGACCGGGATCGCGGTGAAGCGCGCCCTGAAGCGAAGAACCCCGCCATGGCGGGGTTCTTCGCTTCAGGGGTGTCGCTTGCGCCCTACGACTCGGCGTCGCCCAGCACCTCGGGAATGGTCATGCGCACGTAGCGCCCCGGGGCCGGCTCGAGGATATCGAGCTCGCCGTCGCCCGGTGTCCGCGCCGCCACCATCTTATCGGCATCGACATAGCCGTTCTCGGTCATCCACGCTTGCCAGTGCGGCCACCAGGAGCCCTCGTGCTGCTCGGCGCCCTCGAGCCACGCCTCGGCGGTGTCCGGCAGCTCGTCGTTGGTCCAGTAGCCGTACTTGTTCTTGCTCGGCGGATTGACGATCCCGGCGATGTGGCCGGAACCGCCCAGCACGAAGGTCACCGGCCCCTTGGGCAGCAGCGCGCCGTAGTAGGTGCTGTTCCACTTGGCGATGTGATCCTCGCGGGTGGAGATGAAGTAGCTCGGCGTGGAGATCTTGCGCAGGTCGATCTTGACCCCGTCGAGCTCGATCCCGCCGGGCTGCACCAGGCGGTTCTCCATGTACATGTGGCGCAGGTACCAGGCGTGGGTGCCCGCCGGCAGGTTGGTGCCGTCGGTGTTCCAGTAGAGCAGGTCGAAGGGCGCCGGGGCGTCCCCCTTCAGGTAGTTGTTGATGTAGAAGGACCAGAAGAGGTCGTTCTCACGCAGCAGGTTGAAGGAGTAGGCCATGACGCGGCCGTCGAGGTAGCCGTCGCGCTCGAGCTTGGCCTCGATGCCCTCGAGCACCGGCTCGGAGAGGAAGACGCCGATCTCGCCGGGGTCGCGGAAGTCCTGCAGGGTGGCCATGTAGGTCACCGACTTGACCTTGCGGCCGCGCCGCGTGCTGGTCAGGTAGGCCACCGTGGAGGCGGTCAGGGTGCCGCCGATGCAGTAGCTCAGGAGGTTGACCGACTTCTCGCCGGTGGCCTGCTCGATGGCGCCCATGGCGTCGATGGGACCCAGCTGCATGTAGTCGGCCCAGGTCAGGTCGCGCTGCTCGGGCCCCGGGTTGCGCCAGGAGATCAGGAACACGGTGTGGCCCTGCTCCACCAGCCAGCGCACCAGGGAGTTGTCCTGGCGCAGATCGAGGATGTAGTACTTGTTGATCCAGGGCGGCACCACTAGCAGCGGCGTCTTGTAGGCCTGCTCGGTGGCCGGCGCGTACTGGATCAGCTGGATCAGCTCGTTCTCGAAGACCACCGAGCCCGGCGTGACGGCGATGTTCTCGCCGATGGCGAAGGCGCTGCGATCGGTCATGGTGACGTTGAGCCCCTCGGCGGAGTTGGCCAGGTCCTCGCGCAGGCGGGCGAGCCCCTCGACCAGGTTCTGGCCGCGGGTCTCCTGGGTCTTGCGCATCACCTCGGGGTTGGTGGTCACGAAGTTGGTCGGCGCCATGGCATTGACCAGCTGGCGCGCGTAGAAGCCGAGGTTGCGCTTCTGGTCCTCCGAGAGGCCCTCCAGGCTCTCGATCAGCTCCTCCACCAGGCGCGAGAACAGCAGGTACTGCTGCATGATCGCCAGATAGTAGGGGTCCTCCCGCCAGGCGTCGTCCTTGAAGCGGCGATCTCCCTTGGCCGGGGTGACCAGCGGCTCGACGTCCTCGCCGGCCAGCCGACGCAGCGACTGCTGCCACAGCTGGGCCTGGTCCTGGAGCAGCCGCGTCTGGGTCTGCCACAGCAGGGGCGGATTTCGCATCAGCGATTCGGCGCCGGCCTGGAAGCTGCGCCGCATGTCGTCATGGACCGATTGTGCGGCGTCGCTGGGCACCATGCGCGCCAGCAGATCCTGCATCAAGGCCCGATATTCCTCGCCGATCGCCGAGAGCTGGGCGTTCCACGCCTCCAGCTCGGCCGGTGTCGGTGCTTGCACCCCTGACTGCATTGACCCCTCCTGTTGTTCCTATCGACCGTTCTTATCGACCGTCGGTAACGACCTATTCTCGTGTTGGCCGCACGCCATGCCGGCCTAGGGTTCGACGCGGCCTTGGCCGCATCGCCTCGCGACGCACTAGGCATGGCCAGAATAGATGGCCAAAACGACTGACGCCGATACCCGCGGGGCGGGTATCGGAGCGTCGTGATGACGGACGAGGAATCAGCGCTTGCGCGACGAGGACTGGCTGGTCGCCTTGGCGGGCTGCTCAGCCGGAGCGGTCTCCGGCTTGGCCGCCTGACCGGCCTTCTCGGCCTGTTCGGCGAGCTGCTTGCCGGACTCGGCGTAGAGCTTCTCGAGCTCGGCCTTGAACTCCAGGCTCATCTCGCTCATGGCCTTGGCGTCCTCGAGCATCTGCTTGGAGAGCTCGTTCATCATCTCGGCCTGACGGGCGCCGAAGTCGCGCATGCTCTCGGCATCGGTGAGCTCGCCGGCATCACGCATGCGCTCCGTGCCCATCTGGCTGTAGCGCTTCATCGACTCCATCTGATACTGAGTCATCTTCTCCATGTTGTTCAGCATCAGCGAATTGAGCTTGCGCATCGGCTCGAAGAACTGACGGGTCTGCTCGTTGAATGCATCGATCATCTTGTCCTGCATGTCGAATCCCTCCTGGCGGCTCGGTAACGAACGACTTGTTGCACTGCACAAAGACTAGTCCGCGACGCCGAGGCTTGCAACCGTATTGCGGCCGCCCCCGGCGAAGGTCGAAGAGTGGCGCGACGCCGGCCCTCAGCTCTCGCGCTTGCCGCGCGAGCGAGCGCTGGCCGTCGAGGCACGGGAACCGCTGCCGGACGACTTGCCGGAAGCCTGGGTCTTCTTGGTGGAGGACGACGACTCGCTCGAGGAGGCCTCACCGGAGGCGTCGCCGCGGCCGGAGCTGGCCGCGGCCTTGGAGAGCATGTCGAGCATCATCTGCTGGTAGTTGCCGAAGCTGGAGAGGCCCTGCGAGAGCCCCTGCGTCAGGTTCTGCGACAACCCCTGCTGCTGCAGGAAGGGCTGCATCAGGCTCATCGGATCGTACCCCTCGACGCCCGACTCCATCTGCTTCTGGATCCGGTCGAGCAGATCCTTCTGGAAGGCCTCCACGTCGGGCAGGCCCAGCGCCTGACGAAACTCCTCGGGGGTCAGGTCGAATTCGACGTTGATCTTCATGGCGTCACTCGTGTGGGTGGTCGCCTGAAGTGTAGCAGCCATGCCGCCCGGAACGGCTCAACGCAAGCGGGGGGTCGAGACCTTCACCTCGGCGTTCTGGCCGCGCTGGCGCAGCAGGTGATCCATCAGGGTCAGCGCCATCATCGCCTCGGCGATGGGCGTGGCGCGAATGCCCACGCAGGGGTCGTGGCGGCCCTTGGTGACGATCTCCACCGGCTGGCCGTGGACGTCGATGGAGCGCCCGGGCGTGGTGATGCTGGAGGTGGGCTTGAGGGCCAGGTGGGCGATGATCGCCTGGCCGCTGGAGATGCCGCCCAGCACGCCGCCGGCATGGTTGGAGAGGAAGCCCTCGGGGGTCATCTCGTCGCGGTGCTCGCTGCCCCGCTGGGCCACCGAGGCGAAGCCGTCGCCGATCTCCACGCCCTTCACCGCGTTGATGCTCATCAGGCCGTGGGCCAGCTCCGCGTCCAGGCGGTCGAAGACCGGCTCCCCCAGGCCCGGGGGCACGCCCTCGGCCACCACGCTGATCTTCGCCCCCACCGAATCCTGGTCGCGGCGCAGCTGATCCATGTAGGCCTCGAGCTCCGGCACCCGCTCGGGGTCGGGACAGAAGAAGGGGTTCTCGTCCACCGCCTCCCACTGCTTGAAGTCGATGGCGATGGGGCCGAGCTGGCTCATGTAGCCGCGCACGGTGATGCCCTGGGCGGCCAGGTACTTCTTGGCGATGGCCCCGGCCGCCACCCGCATGGCGGTCTCCCGGGCGCTGGAGCGCCCGCCGCCGCGGTAGTCGCGGATGCCGTACTTGTGGTGATAGCTGTAGTCGGCGTGGGCCGGCCGGAACTGGTCCTTGATCTTCGAGTAGTCGGTGGAGCGCTGGTCGGTGTTCTCGATCAGAAGGCCGATGGCGGTGCCGGTGGTCACGCCCTCGAAGACCCCGGAGAGGATGCGCACCCGGTCGGCCTCGCGACGCTGGGTGGTGTGGCGGGAGCTGCCGGGGCGGCGGCGGTCCAGGTCATGCTGCAGGTCCTCCTCACAGAGCAGCAGGCCCGGCGGGCAGCCATCGACGATGGCCCCCAGCGCGGGGCCGTGGCTCTCGCCGAAGGTGGTGACGGTGAAGAGCTTGCCGAAGGTGTTACCGGACATGGACGCGCCTCCTGGGGTCGGGCGATAGGGAAGAAGGGGGAATCAGGCGAAGGACGCCGCATGGGCATCGAGTTCGGCGGCGCTCAGGGCGAAGATTCCCTGGCCGCCGCGCTCGAATTCCAGCCACAGGAAGGGCACCTCGGGGAAGGCCGCTTCCAGGTGGTGATCGGAGTTGCCGACCTCGACGATCAGCACGCCGTCGTCGGTGAGGTGGTCGCGGGCCTCGCGCAGGATGCGCCGGACGATGTCCAGCCCGTCCTGGCCCGCGCCCAGCGCCAGCGCCGGCTCGTGGCGGAACTCGGCGGGCATGGTGGTGAGGTCGCGACTGTCCACGTAGGGCGGATTGGAGACGATCAGCTCAAAGCGACGGCCTTTGAGGCCCGCGAAGAGGTCGGACTCCACGGCGCGCACCCGCTCCCCCACGTCGTGGCGGGTGATGTTGCGGCGCGCCACCGCCAGGGCCTCGGGGCTGATGTCGGCCAGGTCGACCTCGCAGGTCGGCAGGTGCAGCGCCGTGGCGATGCCGATGCAGCCCGAGCCGGTGCACAGGTCCAGCACCCGGGCGGGCGGCTCGTCGGGGAACCAGGCGGCGAAGCCGTGCTCGATGAGCTCGGCGATGGGCGAACGCGGGATCAGCACCCGCTCGTCGACGCTGAACGGCAGGCCGGCGAAGAAGGCCTCGCCCAGCAGGTAGGGCAGCGGCCGGCGCGTCTCGATGCGCGCCCGCACCAGCGCCACGATGCGCGCGCGCTCCATGGGCAGCAGCCGCGCCTCGAGCACCGCCGGGTCGACGTTCCAGGGCAGGTGCAGGGCGCCCAGGGTCAGCGCCACGGCCTCGTCCCAGGCGGAGGCGGTGCCGTGGCCGTAGTGCAGGCCGGCCAGGTGGAACTCGCTGGCGGCCCAGCGCAGGCAGTCGCGCAGGGTAATCAGGCCTTCGCTCAAGGCCTCGTCGGTCAGCACGAGGGTGGACGTAGACGCGTCGGAGAGAGATTCGGCCACGGGGCTTCCTGGAGTCGGGTGTTCGGGAATGACGACGCCAGATTGTAACCGGGCGCGCGGTTCACAGCCACGGCTGGGGCGGTATACTGGCGTCTCGCTCCTCTACCCGATGGTCCCATGAGTCGAGATCGCCACGTCCCGGACGACGACGAGATCACCGCCTTCCGCCAGGCCCTGCAAGAGGCCGGAGTGCGCCCCCTTGCCAGCAACCGGGCCGATCCCGGTCGCCGGCGCCGGGGCGACGTCGCCGCGGCCGAACGGCGCGCGGCCGCCACCACGGTCGCCGATGATCTCGCCGGCGGCGGGCGCACCTCGGATGGCCGGGTGGAGCCGGTACGGCCCTCGGAATTCCTCGACTTCGCCCTCCCCGACCTGCCCTGGCGCACGCGCCAGCAGCTCAAGCGCGGGCGCCTCGCCTGGGAGGCGGGGCTCGACCTGCACGGCCACACCCTGGAGGAGGCGCGGGAAGAGCTCGAGGCCTTCCTGCGCGACGCCTGCGACCGCCGGCGACGCTGCGTGCTGGTGGTCCACGGCAAGGCCTGGGGCAGCACCCGCGACTACCCGGTGATCAAGAGCCATGTGAACGCCTGGCTGCGGGAGTGGCCCAGCGTGCTGGCCTTCTGCTCGGCCACCACGATCGACGGCGGCACCGGGGCGGTCTACGTGCTGCTGCGCCGTCGCGGCGCCGACGCCTGAGCGGCCCACCGCCGTCCCGTGATGCCGGCATGACGCCTCAGGACGGAGCCTTCTCCTCGCCCGTTTCTTCTCCCGTTTCTTCTCCCGTCGGCTCGACGACGATCGCCTGATCGCCCCAGCCCGGATGGGTCAGCCCCTCGAAGCGATCCAGGGCGTCCACCGCCAGGTGGCGGCCGAGGCTGATCAGGGCCTCGGCGCGGTGAAACTCGTAGGCGCCGCACACCGTCTTGGGCACCTCGATCAGCACGTCCGGGGGGTAGCCCGCCACCTTGTACTTGGCCAGCGCCGCCTGGGTGATGTCGAAGGAGGCCAGCACCATGTCCAGGCGCCCCCACTCCCGACGATCGCGCTCCAGGGTCTCGTCCGCCTGGCTCTTCCTGCCGGCGCTGCCGTTACCGTTGGAGTGGCCGTTGGTATTGCCGAGGCCGTCGAACAGCCGCCGAGCGGCGCCGCGTACCCCGTCGATCCAGCTGGCGAAGTCGACGCCGCCAGCGTCGCGGGCCTCCTCCCGGGCCTGCTCCTGGGCGGCCTCTTCCGGGGGCAGCAGCTCCTCGAGGCTCACCGGCCGGGGGCTGTGGGCGGTGACGTTGACCGCCATCACGAAATCCGCCTGGGCCGACACCGTGGGGATGATCGGCAGCGGGTTGAGCAGCCCGCCGTCGACCAGCACCTGATCACCGCGATGCACCGGGGTGATCACCCCGGGTACCGCGATGGAGGCGCGGATCGCCTCGAGCAGCGAGCCACTCTGGAACCACACCTCGCGCTGGCGGGTCAGGTCGGTGGCGACCGTGGTCACGGCAACATCCAGGTCCTCGATGCGGATATCGTCGATCAGGCTCTCGAGCTTGCCCATCACCTTATTGGCGCGCATGGCGCCCATCGGGCTCCAGGTGACGTCGACCAGCCGCAGCACGTCGAAGTAGTCGAGTTGGCAGACCCAGTCGCGGTAGGCGTCGAGCTTGCCCGCCGCATAGACCCCGCCGACCAGGGCGCCCATGGAACAGCCCGAGATCGCCACCACGCGATAGCCGCGGGCCTCGAGCTCCTCGATCACCCCGATGTGCGCGTAGCCGCGCGCCCCGCCGCTGCCGAGCACCAGGGCCACCGTCTTGTCTCGAGGGCTTGCCATCTGCTGCTGTCGATTCATGATCCGCCCTCCCTCTCGTGCGTGCGCTCAGGCGCTCTCTCGCGGGCATGCCAGTCGGCGATGACCCTCGCCACCTCCCCCGTCGCGACCGGCTCCAGGTGCAGGTGGTGGCCACCCGGCAGCACGCGGCGCGTGAGGTCCGCCACCTCGGCCCGCGCCCGGCGTGCCCGGGGACGATCGCCCAGGATGCCGGAGTCCCCCTCCACCAGCAGCACCGGCGCGCGCAGCGCGCGCAGCATGGCGGAGAGCTGCTCGGGGCAGAGCCGCACCGGCGAGGGGCGCAGCAGGCGCGCATCGGTGCGCAGCCGGACCCGCCCGCCGGGCAGCTCCTCGAGGTTTCGCAGCATCAGCGGGCGCGCCGTCTCGGCATCGATGGGCGTCGCCCCGCCGGCGACCCGCGCCGCCACGGCGGCCTCACTATCAGGATAGCTCGGTGCCCGGGAGCCAGGAGGGCTGGGTGTCCGTGTGTCAGAGACGCTCGGTGGCCGGGAGCGAGCACGCCGAACAGCGAGCAGCCCCTTGCGCAGCTGGGCGGGGGCATCGTCGGCCGGGGTGGTCAGCGCGCCCAGTCCATCGATCAGCACCAGCGTCTCGACCCGCTCGGGCAGCGCGGCCGCAGCCAGGCAGGCCACCCCGGCGCCCATGGAGTGGGCCAGCAGGGTCATCCGCGAGAGACCGAGCTCGTCGCCGGCATCGAGCAGGTCGTGGATATAATCCCACAGCGCATAGCCGCCGTGGCGGTGCGCCGAGAGGCCGTGGCCGGCGAAGTCCAGGGCCACCACGCGGATCCCGAGGCGCTCGACCAGGCGCGGGGCCAGGCGCGAGAAGCTCGCGGCATTGTCCAGCCAGCCGTGCAGGGCGAGCCAGGTGGGGGCCGCGGGATCGCCCCAGGCCAGGGCGGCCAGGCGCCCACCGGCAAGGCTCAGGGGCTGAGGCTGGGAATCGCTCATGACGGCCGCCCGAGCAGCTCGTCGATCATCGCCACCAGGGCCGTGCGGGTCTCCTCGGGGACCTCCATGGGAAACATGTGCCCCCCCGAGACCTCGGCGACGCGCACCCCGCGGCGGCGCAGCCGGCGCCGGCGATGGGCGGTGAGCACCCGGGACTCACGGCCCGCGATCACGCCGAGGGGGACCTGGACCCGGGCGGGCAGGTCATCCAGGTGATCGGGCAGGTGGCGAAAGATCTGCACCTCGATGTCGGGATCGTAGATCAGCACCACGCGGCCATCGTCGAGTTCCCGGGTGCCACCGTCCACGTAGTCGTGCAGGGCCCGGTCGGTGAAGCCGCGAAACAGCCCTCGGCGGCGCAGGTACTGGACCATCGCCTCCCGGCTGGGCCAGCTGTCGCGGCGCCCCAGGGTACGGCCGGCCGGGGTGACGCGATCGGCCAGCTTCAACCGCTTGGCGGCCTTCATGACCAGGGCGTCCAGGCCGAGCATCAGCGGCGGGTCGAGCATCACCACGCCGTGGAAGCGCTCGGGCGCGTGCTCGGCGGCCATCGCCATCAGCACCCCGCCCATGGAGTGGCCGACGCCGATGATCGGCCCGGGACGCTCGGCGAGGTGCTCGAGGAGCTCATCGCGCAGCGCCAGCCAGTTGTGCCCCACCGGGAAGTCGGGGTGATGGCCGAGGCGATCCAGCGGATGCACGTCGAAGCGTTCGGCCAGCGGTGCCAGGAAGCTGCGATAGCTCTGCCCCGGGAAGCCGTTGGCATGGGCGAAGACGAGAGGACGGCGCGAGGTATGATCGGATCGGCGCATGGAGGCTCCTTCTGGGGGCAGCCGGCCGGTGCCCTTCTGGCGATAGCAGGCTAACGGGATTACCATGGTTCGCCAAGTCGTCCTTTGGCGGCAACCCCACCGAGAGGAGCTTACCTTGGCCGATCCCCGCAAGCCCACCCGCGATACCCGCGCCCGCAACCGGGTGTTCTTCATCACCGTGATCACCGCCGTGGCCGTCGGCCTCTGGCTGGCGCGCTAGGCCATGGGGCTCACGGCGCTCTTCCTTCAGACCCTCGAGATCACCCTGCCGGTCTTCGCCATGGTGTTCATCGGCCTGGGGCTGAAGCGCGCCCGCTGGATCGACCCCGCCTTCGTCTCCACCGCCTCTCAGCTGGTGTTCAAGGCGACCCTGCCGACGCTGGTCTTTCTCAGCATCATTCGCGCCGACCTGGAGGCCAGCCTCGACCCGGCGCTGCTCGGCTTCTACGCCCTGGCAACCCTCGCCAGCGTGCTGCTGTGCTGGGGATGGGCGAGCCTGCGGGTGCCCTATCGAGAGCGCGGGGTCTATATCCAGGGGGCCTTTCGCGGCAACTGCGGCATCGTCGGCCTGGCGCTCGCCGCGGGGATGTACGGCGACGTCGGTCTCTCCACCGGCAGCCTGCTGCTGGGGGTGGTGATACTGACCTACAACGCCTGCTCGGTGATCGTGCTGGTCGCCTATCAGCAAGATCGGCAGCAAGAGCAACGCGCCGACTGGCGCGGCATGCTACGCCATATCGCCACCAACCCGCTGATCCTCGCGGTGGCCGCGGCCGTGCCGGTGGCCGTGTCGGGCTGGACGCTGCCCGGCTGGCTGGCCACCTCCGGTGACTACTTCGCCTCGCTGACCCTGCCGCTGGCGCTGATCTGCATCGGCGCCACGCTCTCGTTTGGCGAGGTGCGCCACTCCGGTCGCCTGGCACTCGGCGCCAGCCTGCTGAAGATGGTCACCCTGCCCGCGCTCACCACCGGCGCCGCCTGGCTGGTCGGCTTCGAGGGGCCGGCGCTCGGGGTGATGTTCCTGTTCTTCTCAAGCCCCACCGCCGCCGCCGCCTTCGTGATGGCCAAGGCGATGGGCGCCAACGCCGCCCTCACCGCCAACATCGTCGCCCTGACCACCCTGATGGCGAGCCTGACGATCACCCTGGGTGCCTTCGGCCTGACCGCCGCCGGGGTGATCTGACGACGATGAGGGCGTCGCTCAGGCGCCGATGCCGCGCGCCTGGGTGCCCTCCACCACCTCGAACTGCTCGATGCCGCCGCCCTCGGCGGTGGCCTCGGCCGGCAGCGGATCGGCATGGGCGCGCTTGAAGTCGTCACTGCCGACCCAGGCGCGGAAGGCTTCCTGACTCTCCCACTCCGTCTCCACCACGTAGGGCGCCTGGTTGCCCTGGGGGCGCAGCACGCGCATGGCTTTGAACCCGGGCTGGGTGTCGATCTCCCCGGCCCGGGCGCGGAAGCGCGCCTCGAACTCCTCCTCGAAGCCCGGGTTCACATGGATGCGATTCGTGACGATATAGCTCATCTCGGTTCCTCAATGCTCTCTTGCCAGCCGAAAGGTGCGCCTCCCAGGGACAAGCCTCCACAAGGACGCTGTGAACCTATCCTTGGGCGCTACTTTTGCCATCCTTGGCAAAAGACCCTCGCTACGCCTTGTCCCTGGTACTCGTACTGCCGAAAGCTCAGTCAATAAGGTCGGCGGGCGTGGTGAAGTGCGCCAGGCGGGCGCAGCCGGCGGCGCGCACCTCGGCCGTGAGCTCGGCCATGGCCGCCGTGACGAAGCCGGGGCCGCGCTCGGCGCGCCCTTCCACCAGCAGGCCGGTGAGGGCGGCGACCAGCGGCATGTGGCTGACCAGCATCAGCGGACGATCGTCGGGCTCGTCGAGCAGCCAGTCGATCACCGCGCCGGGCGGGTCGTCGGGGGTGATCAGCGCCAGGGTCTCCACCTCGAGCCCCAGCGGCGCGGCGATGCGTGCCGCCGTCTGCCGGGCCCGCCGGTAGGGACTCGCCAACAGGCGCAGGCGCGTCGTGTCGAGATCGGTGCGCGACGCGAGCCAGCACCCCATGCGCTCGGCCTCGCGCTCGCCGCGTGCGGTGAGGGCGCGCTCGGCGTCCGGCGCGCCGGGCGCGGCCTCGCCGTGGCGCATGATCAGCAGTCGATTGGCGCCTGGTGCCGTCATGCCGCCCCCCCGCCATCGCGGCGATCCTGGCGGACATCGGCGCGGGGCAGCACGAACTCCACGTCGCTGCTCTGCTCGCCCTGCATCAGCAGCCGCGCCATCTCCCGGGCCGGCACGCCGGCGAAGAGCACCTGGTAGAGCCCCTCGGCCAGCGGCATGTAGACGCCATCCTCGCGGGCCTTGTCGCGCACCAGGCGCACGGTGTTGACGCCCTCGGCGACCTGGCCCAGGGCCTCGACGGCCTCCTCGAGGGTGCGCCCCTCGCCCAGGGCCTGACCCACGCGATAGTTGCGGGAGAGCGCCGAGGAGCAGGTGACGATCAGGTCGCCGACGCCGGCGAGCCCCAGGAAGGTCATGGGGTTGGCGCCCTGGTTCACCGCGAAGCGGCTCATCTCGGCCAGCGCCCGGGTCATCAGCATGCTGCGGGTGTTCTCGCCCATGCCCAGCGCCGCCGCCATGCCCGCGGCGATGGCGTAGATGTTCTTCAGCGCGCCACCGAGCTCCACGCCGAAGCGGTCGTTGCTGGCATAGACCCGGAAGTACTCGCAGCCCAGCGCCGTCTGCACCCGGGTGCGGGTCTCGGCGTCGTCGCTGGCGATCACCGTGGCCGTGAGCTGCTTCTGGGCGACCTCCGAGGCGAGGTTCGGGCCCGAGATCACCCCGATGTGGGGAAAGCCGGTCTCCTCCTCGAGGAGCTCGCTCATCAGCTTGAAGCCCTCCTCCTGGATCCCCTTGGTCGTGCTGACCAGTATCTGGCGCTCATCAAGGAAGGGGCGCGCCTGGCGCACCACCTCGCGGAAGGCCTTGGAGGGAATCGACACCAGCACCAGGCCGGCCCCCTCGAGCACCTCGTCCATGGCGGTGGAGGCCACCACCGCGGGGTTGATGGCGTAATCGGGCAGGTAGCGGCCGTTGCGGTGTTCGCGGTTGATCTGCGCCGCCAGCTCGGGGTCGCGCAGCCACTGGCGCACCTCGGCCCCGTTGTCGGCGGCGATGCTCGCAAGCGCCGTGCCGAAGCTGCCGCCGCCGAGCACCGCCACGCGCATGGGTTGGTCTGACATGATCGCCCCGGAAAACTGAATGGATGAGGGATTGTAACGAAAAAACGCCCCGTGAAGGGGCGTCTGGAGTGGCCCGTTGACGCGACGGGCCGGTCGATGGGAAGCCACCCCCGGGCCGACCAGCGGCCCGGGGGTGCCGGGGTCAGTCGATCAGATGCAGCAGCGAGTCGATGCTCGATCTGGCATCACCGTAGAACATCCGGGTGTTCTCCTTGAAGAACAGCGGGTTCTCGATACCGGAGTAGCCGGTCCCCTGGCCGCGCTTGCAGACGAACACCTGCTTGGCCTCCCACACCTTGAGTACCGGCATGCCGGCGATCGGGCTGTTGGGGTCTTCCTGGGCCGCGGGATTGACGATGTCGTTGGAGCCGATGACGATCACCACGTCGGTGGAGGCGAAGTCATCGTTGATCTCGTCCATCTCCAGCACGATGTCGTAGGGCACCTTGGCCTCGGCCAGCAGCACGTTCATGTGGCCCGGCAGGCGGCCGGCGACCGGGTGGATGCCGAAGCGCACCTCCTTGCCGGCGGCACGCAGCTTGCGGGTCAGCTCGCTGACCGCGTTCTGCGCCTGGGCCACCGCCATGCCGTAGCCCGGCACGATGATCACGCTGTCGGCATCGTTCAGCGCACTGGAGACGCCGCCGGCGTCGATGGCCACCTGCTCGCCCTCGATCTCCGCTGCGGGGCCCTGAGTGCCACCGAAGCCGCCCAGGATGACGTTGACGAAGTTGCGGTTCATCGCCTTGCACATGATGTACGACAGGATCGCACCCGAGGAACCCACCAGGGCGCCGGTGACGATCAGCAGGTCGTTGGAGAGCGTGAAGCCGATGGCCGCCGCGGCCCAGCCGGAGTAGCTGTTGAGCATCGACACCACCACCGGCATGTCGGCGCCGCCGATGCCCATGATCAGGTGGTAGCCGATGAAGAACGCCAGCGCCGCCAGCACCAGCAGGGTCCAGAAGCCGGCGCCGTTGAGGTAGAGGATGGCCAGCAGCAGCGAGAGCGCCGCCGCACCGGCGTTGAGCAGGTGCCCGCCGGGCAGCTGCTTGGGCTTGCCGTCGACCTTGCCGGCGAGCTTGCCGAAGGCGATCACGGAGCCGGTGAAGGTCACCGCGCCGATGAAGATGCCCAGCACCACCTCGACCTGCAGGAAGGTGAGCTCGGCCGGGGTCTTCTCGGCCACCAGGGCGGCGAACGCCGAGAACTCCTGGTACGTGGCCTCGATGGCGCGGGCCGCCATCACCCGGCGCCGCTCCAGGTCGGCGTTCCAGGCCACGAACACCGCGGCCAGGCCGACGAAGCTGTGCAGCGCCGCCACCAGCTGCGGCATCTCGGTCATGTCGACCTTGCCGGCCACGTAGACGCCGATGCCCGCCCCGATGGCCATCATCGGGATCATCCACCAGTAGCCGCCGATGCCCGGCCCGAAGGCGGTGAAGAAGACCGCCACGGCCATGCCGACGATGCCGTACCAGACGGCGCGCTTGGCCTTCTCCTGGTTACTCAGTCCCCCCAGCGAGAGGATGAACAGTACACTTGCCGCGATTGCCGCGGCAGAAACGAATCCTTGACCCAACATGTCGTCTCTCCGCCGCTCAGGATTTCTGGAACATGGCGAGCATCCGGCGTGTCACCAGGAAGCCACCCACGATATTGATGGACGCGATCAGCACCGAGATCGCCGCCAGTACGCCGACCACGACGCTGCCCGAGCCGATCTGCAGGACCGCCCCCAGGATGATGATGCCGGAGATGGCATTGGTCACCGCCATCAGCGGCGTGTGCAGCGAGTGGCTGACGCCCCAGATCACCTGGAAACCGACGAAGCAGGCCAGCACGAAGACGATGAAATGCTGCATGAAGGAGGCCGGGGCCACCTGGCCGAGCAGCAGCATCAGCGCGCCACCGACCGCCAGCAGGGTCACCTGGCGCTTGGTCTGCGCCTTGAAGGCGGCGTGTTCGGCGGCCTTCTTCTCCTCCGGCGTCGGCTCCTTCTCCTTGGGCTTGGGCTTGGAGGCGCCGATGGCCTTCACCTTGGGCGGCGGCGGCGGGAAGGTGACTTCGCCCTGATGGGTCACCGTGGCGCCGCGGATGACGTCATCCTCCATGTCGTGCTCGATCACGCCCTCCTTCTCGGGGGTCAGATCGGTCAGCATGTGGCGCACGTTGGTGGCGTAGAGCAGCGAGGACTGGGTGGCCATGCGCGAGGGGAAGTCGGTGTAGCCGACCACCGTCACGCCGTTGTCGGAGACCACCTTCTCGTCCGCCCGGGTCAGATCGCAGTTGCCGCCCTTCTCGGCCGCCAGGTCGACGATCACCGAGCCGGGCTTCATGGCCGCGACCATGTCCTCCAGCCACAGCTTGGGCGCCGGCTTGCCGGGAATCAGCGCCGTGGTGATGACGATATCGACGTCCGGCGCCTGCTCGCGGAAGCACTCGAGCTGCTTCTCGCGGAATTCGGGGCTGGAGGGGGCCGCGTAGCCACCGCTCTCCGAGCCGTCCTGGCTGTCCTCGAAGTCGAGGAACAGGAACTCGGCGCCCATCGATTCGATCTGCTCGGCGACCTCGGGCCGCACGTCGAAGGCGCGCACCACGGCGCCGAGGCTGGTGGCCGTGCCGATGGCGGCAAGCCCCGCCACGCCGGCACCGATCACCAGCACCTTGGCCGGGGGCACCTTGCCGGCGGCGGTCACCTGGCCGGTGAAGAAACGCCCGAAGTGGTTGCCGGCCTCGATCACCGCGCGGTAGCCGGCGATGTTGGCCATGGACGACAACGCGTCCATCTTCTGGGCCCGCGAGATGCGCGGGACCATGTCCATCGCCACCACGGTGGCGCCCTTGGCGCGGCATGCCTCGAGCATCGCCTCGTTCTGGGCCGGCCAGAAGAAGCTGATCAGGGTCTGGCCCTCGCGCAGGCGCTCGGCCTCCTCCTCGAGGGGCTCGCGGACCTTGATCACCACCTCGGCCTCGGTCCACAGCGCCTCGGCGCCGTCGACCACGGTGACGCCGGCATCGCGATAGGCGGCGTCGTCGAAGCCGGCGGCCGCGCCGGCCCCGGTCTCGATGAGGCAGTCGTGTCCGAGTTTCTGGATGAACTTCGCGCTGTCGGGGGTCAGCGCGACACGCGCCTCACCCTTGGCGAGCTCCTTGGGTGCACCAATCTTCACGTTGGATCTCCCGCTAGTTATTGGAATCTTGCATAGGTCAGACCGGATATTCATACCTGAGCATGCCGCGATGCACAACAGCCAGGCGAAGGTCGAGGAGGGAGACAGAATCGCGTCTTACCGCCGACGAAAAACGCCGTCCGGGCCCGGCAAGCTGCTTGACGCAAACGGCAACCGGCGGATGAGAGCGACACGAAAAGGCCGCCCGAAGGCGGCCTTTTCTGATGGTGACATCGCGGGCGATGTCGCGGTCAGGCTGGCGATCAGGCGCTCAACAGGGCATTGAGACGCTTGACGTAAGCGGCAGGGTCATCGAGATGACCGCCCTCGGCGATGATCGCCTGATCGAGCAGGATGCGCGCCAGATCCTCGAAGCCGTCACCCTCGACGCCCTCGAGGCGCGCCACCAGGGCATGCTCGGGATTGAGCTCGAGGATCGGCTTGACCTCGGGCATCGCCTGGCCGGCGGCCTCCATGATGCGACGCATCTGGAAGCCCATCTCGTGCTCGGGCAGCACCACGCAGGCCGGCGAGTCGGTCAGGCGATGGGTCACCTTGACCTCCTGGACCTCGTCGCCCAGCGCCTCCTTGACGCGCTTGACCAGGTCCTCCTTGGCCTTGGCGGTCTCCTCCTGCGCCTTCTTCTCCTCCTCGTCCTCGATCTCGCCGAGGTCGAGCTCGCCCTTGGCGACATCGACCAGGTTCTTGCCCTCGAAATCGGTGAGGTGGCTCATCAGCCACTCGTCGATGCGGTCGTGGAGCAGCAGCACCTCGATGCCCTTCTTGCGGAAGACCTCCAGATGGGGGCTGTTCTTGGCCGCATTGAAGCTATCGGCAACGATGTAGTAGACCTTCTCCTGGCCCTCCTTCATGCGCGCGACATAGTCGGCCAGCGACTGGTCCTGGGTGGCGCTGTCAGTATGGGTGCTGGAGAAGCGCAGCAGGCCGGCGATCTTCTCGCGATTGGCGTGATCCTCCGCCGGGCCTTCCTTGAGCACGCTGCCGAAGGTGTTCCAGAAGGTCTGATAGGCCTCGGGATCCTTGGCCAGCTTCTTGAGCATGTCCAGCGAGCGTTTGGTCAGGGCGCTCTTGATCTTCTCGACCTGCGGATCCTGCTGCAGCAGCTCGCGGGAGACGTTCAGCGACAGGTCGCGAGTGTCCAGCACGCCCTTGATGAAGCGCAGGTAGAGCGGCAGGAACTGCTCGGCGTCATCCATGATGAAGACGCGCTGCACGTAGAGCTTCACGCCGCGGGCGCCGTCGCGCTCGTAGAGGTCGAACGGCGCGCGGCCCGGCACGTAGAGCAGGCTAGTGTATTCGAGCTTGCCCTCGACCTTGTTGTGGCTCCAGGTCAGCGGATCGCTGAAGTCGTGGGCCACGTGCTTGTAGAAGGCCTTGTACTCGTCATCGGTGAGCTCGCTCTTGGGGCGCACCCACAGCGCGGTGGCCTCGTTGACGGTCTCCCAGGTGGTGGTCTCGCTGCCCTCGATCTCGTTGCCGTCCTCGTCACGGGCGGTCTCGACCTTGGGCATGCGCACCGGCACCTCGATGTGGTCGGAGTACTTGCGCACCAGGCTCTGCAGGCGGAAATCGTCGGCGAACTCGCGGGCGTCCTCCTTGAGGTGCAGGACGATCTCGGTGCCGTGGGTCTCGCGCTCGATATCGGCGACGGTGAACTCGCCCTCGCCCTTGGAGTGCCACTCGACGCCGTCGCCCTGCGCGGTACCCGCCTTGCGGGTGCGCACGGTGATGTCGTCGGCGACGATGAAGCCAGAGTAGAAGCCGACGCCGAACTGGCCGATCAGCCGGGCATCCTTCTGCTGCTCGCCGGAGAGCTGCTTGAGGAACTCGGCGGTCCCCGAGCGCGCGATGGTGCCGAGGTTCTCGATCACCTCGTCGCGGTTCATGCCGATGCCGTTGTCGCGCACGGTGACGGTGCCCGCCTCGGCGTCGTGCTCGATCTCGATGCGCAGCTCGCTGTCGCCCTCATAGAGCGCATCGTTGTCCAGCGCCTGATAGCGCAGCTTGTCGCAGGCGTCGGCGGCGTTGGAAATCAGCTCACGCAGGAAGATCTCCCGGTTGGAATACAGGGAGTGGATCATCAGGTGCAGCAGCTGCTTTACCTCGGTCTGGAAGCCGAGGGTTTCTTCATGGGTGGCAGTGGTCATGTGGCTCGGACCCCTTTTTCGACATGACAATGGTGGCGAGGCCACCGATGTGGAACTGTCGTCGATATGGGGCCCGTCGTGGGCTTTTCAAGCACCCCGTCGCGCTTAACTGGCGGAGGGGTCACCGAGCACGAAGTGCAGGCGCGCGGTGGCCACCGGCAGCGCCTCGCGTTCCTGCCAGGCCGTGACCTGGACGTTGCCCAGGCGCCGCCCCTCGCGCAGCAGGGTGCAGCGGGCCAGGGTCGGCACCACCCGGGCGGTGCGCAGGTAGTCAATGGAGAGATCGACGATGCGCGGCAGGCGCGGCTCCCGCGCGGCCAGCATCAGGTCCAGGGTCGCCGCGGTCTCCATGAAGGCGGCCACCACCCCGCCATGCAGCGCCGGCAGCAGGACGTTGCCGACGTTCTCCTCGCGGGGATCGAGGCGAAACAGCAGACCCTCGCCGTCCGGATCCGCCTCGGCCGTGACGCCGATGCGTCGGGCATAGGGGATCAGCGCCAGCCACGCCTGGACGTCGCCCTCGGCGCGGGTGCGCGCCAGCCATTCGACGTCGTGGAAGCCATCACGCATGGTCGCTCTCCTCGACAGGGGCCTCGGCGAACAGCGCCTCGGCGAAGCCCGGCGGCGTATTGCGCGGGCCCAGGCGCACGAAGTTGCCGATGCCTCGCGCCAACGGTCCCGCCTGCTGGCGAAGCGTGCCCTCGGTGAAGACCACCGAGGCGGTGACCCGCACCACCCGCGCCTCGGCGATGATCGCCTGCCCGGCCACGCCCGGCCGGTAGTGGTCGACGCGCAGATCGAGGGTCGGACAGACCTCCGGCGCCGGCAGCGCCGGCAGCACCGCCGAGCCGCAGGCGGTATCGAGCAGCATGGTCAGCACCCCGCCGTGCACCAGCCCCCGGGTGGCGTCACCCAGCAGGTCATCGTGCCAGGGCAGGCGCAGGCGCACGCCCTCGGGGCCGGCCTCGAGCACCTCGAGCCCGAGCGCGCGCGTATGGGGGATGACCGCGACGAAACGCGCCAGGGCGCGTCGCCAGTCGGCGGCGCTGGGGGAATGATCGGGGGTCATGCGGACCTCGTGGGGACGCCTGTCGAGAAAGATTCAAACGATCGTATCAGGACAGGCGTTCGTCGTCGCGTCGACCTTCGCCGGGGGGCTTGTCCCCCGGGCCCTCCCGCCAGGCGCGATACCCCGCCAGGTGACGATCGACGCGGGTCAGCAACCAGCCGACGATCACCGCGTCGTCGACCAGGCCGATCAGCAGCAGGACATCGGGAATCAGATCAAGCGGCGAGATCAGGTACCCAAGCGCCACCAGCATCCACAGCAGGGCGCCCCAAGGCACCGGCCGGTAACGCCCCAGCAGCACGTCGCGGGTCATGGGCAGGAAGAGTCGCAGGGCGCGCGCCATCTGCCCGAACACCCGGGAGCGCCGCCGCAGGCGCTCCATCGGCCCGCCACCGCTGAATCTGGCCATCTTTCTCTCCTTGCCGCCACGCACGAATCCCGCTACACGATAGAATATCCCCGCGACGCCGGATAGCCGGCGCCTGTCGGGCCACGGCGACACTACTCAAGCCCGCCGCCATCGGCCACCATGGCCGACCGCCGATCGCGAACCGCAAGAGGTCCTCCCATGCCCCCGTCATTCGGTCACTGCAAGTCCCTGATCGTCGCCACCCTCTGCTGCCTGCCTCTGCTCGCCCAAGGCAATGACCGCGCCATGCAGGATGCCCTGCAGGCCGCGCGCAGCCAGCAGTGGCAGAAGATCGATCAGCGCGCCATCGAGGATCACGTGCTGGCCGGCTATGTCGACTACCACCGACTCAAGGCCCGCCTGCCCGGCGCCGAGCCCGAGGCGGTGCTGGACTTCATCGAGCGCCACGACGATACCCCGCTGGCGGAGTGGTTGCGCGGCCAGGCCATCGAGCACTATGGCGAGGCGGGGCGCTACGCAAGCCTCAGGGCGGTGGCCGACGGCGTGCCCTCAGGCACCGAACGTCAGTGCCACTACTACACCGCCCAGCTCGGCGCCGACCCGCAGGCGGCCGCCGAGGGGGGCCGCGAGCTGTGGCTGGTGGGCCGTTCGCAGCCGGACGCCTGCGACACCCTCTTCAACACCCTGCGAGCCCAGGGGGAGATCGATCAGGAAGCGATCTGGGAGCGCATGACCCTGGCCTGGCAAGCCGGGGAGACGGGGCTCGCCGCCTACCTCGGCCGCATGCTCGGTCGGGAGTGGCAGAATGGCCGCACGGCCATGGCCGTGCTGAAGCAGGACTTCTCCGCCGTCACCCGCACGCCTGCCTGCCTCGGGCCGGAGTGCCGCGGCACCAGCGCGCTGTATGCCGCCGCCATGCACGGCTTCACCCGGGCGGATACCGAGGCCGCCCTGGAGGCGTGGCGCAAGCTCGCCCCTCACCTCTCCCTCCAGGAGCGCCACCGCCGCGCGATCGAGCACGACCTGGCCTTCTACTCCCTGGTCCGCGACATCGACCAGAACCTCGGCTGGGTCGACGACCTGCTGACGCGACGCGATGACGACGACCTGCTCGAGCTGCGGGTCAGGACGGCGCTGGGTGATCGCGACTGGGCCGGGGTCATCGCCTGGACCGACCGGATGGGCGAGGCGCAGCGCGGCGAGAGTCGCTGGCAGTACTGGCGGGCACGGGCCCTGGAGCAGCGGGGCGACGACGACCAGGCCCGCGAGGCCTACGCCCGGGCCGCCGATGAGCGCAATTTCTTCGGCTTCGCCGCCGCCGATCGCCTCGATCGTCCCTACGCCCTCAACCAGGCGCGCCACCGGATCGACGAGGCGACTCGCCGGGCGGTGGCAGAGTGGCCGGCCGTGCGCCGCACCGAGGCCCTGCTGCGCATCGGCGAGCCGGGGCTCGCCGCCAGCGAGTGGTATGCCGCCGCCGCGCGCGGCACCGAAGAGCAGGCCCGCCTGCTCGCCGACTATGCCCAGCGGCGCGGCTGGCAGGCCCGGCTGGTGCAGACCACCATCGCCGGCAAGCTGTGGGATGACCTGGCGTGGCGTTTCCCCGAGGCCTATCGCGATCACTTCCTGCACTGGGGCCGGCAGACCCGCGTCGATCCCTACCTGCTGATGGGCATCGCCCGGCGCGAGAGCGCCTACAATCCCGATGCGCTGTCGCCGGCCGGGGCCCGCGGCCTGATGCAGCTGATGCCGGGCACCGCCACCCAGGTCAGCCGGCAGCTCGGCATGAGCGACCCGGGGCCCTACGGCGTGCTCGACCCCGCCGTCAATATCCGTCTCGGCAGCACCTATATCCGCGACATGCTCGACCGCTACCGGGGCAACCGCCTGGCGGCCACCGCGGCCTACAATGCCGGCCCCCACCGGGTCGACCGCTGGCTGCGCGACGCCCCGCGGGAGTTCGACCTCTTCGTCGAGAGCATCCCCTTCCGCGAGACCCGCGACTACGTGCAGGCCGTGCTCGCCTATCGCGTGATCTTCGAGAGCCTGGCCAAGGGCGGCGACAGCGCCGGCGTGTCGCTGCTGACCCCGGCGGAGACCTCGGTGCGCTACGACCGCTCGCTGCTGGCCAGCAACTGAGCCTCGGCAGCGCCCCTCTCACCGCCCCCCAGACGAAAGCGGCCCCGGGAGTTCCCGGGGCCGCTTTCGTTTCGGCATCCGCTTCAGCCCGGCGGGCGGGTCAGCGCCAGCTTGATGCCGAAGCCGACCAGCACGGCTCCGGTCAGGCCGTTGAGCCAGCGCGTGAACGCCGCGCTGGCCAGCCACTGGCCGGCGCTGCCGACCATCGCCACGATGCCGATCTGCCACAGGTTGGCCACCACGAAGTGCACGCCGGCCAGCCACAGCGACTTGGCGAGCGCCGGATCCCCCGGGGCGATGAACTGCGGCAGGAAGGCCATGTAGAAGACCACCGTCTTGGGGTTCAACACGTTGGAGAGCAGTCCCTCGCGCACCGGCCGCCACAGCGGCACGGGCCGACGCTCCGTCGCGACGCCGGCCACGGGAAGACCCTTCCCCCGCCGGGCGGCCAGCAGGCTCGCCACGCCCAGCCACACCAGATAGGCGGCCCCCGCCAGCTTTAGCACGCCGAAGGCCCAGGCCGATTGCAGCAGGATGAGCGAAATGCCGAGCGCCGAGACCGTGGCGTGCACGAAGAGGCCGCAGCAGATGGCCAGGCTGGTGGCCACGCCGTCGCGCCAGCCGCCCCGCGCGGTGTTGCGGATCACCAGCAGGGTATCCACCCCGGGGCTCATGCTGAGCAGGGTGATGGCCACCAGGAACGGCCAGAACTGTGCGTCGATCAACATGCGTCCTCCGAGCGGGAATCCAGAAGGCACCCTCGCCTGTCACGGCAGAAGGGCATCCGGCGGTCAGCCGTTGAAGATGCCGCGGCGCGCATGGCGCATGGAGATCTGGTCGTTGAGGGTCCAGAAATCGTAGAGCACGCCGAGGCCGAAGAGGCCGAAGGTCAGCAGGTAGAGGATGCCGGTCAGCCACTTGCCGAGGTAGAAGCGATGGATGCCGAAGACCCCGAGGAAGGTCAGCAGCAGCCAGGCCAGAGTGTAGTTGGTCGGGCCGGCCTGGAAGCGCAGGTCCGCCTGGCGATCCATGGACGGAATCAGGAACAGGTCGATCAGCCAGCCGATGCCGAGCAGCCCCAGGGTGAAGAACCAGATCGTGCCGGTGACCGGCTTGCCATAGTAGAAGCGGTGGGCGCCGAGGAAGCCGAACAGCCACAGCAGGTAGCCGACCACCTTGCTGTGGGTGTCGCTGGAGGCGAGATGCGGTTGGGACATGGAGGCTCTCTTTCGGTGATGAAGGGGGCGAGATGGAGGCTGGACGCTCACGGGCTTTCCATCTACAGTATTTTTGCGGGCGGCAGCGCCAGTCTCCCTGCGACACCGTGTTGACGCAACCCTGGCGCTGTAGCACTATCCGCTGCGTTGGTCAGCAAGCAGAAAAGTCGTCAGTTGTACTTCGATTCCTTCGATATACCCGGTGCGCACTTGCTTCTTGTCCTGCCCACGTATTACGGGTCCATGGCGAGGTCGACCCTCCCTGGCCCAGCACCATTATTTAGTTAGTTAAGGAAATCGACAATGGCAACTGGCACTGTCAAGTGGTTCAACGACACCAAGGGCTACGGCTTCATCTCTCCGGACGACGGCGGTGATGACCTGTTCGCTCACTTCTCCGAGATTCAGGCTGAAGGCTTCAAGTCCCTGCAGGACGGCCAGAAAGTCACCTTCGAAGTGACCCAGGGCAAGAAAGGCCTTCAGGCCTCCAACATCCGCGCCGCCGACTGATCCTCGGTTGACCCGGAGACGACCGGCCGGCAGCGCCGTCCGAGCGTCATAGAGAAAGGCCCACCGTAAGGTGGGTCTTTTTCGTTTGCGGTGTCCGGCAGGCGAGCGTGATTCAGTCCTCCTCGCCTGGGCTCGCCTCGATATCGAGCTCGGAAGAGCTGCCCGGGGCCTGGCGTTCGGCCTCCTGGAACTGCTCCTCGATCTGGCGACTCGCCTCCTCGAAGCGCTTCTCGGTCTCCTTGATGATGGCATCGACCTCATCCTCACCGAGTTCGTCCGGCACCGCCGAGACCTCATCCGGCAGCGGGGAGGACTCCTCCAGCACCGACTCCAGATCGGCCGAGGCGTCAGGCTCGGGGATCGCCTCGCCCTCGGGCCGCTGCCGCTCCGCCTGCTCGAACTGCTCGTCGATGCGCCGGCTGGCCTCCTCGAAGCGCCGCTCGGTCTCCTCGAGGATGGCATCGACGTCGGTACGGCTCGTCTCGCCGGGCAACGCCTCGTCGCTCATCACGGGATCGGCCTCGCCGGGTGCCTCGGGGTCGCTCTCGACCGTCTCGGTGCCCGGTTCGGCAGGCGCCGCCTCGGGCTGCTCGGTCGTCGTCTCGCCCGCGGCCCTCTCCTCGCCCGTGGACGAGGCCTCGGCGGATGACGCGCTTTGTGTCTCGGGGGTCGAGGGCGTCTGCTCGGCCGGCTGGCTCGCCGCCTGCTGGGCCCCATCGCTCTCGGCGGGTGTCGGCGTGTCGTCGCCGTTATCGCACCCGGTCAGCCCCACCACCAGCGCCAGAGCCGAGACCAGCGGCATCCAGGGTTTCATGGTCATTCTCCTGTTCCTGCCGAAAAAGGGCGCCATTGCACCAGAGCCCCCTCGCGGCCGCAAGGTGACGGCCCGCCTCAGGTAGCGAACAGCTGGCCGGCGATATCGCGAAAGGCCTTGAACTCGATGGCATTGCCGCTTGGGTCACGGAAGAACATGGTGGCCTGCTCGCCGGGCTCTCCGCGAAAGCGCAGGTAGGGTTCGATCTCGAAACGCACGCCCGCCGCGGTGAGCCGGTCGACCAGGGCTTCCCAGTCGGCCATCTCCAGCACCACGCCGAAGTGCGGGACCGGCACGCCGTGACCGTCGACCGGATTGCGATGATCATCGAGGCCCTGCTCGCCCAGCGCCGGGTTCAGGTGGCAGACGAACTGGTGGCCATAGAGGTTGAAGTCGATCCAGGTATCGCTGGAGCGACCCTTCGGGCAGCCCAGCAGATCACCGTAGAAACGGCGGGCCTCGTCGAGGTCTCGGACCTGAACGGCCAGGTGGAAGGGGGTGAGCATCGCGACGTCCTCCGCTGATCAGTGATGGGGGTACGATCATTCATCATGCCGTCTCCGCGACCGACTCGCCAGCCGCCCCGCCTTGCCGCTCCTCGGGCGGGCGCGCCGGACTCGGCAGTGGACACCCCAGGCTCCAGGCCACCGCACACAGCAGCTCCGCCTCCTCGGGCTCGATCCGGCCATCGTGGGCCACGCAGCAGCTCATGGCCGCCAGCAGCGGGGCCCGCTCGGACGTGGCCAGGCGCACCAGCCGTGCCATGGCCCAGTCGAGATCCGTGGCCCGGGCCGACTCGGGGACGACATCCAGGGGCACGCCCAGCGCGGCCGAGAGCCGCTCGACGGCCTCGTGCGTCGGGAGTGCATCCTGCCGGCCGGCCCGCGCCAGCGTCGAGAGCAGCAGGGAGAGCGGGCCGGACAGGTCGGCCAGGTGGCGGTCGCGCCGAGCCCGGCGCTCGCCGGCAAGCCCCTGGAGCACGAGCCGGTGCAGCGCCCACTGCAGGGCCCCCGGATGCGACTCCAGGGCCATCAAGCGGCGCAGGCAGGCCTGAAACCGCATCGACTGCGCCACCGATAGCCGGCGCAGCACGGGCAGCGCAAGCTCCAGCAGTGGCAGGCGCTGGCCCGGCGCCAGCCGTGACAGCGGCCCCTCGAGCGACTCGAGCTCGACGAGCACATCGGGCTGGGCCTGACCGACCAGGGCCTCACGCTGCGCCTCGCGACTGGCGGGATCGGCGCCCATCAGGATGCCGTAGACCAGCGCCCGGGCGGCAGAGGGCTCGTGGGCCGCCGCGATCAGGCGCTCGTCGATCTCGCCGAGCCGCCGACGAGCGCGATCGATGTCCTCGGCGCTCGGTCGGCCTACACTCGCCACGATGGCATCGGCAACATTCGCTTCCTGCTTTACCGGGGCGTCGGCCCCTCGGGCATCGGCCGTCGCCTGGCGGGCCGACGACCCCGCCGCCAGGGTGGCGGCGCCCGCCCGCGGCCCGGTCGCCGCACGGGGCGGCGCCGAGCGGATGGCCGGTGCAGGGGGCAGGCTACCGTCCCAGTGGGGCTCTAGGCGACGGATGCGCGCCTCCAGCGGCGGATGCGTGGCGGTCAGGCGGGAGAGGGAATGCACGCCGCTGCCGAAAAACAGATGGCTGAACTCCTGGGCATGGGTGGCGAGCAGCCGCGAGCCCAGGCGATGGGCGGCCAATACCTTCAGGGCGCCCGCGATCCCCTCGGGGTGGCGGGTGTACTGGACGGCGCTGGCATCGGCCAGGAACTCCCGCTGGCGGCTCACCGCCGCCTTGATCAGGTTGCCGCACAGGGTGCCGGCATAGCCCACCACCATCAGCGCCGCGCCGAGGCCCAGCACCGCGACATGCCCCCCGCCCCGCCGGGAGCGCGTCCGACGGCCGCCGGAGGAGTGCAGCAGCAGACGACCGGCCAGGCCGATCACCAGCACGCCGTGCAGCAGCGCCACCAGCCGCAGGTTCAGGCGCATGTCGCCGTGGAGGATATGGCTGAACTCGTGGGCGATCACCCCCTGCAGCTGATCCCGATCCAGTGCCGCGAGGGCACCCCGGGTGACGCCGATGGCCGCATCGTCGAGGTCATGGCCCGCCGCGAAGGCATTGATCGCCTGATCCTCAAGCACGAAGACCTCCGGCACCGGCATGCCGGAGGCGATGGCCATCTCCTCCACCACGTTGAGCAGCCGGCGCTCCTCCTCGTTGCGGGTTTCCAGGTTGAGCGGTCGCCCGCCCAGGGCCGCCGCCACCACGCTGCCGCCGGCGCGCAGCTGGAGGTGGCGCACCAGGCTTCCCAGGCCGACCACCAGGATCACCGCCGTCGCCACTCCGCCCAGCAGGCGCGGCTCCAGGGCCCGTGCCAGGGGATCGGCGGCGAGCGGACCGACATCGAGCAGGGTCACCGCCAACGCCACCGCCAGGGACGCCGCGACGATCAGGGCGGCCACCGCCAGCACCAGCAGCATGACCAGCCGGCCGGTCATGCGACGGGCACGATCCTGTGCCGTAAAGAAGTCCATGGGCGACGCCTCAGAACGTCACACGAGGCGCCGCCTGGATCTCGGCACTGTCATCGAACTCCAGCTGGGCCGCCTCGCCCTTGTGGCCGAAGGAGCCGGCCAGCAGCACCGGGGGAAAGCTCTGCCGATAGGTGTTGTACTGCATCACCGCATCGTTGTAGGCCTGCCGGGCGAAGGCCACCCGGTTCTCGGTCGTGGTGAGCGTCTCGCTGAGCTGACGCATGTTCTCCGAGGCCTTGAGTTCCGGGTAGGCCTCCATCACCACGTTGAGGCGCCCGAGCGCGGCGCCCAGCGCGCCCTCGGCGCCAGCGAGCTCGGCCATCGGACCGGGCTCACCGGGCCGGGCCGCGGCGTGCTGGAGCCCCACCTCGGCGGCATTGCGCGCCTCGGTCACCGCCTGCAGGGTTTCCCGCTCATGGCTCATGTAGGCCTTCGCGGTCTCGACCAGGTTGGGAATCAGGTCGTGACGGCGCTTGAGCTGCACCTCGATCTGGGCGAAGGCGTTCTGGTAGCGGTTCTTCAGCGCCACCAGGCGATTGTAGATGGCCACCCCGTAGACCAGCAGGAGGCCCAGCAGTACCACGGGGATGATCAGCGAGAGGCTCATGATGTCGTCTTCCCTTGTCGACCCGAATCGGTCCGCCCGAGGGCGGTTGCCACGTATCTCATGTGCGAGCGTTCATAGTAGCCTCATGCCGGCCGGGAGAGCAGTGGGCAGTCCGTCGACACCGCCAGCCACAGTGCTGCGGGATCGATCGTCACCGTGAAGCCCTGCCGCCGGGCGGGCTCGCCGTCCAGGGTGAGCGGCACGGGCTCGTCGGCCTCGAAGGCGAGCCAGTCGACCCGCAGGGTGTCGACGTGGGTGCCGCGGGCAGGGCGCGTCTCGAGCTCGTGGCGCATGGCGCGCAGCTGGGTCAGCGAACCGATGTCGTGCAGGATCAGCACGTCGAGGCGACCGTCGTCCAGCGTCGCCTGCGGGGTCAGCAGATGCCCCCCGCCCGACTGGCGACCGTTGCCGACGGCCAGCAGGCAGACCTCGACCCGGCGTTCGCCCTCCGGCCAGCGAATCCGCCCCGCATAGTGGTTGATGTGCCAGGCCTTGACGGCCCCGATCAGCGAGTAGGCGCCGCCGCCGAGCAGTCGCTTCAAGCCCTTGGGCGTGGACGAGGTGATCTCGGCCCCGAAGCCGGCGGTGGCCATGTTCAGGAAGTGCCAGTCGTCCAGGCGGGGCACGTCGATTCGGTGCGCTGGCAGGCTCAGGGCCGCCTCGAGGGCCGGCTCGCAGGCCAGCGGCAGGCCCAGTGAGGTGGCGAGGTCATTGGCACTGCCCAGGGGCAGGATGCCGAGCACCGGGCGACGTTCGCGGGGCACGCGCATCAGGCCGTTGAGCACCTCGTTGACCGTGCCGTCGCCGCCGCCGGCGATCACTCGATCGACGCCGTCGCGGGCGGCCTGCTCCGCCATGCGCTCGGCGTCACCGGCCTCCCAGGTGGCGCGTACCTCGAGGGCATCGCCCGCCGCCCGCCGAGCGAAGACCGCCTCACGCACCTCCGGCAGCTGCGCCGACTTGCCGTTGAGGATCAGTCTGGCCATGCGCCCTCCTCTGCCCGGTTTGCCCTCGACGAGCGCCGCCACCCTGTCACGACCGCGTCATCGCCGACGGGCATACACCAAATCATGAATGCCATTCACCTTACGACTTCCCTACACTATCCGTCTTGCCGAAGATTGCAGAACAGGGAGTGTGCATGATCGAACCGGCCTTTCTTCTCGCGGCCTTCCTCGGCGGCATGTCCGCGATGCTGCTGCGACTGCCGCCCATGGTGGGCTTTCTCGCCGGCGGCTTCGCGCTCAACGCGCTGGGCTTCGACAAGACCCCGCTGCTCGAGACCCTGGCCGACATCGGGGTCGTGCTGCTGCTGTTCAGTATCGGCCTGAAGCTGGACGTGCGCACCCTGCTGCGCCGCGACGTCTGGGGTGGCGCCACCCTGCACATGCTGGCCTCGACCCTCGTCATGGTGATGCTGCTCGCCCTGATCAAGTGGCTGGGCCTCTCGCTGCTGGCCGATACCGGCTGGTCCACCCTGGCCCTGCTCGGCTTCGCGCTCTCCTTCTCGAGCACGGTCTTCGTGGTCAAGGTGCTGGAGAAGCGCAGCGAGACGCAGACGGCCTATGGCCGCCTGGCCATCGGCGTGCTGATCATGCAGGACATCTTCGCGGTGCTCTTCATCACCGCCTCCAGCGGCGAGCTGCCGAGCCCCTGGGCCCTGGGCCTGGTGCTACTGATCCCGCTGGCCCCCGCCCTGCGCGCCCTGCTGGACCGGCTGGGCCACGGCGAGATGCAGATGCTGTTCGGCATGCTGCTGGCACTGGTGCTGGGCTACGCGCTGTTCGAGTCCGTCGGCGTGAAGGGCGATCTCGGCGCGCTGATCATCGGCCTGCTGCTGGCCCCCCACCCCGCCGCCCAGACCCTGGCGCGTTCGATGTTCAGCCTCAAGGAGCTGTTGCTGGTGGGCTTCTTCCTGAGCATCGGCCTGACGGCCATGCCGAGTGCCGAGATGCTCGGTGCCGCCCTGCTGCTGGTGCTGATCCTGCCATTGAAGAGCGTGATCTATCAGGCGGTCTTCATGCGCTTCAAGATGCGCCACCGCACCTCGGTGCTGGCCACGCTCAGCCTGAGCAACTACTCGGAGTTCGGCCTGATCGTCGGCGCCATCGCGGTCTCCAGTGGCTGGCTCTCGGGGGACTGGCTGGTGGTGATCTCCCTGGCCGTGGCGCTCAGCTTCGGGCTCTCGGCCGTGCTCAACGGCGTCAGCGAGCGCGTCTATCGCTGGCTGGAACCGCGGTTGCCGCGGATCAGCGTCGACGAGCTCTCGCCCAGCGACCGCCCCATCGAGGTCGGCGACGCCGAGGCGGTGGTGCTGGGCATGGGGCGCATCGGCCGCAGCGTCTATCGCCGCCTGCAGAAGGAGTACGGCCTGCGCGTGCTGGGGATCGACAGCAACCCCCAGAGCGTCAAGACCCTGAGCGGCCGCGGCTTCAATATCCTCGAGGGCGATGCCGTGGATTCCGACTTCTGGGACAAGCTGTTGATGTCTCGCGACGTGCAGATGGTGGTGCTGGCGATGCCGCACCATGCGGGTAACCTCTTCGCCCTCAAGCAGCTGCGCTCCCGCGAATTTCCGGGGCGCATCACCGCCGTGGTCGAATACCCCGAGGAGATCGAGCCGATCCGCGAACTGGGGGCCAATGCGGTCTTCCACGTCTACGACGAGGCCGGCCGAGCGCTGGCCGACAGCGCCGCCGAGGAGGCCGGCGTGGCCTCCCGGGCGAGCCAGCTGGGATGAGCGACGCGCCCGGCTTGTCAGGGCGGGCCGCTTGTCGCGATACTTTCTCCATCGCTTGATGTCAGGGCCCGGCCGGCGCGCCGAGGCCCCCCACACCGGAACACACCCCCATGGACGACGTCTTCAGCTTCATCGGTAACGCCTTCGGCGAATTCATCCGCTTCATCGTCGCGGGCCTGACCGGCTTCTTCTCCGGCCTCGACGAGGCGGCCGGCAGCTTCATGCAGGGGCTGTCCGACTCGCTGGGCATCCCGATCACCCTGATCAGCCTGCTGGTGCTGGCGTTTGGCCTGTGGCTGCTGTGGAAGGGGGTTGCCGCCCTGCTACGCGGCGCCTTCATCGTCATGCTGATCTGGTGGCTGCTGGGGGTGACGGTGCTGAGCTGGCTGATCCACTGACGCCCTGACCTGCCCCACTCACGACGACAGCGCCGCCCTCTCGGGCGGCGCTGTCGGTTTCAACGCATCATTTCCAGGCAGGGTGCTCCCTCAGGCGAGCGCCTTCTCCACCACCTCATAGACGTTGGGCGAGAGCTCCTCGGCGCGGATGCGCTCGAGCTCGGCCTTCATCTGCTCCTGGCGCGCCTCGTCGAAGCGGGCCCAGCGGGTCAGCGGCGTGATCAGCCGCGCGGCGATCTCCGGATTGAGTCGGTTGAGTTCGATCACGGTGTCGGCCAGCAGCCGGTAGCCCGCACCGTCGGCCCGGTGGAAGTTGACCGGGTTCTGGTTGGCGAAGGCACCGATCAGCGCGCGCACCCGGTTGGGGTTCTTCAGCGAGAAGGCCGGATGCGCCATCAGGAACTTCACGCGATCCAGCACGTCCGCCTGGGGGCGCGTCACCTGGAGGCTGAACCACTGGTCCATCACCAGCGGGTCATGGGCCCACTTCTCGCCGAAGGCCTTCAGCGCCGGGTCGGCGAGGTCGCCGCGCGAGCCGTGCACCAGCAGCGTCAGGGCGTGGCGCACGTCGGTCATGTTGTGGTCGGCCGCGAACTGCGCCTGGGCGAGCTCGAGCCCCGTCTCGTCCTCGATGGCCATGAGATACGAAAGCGCCACGTTCTTGAGGCTGCGCGCGGCGATCTGCTCGGGCTCCGGCGCGTAGGGCGCCTCGGAGCAGTTCTCCTCGTAGAGCCGCAGGAAGTCGTCGCGCAGGGCCGTGGCCAGGGACTGCTTGACGAAGGTGCGGGCGGCGTGGATGGCGTCGACGTCGACCAGCGGCTGCTGCTCGGCGATGTAGGCCTCCGAGGGCAGCGTCAGCATCTGGGCCAGCACCGCCTTGTCGTCGATACGGGCCGCCAGCACCGCGCGGAAGGCCTCGACCACCCGCGGGTCCATCACCTTCTCGACCCCGTTGCGGTGGGCGGCGATCAGGTCGTCCAGGGCCAGCAGCGCCAGGCGCTGGCCGGCGTCCCAGCGATTGAAGCCGTCGGAGTCATGGGCCTGCAGGAACGCCAGGTCCTCGCGACCATAGGGGAAGTGCAGCTTGACCGGCGCCGAGAAGCCGCGCGCCAGCGACGGCACCGGGGCCTCGCTGACCTCGGTGAAGATGAACTCCTGCTCGTCTTCGCGCAGGTGGATCACCGCGTCGGTGCCGAGCGCCTCGCCGTCCAGGGTCAGCGGCAGGTC
Source organism: Halomonas sp. B23F22_3 (assembly GCF_043496965.1). NCBI lineage: Bacteria > Pseudomonadati > Pseudomonadota > Gammaproteobacteria > Oceanospirillales > Halomonadaceae > Halomonas > Halomonas sp. B23F22_3. The sequence goes on from NZ_JBIEKG010000001.1 coordinate 72,956, forward strand.
GCGGCCGGACTTGGTGCCGACCAGCCCCAGGCGCACCGGGATGTGCAGGGCCTGCTTCTCGGCCTGGCCGGGGGTGGCCGGGGTGCGCTGGCGCAGCACCAGCCGGTACTCGGCATTGGCGTAGTCGTACTCGCCGTGGGCGTCGATCTCGGGGGTGCCCGCCTGGGAGTACCAGCGCAGGAACTGGCCGAGGTCCTCGCCCGAGGCCTCGGCCATGCAGTCGACGAAGTCCTCGATGGTCACCGCCTGGCCGTCGAAGCGCGAGAAGTAGAGATCGCTGCCGCGGCGGAAGGCCTCCTGCCCCACCAGGTTCGAGAGCATGCGCACGATCTCGGCGCCCTTCTCGTAGATGGTCAGGGTGTAGAAGTTGCCGATCTCGATGTAGTGGTCCGGGCGCACCGGGTGGGCGGTGGGGCCGGCATCCTCGGCGAACTGGGCGGTGCGGAAGAAGGAGACGTCCTCGATGCGCTTGACCGGCGCCGAGTTGGTATCGGCCGAGAAGCACTGATCGCGGAAGACCGTGAAGCCCTCCTTGAGGGAGAGCTGGAACCAGTCGCGGCAGGTGACGCGGTTGCCGGACCAGTTGTGGAAGTACTCGTGGGCGACGATGCCCTCGACGCGCTGGAAGGCGGCATCGGTGGCGGTCTGGGGATGGGTCAGCACCGCCGCCGAGTTGAAGATGTTGAGCCCCTTGTTCTCCATCGCGCCCATGTTGAAGTCGTTGACCGCGACGATCATGAACAGGTCGAGGTCGTACTCGCGGCCATAGGCCTGCTCGTCCCAGGCCATGGCGCGCTTCAGCGAGGCCATGGCGTGATCGGTCTTGTCGAGGTTCTCCTCCTCGACCCAGATCTGCAGGGTCACCTCGCGCCCGCTCAGGGTGGTGAAGCGATCCTCGACCTTCTCGAGGTCGCCGGCCACCAGCGCGAACAGGTAGCTGGGCTTGGGATGCGGGTCCTCCCAGGTGACGAAGTGGCGATTGCCGGGCAGCTCCCCGCGCTCCACCGGATTGCCATTGGAGAGCAGCACCGGCAGGGTCGCGGCATCGCCGATCACCGTGGTGGAGAAGGTCGCCATGACGTCCGGGCGGTCCGGATAGAAGGTGATGCGCCGAAAGCCCTCGGCCTCGCACTGGGTGCAGTACATGCCGCTGGAGCGATAGAGCCCCGACAGCGCCGTGTTGGCATCGGGCGCGACCTCCACCTCGGTATCGAGCAGGAAGGCCTGGGGCACCCGGTGCACGACCAGCCCCGCTTCGCCGACCGCGTACTCGTCCTCGCCTAGCGCCTGGCCGTCGATGGCGATGGCCTTGAGGTCGAGCTGCTCGCCGTCGAGCTCGAGAGGGGCGCCGGCCTCCTGCTCGGGGTGGCGCTCGACGTGCAGGCGCGCCTTGACCCGGGTGGCGGCGGGGTCGAGGTCGAAGGTCAGCTCGGTGTGGGTCACGCGGTAGGCGGGCGGACGATAGTCACTCAGGTAGATCGGCTGCGGTTCTGACATCTAGGAAGGGCTCCTGTCGGTATTTGCGATCCATTGTACGGCCCGCCGTGCCCGAAGCTCAAAGCCGGGCGCTCAGCGGGCCGCCATGGGTTCGGGACGCGACAGGACCCAGGCGGTGACCAGCGCCAGCCCCGCGATGAGCGCGAGCTTCAGCCACAGCAAACTGACGGTGAGGGCCAGCACCAGCATCGACACGGCGAGCATCGTCGCAGCGAGTCGCTTGGCATGGCGGGGAATCGCCCGCTCGGCCTCCCAGGCGGTGATGGCGGGACCGAAGCGGGGGTGTTCGCGAATCCAGGCGGCGAAGCGCGGCGAGCCCTTGGAGGCCGCCCAGACCGCCAGCAGCATGAAGCAGGTGGTCGGCAGCAGGGGCAGGAAGGCACCGACCACGCCCACCCCGAAGCTGATCCAGGCGAGGCTCAGGAAGGCGAGGCGTTGCAGGGTCGGCATCTGGCGCTCACTCCCGTTGTTCGGCATGCCCCTCATTGAAGAGCATTTCGCCGCCCGGTGCCAATCGCGAACGCCTATGGGTGCCATCGGGATGACCGGGATCATGCCGCCCGGTCAGTCGCCCGATTCGTCGCGACGATCGGTCACGACGGTCAGTCACGAAAGTTGTCGAACTGCAGCGGCAGGTCGGGGCCGCCCTCTGCACGCAGCAGCGCCATGACGGCCTGGAGATCGTCGCGCTTCTTGCCGGTGACACGCACCTTCTCGCCCTGGATCTGGGCCTGTACCTTGAGCTTGCTCTCCTTGATCCGCTTGACGATGTCCTTGGCCTCCTTCTGGTCGAGGCCCTGCTTGAGGGCCACCTCCTGACGGGCGCGCACCCCGGAGAGCACCGGCTCCTGGACGTCCATGCAGCGGGCATCGATCCCGCGCGCGATCAGCTTGTTGCGCAGCACGTCGAGCATCTGCTTGAGCTGGAAGTCGACCTCGGCCTCGAGGGTCACGGTGTCGCCGCTGAGCTCGAAGCTCGCGGTGACGCCCTTGAAGTCGAAGCGGGACTGGATCTCGCGATTGGCCTGATCCACGGCGTTGCTGGCTTCGTGCTTGTCGAACTCGGAGACGATATCGAAGGAGGGCATGGCGATGTCCTGATGGTCATGAACGTAGGCGAAAGTGGCGACGATTCTATCAGCCCTCACCCCGGGACGCGGCCTCCTCGAAGGCGACCAGCGGCTTGGCCATCTGCCAGCCGGCACAGCCATCCTCGTAGTAGTCGCTCAGCCAGCGCTCCGGGCAGAAGCCCATGCGCCGATAGAGCCCAAGCGCCACGGCGTTGTCGACCCGCACCTCCAGGCCCAGCACCTCGGTCTCCCGCGCGCGCGCCTCGTCCTCCAGCGCCTCCAGCAGCTGCCGGCCCAGGCCGCTGCCGCGCCCCTCGGGATGCACGCAGAACGAATAGAGCCGAGCGCGCCGGCTGCCGCGCCGAAACAGCAGGGTGCCGTAGCCGAGCAGGGCCACGGGGCGCTCGTCGCGATGGCCGCGCTGGGCCACCAGGGTCAGGGCATGGGCCCGGTTGAGCAGGTGCCAGAGCTGGCGACGGCTGAAGCGATCGCCGCTGAAGGCCACCTGTTCGAGGCGATAGAGGGCGTCCAGGTCGTAGCCGCTGGCCTGGCGCAGGGTGACGGTCATCTCGTGTCTCCGGAGATATTGACGACGATTGTGATCATGGCCCATGTGGATGTCATCGCCGCTGTTCATGAAATCTTTTCATATTTACCGGCGCTTGTTCGCGCCCTACCCCGGGCGCATGCGGGCCGCCTTCCGGCGGCACCCCGCCGCCCCGCCTGGAAGCCTGACATCTGTCCGCTGCGCATCGTCGTCGACCGCCTCGAAGACTGGCGGCCCTATCCGCCCTCCCTGGATCTGATCGCCGCCGACGACTTTCTCGCCCAGGACCGACAGCACCGCCTCGTCGATGGACCAGGCCACACCCCCCCAGGTGATCAACCTGTGCAGCGAACTCGGCTACCTCGGCACCGGCTACTACGTGTCGCTGCTGGCCCAGGCGCGAGGCCAACGCGCGCTGCCGACGGTGATCAAGGCGGCGCTCAAGGCCATCCGGCTGATCGGCAACGGCTTCTATGGGGTGGATATCGAGCAGGCGGGCGAGCGGGTGGTGGTGATCGAGGTCAACGACAACCCCAACGTGGATGCCGGCATCGAGGATGCCGTGCTCGGCCGCGCCCTCCATGAGCGGATCATGGCTGTCTTCCTGGCGCGCATGGAGGCCATGGGTTCGCCAGCGAGTAGCCCCTGAGCCTCGCTGCAACCAACGCCGGCGGCTGACGCACGACGGGTTCTGGCGTATGCTGCCACTCTTCGACAAGCCTTGTACGTAGCACGGAGCTTCGATGAACGATCGCGATACACGCCACCAGCAGGCGATGCAGAAACTCAAGACCCGGGTCGACGAGAAGGTCGCCGAGGCGACCGAGCAGCGCGGGCTGCTGCTGGTCTTCACCGGCAACGGCAAGGGCAAGACAACCGCCGCCTGGGGCACCGTGACCCGCGCCCTGGGCTACGGCTACCGGGTCGGGGTGGTGCAGTTCATCAAGGGGCTCTGGGAGTGTGGCGAGCGCGAACGGCTGGCCGAGGACGAGAATCTCGAGGTCGCGATCATGGCCACCGGCTTCACCTGGGACACCCAGGACCGCGACGCCGACACCCGCGCCTGCCGGGAGGTGTGGGCCGAGGCCGAGCGGATGCTCGCCGACCCCGAGGTCTACCTGGTGGTGCTCGACGAGATCACCTACATGCTCAAGTTCGGCTACCTGGACATCGCCACCGTCAAGGCGGCGCTGGCCAACCGCCCTGCCGAGCAGACGGTGATCGTGACCGGGCGCAACGCCCACCGCGAGCTCGTCGCCATGGCCGATACCGTCACCGAGATGAACGAGGTGCGACACGCCTTCAACAGCGGCCTCCAGGCGCGCCGCGGCATCGACTACTGACCCCTTTATTTTCAATAACTTAGCACAAAACCCAGCCACCCCGTCGTCACGGGGCAACATGTAACCTACTGATTTTATTGAACTCACCCTTCCCTCGCTATAACCGTCGCGTCGCCGCGACGGTCTCCGCGCTCTTTGCGGGGCATCCCCTCCTGCCCATCCGCCCCGGTCCCGCGCCAACCGGCTGACCATGCCGCCTCCCAGAAGACTGGCACGCATCTTGCTGGCACCGATGATCATCAAGGCGACGTTCCGTGTCTCCGCCGAGCACGGGGCCGTCACGATCATCGAGCAAGGAGCAAGCGATCATGAAAATCACCATCTTCGGTTCCGGTTACGTGGGCCTGGTCACCGGTGCCTGCCTGGCCGACGTCGGCCACGACGTGATGTGTGTCGATGTGGACGAGGACAAGGTAGCCCGGCTCAACGCCGGCGAGGTGCCGATCTACGAGCCGGGGCTCGAGAGCCTGATCCGCCAGAACCGCGCGGCCGGGCGGCTGCACTTCACCACCGATGCCGAGCAGGCGGTGGCCTTCGGCTTGCTGCAGTTCATCGCCGTGGGCACGCCCTCGGACGAGGACGGCAGCGCCGACCTGCGCCATGTGCTGAAGGTCGCCGAGACCATCGCCCAGCACATGGACGGCTACCGCATCGTCGTCGACAAGTCGACGGTCCCGGTGGGTACCGCCAGCCGGGTGGCGCGGACCATCGCCGACGAACTCGACCGCCGCGGCGTCTCGCTGGACTTCGATGTCTGCTCCAATCCGGAATTCCTCAAGGAAGGCGCGGCCATCGAGGACTTCTCCCGCGGCTCGCGCATCGTGGTGGGCACCGACTCACCGCGGGTCGAGAGCGCCATGCGCGAGTGCTACGGCCCCTACAACCGCCAGAAGGACAAGTTGATGTTCATGGGCGTGCGCAGCGCCGAGCTGACCAAGTACGCGGCCAACGCCATGCTCGCCACCAAGATCAGCTTCATCAACGAGATCGCCAACCTCTCCGAGCGCCTCGGCGCCGATATCGAGGAGGTGCGCCACGGCATCGGCAGCGACCCGCGCATCGGCTACAGCTTCATCTACCCGGGCTGCGGCTACGGCGGCTCCTGCTTCCCCAAGGACGTCAAGGCGCTGGCGCGCACCGCCGAGCAGGTCGGCCACCCGGCCGAGATGATCGCCGCCGTCGAGAGCGTCAACGCCCGCCAGAAGTCCCGGCTGTTCGAGATGCTCTGCCAGGCCTTCAACGGCGAGCTCGCCGGCAAGACCATCGCCCTGTGGGGGCTGGCCTTCAAGCCCAACACCGACGACATGCGCGAGGCCCCCAGTCGCGCCCTGATGGAGGCCCTGTGGGACGCCGGTGCGCGGGTCCAGGCCTATGATCCGGAAGCCAGCGAGGAGTGCCGCCGCCTGTACGGCGAGCGCGACGACCTGGTGCTGACCGGCCAGCGCGACCAGGCGCTCGAGGGGGCCGATGCGCTGGTGATCTGCACCGAGTGGAAGGCCTTTCGCACCGTGGATTTCGCCGGGCTGCGTGAGTCGCTCGCCTCGCCGGTGCTGGTCGACGGTCGCAACCTCTTCCCCCCCGAGTCGGTGAAGGCGGCGGGCCTCGCCTACTACGCCATCGGCCGGGGTGACTCCGTGCGTCCCGTGCTCGCCTGAGGGGAGTCGAGATGTCGAATAGCCCTGACGATCGCTCCGTCGCCAGCAAGGCGACGGAGGTCGCGACCTTCATCCTCGGGATCGCCCTGCTGATCGTGGTGGTCGACGGCCTGCCGCTGGACGTCTTCTCGACCGAGTCGAAGAGCTTCTTCTTCGCGGTCGGGGCCGTGGGCATCTGGCGCTACAGCTGGTGGCTGATCCAGGCCGTGCGCTCGGTCTGGTACAACCGCCGGATCTTCCCGCGCCTGCGCGCCCAGGCCGATGCCGCGGGGGAGCAGGCGCTCCCCCCCGAGCTCTATGTGCTCTGCACCTCGTTTCGCATCGAGCCGGAGGTCAGCTTCCAAGTCTACGAGGCCCTGGTCCGCGAGGTCGCCGACTACGGCGTGCCCACCACCATCTTTGCCTCGATCTCCGACCGCACCGACGTGGACGTCATCACCCACGTCATGGACGACAACGGCTGGCCCGAGAACATCGAGCTGCGCTACATGTTCCAGAAGGGGGACGGCAAGCGCTCGGCGATGGCCGAGGTGCTGCGCGCGATCTCCCGGCGCATGCCCGCGCCCGGCGCCTTGCTGGTCTCCATGGACGGCGACATCCGCCTGGAACCGGGCACCCTGTCACGCTCGCTGTCGTTCTTCAGCGTCCAGGAGGACCTCGGTGCCCTGACCACCAACAACAGCGCCATCGTGACCGGCGGCGACGCCACCAAGGAGTGGTACGACATCCGCTACGCCCAGCGGCATCTGGTGATGAGTTCGATGTCCGTGTCTCGGCGCCTGCTGGTGTTGACCGGTCGCTACAGCGCCTTTCGCGCCGACCTCGCCACCCAGCCCGATTTCATCGACCTGGTGGAGAACGACCACGTCGACCACTGGCGTTTCGGCACCTTCAAGTTCCTCTCCGGCGACGACAAGTCGACCTGGTACTGGTTGCTGAAGAACGGCTGGCGGATGCTCTACATCCCGGACGTGCACGTCTCGGGGTTCGAGGAGCTGCCCGACCGCAAGCGCTTCTTCCATTCGACCACCGACCTGATGCGCCGCTGGTACGGCAACATGCTGCGCACCAGCAACCGCGCCATCGCCCTGGGACCACGGCCGATGGGCCTGTTCACCTGGTGGAGCCTGGTCGACCAGCGGCTCTCCATGTGGACGACCCTGATCGGTCCCACCGTGGCCGTGCTGGTGACCCTGTTCATCCGCCCCTCCTTCATCTTCGCCTATGCGCTGTGGATCCTCTTCACCCGCGGACTGGTGACGCTGATCCTCGCCTGGCAGCACGGCCGCTTCAGCCTGCTGTGGATACCGCTGATCTATTACAACCAGGTGTGGGGCGCGCTGCTCAAGACCTACGTGAGCTTTCGCTTCAACCGCCAGGCCTGGTCGCGCCAGGGCATCTCCGCCGGCGAACCGGGTGACCCGGAAGCGGTCAAGCGCCAGCGGCGCATGGGCCATGTGCTGCACGGCTTCGCCTACGGCCTGCTGCTCTTCGTGCTGGTCATCTCCACCGGGGTCCTGCAGCCGCCGGACCGGACCTCGCTCTCCCTGCTGACCGGCGGTGGCCACCGCGAGTCACCGGCACGCATGGACGAGCGCTGGCTGTCGCTGGCCCTCGCCGACGCCCCGGAAGGAGGCAGCGTGCAGCTCCCGGCAGGAGAATTTCGCCTCGACGCGGACCGGCTGGTCGGCAACGGCGGGGCCGACCGGCCCCGCGCCCGCCACGTGCTGGGCGCCGAGGATGACACCACTCGCCTGATCGTCACGCCCGAGCTGGCCAGTCACCTGAGCGATTCCAGCGGTCGCCCCGTCGCCGAGGCCTCGACCTGCCCCGCGCCCGCTGGCTGCACCCTGGAAATGGAACACCACTCGATGACCTTCACGGACCTGACGATCCAGGTGGATACCGCTCGGTCCGGCGACGCCGTGGCATCGGTCAAATTACAGAGCAAGGAGAAGGCACAGGATGTCTGATCATCATTCCGACATGCACGACATCGACCGCAACGAGCCGACCCTGGGCCCTGGCAGCCCGCGTGGCGCGGGCCGCTCCGACAGCCCGTCGGGGCACCATGATGCGCCCGGGGAACAGATCCGCCACGAGCGCCGCGACGAGCGCCGTTTCATCCGCGTGACCCCGCCCTTCCGGGTCCGCTTCGAGGACGGCCAGGAACTCACCGGGGCCGATGTCTCGGTGAGTGGCTTCGCCGTTCGCACCTCGCGCCCGATGCGCCCGGGAGAGCACTGCTCGGCCTCGCTGCTGCTGACCGTCGGGGCCACCGAGCTGATCGTTCCCGTGCGGGCCGAGTGCCGTCATGCCACCGCCGAGGGTCGCCAGCACGTCAACGGTTTCGAGATCACGGATATCGATCCGCCCCATCGCGAACTCCTGCGCCAGGTCGTCCGCAGCTGCCTGACCGGGCGCCAGGCCAACATCGAATCGCTGATGGAGGGCGAGGACGCGCAGACCCCGCGCAAGCGCAAGGCAGGGTCGTCCACGCCCCAGCCACCGTCTCGTCCGCCCAAGCCGCGCGGACGCTACATGCTGCTGTTCACCGCCATCGCGATCCTCGCCGTGGTGGCCGCCGCCACCGCCTACCGCAACTTCATGCTGATCGAGCCGAGCTTCGCCGCCGTGACGGCGCCGCGGATCGACATCCGCGCGCCCGGGCCCGGCATCCTCGAGGCGCACGACCTGCAGGCCGGCGAGCGGGTGGAACGCGACCAGGAGCTGACCAGCATCGCGAACAGCGACCTGGAATCGGAGCTGATCCTCTCCCAGGCCGCGCTGCGCTACAACGACCAGCTCATCGCGAACCTGCAGGAGCATCTCGAGTCGGCAGGCGGCGGCCAGGTCAGCATCGCCAGCTCCGCCCGCCCCGAGAGCGGCCAGGCCATGAACTTCGAGACGGTCTCGCCGGAGATCGCGCGTGCCCGCATCGAGCAGTTCAAGACGGCCCGCGACCTGGAGAGCTCCCGCATCACGGCCCTCGAGGCGCGCCAGTCCAGCAACGACATCTTCAGCCCGTGCAACTGCCTGGTGGCCTGGGCCCTGAGCAGCGCCGACGGCACCTACGTCAACGAGAGCGAGCGGATCATGACGCTGATTCGCACCGGTGAGGACGACGTCATGGTCGAGGCCCTGGTGCACATGGACGACATCGAACGCATCGAGCCGAACCAGACGGCCTATGTCGCCCTGCCCAACGCCTCGACGCCGATCCGTGCCCGGGTGCGCAACGTGGCGCTGGACATCGAGCGCCAGCCGCGCGCCGGCTTCCCCAGCTGGGTGCGTCAGCAGCAGAACGTGGCCAGCGTGCTGCTGGTGCCCGAGGAGACGCTGCCGGCGGAAAGCGTCGGCAAGCCGGTGGACGTTCGCTTCACCGAGGCCCCCATGCTCGGCGCCACCGCCGAGTGGGTCTGGCAGGGCGTGCGCGCCGTGATCCAGCTCGGCGACCGCATCTATCGTGCCGCCATCCAGGAGGAGCCGACGCAGGGCGCGGGCTGAGGCCCGCCCCGCTACCGCGAGGCCCCGTGCCGCGACGGCCGCCGTCGCGGCCCATCGCCAAGGAGACACCATGAGCATCGAACATCGCCCCGTCCGCCACCCCGCCCTGGCCCTTGCGGCCCTGCTGGCGAGCCTTTCCCCGACAGGCGCCTGGGCCGAGGAGGCGAGCAATGACCTCTCCTATCCGAAGGTCGAGGCCTGTTCCGAGCGCTATCGACAGGTGGCGACCCCGCGCCCCGACCCCTCGGCCGAGGATGCCCGGCAGGGCGTCCGCCAGGGCTTCGCCACCACGCGCTCCTGGGGTGTCGACACCAACGTCGAGCTGCTCGACGCCGAGGCCACCGGCCTGGGCGAGTCCGGCCTGCGGGTGCACTACCCGGCGGGCACCTCATCCCCCGGCGATACGCAGCAGGGAGGCGCCGGCTTCTACAGCGCACCGGCCGGTGTCGCAGGCGCCGAGCGCGCCTGCCTCACCTACCGGGTGCGCTTCGAGCCCGGCTTCGACTTCGTCAAGGGCGGCAAGCTGCCGGGCCTGTTCGGCGGCGAGGCGCCCAGCGGCGGCGAAGAGGTCAACGGCGAGACCGGCTTCTCGATGCGCTTCATGTGGCGCCAGGCCGGTCAGGGCGAACTCTACGAGTACGTGGCCAGCAAGGACGAGGAGTACGGCGCCTCGGTGGGCCGCGGCCTGTGGAGCTTCCCCACCGGCGAGTGGGTCACCGTCGAGCAGGAGCTCGTGCTCAACACCCCCGGGGAGGAGAACGGCCTCGCCCGGGTGTGGATCAACGGCGTGCCGGTCCTCGAGCAGGGCAACATCGTCTATCGCACCACCAATGAGGTGACCATCGACGGCCTGATGTTCTCCACCTTCTTCGGCGGCCACGGCAAGGAGTGGCGTACCCCCCGCGACCAGCATGCCGACTTCGCCGCCTTCCGTTTCTATGTCCCCGCGTCCTGATCGGGGACGCCTGCGTATCGACAAGGAGCCACGCCTGCCATGCCCCACGTCCTTCTCCCACTGACGCGCCGCCCGCTGCGGGCAGCCCTGACCCTGCTGCTGGCGGGGCTGGCGAGCACCTCGGGCGCCGCCGAGATCCTCACCATCGAGGAGCGCGAGGCACTCGACCTCTCGGCCTATCGCGTCACCGATCCGGACGCGGGCTACTTCGACGTCGCGGCACGCATGGAGACCCTCGCCTCCACCGACAATGCGATCCTGCTTCAGGAGCTCGACACCCTCTCCCAGGGGCCGAGCTGCCAGCAGATGATGGCCTTTGAGCCGATCACCACTCAGCTCAGGGTCCCGGGCTACTACCCCAACCCGCAGGAGTGGGAGCTGGCCTCGGAACCGCTGTTCCAGTTCGAGGACAACGTCTCGAGGCTGGCCGGTGCCTTCATCGCCAGTGGCGACGACTACTACGCCGACTGCCTGGTGCGCTTCCTGGACCACTGGGCGGAGCAGGATGCCCTGACCGACTTCTTTTACGACTCCAAGGAGCCCCAGGCGTGGTTCGCCACCGAATCGATGATCTTCGCCGCCGCCATGGCTTACGCCAACGTGCGGCCCTTCGTCGAGGGCCTGGAGGAGGAGCGTCAGAACGTCGAGCGCTGGCTCAACGGCCTGGCGCACCAGCACGCCGGCATTCCCGGTGGCAAGGGCAACAGCTGTTGCAACAACCACTTCTACCGCCGGGCGCTCTACGCCAGCATGGTCGGCGTGCTCACCGAGGACGATGAACTGTTCCGCTTCGGCGTCAGCGCGATCCACGCCGCCCTCCACGACATGACCGAGCGGGGTGCCTTCCCCCTCGAGGTCTCCCGGGGCCGCCGCGCCACCCACTACCAGAACTACGGCCTGCTCTACCTGATCACCAACATGCAGGTCATCTCCCGTCAGGGCTATGACATCTTCGATCTGGAGATCGAGGGCCACACCATCCATGACGCCGTGGACTTCCTCTTCACGATCCTCGACGACCCGGCCGCCCTGGGCGACCTGGCGCCGCGCGAGCAGTACACCGGGTTTCTCAAGGACCCTCAGTACTTCACCTGGATGGAGATCTACCTGAAGCGCTTCAACGCGCCCCGGGTGGAGAACTTCGTGCGTCAAATGCGCCCCCTCTACAACCGCAGCGCCGGCGGCTACATGACCCTCTACTTCATGGATCCTGCGGCACAGACCCACGTCGTGCTCGACGAGGAGAAGCAGGAAACCACAGCTTTCAAGGGGCTGGAGCAGCCGTGATCGTCGCGCTGTCACCCTCCCCTTCCACCCACCGCGAGGCCCGAACCGCATGAACATGATTCCCGACAACACGCCCCCGGCCCTCCGGACCCGTGGCCTGCGCCTGGCGGCTTCGGCCGGCCTGCTGGCCCTGCTGGCCGGCTGTGCCACCTCCCACACCGACTCGGCCCCCCAGGCCACCGCGTCCGTGCCCGAGCAGTATCAGGACTGGTTCGACGGCGGCCGGGCCCACAACCTCGAGTGGATGCACAAGCAGACGGTGAAGAAGGCCGACAAGGCGATCGCCGCCGGCAACCCGCGCGAGGCGATCCGGCTGCTGGGCCTGCTGACGGACAAGGACTTCCCCCAGGCGCACTACGAGCTCGGCAAGCTCTATGACCAGGGCAAGGGCCTGGAGCGCGATCCGGCCAAGGCGGCCCGGCACTACGCCGAGGCCGTGCGCACCCCCTCCTACATCCTCGGCCACGCCTCGCTCAACCTGGCCAAACTCTATCGCGCCGGCGACGGCGTCGAGCGCAACGACCTGCTGGCCTATCACCTGCTGCGCCAGGCCATCCGCGAGGAGGTCGGCCGCGACGCCCGGCTGATGCTGGCCGACCTGCTGGTCGAGGGCGGCGAAGGCGTGAAGGCCAACCCCGAGCGGGCCGCGGCGCTCTATGCCAAGGCGGCGGAGGAAGGCCATGAGGAGGCCCTGCTGGCCCTGGCCGAGGCCCATGGTCCCGGCGGCTGGCTCGAGGAGGACCCCGCGCGTGCCATGGACTATGCGCAGCGCTACGCCGAGACCCTGAGGCAACGCGCCTCGGCCGGCGAGAGCGAGGCGATGATCGAACTGGCCGAGCTGCATGCCCCGGACGGCGTGCTGGGCGACCAGCCCGAGCGTCGCCTGCACTGGCTGCGCCAGGCGGCCGAGGCCGGCGACGAGGACGCCCTGAGCGACGCCGGCAATGCCCTCCTCGAGGCCGGCAAGACCCGCCAGGGCCTGGCCATGCTGGAGGAGGCCGCCAAGAATGGTGACGTCGACGCCATGACGCAACTGGGTCGGGCGCTGAGCGAACGCCGCCCCGGCGAGGCGCGGCGCTGGCTCGAGGAGGCGACGCGCCAGGGTTCCCTCGACGCCCGTGTCTCCCTGGGACGCCTGCTGCTCGACGCAGAATCGGGCGCGACCGATCCCCGCCGTGGCATCGAGCTGCTCGAGGAAGCGGCGCAAAAGGACGATCCCCTGGCCCTGGCGGCCCTGGGCGATCACTACATGAACGGCGATGTGAGTGCCACGCAACCCTATATCGCCGTCGACTACCTGAAGCGCAGCCATGAGCTGGGTCACCCCTGGGCCACTCAGCTGCTGGGCACGGCCTATCTCGAGGGACGCGGGGTGTCCGCCGATCCGCAGCGCGCCGAGGCGCTGCTGCGTGACGCGGCCGATCAGGGACAGAGTGCCGCCCTGGGCCTGCTGGGCCAGGCCTATCTCGAGGGCGAGACCCTCCCCCTCCATCCCAGCCGTGGCGAGGAACTGCTCCAGGCGGCGGCGGAAGCCGGCGAGACCTCGGCCATGACCACCCTGGGCGAGGCCTACCTGGCGGGGCCCCTCGAGGCGCGCCCGGAGCGCGGCCTGTCCCTGCTGCGCCAGGCCGCCGAGCAGGGCGACGGCTATGCCATGGTCGTGCTCGGCCGGGCCTATCGCAAGGGCGAAGGCGGCCTGCCCCGGGACCTGGACAAGGCCTCCCGGTGGCTGAGCCGCGCCCGCGACGCCGGCCATGAGTCGGCCGATGCGGCGATGACCCGGGTCAACCGCGACCTCGGCGCCCAGGGCAACATCGAGGCCCTGGTCAAGGCCGCCGAGGCCGGAGATCCCGGGGCCATGGCCGACCTCGGTCGCGCCTTCCTCGAGGGCAAGGGCGTGCAGCAGAACGCGGCCCATGCCCGGACCTGGCTGGGCCGTGCCGCCAAGGCGGGGCACGACGGGGCCCGGGCGGACCTCGGCGAGATGCTGCTCGACAGCGATCCCGAGCGCGCCGTGACGCTGCTTCGCAGCGCCGCCGACCGCGGCCATCAGGGGGCCCGTCTCACCCTGGGACGCGCCTACCTGGAAGGCGGGCCGGTCGCGGCCGACCCCGAGCAGGGCGTGGCCTACCTGCGTCCCGCGGCCGAAGCCGGCAACCCCTACGCCGCGCTGCTGCTCGGCCAGGCCTATCTCGCCGGCCAGGGTGTCGAGGCCGACCCCGAGCAGGCCGAGCAGTGGCTGACCCAGGCCGTGGAGAGCGGCGACGTCTCGGCGCGCGCCAACCTCGGGCGGGTGCTGCTACGCGGCGAGGGCGGGGTGCCCCGCGACGGCGAGCGCGGCCGCCGGCTGCTCGAACAGGCCGTCGACCAGGGGCATGCCGGCGCCATGGCGACCCTGGGGCGTGAGTACATTCGCGGTGATTTCCTGTCACAGGATGTCCGCCGCGGCGCCGACTACCTGCTGCAGGCCGCCGAGCAGGGCCACGCCAGCGCCCGGCTGGCACTGGCCAAGGCCTACCTGGCGGCCAACGGGCTCAAGAATGCCAGCCGGGAACAGGCCCTTCTGTGGCTCGATGGCGTGATGCAGGGTGACAGCGCCATGGCCTCCCAGACCCTGCACGAGCTGCTCTCCGACGACGAGGCCATCCAGGCCCTGCAGGCGGAGGGACAAGCCGCCTCCGGCTGACCCTCCCCGACCCCGCAACGCAGAAGGCCGGCCCCTCGGGGCCGGCCTTCTGCGTCTTGCGCTGGCGACGTCGCGGCGATCAGCCGCCGAACGGGTTGCGGAGTACGATGGTCTCGTTGCGGTCCGGACCGGTGGAGATGATGTCGATGGAGGTCCCGACCTTCTCCTCCAGGAAGCTGATGTAGGCACGGGCGTTGGCCGGCAGGTCCTCGACGCGCTTGACGCCCAGGGTCGACTCGCTCCAGCCCGGCAGGTCCTCGTAGACCGGCTCGATGGCTTCGTAACCCTCGGAATCCACGGGGGTGTCGAGCACCTCGCCGTCCTTGCTGCGATAGCCCACGCAGACGCGGATGTTCTCCAGGCCGTCGAGCACGTCGAGCTTGGTCAGGCAGATGCCGGAGACCGAGTTGATCTGCACCGCGTGACGCAGGGCCACGGCATCGAACCAGCCACAGCGGCGCGCGCGCCCGGTGGTGGCACCGAACTCGTGGCCCTTCTCGGCCAGGTGGCGGCCGTGGTCGTCGAACAGCTCGGTCGGGAAGGGACCGGAGCCGACGCGGGTGGTGTAGGCCTTGGTGATGCCCAGCACGTAGTCGAGATACAGCGGCCCCACGCCGGAACCGGTGGCGGTGCCGCCGGCGGTGGTGTTGGAGCTGGTCACGTAGGGGTAGGTGCCGTGGTCGATGTCGAGCAGCGAACCCTGGGCGCCCTCGAAGAGGATGTTCTCGCCGGCGCGGCGCATGTCGTGGACCAGCGAGACGGCGTCGCAGACCATCGGGCGCAGCTCCTCGGCCATGGCCATGGCCTCGTCGAAGACCTGCTGGAAGTCCACCGGCTCCTCGCGGTGGTACTCCTTGAGCACGAAGTTATGGTACTGCAGCACCTCGCCCAGCTTGGAGGCGAAGCGCTCGCGGTGCAGCATGTCGCCCAGGCGCAGGCCGCGACGCGCGACCTTGTCCTCGTAGGCCGGGCCGATGCCGCGACCGGTGGTGCCGATCTTGGCGATGCCGCGATCCTTCTCGCGGGCCTGGTCCAGGCGCACGTGGTAGGGCAGGATCAGCGGGCAGGAGGGCGACAGGCGCAGGCGCTCGCGCACCGGCACGCCCTTGTCCTCGAGCTCGCGGATCTCCTTCATCAGCGCCTCGGGCGACAGCACCACGCCGTTGCCGATCACGCAGAGCTTGTCCTGGCGCAGGATCCCGGAGGGGATCAGGTGCAGCACCGTCTTCTCGCCGTCGATCACCAGGGTGTGCCCGGCGTTGTGACCGCCCTGGAAGCGCACCACGGCGGACGCGGATTCGGTGAGCAGGTCGACCACCTTGCCCTTGCCTTCGTCACCCCACTGGGTGCCCAGTACGACTACATTCTTGCCCATTGTGCTCTCGTCTCTCGTTGCGGCACCGCGCCCTTGAAAAGGCCCAGGGCCGAGGTCATTGACCGCTGGCCGTCAGGCGCGGTCCTGTGGGGTCTCGAGGAAGCGTGGCTCCCAGCGACCGTCGATACGCTCCAGCCGGCGATCGCAGCGGTGTTCCGCCGGACCGGTGCGCTGCCCGGGCAGCGCCTGGACGACCCGTTCGCCCTGCTGGCGCAGCGCCTGCAGGGCGTCGGCGAGCCCCTCCCCTTCGGCCGGGGCCCAGATGCCGTCGGGCTCGGGTTCGCCGGGGGCCAGGGTGGCCAGCAGCTTCAGGTCCATCGAGAAGCCGGTGGCCGGCCGGGCGCGGCCGAAGGCCCGGCCGGTATCGTCGTAGCGCCCTCCCTTGGCCAGCGCCTGGCCGTAGTGCGGCACGTAGGCGGCGAACATCATGCCGGTGTGATACTGATAGCCGCGCAGCTCGGCCAGGTCGAAGTAGGGCTCGACCCCGGGGTACTCGGCGAGTACGCCGTCGACCAGGGCCCGCAGCTGATCCAGGGCCGCGCCCACGGGCTGGGGCGCCTCCTGGAAGGCCTCGAGGGCCGCATCCAGCACCTCGCGTCCGCCATGCAGATCGCCCAGGGCGAGGAACATCGCCGCCAGCCCCGGGTCACGCACGCTCTCCTCGACCCTTGCTGCGAGCTCGCCCGGCGACTTCAGCGCCAGGGCATCGAACAGCGCACGCTCCTGATCGGCATCGAGGCCGGCGGCCTCGACCAGGCTGCGATAGATCCCGATGTGACCCAAGGCCAGGTGGATCTCCTGGGCGCCGGCCGTCTCGAGGCTCGCCAGCGCCAGGCGCAGGATCTCCAGGTCGGCCTCCAGGCCCGCATGACCGAACAGCTCCACGCCGACCTGCACCGGGCTGCGGCCGCCCTGGTACTGGTCGGCCTTGGCGCGCAGCACGTTGGTGCAGTAGCAGAGCCGCACCGGCCCCTGGCGACGCAGGGAGTGGGCGTCCATGCGCGCGACCTGGGGCGTGACATCGGCGCTGACGCCCATCATGCGGCCGGTCATCTGATCGGTGAGCTTGAAGGTCTGCAGATCGAGGTCGGTCCCGGTGCCGGTCAGCAGGGAATCCAGGAATTCCACGGGGGGGGGCATCACCTGATCGTAGCCCCAGCGGTGATAGAGGTCGAGCAGCGCTCGGCGCAGCTCCTCCATGCGACTGGCCTGGGGCGGCAGTACCTCGTCCATGCCGTCGGGGAGCAGCCAGCGGTCAGCGATGGTCATGTCGTTCATCCTGCTAGACGATGGTGGGCCTTCGGCGATTCCCGGGTCGCGCGAGGCGGATCGGCGAGTGGGCGCCGGGGAGAGGCCACAAAAAAACCGGGCCGCGCCCGGTTGGAGGATTCTATCACGTTTGCAGGCCGGTTGAACCCCGACCGGCGGGCGGCGCACCGCCCGCCGCCTGGCTCACTGGTCCGTCGCGGCCGGACTCTTGAGGTACTGGAAGAAGTCGCTGGAGGGATCTAGCACCAGCATGTTGCCGTCGCCCTCGAAGCTCTGGCGATAGGCATCGAGGCTGCGCCAGAAGCTGAAGAACTCCTCGTCCTGACCGTAGGCCTCGGAGAAGATGGCCGCGGCCTCGGCATCGCCCTCACCGCGCAGCGTCTCGGAGCGAGCGCGGGCCTGGGCGAGCAGCACCTGGCGCCGGCGATCGGCGTTGGCACGGATCCGCTCCGACTCCTCCTGACCCTGGGCACGCCACTCGCGGGCCTGGCGCTCACGCTCGGAGCGCATGCGGTCATAGACCGCCGAGGAGACGTCCGGCGGCAGGTCGATGCGCTTGACGCGGATGTCGAGGATCGCCACGCCGAGCTCGTCGCGCATCAGCGCGTTGAGGTCGTTGGTGGGCCCGCTCATCAGGTCATCGCGCTTCTCGGAGATGATCTGCTGCAGGTTCAGGCGGCCGAACTCGTTACGCAGGCTCTCGTCGACACGCGGCTGGATCAGGCGTACCGCCTGCAGCTCGTCGCCAGAGGTCGCCTCGTAGTAGCGCGTCGGGTTGA
The DNA here is from genome assembly GCF_043496965.1 of Halomonas sp. B23F22_3. Taxonomy (NCBI): domain Bacteria; kingdom Pseudomonadati; phylum Pseudomonadota; class Gammaproteobacteria; order Oceanospirillales; family Halomonadaceae; genus Halomonas; species Halomonas sp. B23F22_3. Next base: position 90,926 of record NZ_JBIEKG010000001.1, read on the forward strand.
TCACCTGCCATTGGACGTAGGAGTCGACGATCACCGCCTTCTGCTCGAGGGTCAGGTAGCGGCTCGGATCGGTATCCAGGGTCAGCACCCGGGTATCGAAGGTGCGCACGGTCTGGGTGATCGGCACCTTGACGTGCAGCCCGGGCTGGATGTCCTCCTCGATGATCTCGCCGAAGCGCAGCTTCACCGCACGCTCGGTCTCGTCCACCACGTAGAGGCTGTTGCTGGCCAGCCAGGCGATGGCGGCCAGGCCGCCCACGACGAGCAGGGATCGATTATTGATCATCATTAACGCCCCTCCCTGCGAATGCCATTGCTGTTGCTGCTGTTACTGCTGTTGCTGCTCGACGACTGGCTGTTACCCAGGCGCTCGAGGACCCGCGGATCCAGGCCCTCCTCGCTGCCCTGGGCGCTGGCGCCCGAGCTGCCGGCACCGGAGAGGCGCTCTAGGGGCAGCACCATCAGCGGGCTGTTCTCGGTCACGTCGACCATCACCTTGTTGGTCTCGCCATACACCTCGGACATGGCGTCGAGGTAGAGACGCTCGCGCATGATGTCGGGGGCGTCGCGATACTCGGTCAGGATGGCGTTGAAGCGGCTGGCCTGACCCTCGGCCTCGGCGACCACCGACTCGCGATAGCCCTGGCCCTGCTCGACCAGGCGCTGCGCCTGACCCTGGGCCGCCGGGATCACGGCATTGGCGTAGGCCAGCGCCTGGTTGATGGTGCGCTGACGGTCCTCGCGGGCGCGGATGACGTCATCGAAGGCGTCCTGCACCGCATCGGGCGGCGAGGTGGACTCCACGTTGAGGGTCTGCAGCAGGATGCCCGTGCCGTAGTTGTCCAGGTAGGACTGCAGGCGACTCGCCACGGAGCTGCCGAGGATCTCACGCCCGGAGGTCAGGATATCGATCATGTCGGTACCGCCGACCACGTGGCGCAGCGCGCTGTCCAGGGCGTTCTCGAGGCTGAGCTCGGGATTGCGCACGTTGAGCACGTAGGAACGGGGATCGGCGACCTGGTACTGGGCCGAGATCTCGACCGAGACGATGTTCTCGTCCTGGGTCAGCATCGACTGGGTCTGGGTCAGCGAGCGCACGCGGGTCACGTTGACCATGCGCACGTCATCGATCAGCGGCGGGTTCCACTGCAGGCCCGGGGTGACCACCTCCTGGAACTTGCCGAAGCGCAGCACCACGCCGCGCTCGGACTGATCGACCAGGTAGAACCCGGAGGCCGCCCAGATGGCCAGTGCCACCACGATCAGCAGGCCAGGCAGGGTGAAGGCGTTGCGCGGCTTGCCACCGCCGCCCTTGCCCCCGGAGCCGCCGCGCTTGCCGCCGCGTCCACCGAGCATGTTGTTGAGCTTGTCCTGAAACTTCTTCAGGGCCTCGTCGAGGTCGGGCGGCCCCTGATTGCCACCGCCCTTGCCGCCGCCGTTGCCACCACGACCGCCGCCGCTCCAGGGGTCGTGCTGGTTGCCACCACCAGGCTCATTCCAGGCCATTCGTCGTCTCCACTCTGCGTTGCGTCCCGTCGACAAGACAGCCGGCGACGGGCGTCCGTTGCGATCCTTCGGGTGCCGCCCGGCCGTGCCCGGCGTCCCTGTTGTGATGTTGTGGTCGCGGCGAGGCGTCCTGCCCCGCTCGTCTTACGCCTCTTACGCCTCCCAGACCGGCTTCTCCTGCAGGGTCGTCGGCAGGTAGTCGTCGGCCCGCTCGCCCAGGCGCGCCATCAGCTGCAGGAAGTCGCGCCGCGGCAGGCGCACTGTCAGCAGGCTGTGGCCCGCCTCGTCGAAGCGCTCCTCGCGCACCGCGTTCAGCTCGTGCAGGCCGGCGCGCAGCTTGCCCTGCTCCGGGGCCAGGGCGAGTTCGAGGTCGATGATGTCATCGGCCAGGCACTCGGAGAGCGCCTGAGCCAGGAGCTCGAGCCCCTTGCCCTGCTGCGCCGAGACCCACACCACCTCGGGGCGACCCTCGCCGTCACGCTCGATGCGCGGGGCGCTGTCGAGCAGGTCGATCTTGTTCATCACCTTGAGCGTCGGCAGGTCGCGAGCCCCGATCTCTTCGAGCACGCCCTCGACCTGATCGACGTTGAGCTCGCGGTCGGGGTCGGCGGCATCGATCACGTGAACCAGCAGGCTCGCCTCCGCGGCCTCCTGCAGGGTCGCGCGGAAGGCCTCGACCAGCTTGTGAGGCAGGTGACGAATGAAGCCCACGGTATCGGCGAGCACCACCGGGCCGACGTCCTCGATCTCCACACGCCGAAGCGTCGGGTCGAGGGTAGCGAAGAGCTGGTCGGCCGCATAGACCTCGGCGGTGGTCAGGGCGTTGAAGAGCGTGGACTTGCCGGCGTTGGTATAGCCGACCAGCGACACGCTGGGGATCTCGGCCCGGGAGCGGGCCCGACGATTCTGGCTGCGCTGGCTGCGCACCTTGTCGAGCCGCTTGTGGATCGCCTTGATGCGTGCCCGCAGCAGGCGGCGGTCGGTCTCGAGCTGGGTCTCACCCGGCCCGCGCAGGCCGATGCCGCCCTTCTGGCGCTCGAGGTGAGTCCAGCCGCGCACCAGGCGGGTCGACATGTACTCGAGCTGTGCCAGCTCCACCTGCAGCTTACCCTCATGGGTGCGGGCGCGCTGGGCGAAGATATCGAGAATCAGGCCGGTACGGTCGATCACCCGGCACTTGAGCTCGCGCTCGAGGTTGCGTTCCTGGGAGGGGCTGAGCGCGTGGTTGAAGATCACCAGTTCGGCCTGGTGCACGGCCTTCGCCTCGCGCAGCTCCTCGAGCTTGCCCGACCCTACGAAGGTGCGCGAGTCGGGACGCTTGCGGCTGCCGGTAAGCAGCGTGGCCGGCTCGGCGCCGGCCGAGCGCACCAGCTCGAGGAACTCTCCCGCGTCCTCGCGCTCCTGCTCATCCTGGAAATCCACATGGACGAGAACCGCCGTCTCACCGGCGTCGGGGCGTTCAAAAAACAATCAGTACCTCACGCATCAGTGTCCGACGGTGCGCCGGCGTCCGGGGCCGGCAGGCGCACGTTGCGCGACGGCACCACGGTGGAAATGGCATGCTTGTAGACCATCTGGCTGACCGTGTTGCGCAGCAGGATGACGAACTGATCGAAGGATTCGATCTGGCCCTGCAGCTTGATGCCGTTGACCAGGAAAATCGATACCGGAATGCGCTCCTTGCGCAGGATGTTCAGGTACGGGTCTTGAAGGGACTGCCCTTTGGACATGTTGCTCTCCCTGAAGTGTCTCTGGGGGTTGATGTTATGTCGAACGCGGTCGCTCCCGCCAGGGGGCAACGCTGAATACCCTAAGGGGCCTGTTTACCCGGCCACCGAGAGCGCCATCTTACGCTAAGTGCCGAATTCGCGCACCAGTTTCAGCACCTCGCCCAGCGGGTCGGGGCCCAGGCTGTCGACCCACTCGAGCCCCGGCCAGCTGCGCATCCAGGTTAGTTGGCGCTTGGCCAGCTGGCGGGTCGCGATGATGCCGAGCCGCTCGAGCTCGTCGCGGTCGATCTCGCCCTCGAGGTAGGACCACACCTGACGATAGCCCACGCTCTTCATCGACGGCAGCGAGGGCGAGAGATCGCCGCGCCCCTTCAGCGCGGCGACCTCGTCGATCAGCCCGGCGTCGAGCATGGCCCTGAAACGCTTGGCGATCCGCTCGTGCAGCACGCCGCGATCGGCCGGCGCGAGGCCTATCGACAACGTGCGAAAGGGAAAGGTTTCCTGGCGCTGCTCATCCCACAGCGCGCTGAGCGAGCGCCCCGCGAGTCGATGGACCTCCAGCGCGCGCGTCAGGCGCTGGGGGTCGTTGGGGTGGATGCGCGCCGCCGAGACCGGATCGACCCGGGCAAGCTCCTCGTGCAGGGAGGCCAGGCCATGCTCGGCCACCTGGCGCTCGAGTTCGGCGCGTACCGCCGGATCGGCGGCCGGCAGGTTGGCCACGCCCTCAAGCAGGCGCTTGAAGTACATCATGGTGCCACCGACCAGCAGCGGCACCCGGCCGGCGGCGGTGATGGCGTGCATCTCGCGCAGGGCGTCCTCGCGGAAATCGGCCGCCGAGTAGGGCTCGGCCGGATCGCGGATGTCGATCAGCCGGTGCGGCGCGCGGGCAAGCTCCTCGGGCTCGGGCTTGGCGCTGCCGATGTCGAGGTCACGGTAGACCATCGCCGAGTCGACGCTGATCAGCTCACAGCCGAGCCGCTCGTGGAGCGCGATGGCGAGGTCGGTCTTGCCGGCGGCGGTGGGTCCCATCAGCAGGATGGCGGGGGGACGCGAATCGGACATGAAGTTCTAGGACTCTCTCAGGCTCGGCGCTGGGATGATTGCCCGACGGCATGCCTTCGAGGAGGCGCTGTGAACCCATCCCTGGGCGCTACCGACGCCATCCCTGGCGTAGGACCTCCTCTTCGGCCTGCCCTCGGCGCTTCTCGCCAGGCTGGTGGACGTGTGGCGGATTCTACTGCCCCCTCAGGAAGAGGCGATCGAGTTCCTTCATGCTCATCTCGGTCCAGGTGGGGCGGCCGTGATTGCACTGGCCGCTGCGCTCGGTGCGCTCCATGTCGCGCAGCAGGGCGTTCATCTCCTCGAGGCCGAGCTGGCGATTGGCGCGCACGCTGCCGTGGCAGGCCATGGTCGCCAGCAGCTCGTTGATGCGCGCCTCGACCCGGTCGGAGCGCCCGTAGCGCTCCAGGTCGGCGAGCATGTCGCGCACCAGCGGCTCCACGTCGGCATCGGCCAGCAGCACCGGGACCTGACGCACCAGCAGGGTCTCGGGGCCGGCCGCATCGAGCTCCACGCCGAGGCGCGAGAAGGCATCCCGCTCGGCCTCGGCGGTCGCCACCTCGGCCGGGGTCGCGGCGAGCGACACCGGCACCAGCAGCGGCTGCGCCTGCAGCCCGGCGCCGTCCCCGGCCTCGCCGTGCACCTGGGCCTTCATGCGCTCGTAGACGATGCGCTCGTGGGCGGCGTGCATGTCCACCACCACCAGGCCGCGCTCGGTCTGGGAGAGGATGTAGACGCCGTGCAGCTGGGCCACGGCGTAGCCCAGCGGCGGCGCCCGGGTGGCGTCCTCCTCCGGCATCGCCGGCCGCGGGGCGCGCTCCGCCTGCGCGGCGCGTCGCTCGTCGAGGGCTACCCCGGCGGCGCGGCCGCCCGGCGCCGGCGCGGCGGGCTGCGGGGTCAGCAGGGTCTCCTCGTGCTCGGGATGCAGCGCCCGGTAGCCCTCCATGAAGGCCCGGACCCGGTCGGGGGTCACGCCCTCGCGCCCCTCACCGCTTCTGTCACCACTCCCGGCAGCGTGGCCAGGCAGCGCCATGGGCTGCTGCTGCCAGGCCGGTGCGGCCTCGCGCACGCCAGGATCGTGCGCCGCTTCCTGTCCTTCCTGCCCTTCCCGGGCCTCGTCGCGCTCGCCGGGCCGCGCCTCGGCCAGCGCCCGATGCAGGCTCGAGAACAGGAAGTCGTGCACCATGCGACCGTCGCGGAAGCGCACCTCGTGCTTGGTCGGATGGACATTGACGTCCACCACCCGCGGGTCGACCTCCAGGTAGAGCACGAACACCGGATGGCGGCCGTGGAAGAGCACGTCGCGGTAGGCCTGACGGATGGCGTGGGCCACCAGGCGGTCGCGCACCACGCGGCCGTTGACGAAGAAGTACTGCTGGTCGGCCTGCGCCCGCGAGTGGGTGGGCAGGCCGACCCAGCCCCAGAGGCGCAGGCCGCCGACCTCGAGGTCCAGGTGCAGGGCGTTCTCGAGGAAGCCCTTGCCGAGCAGGGCGCCGAGGCGCCGCTCCCGGGTGACCGGGTCGTCGCCCGGCGGCAGCTGGTGGAGGGTCTTCTGGTTGTGGCGCAGCGTCCAGCCGATGTCGAAGCGCGACAGCGCCTGGCGCCGGAAGGCCTCCTCGACGTGGCCGAACTCGGTCTTCTCGGTGCGCAGGAACTTGCGCCGCGCCGGAGTGTTGAAGAAGAGATCGCGCACCGTCACCGAGGTGCCGCGGGGATGTGGGGCCGGGGTGACGCGGGGCTCCATGCGGCGCCCCTCGGCGACCACGCGCCAGCCGCCGCGGGGATCCTCGTCGACGTTGGAGGTGAGCTCCAGGCGCGAGACCGAGCTGATGGAGGCCAGCGCCTCGCCGCGAAAGCCCAGGCTCGCCACCCCCTCGAGCTCCTCGAGGGAGAGGATCTTGCTGGTGGCGTGCCGCGACAGCGCCAGCGGCAGGTCGTCCTCGCCGATGCCACTGCCGTCGTCGCGCACCCGGATCAGCCGGGCGCCGCCGCTCTCGAGCTCGACCTCGACGCGACGGCTGCCGGCATCGATGGCGTTCTCGACCAGCTCCTTGACCACCGATGCGGGGCGCTCGACCACCTCGCCGGCGGCGATCTGGTTCGCCAGGCGGGGGTCGAGGATCTGGATGTGTCGTTGCTCAGGCATGTCGCTCCGGGGCGTGGAAAGGTGGATCGGGATCAGGAACGGGGGATGCGCAGCACCTGTCCGACCCGGATCACGTCGCCGTTGAGCTCGTTGACCTGGCGGATCTGGGCCACCGGCACGCCGTGGCGCGCGGCGATCTCCGAGAGGGTATCGCCGGGCTGGATGCGGTACTCGTTGCTCGCGGTGCTGCGGCCGTTGTCGCGCTGCCAGGCCAGCAGGCTGGCCGGCGGCGGGTTGCGCTGGAAGTGGTTGCGGATGCCGCCGAAGATGGCATCGACCATTCGCTGCTGATAGCCGCCGTCGCGCAGCCGGCGCTCCTCGTCCGGGTTGGAGATGAAGCCGGTCTCGACCAGCAGCGAGGGAATGTCCGGCGACTTGAGCACCACGAAGCCGGCCTGCTCCACCCGCGACTTGTGCAGCCGGTTGACCCGGCCCATGCGATCCAGCACCTGGCCGCCGATGGTCAGGGAGTCATTGAGGGTCGCGGTCATGGTCAGGTCGAGCAGCACGCCGCGCAGCACCTCGTCCTTGTCGTCCAGCGACAGGTTGCCGTCGACGCCGCCGATCAGATCGGCCTCGTTCTCGCTGGCGGCCAGCCACTGGGCGGTCTCCGAGGTAGCGCCGCGCTGGGAGAGCGCATAGACGGAGCTGCCGTGGGGCCGCGGGCTGTTGAAGGCGTCGGCGTGGATCGAGACGAAGAAGTCGGCCTTCTGCTCCCGGGCGATATGGGTGCGCTGGCGCAGGCCGACGTAGTAATCGCCGTCGCGGATCAGCACCGCGCGGAAGCCCTCGGTGGCGTTGACCTTGCGGGCCAGGCGCTGGGCCATCTCCAGCACGATGTCCTTCTCGCGGGTGCCCGAGGGGCCGATCGCCCCGGGGTCTTCGCCGCCGTGACCGGCATCGACGGCGATGATGATGTCGCGCCGGGGATGCGGCGCGGCGGGCTCCATCACGTCGGGCGCGGCCACCTCGGCGGGATTCTTGCCCTCGACCACCGCCTCGCTGCGCGCGCGCTGGGCGGCGATCTCCTGCTCGCGGATCATCGCCTCGATGGGATCGATGGGGTCCTCCACGGCGCTCTCGCCGGGATACTCCAGGTCGACCACCAGGCGGTGGCCGTACTGCTCGTTGGGCGCCAGGGTGAAGTGACGGGGTTCGATCTCCCGCTCGAGCTCCAGCACCACCCGCAGGCCGTTGCCATCGCGCACGCCGGTGCGCAGGGTGCTGATGGCGCTTCCCTCGAGATCCAGGGCGTCGACGCGGGTATTGAGCCGGCTGTCGTCCAGGTCGATCACCAGGCGCCGCGGGTTGTCGAGGCTGAAGACGTTGGCCTCGGCCGGGGAGGAGAGATCGAAGACCAGGCGCGCATGGTCGGGCGCCGCCCAGAGGCGCAGGTTATCGACGCTGGCGGCCTGGGCCAGGATGCTGGAGAGGCCAAGCCCCAGCATGCCGAGGCCGACCAGCAGCCGGCGAGTCGGTATCGTGGCTGTCATCGTGCCGCGTCGCCTTCGCTGTCAGTGAGACGGCCCGCCAGTTCAGGCATGGCCATCAGCCGTTCGAGGACCGCCCGGCCATGGGCGCTGCGCGCCGCGAGGGTCGCCTCGCGTCCCTCCTCGGCCAGGCGCAGGCGCACCTCCAGGTCCGGCGCGGGCAGCCAGCCCTCGCCGCGCTCCGGCCACTCGATCACGCAGAGCGCATCCTCGGCGAGCAGATCGCGGCCGCCGATGAACTCCAGCTCCTCGGGGTCGCCGAGGCGATAGAGGTCGAAGTGGTGCACGAGCACGCCGTCGAGCGCATAGGGCTCCACCAGGGTATAGGTCGGGCTCTTGACCGCACCGACGTGTCCATAGGCGCGCAGGATGCCGCGGGTCAGGGTCGTCTTGCCGGCGCCCAGTTCGCCGGTCAGGTGCACGCGACCGTGGCCCTCGAGGGCTCGCCCCAGGCAGGCGCCGAAGGCGACCTGGCGGTCTTCGTCATCGAGTCGCAGCAGCATCGTCCTCGCCCTTGCTATCACACACGGTCGGGTTGACCAGAATTCGCGCACAGGATGCCAGATCGCCGGCCAGCAGGCCACGCTCGCCGCCCTCACGAGCCGCCCGGTCGGCGGCCAGGGCGTGCACCAGCACCCCGAGCCGTGCCGCCGTCTCGAGCTCGAGTCCCTGGGCCAGCAGCGCGCCGAGGATGCCGGAGAGCGCATCGCCCATGCCGCCGCTGGCCATGCCCGGGTTGCCATGGGGGCAGACGGCGAGCCCCGCCGGGCCCGCGACCAGGGTGCCGGCGCCCTTGAGCACCACCACGCCGCCGTAGCGGCGCTGCAGCGCCCGAGCCGCGGCGGGCCGGTCGGCCTCCACCTCGCCGGCGGAGCAGCCGAGCAGGCGCGCCGCCTCTCCGGGGTGCGGGGTGAGGATCCAGTCGTCGCGCTGCCGCCCCTGGAGGCGCGTGGCCAACAGATTGAGGCCGTCGGCATCCACCACCAGCGGGCGCGACGCTTCGAGAGCGGCCTGCAGCATGCCCTGTCCCCAGCTGCCCTGCCCCAGGCCCGGCCCGACCACCAGCACGTCGGCGCCCTGGGGCAGCGTGGCGAGATCGCCGGCGCCGCGCACGCCGTGGACCATCACCTCGGGGCGACGCACCAGGCTCGCAGTGACGTGCTCGGGCGCGGTGGCAAGGCTCACCTTGCCGGCGCCCAGCCGTGCGCAGGCCTCGGCGGCGAGCAGCGCCGCCCCGCCGAAGCCCGGCGCCCCGCCGAGTACCAGGGCATGGCCGCAGTCGCCCTTGTGAGCGTCGCGGGGCCGGGGCGGCAGCCAGGCCGCAAGCAGCCCGGCCTCCAGCCGGCGGGCGGCGGGGACGAGATCGGCCTCGCCCTCGGCGTCCACGCCGAGGGCGCAGAGCACCGGCTCGCCGACATGCGCCGGTGCCGCGCCGGTATAGAGGCCGAGCTTGTCGGCGATGAAAGTCACGGTGCGCGTCGCCCGGATCGCGACCCCGAGCCTCGCCCCGGTGTCGGCGTCGAGGCCCGAGGGGATGTCGATGGCCAGCACCGGCAGGCCGCTTTCGTTGACGGCCTCGATCGCCTGGCGAGCCGCCCCGCGCACCTCACCGCCGAGCCCGGTGCCGAGCAGGGCATCCACCACCACCTCGCCGTCGAGCTGACGCTCCGCCTGCCAGGCCTCGGCCGGCACCCCGGCCCCCGTGGCCATGTCGGCGGCGCGCCGGGCGTCGCCGGTCAGCGTCTCCACCGGCTTGAGCAGCAGGCGCTGCACGGCGAGCCCCTCGGCGGCGGCCAGCGCCGCCAGCACGTGGCCGTCGCCGCCGTTGTTGCCGCCGCCGCACAGCACGGTGAGCGAGCGCGCCTGTGGCCAGCGCGCCCGGAGCTCCTGCCAGGCGGCCGCGGCCGCGCGCTGCATCAGGGCGAAGCTCGCGATGCCCCCCTCGATGGTGCGCCGATCGAGCTCGCGGACCTGGTCGGCGCGATAGAGCGGGCGCAACGTCGGCATGGGGGAGTCGGCTGGCCGGGTCATGCGGTGTCTCCTCGTTCGGGATGCTTTACCATACCGAGTGTAAATTCTCTGCGCCCCACGCCAAGTCGCGGGGCCGATCTGCAGGATGTTTTCTCGATCATGAGCCCAGTGTCCCCCACGAGTGACGACCCCGACATGGCCGCCCTCGCCGAGCGGATCAAGACCTGGGGCCGCGAGCTCGGCTTCCAGCAGCTGGGCATCACCGACGTCGACCTGGCCGAGGACGAGGCCCACCTCGAGGCCTGGCTGGACGCCGGCTATCACGGCGAGATGGGCTTCATGGCCAAGCACGGCACCAAGCGCACCCGCCCGGAGGAGCTGGTGCCCGGCACCCGGCGGGTGATCAGCGTGCGCCTGGACTACCTGCCCGCCGAGGTGGAGACCACCAAGGTGCTGGGTCGACCGTCGCTGGCCTACGTCTCTCGCTACGCCACCGGACGCGACTATCACAAGCTGATGCGCAAGCGGCTGGCCACGCTTGCCAAGTGGATCGAGGCCGAGGTCGGCACCTTCGGCTATCGCGCCTTCGTCGACTCTGCCCCGGTCATGGAGCGCGGCCTGGCGCGCAAGGCGGGCCTCGGCTGGTTCGGCAAGAACGCCATGCTGCTCAACCCGAAGGCCGGCTCGCTGTTCTTCCTCGGCGAGCTCTACACCGACCTGCCGCTGCCGGTGGATGCGCCCTTCGAGACCGATCACTGCGGCAGCTGCAGCGCCTGTCGCACCGCCTGCCCCACCGGGGCCATCGTCGAGGACAAGGTCGTCGACGCCCGGGCCTGCATCTCCTATCTCACCATCGAGCTCTTCGGCGCCATTCCGGAGCGCTACCGCGAGGCCATGGGCAATCGGGTATTCGGCTGCGACGACTGCCAGCTGGTCTGCCCCTTCACCCGCTTCGCCCGGGTCAGCCAGGAGCCGGACTTCGCGCCCCGTCACGACCTGGACCGGGCGAGCCTCGTCTCGCTGTTCGCCTGGGGCGAGGAGGAGTTCCTGGAGAAGACCGCCGGCAGCCCGATCCGGCGCATCGGCTACGAACGCTGGCTGCGCAACCTCGCCGTGGGGCTCGGCAACGCGCCCTGGAGCCGGGCCGTGGAGGCGGCGCTGATGGCGCGGCTGGCCTACCCCTCCGACCTGGTCCGCGAGCACGTGCGTTGGGCGCTAGATCGCCAACGGCAAAAGCGCCGCCAGCTTATCGCCAGTGAGTGAGATCGCGGCGATACCGGCGACAGCCCGTAGAGAGGGTCCTGCGCCATGGATGGCGCCGGAAGCGTACAGGGACGTATTCACAGCGCCCTCTCGCAGGCCTGTCGCCGGTGCTGCCCATCGCCACCCTCAGCCTACCTGCTCGGACGCTGCCTCTCAGCGCCCGGCGCCGGCCCGACCGGCTATTCTTCCTCGTCGCCGCGCTGATCGGCCGTCTTGAGGAAGGTCGTGCGGTAGTGGGCGAGCTCGGCGATGGACTCGCGGATATCGTCCATGGCGAGGTGCACGTTGCGCTTCTGGAAGCCCGCCAGGGCGCCCGGGTTCCAGCGCTTGGCGATCTCCTTGAGGGTGGAGACGTCCAGGTTGCGGTAGTGGAAGAAGGCCAGCAGTTCGGGCATTTCCCGCTCCAGGAAGCGGCGATCCTGGTGGATGCTGTTGCCGCACATCGGCGAGGCGCCGGCCTCGACATGGGCGGCGAGGAATTCGAGGGTGCGTCGTTCGGCCTCGGCGGTATCGACCCGGCTCTCCTTGACCCGCTGCACCAGCCCCGAGGCGCCGTGGGTGCGGGTATTCCAGTCGTCCATGGCGTCCAGCAGCGCATCGGGCTGGTGGACCGCGATCACCGGGCCCTCGGCGACCGTGTTGAGGTCCGCGTCGGTGACCAGGGTGGCAATCTCGATGATGCGCTCGCGGTTCGGGTCGAGCCCGGTCATCTCCAGGTCGATCCAGATCAGGCGCTGGCGGCGCGCATCGGCGGTGGCGGACGTGGCGTGCTCGGTCATGGGAAATCCTTGCGGGGCGTCGGCTGACGACAGCGGGCGCCTTGGGTGAGTACAATGCGCCCTATTGTAGCGAGCTTCGGGCCCCCATGAGCAAACGCAAGTTGAGCCGCCAGCAGCGCTGGCGCATCGAGAAGGTCCAGGCCGAGCGCGCCCGTCGCGCCGATCGGCGCGACGCCCAGGACAGCGACAAGCTGGCCGCCGGCGAGTACGGAGCGGAACAGAACGGCCGGGTGATTGCCCACTTCGGTCGCACCCTGGACGTGCGCCCCGACGAGGGCGGCGAGGCCGTGCGCTGCCACCTGCGCGCCAACCTCGAGGGGCTGGTCACCGGCGACCGGGTGATCTGGCGCGCCGCCCACGACGCCCGCGACGGCGTGGTCGTGGCTCGCGGCGAGCGTTCGAGCGTGCTGGAGCGCCCCGACCCCCGCGGCCAGTTGAAGCCGGTGGCCGCCAACATCGATCAGATCCTGATCGTCTTCGCGGTGGAACCGGCGCCCCATGCCAACCTGATCGATCGCTACCTGGTGGCCGCCGAGGCCACCGGCATCGCGCCGGTGCTGGTGCTCAACAAGATCGACCTGCTGCCGGCACAGGGCGGCGAGCTGCGCTCGCTGCTGGCGCGCTACGAGGCGCTGGGCTACCCCGTGGTCACCACCACCACCGAGCGCGAGGGCGGCCTCTCGGATCTCTACACGCGGCTCGCCGGCCGCACCTCGGTGTTCGTCGGCCAGAGCGGCGTGGGCAAGTCGTCGCTGATCGACCGCCTCCTGCCGGATGAGGAACTGCGCATCGGCGCGCTGTCCGAAGACTCCCGCAAGGGCCGCCATACCACCACCACCGCCCGGCTCTACGCCCTGCCCGCCCCGGATGACGGGACGTCTGCCGAGGCCGGTCGCGGCGAGCTGATCGATTCGCCGGGGATCCGCGAGTTCGGCCTGACCCACCTGGACGAACAGCAGGTCACCGAGGGCTTCATCGAGTTCCGCGACGTGCTGGGGCGCTGCCGCTTTCGCGACTGCCGCCACCGCCAGGAGCCGGGCTGCGCCCTGCTCGCCGCCGTGGAGCGGGGCGAGATCCACCCCGAGCGCTTCGCCAGCTTCCGACGCATCGTCGAGAGCCTCGAGACGAGCTGACGCCAGACGCCAGCCCGGGCGACTAACCTGAGGCGCAGGTGCCCGCATCGCGGAGCCTACCTCAAGGAGCCGAATTTAAGGAGAGTGTGCCATGAGTTCCGAAGACAACCTGCTCCCGCTGATCGTCGAGCCCGACCAGCTGGCCGCCCGGCTCGACGAGCCGTCGCTTCTGATCATCGACGTGCCCGTGCGGGCCGAGAGCCATGGCGAGGGCCACGTGCCCGGCGCCCTCTTCCTGGATCACCGGCGGCTGCTGGCCGGCGAGGGCGAGGTGCCCAACGGGGTGCCCTCGGTCGAGGCGCTCTCGCGGCTGTTCTCGTCGCTCGGCCTGACCCGCGACACCCACGTGGTGGCCTACGACGACGAGGGCGGCGGCTGGGCCGGGCGCCTGCTGTGGACCCTGGAGCTGATCGGCCATACCCGCTACTCCTACCTCAACGGCGGCCTGCATGCCTGGCGCGAGGCCGGCCAGCCCCTCTCCACCGAGACGCACACCCCGGAGCCCAGCGACTACCAGGCCGAGATCCTCCATCCCGAGGTCGCCATCGATCGACTCGAGCTGCAGGAGCGCCTCGGCGAGAAGAACCTGGCGATCTGGGATGCCCGCTCACGGGCCGAGTACGACGGCGAGAAGGGCAACAACCGTCGCCTGGGCCATATGCCCGGCGCGGTCAACATGGAGTGGACCGACGCCATGGACCGCGAGCGCGGGCTGCGCATCCGCGACTATGCCGAACTCGTCACCGAACTCGAGACCCTGGGACTGACCCCGGACATGGAGGTGGTCACCCACTGCCAGAGCCACCACCGCAGCGGCTTCACCTGGCTCGTGGGCCGCGCGCTGGGCTTCGAGAAGATCCGCGGCTACGCCGGCTCCTGGCAGGAGTGGGGCAACCGCGACGACACGCCCATCGAGACCTGATGGCCAAGATTCCGGCCACGCCTGCGCGTGGCCTTCCCTACCCGACTCCCTGATGGACGACTGCCCGTGTCACTCGCTCGACTCTTCGCCCTGATCCAGTATCCCCTGCCCCATCATCTGCTCTCGCGGCTGGTGGGCCGGCTCGCCGACTGCCAGCAACCCTGGCTGAAGAATGCCCTGATCCAGGCCTTCATCCGCCGGTTCAAGGTCGACATGGACGAGGCCGCCGAGCCGGACCCGACGGCCTACGCGACCTTCAACGACTTCTTCACCCGCGCCCTCGAGGACGATGCTCGCCCCATCGGCGAAGGCGTGGTCTCCCCCGCCGACGGCACCCTCTCGCAGTTCGGTCCCATCGAGGCCGGCCAGCTGATCCAGGCCAAGGGCCACCGCTTCTCGGCCATGGAACTGCTCGGCGGCGACGGCGAGGCGGCCCGGCGCTACCTGGGCGGCAGCTTCGCCACCGTCTACCTCTCGCCGAGCGACTACCACCGGGTGCACATGCCCGTCGGCGGCACCCTGACCGAGATGGTCTACGTGCCGGGGCGCCTCTTCTCGGTGAACGCCGCCACCACCCACCACGTGCCCAACCTCTTCGCCCGCAACGAGCGGCTGGTGTGTCACTTCGACACCGAGCACGGCCCCATGGTGATGGTGCTGGTGGGGGCGATGATCGTCGCCGCCATCGAGACGGTGTGGGCGGGCCAGATCACCCCCCTGCCCCGCGGCGAGGTGCAGCGCATCCGCTTCGACAGCCCGGTGCGCCTGGAGAAGGGCGAGGAGATGGGGCGCTTCAAGCTCGGCTCCACCGTGGTGATGGGCTTCGCCGAGCAGCTGAACGTCGACGACCTCGCGCCCGAGCAGATGGTGCGCATGGGGCAGTCGCTGGGGCAACTGCCTCACTAGGATCAGGGCTTTATCGGCGGAAAGTCCCGGGGTGCCGGACCATTGCGAAGGCGCTGTAACCCCATCCTTGGGCGCTACCGATGCCATCCATGGCATAGGACCTTCGCTTCGACTTCCCTCCGAGCGCCCTGGCCTTTCAGACTCAGCAGCGGGGCGTGGCGAAGGCCATCACCTCGGCGACGCTCGCCTTGCCCAGCGCCAGCTGAATCAGCCGGTCGAGCCCCAGCGCCACACCGCTGCCGGCCGGCAGGCCACTCTCCAGGGCCGCCAGCAGGCGCTCGTCCACCGCCACCTCGTCAAGCCCGAGGGCGCGCCGGGCGGCGTTGTCCTCGGTGAAGCGCGTGCGCTGCTCCGCGGCGTCGGTGAGCTCGTCGTAGCCGTTGGCGAGCTCAAGCCCGCCGAGGTAGAGCTCGAAGCGCGAGGCGACCCTCGCACCGTCCTCCGGGTCGCGATGGTGGCGCGCCAGGGCGGCCTGGCTGGCGGGATAGTCGACCACCGCGTCGAGCCCGTCGCGCCCCAGGCCCGGCTCGATGACGAAGCTCATCAGCAGATCCAGGCAGCCGTCACGACCGCTGTCGGCCATCGACAGCCCACCCCGCTCGCCGGCCAGCCGGCGCAGCGACTCCAGGGACTCCGTGAAGGGGTCGATGCCCAGCGCCTCGCGAAAGAGCTCGCGGTAGCGGCGCTGGCGCAGCGGGCCCGGCTTATCCCCCGCCCCTCGCCCGAGCACCCGCCCCACCAGCGCGGCGGTCTCCTCGATCAGCGCCTCGAGGCCGAGCCCCGGGCGGTACCACTCCAGCATGGTGAACTCGAGGTTGTGGCGCCGCCCCACCTCGCCGTCGCGGAAGCTGCGCGCCAGCTGGAAGATCGGCCCCGAGCCTGCGGCCAGCAGGCGCTTCATGTGAAATTCCGGCGAGGTCTGCAGCCACAGCCGTTCGCGCCCGGCCGGGGTGGTCGCCTCGGCCGAGAGGGAGGCCAGATGCACCTCGGTGCTGCCGCCGTGGCCGAGCACCGGGGTCTCCACCTCCCACACGTCGCGCTCGGCGAAGAAGGCCCGCACCTCGGCGATCAGCCGCGCGCGTTCGCGCAGGGTCGCGATCTCGGCGCTGGGGCGCCAGTCGTCTGTCATGTCCCGACCTCCAGAACCGACAAGGCCACGCCGCTGGCGTGGCCTTGAAAGGGTGTCAACTCAGCTAAAGCCCTCTCCGAGCGAGGCTCAGACTAGGCAAATCCCGAGTAAGGCGGCGGAGTTTAGCAGCGCTAAATGAGCACGCCGACTCGGGATTCAACGACGTATGAGCGAGCGCAGGAAGGGCCTCTGCTCAGGCGCGGGAGACGTACTCGCCGCTGCGCGTATCCACCTTCAGCACCTCGCCCTCGTTGATGAACAGCGGCACGCGGACCACGGCACCGGAGGAGAGGGTCGCCGGCTTGGAGCCGCCCTGGGCGGTGTCGCCCTTGAGGCCCGGATCGGTCTCGGTGACCTCGAGCTCGATGAAGTTCGGCGCGGTCACGCTGATGGCGTTGTCGTTCCACAGCGTCACGGTGTAGGGCACCTGCTCCTTGAGCCACTTCTCGGTGTCGCCCAGGGCACGCTTCTCGACCGCGTACTGCTCGAAGGAGCCGTCGGTCTTCATGAAGTACCACATGTCGCCGTCGGTGTAGAGATACTCCATCTCCAGCTCCATCACGTCGGCGGCCTCCAGGGAGTCGCCGGACTTGAAGGTGTGCTCCAGGACGCGACCGGTCATCAGGTTGCGCAGCTTGACGCGGTTGAAGGCCTGACCCTTGCCCGGCTTGACGAGCTCGTTCTCGACGATGCTGCACGGATCGCCGTCGAGCATCACCTTCAGACCGCCCTTGAATTCGTTGGTAGAATAGTTGGCCATGATCGCTTATCCATATTCGAGCGTGCCACCGGCCGAGGCCGGCGGCACGCGCAAGCAGATGAAGTGTCACGGGGGCCTCGCCCCCGTACGCATTGACTGGTGTGCCGCATGATAACCCGAAGCAGCGCCCTTTTGCAGCGCCCCGCCCCGGAGACCCAACCCCTCACCGTGCAGGCTCGCTGGCAGACCCAGCTGGCCGGGGCGATTCGCGATCCCCGCGAGCTGTGCCGCCGCCTGGGCCTCGACGAGCGCTGGCACAGTGGCGCCGAGCGCGGCCACGCGCTCTTCAAGGTGCGGGTGCCCGAGGCCTACCTCGCCCGCATCCGCCCCGGCGATCCGTTGGACCCCTTGCTGCGCCAGGTGCTGCCGCTCATGGAGGAGGACCGGCCGGTGGCCGGCTACGTGGCCGACCCCCTGGCCGAGGCCGAGCACACCCCGGCCAAGGGACTGATCCACAAGTACGCCGGCCGGGTGCTACTGATCGCGAGCCCCGCCTGCGCGGTGAACTGCCGCTACTGCTTTCGCCGCCACTTCCCCTACGAGGAGAACGCCCCCTCCCGGGCGCAGTGGGAGGCGAGCCTCGACTACCTCCGGGAAGACACGACGATCCGCGAGGCGATCCTCTCCGGCGGCGACCCCCTGGCGGCGAGCGATCGAAGGCTCGCCTGGCTGGTCGAGCGCCTCGAGGCCATTCCCCACCTCAAGCGGCTGCGCCTCCACACGCGCCTGCCGGTGGTGATTCCCGACCGCATCGACGACGCCCTGCTCGACTGGCTCGGCGGCACGCGGCTGCAGACGGTGATGGTGCTGCACATCAATCACGCGCACGAGATCGACGAGGCGGTGGTGGCGGCCTGCCGGCGCCTGCGCGACGCCGGCGTCACCCTGCTCAACCAGAGCGTGCTGCTGCGCGGCGTGAACGACGACGTCGAGTCGCTGGCCGCGCTCTCCGAGCGGCTCTTCGAGGCGGGCATCCTGCCCTACTACCTGCACGTGCTCGATCCGGTGGCCGGCGCCGCGCACTTCGACGTGAGCGACGACGCGGCCCGCGCCCTTGTTGTAGAACTGCGCGACACGCTGCCGGGCTTCCTGATGCCGCGGCTGGTCCGGGAGATACCCGGCGAGGCCAGCAAGACGCCGCTGTAAACGCCAAGTAGGAGACACAACTAAAAAGCGCGGCCCCGCCAGTCTCTGGCGGGGCCGCGCTTGGTTTGGGTGACTCACCCTGCCGGTATCAGGCCAGCGTCTCGGCAGTGACGTTGGGGGCCGGCGCCTCGGTGGAGAGCTTGCGGTTGATCGCACTCATCACGCCCTTGATGGAGGCGCTGGTGATGCTCTCGTCGGTGCCGACGCCGAACACCGCCTCACCGCCGACGCGCACCTCGACGTAGGCGATCGCCTCGGCGTCGGCGCCCTGGCCGCGGGAGTGCTCGTGGTAGTCGATGATCTCAACGTCGTGACCCTCGGCGGCCAGCGCCTTGACGAAGGCGGCCAGCGGGCCATTGCCCTGCCCCTGGATGATGCGGCGCTCGCCGTACTCCTCGATGGTCGCCTCGAGGCTCACGGTCGGGCTGTCCGGCTCAGAGGACATGCGGTGGCTGATCAGGGCGAAGGGCTCGCGCTGCTCCAGGTACTCGTCGAGGAAGGCCTGGTAGATCATCTGCGAGGTGATCTCCTTGCCCAGCCGGTCGGCGACCTCCTGTACCACCTGGCTGAACTCGATGGAGAGCCGGCGCGGCAGCTCGATGCCGTGCTCCTGCTCGAGCAGGTAGGAGATCCCGCCCTTGCCGGACTGGCTGTTGACGCGGATCACCGCCTCGTAGCTGCGACCGACGTCCAGGGGGTCGATGGGCAGGTAGGGCACCTCCCAGAGGTCGTGCGGGGCCTCGCGGCGCGCGGCCATGCCCTTCTTGATGGCGTCCTGGTGGGAGCCGGAGAAGGCGGTGAACACCAGGTCGCCCACATAGGGGTGGCGCGGGTGCACCGGCAGCTGGTTGCAGTACTCGACCTCGCGCATGATCGGCGTGATGTTCGAGAAGTCGAGCCCCGGGTGCACACCCTGGGTGTAGAGGTTCATGGCCAGGGTGACGAGGTCGACGTTGCCGGTGCGCTCGCCGTTGCCGAACAGGCAGCCCTCGACCCGGTCGGCGCCGCCCATCACCGCGAGCTCGGCGGCGGCCACGCCGGTGCCGCGGTCGTTGTGCGGGTGCACGCTGACGATCAGGTGGTCGCGCTTGGCGACGTGTCGGCAGAACCACTCCACCTGGTCGGCGTAGTTGTTGGGCGTCGCGCACTCCACGGTGGCCGGCAGGTTGACGATCATCGGCGCCTCGACGCTGGCGCCGAAGGTCGCCTCCACGGCATCGACGATCTCCACGGCGAAGTCCATCTCGGTGGTGGAGAAGAGCTCCGGGGAGTACTGGAAGGTCCAGTGCGTCTCCGGCGCCGCCGCCATGTGCTCGCGGATCCGGGTGGTGGCGTCCACGGCGATCTGGATGCACTCGGGCTTGTCGACGTTGAACACCACGCGGCGGAACACCGGGTCGGTGGCGTTGTAGACGTGGACGATGGCGTTCTTCGCGCCCTTCAGCGACTCGAAGGTGCGATCGATCAGGTGCGGGCGGGCCTGGGTGAGCACCTGGATCTGGACGTCGTCCGGCACCTTGTCCTCCTCGATCAGGGCGCGCACGAAGTCGAAGTCGGTCTGGGAGGCCGAGGGGAAGCCGACCTCGATCTGCTTGAAGCCGATCTTGACCAGCAGGTCGAAGAGGCGCTGCTTGCGCTCCTGGTCCATGGGATCGATCAGCGCCTGGTTGCCGTCGCGCAGGTCGACGGCGCACCACTGGGGCGGCGTCTCGATGCGCCGGCTCGGCCACTGGCGGTCGGGCAGGTCGACGGCCACGAAGGGGCGGTACTTGGTAGCGGGGTTATCGAGCATCATGGTGGCGTTCTCCCAGGTAAGCGGCGGCGTTCAGAAACGATTCGTCAGAAACAGCGACGCCCCGTCGGCCAGGGGCGGACGGGGCGTCGTGGATTCGGCGTGGTCGCTCACAACCATACGAGCTGCCTGGCGGCACTCGAGGGCGATGGCAACAACGGCAATGTTCATGGCGCGGATACTGCGGGTGGTGGACATGCTACAACCTCGTTTCGACCGGGACGTGCTCGCTAGCGGCGGGCGAGGCGACGGCGATGCAGACTGCACCGCCCGTCGCGCTCAGCGGCGGGCTAGGGGTAGTCGTAGGTCGAGAACGAGGTGGCGCGATGTCGTGTTCATGCCTCTAGAAGATCAGTCTTCGCCGCGCCTGTCAACTCCACTCCCCTCCTGTCGAGCGCCCAGCGCCGCCTCCATGCGGTCGAGCTGGTCGCGCAGCCCGCGCACGTCGCGGCGCAACCCGTGCAGCTCCGCGGCCTCGCCCTCACCGCTCTCGATCTCCATCTGCACGCTCTCCTTCTGCATCACGTCGAGCACGATGCCGATCATCATGTTGAGGAAGATGAAGGCGGTCAGGAAGATGAAGGTCAGGTAGTAGACCCAGCTCCAGCCATGCAGCTCCTGGGTGGCGTACATCACGTCCGTCCAGTCCTCGAAGGTCGCGATCCGGAACAGGGTCAGCATGGAGATGGCGATGTTGCCCCACAGGCCCTCGTCGACCTCATGAAACAGGAAGCTGCCGAGCGCCGCGTAGATGTAGAAGATGATGAACATCAGCAGCGCCACGTAGCCCATGCGCGGGATCGACTTGACCAGCGCCGCCATCAGCACGCGCAGTTCGGGAATCATCGAGACCAGACGCAGCACCCGGAAGATGCGCAGCAGCCGCGCCAGCAGCACCACTTCCGAATCGTCCAGAGGAATGAGGCTCGCGGTCACGATCAGGAAGTCGAAGACGTTCCAGCCCTGGCGGAAGAAGTCGCGCAGGCGCTTCTCGGCGGCCATGCGGATCAGGATCTCCACCAGGAAGAACACCGTCACCGCCACGTCCATCGCCAGCAGCCACTGCTGGAAGCGGCTGGTCTCCTCGTAGGTCTTGGCGCCGATCAGCAGCGCCGAGAGGATGATGATGGCGATGACCGTCAGCTCGAAGGCCTTGTGGGCGCGCAGGCGCTCGAAGCTCGCCTGCCAGGCCTGGAAGGTCGTGCTCACCGCGTCGTCTCCTCCAGGTCGCCCTGGCGATAGCCGATCAGGTAGAGGACCGCATCGAGCCCCAGGGTGGAGATCGACTGGCGCGCCTGGGCCCTGACCAGCGGCTTGGCGCGAAAGGCGATGCCGAGCCCGGCGGCGGCAAGCATCTTCAGGTCGTTGGCGCCATCACCCACGGCGATGGTCTGCTCCATGGCGAGGCCCTCGCGGGCGGCGATCTCGCGCAGCAGCTCGGCCTTGCGGTCGGCGTCGAGGATCGGCTCGCGCACCTCACCGGTGACCTTGCCGTCCTCGATCAGCAGCTCGTTGGCATGCACCTCGTCGAAGCCGAGGGTCTCCTGCAGATGGCGGGCGAAGTAGGTGAAGCCGCCGGAGAGGATCGCGGTGCGATAGCCCAGGCGCTTGAGATGGCGCATCAGCCGCTCGAGGCCGTCCATCAGCGGGAGCTCCCCGGCGATCTCGGCGAGCACCGCCTCGTCGAGCCCCTTGAGCTTGGCCATGCGCTCGCGGAAGCTCTGCTGGAAGTCCAGCTCGCCACGCATGGCCCGCTCGGTGACCGCCGCCACCTCGTCGCCCACGCCGTGGCGACGCGCCAGCTCGTCGATCACCTCGGTCTGGATCAGGGTCGAATCCATGTCGAAGCAGACCAGGCGGCGGTGGCGACGCCAGATGGAGTCCTCCTGCAGGGCGATGTCCACCCCGTGCATGGCGCCCAGCGCCAGGGCCTTCTCGCGCAGGGCGTCGAGGTCGACCTCCTCGCCGCGCAGCCAGCACTCCACGCAGGCTCCATGCTCGGGCACGCCGCCGTCCAGCGGCTCGCGGCCGGAGAGGCGGTGGATCAGCTCCACGGTCAGGCCGTGCTCGGCGGTGAGCGCGCCCACCTCGGCGAGAATCCCGGCGGGCAGGTGCGGCGCCAGCAGGGTCAGGATCAGCCGCGGCTGACTGGCCGCCGCACTCCAGCGCTGGTAGTCCTCGGCGCTGACCTGGATCGCCTGGATATCGAGCCCCAGGGCATCGCCGGCCGTGGCCAGCGCCCCCTCCAGGTCGCTCTCGTGGGCGAGCCCCACCAGCGCCTCCAGCGATAGGATGCCGAAGGTCACGCTCTGGTTGATGTCCAGCAGGCGGGCGCCGCTGCCTGCCAGCGCCTTGCCCAGCCCGGCCAGCTGGCCGGGGCGCGCCGTGCCGGTGGCGCGGATCAACAGTCGTCTCGTCATGTCACTCTTCCACGTAGAGGCGGTCGACCTTCTGCAGCCCGCGAGGCAGCTTGCTGCCCCGCCGGCCACGCTCACCGCGATAATAGTCCAGGTCGGCGGCCTTGAGAGTCAGCTTGCGCTTGCCGGCATGCACCACCAGGGCGGCGCCGGCCGGCAGCACCACCAGGTCGCGCAGGAACTCCTCGCGACGCGCGGCCCGGGCGCCGGGGATGTCGATCATCTTGTTGCCCTTGCCCTTGGCCATCTCGGGAAGTTGGGCGAGGGGGAAGACCAGCAGACGCCCCTCGTTGGAGACCGCCGCCACGCTGGCCTCCTCCGGCGACGACACCTCCAGCGGCGGCAGCACGTTGCAGCCCTTGGGCACGCTGAGGATCGCCTTGCCGGACTTGTTCTTGCCGGTGAGCTCCTCGAGCCGGGCGACGAAGCCGTAGCCCCCGTCCGAGGCGAGCAGGTAGCGGGTCTCGGGCGGCGCCAGCATCAGGCCCGCCATGTGCGCCCCGGCCACCACGTTGACCCGGCCGGTGACCGGCTCGCCCTGGCCGCGGGCGCTGGGCAGGTTGTGGGCCGACAGGGTGTAGGCGCGGCCGGTGTCGTCGAGCAGCACCAGCGGCTGGTTGGTCTTGCCCCGGACGGCGAGGTGGAAGCGGTCGCCGGCCTTGTAGGAGAGACCGGCGGGATCGATCTCGTGGCCCTTGGCGCTGCGGATCCAGCCCTTCTCGGAGAGCACCACGGTGACCGGATCGGCGCCGACCAGCTCGACCTCGGAGAGCGCCTTCGCCTCCTGGCGCTCGACCAGCGGGGAGCGGCGCGCGTCGCCGTGCGCCTCGCCGGCCTCGCGCAGCTCGGTCTCGATCAGATCGGTGAGCTTGGCCTCGTTGCCGAGCAGCTCCTGCAGGTGCTTGCGCTCGGCCTCTAGGTCATCCTGCTCGCCGCGGATCTTCATCTCCTCGAGCTTGGCGAGGTGGCGCAGGCGCAGCTCGAGGATCGCCTCGGCCTGGCGGTCGCTGAGCCCGAAGGCCTCGATCAGCGCGGCCTTGGGCTCGTCCTCCTCGCGGATGATGCGGATCACCTCGTCGAGGTTGAGGTAGGCGGCCAGCAGGCCCTCGAGGATGTGCAGGCGGTCCTCGACCTTGCCCAGGCGGTGCTCGAGTCGCCGGCGCACCGTGGCGCGCCTGAAGCGCAGCCACTCGCCGAGCAGGTCGGGCAGCGGCATGACCCGGGGCCGGCCGTCCAGGCCGATCACGTTCATGTTGACGCGGATGTTCTTCTCGAGGTCTGTGGTGGCGAACAGGTGCGCCATCAGCGCCTCGATGTCGACGCGGTTGGAGCGCGGCTCGATCACCAGCCGGGTCGGCTCCTCGTGGGTCGACTCGTCGCGCAGGTCGGCCACCATGGGCAGCTTCTTGGCCTGCATCTGGGCGGCGATCTGCTCGAGCACCTTGGCGCCGCTGACCTGGTAGGGCAGCGCGGTGACCACCACGTTGCCCTCCTCGCGCACGTAGCGGCCGCGCAGCTTCACCGAGCCGCGCCCACCCTCGTAGAGCTTTCGCAGGTCGCTGCGCGGCGTGATGATCTCCGCCTCGGTGGGAAAATCCGGGGCCGGCAGGTGCTCGAGCAGGTCGACGGTGGTCGCCTCGGGGTGGCGCAGCAGATGGCAGGTGGCCTCGACCACCTCGCCCACGTTGTGGGGCGGGATGTCGGTGGCCATGCCCACGGCGATGCCGGTGCCGCCGTTGAGCAGCACGTGGGGCAGGCGCGCCGGCAGCACCACCGGCTCGTTCATGGTGCCGTCGAAGTTGGGGGTCCAGTCGACGGTGCCCTGGCCGAGCTCGGCGAGCAGCACCTCGGCGAACTTCGACAGCCGCGCCTCGGTGTAGCGCATGGCGGCGAAGGACTTGGGATCGTCGGGGCTGCCCCAGTTGCCCTGGCCATCGACCAGCGGATAGCGGTAGCTGAACGGCTGGGCCATCAGCACCATCGCCTCGTAGCAGGCGCTGTCGCCGTGGGGATGGAACTTGCCCAGCACGTCGCCAACGGTGCGCGCCGACTTCTTGTACTTGGCGCTGGCCGACAGCGCCAGCTCGCGCATGGCGTAGACGATGCGCCGCTGCACCGGCTTCATGCCGTCGCCGATATGGGGCAGGGCCCGGTCGAGGATGACGTACATCGAGTAGTCGAGGTACGCCTTCTCGGTGTATTCGCGCAGCGAGAGGCGCTCGACGTCGCCCTCCGCCACCTGGATATCCATGGTCATACGGTGTGCCCTTGGTCAGGGTGTCCAGAAATCATTGGCTGCATTACCTCGCGAACGGTCAGGTGCAAACGCTTTTTCAGATGGCGACTTCGCTCGAGGCTATTTCGGCAACAGGTTGGCAAGGAGGCGCTGTAAACCCGTCCCTGGGCGCTACCGACGCCGTCCCTGGCGTAGGACCTCCTCTCTCAACCCGTTCCCGACGCCTCTCGCTCTGTATCACAGCGCTTGTTCGGCTACCGGTGCCGCTCGCCTTGGTGCTTGTGCTCGGTGCTTGTGCTCGCTGCTTGTAGCGTGGCGCTTGGCGCTATACCTCGATATCCGCCAGGTTGCCGTAGTCCTCGAGCCAGCTCTTGCGGTCGGAGGCACGCTTCTTGGCCAGCAGCATGTCCATCATCTCCATGGTGCCGTCGCCGACCTCGCGGGTCAGCTGCACCAGACGGCGGGTCTCGACCGCCATGGTGGTCTCGCGCAGCTGCAGCGGGCTCATCTCGCCCAGGCCCTTGAAGCGCTGCACGTTCACCGTGCCGCGCTTGCCCTCGAGCCTGCGCAGGATGGCGGCCTTCTCGCTCTCGTCCAGGGCGTAGTGCACCTCCTTGCCCAGGTCGATGCGGTAGAGCGGCGGCATGGCCACGAAGACGTGGCCGGCATCGACCAGCGCCGGGAAGTGGCGCACGAAGAGCGCACAGAGCAGCGTGGCGATGTGCAGGCCGTCGGAGTCGGCGTCGGCGAGGATGCAGATCTTGTGATAGCGCAGCTTGGAGAGATCGTCGCTGCCCGGGTCCATGCCCACGGCCACGGCGATGTCGTGCACCTCCTGGGAGCCGTAGATGTCGTGCGACTCCACCTCCCAGGTATTCAGGATCTTGCCGCGCAGCGGCAGGATCGCCTGGCTCTCGCGGTTGCGCGCCTGCTTGGCGCTGCCCCCGGCCGAGTCGCCCTCGACCAGGAAGAGCTCGCTGCCGGCCGGGTCCTGCCCCGAGCAGTCGGCGAGCTTGCCGGGCAGCGCGGGCCCGGAGGTGACCTTCTTGCGCGCCACCTTCTTAGAGCTCTTCTGGCGGCGCTGGGCGGCGCTTATCACGAGCTCGGCCAGCGCCTCGGCCTGGTCGACGTGGTGGTTGAGCCACAGCGAGAAGGCGTCCTTGACCACCCCGGAGACGAAGCCCGCCACGGTGCGCGACGACAGCCGCTCCTTGGTCTGGCCGGCGAACTGGGGGTCGAGCATCTTCACCGAGAGCACGTAGGAGACGCGCTCCCAGAGGTCCTCGGCGGTGAGCTTGACGCCCCGCGGCAGCAGGCTGCGGTACTCGCAGAATTCGCGCAGCGCCTCGAGCAGCCCGGCCCGCAGGCCGTTGACGTGGGTGCCGCCCTGGGGGGTGGGGATCAGGTTGACGTAGCTCTCGAGCAGCGCCTCACCGCCCTCGGGCAGCCACTGGATCGCCCAGTCGACGCCGTGCTCGTCGTCGGCGAAGTGGCCGACGAAGGGCGAGGCCGGCAGCACCTCATAACCGTCGGTGGCCTGGGCCAGGTAGTCGCGCAGGCCGTCGGCGTACTGCCAGACGCTCTGGTTGCCGTCGGGCTCAATCAGGGTGACCTCGAGGCCCGAGCAGAGCACCGCCTTGGCGCGCAGCAGGTGCTTGAGGCGCGACAGGGAGAGCTTCGGGCTGTCGAAGTAGCCCTCCTCGGGCCAGAAGCGCACCAGGGTGCCGCGGGCGCGCTTAGGGGCGCTGCCGATCACCTGCAGGGGGGAGGCCTTCTCGCCGTGCTCGAAGGCCATGCCGTGGCGGCTGCCGTCGCGCAGCACCTCGATCTCCAGGCGCTTGGAGAGCGCATTGACCACCGAGACCCCGACGCCGTGCAGGCCACCGGAGAAGCGATAGCTCGACTGGGAGAACTTCCCGCCGGCGTGCAGCCGGGTCATGATCAGCTCGACCCCGGAGACGCCGTGCTCGGGATGGATGTCGATGGGCATGCCGCGTCCATCGTCGGAGACCTCGACGCCGCCATCCTCGAACAGACGGACGGTGATCGCCCCGGCATGACCGGCCAGCGCCTCATCGACGCTGTTGTCGATGACCTCCTGGACGAGGTGATTGGGCCGCGAGGTATCGGTATACATGCCGGGGCGCTTGCGCACCGGCTCGAGGCCGGAGAGGACCTCGATGGAGCTGGCACTGTATTGCGTCATGCATCACCCAAAGTGGTTACGATCGTTCGTGTCGCCCGGGACGCCGACCGACTCGCGACCGGCGAGCCGCGCCGACGCCAGGGCGTGGCCACCGTGGGCCAGAATCGCCGGCAGATAGTCCGCCAGGGCCGCGAAGCCGTGATCCCCCCGGGGGTGCAGGATGGCTCGCGCCCCCCGGTAGAGGGCGAAGGCCCGCCGAGGATCCAGGGTCTCGTCGGCCGTGCCCAGCAGCAGCAGGTAGCGCTCGGCCGTGACCCGCACGGGCGTCAACGCCTCAAGCTCCTCGAGATGCTCAGGCTCGATGGCGAAGCGCTCGCCGGTGTAGGCGTTGTCGAAGCGCTGGCCGACCCAGTCCGCCACCAGCGTCGCCGGCGCCACCGCCGGATTGATCAGCGCCCCGGGAAGGTCGTGACGCTCGGCGATCAACGTGGCCAAAAAGCCCCCCATGGAGCTGCCCACCACCAGCGGGGCCGACCCCAGCTCGGCGAGCCGCGCCTCGGCCAAGGCCAGGGCGGCCCGCGGCCGGTGCGGCAGCTGCGGCGCGGCGCAGGGCAGCCCGAGCCGCGCGCAGGCCTCGCGCATCAGGCCCGCCTTGGGCGAGCCGCTGCCGCTGTTGAACCCGTGCAGGTAGAGCACCCCGCTGGCCGCCGGCCTCCTCGAGGCGGCCCTCAGCATACCGCAAACCCTGTACATGCAGCCAGTGTCATAGGGAGCCGCGTTCCGCTGCCCAGGCGGCCTCGATCAGGCCCCGGGTGGAGTCGTCCATGGACGCGAGGTCGGCGTGGTGCTCGAGGATCCGCTGCGTCTCGCCGGCGATCTGCTTGCCGAGCTCCACGCCCCACTGATCGAAGGGGTTGATGTCCCAGATGGTCGCCTGGACGAACACCTTGTGCTCGTACAGGGCGATCAGCGCCCCCAGGGTCGCCGGGGTCAGCCGCTCCAGCAGCAGGGTGCTGGAGGGCTGGTTGCCGCGATAGCGCTTGTGCACCGGGCGCGGCCCGTCCTCCTCGATGGCCTCGTCGCCGAGCATCAGCGCACGCGACTGGGCGAAGCAGTTGGCGAGCGTCAGCCGATGCTGGCCCATCAGGTGGTCCCGGGTGGCCGGGTCCTCGACCTCCTCGTAGCGCACCAGCGGGGCGATGAAGTCGCACTCCACGGCCTGGGTGCCCTGGTGGAGCAGCTGGTAGAAGGCGTGCTGGGCGTTGGGGCCGAGCTGGCCCCACAGCACCGGACAGGTGGAGTAGCCGACGGCCTGGCCGTCATGGGTCACCGACTTGCCGTTGGACTCCATCTCCAGCTGCTCGAGATAGGCGGCGAAGTACTCCAGGCGGCCATCGTAGGGCAGGATCGAGTGGGCGCGGACGTCGAGGAAGTTGACGTTCCAGATGCCCGCCAGGGCCAGCAGCACCGGCAGGTTGTCTTCGAGGGGCGCCTCGCGGAAGTGGGTATCCAGGGCGTGGGCGCCAGCGAGCAGCTCGCGGAAGTTTTCCATGCCCACCGCCAGGGCGATGGGCAGGCCGATGCCGCCCCACAGCGAGTAGCGCCCCCCGACC
This sequence comes from Halomonas sp. B23F22_3, assembly GCF_043496965.1. Taxonomy (NCBI): domain Bacteria; kingdom Pseudomonadati; phylum Pseudomonadota; class Gammaproteobacteria; order Oceanospirillales; family Halomonadaceae; genus Halomonas; species Halomonas sp. B23F22_3. Next base: position 119,070 of record NZ_JBIEKG010000001.1, read on the forward strand.
CACTCCCAGAACTCGAGCTGGTGCGCCTCGGCGATGCCCCACTCGTTCATCTTCTCGGGGCTCGCCGAGATGCCGATGAAGTGCTGCTGCATGACGAGGTCGGCGTCGACGCCGGCCTCGTCCAACAGTCGCGCCATCAGCCAGTCGCGGGCGGTGCGCGCGTTGGAGAGGGTATCGATGGTGGTGAAGGACTTCGACGAGAGGACGAAGAGCGTGGTCTCGGGATTGAACCGCGCCAGGTAGTCGGCCAGCTGGGAGCCGTCCATGGTGGAGGCGAAGTGGACGTCGACCTCGTGCACGCCCCGGGGCCGATAGTCGGCCAGGGCGTGGGTCACCATCAGCGGCCCCAGGTCGGAGCCGCCGACGCCCAGATTGACCACGTCGCGGATCGCCTTGCCGGTGGCGCCCCGCCACTGCCCGGCGTGGAAGCGCTCGACCATGGTCTCCATGCGATCCAGGGTGGCGTGCACCGAGGGCACCAGGTCATCGCCCTCTACCACCAGGCTCGCCTCGGCCGGCAGTCGCAGGGCGGTATGCAGTGCCGGACGATCCTCGCTGCGGTTGACCCGCTCGCCGGCGAGCAGGGCGCGGATCGCCTCGGGGACCTTGGCCTCCCGGGCCAGGTCGAGCAGCTTCGACAGGGTCTCGGCGTCCCAGCGCTGCTTGGAGAGGTCCAGGGTCAGGCCCGCTGCCTGACGGGTGAAGGCGGCATGGCGCCCCGACTCGACGGCGAAGAGCTCGCTCAGGTGCGCGGCGCGCATGCCCTCGGCATGGTCGGCCAGGGCCTGCCAGGCACCCTGTTGATCGATAGTGGTGTGGGTCATGGGAGTCTCCTTGACGTCCTGTCGTGCAGCCGATGCGGGCGAAGCGTAGAATAGCGCCCCTTACCCCACGATATCCGGCCTGTTCCATGAGTGACGCATCTTACCGTGACGCGATCTATTCGACACCCCTGGACCGGGTGGCGCGCTTTTCGTTCGACGAGCAGGTCGTCGCCTGCTTTCCCGACATGATTCGCCGCTCGGTGCCGGGCTACGGCCAGATTCTCGGCATGCTGGGCCTGATCGCCGGTCGCCACCTGCGCCACGGCGCCCAGGTCTATGACCTCGGCTGCTCGCTGGGCGCCGCCGGCCTCGCCCTGGCCGGGGCCCTGCCACCGGAGGCCTTCCGCTACACCGGCGTGGACCTCTCCCCGGCCATGGTCACACGGGCCCGGGAGACGCTCGCCGAGGAGTGCCCCGACCACGCCATGGAGGTGCTCGAAGGCGATATCCGCCGGCTGGAGTACGCCCCCGCCGGCATGATCGTGCTCAACTTCACCCTGCAGTTCCTCGCCCCGGAGGATCGCGACGCGGTGATCGCCAGGCTCTATGAGGCCCTGGAGCCCGGCGGGGTGCTGGTGCTCTCGGAGAAGATCCAGGCCGCCGACGAGCAGGAGAACGCCTGGCTGGTGGAGCGCTACCACGACTTCAAGCGTGCCAACGGCTACAGCGAGATGGAGATCAGCCAGAAGCGCACGGCGCTGGAGAACGTGCTGGTACCCGACACCCTGGAGGGCCACCACGCCCGCCTGGCCCGGGCCGGCTTCCCGCGCAGCCAGACCTGGTTCCAGTTCCTCAACTTCGCCTCGCTGATCGCCTTCAAGGACTGCCGCTAAAAGGAGCCCCCCCCGTGCCAATCGCGCCGGAACACCGCGACCTCTACCGCGCCTTCCTCGACCAGGGCCTGGATGCCTGGCTGGCCCGCCTGCCCGACCAGCTGGCCCGGGGACTCGACCGCCAGCGCTTCGGCGACCTGCCGGCCTGGGAGAAGGCCGTGGCCAAGCTCCCCGCGTTGCCCGCGACGCGCCGCGTCGAGCTGGATCGTGACACGGTGAGCGTCGAGGCCGAGCTGAGCGAGAGCCAGCGCCGCCAGGCCGAGAACCTGCTGCGTAAGCTCATGCCCTGGCGCAAGGGGCCCTACTGCCTCGGCGGCGTGCCCATCGACACCGAGTGGCGCTCGGACTGGAAGTGGCAGCGCGTCGCCCCGAATCTGGCGCCGCTCGCTGGCCGCCGGGTGCTCGACGTGGGGGGCGGCAGCGGCTATCACGCCTGGCGCATGGCCGGGGCCGGCGCCGCCTTCGTGCTGGTGATCGACCCCTCGCCGCGCTTCTTCTGGCAGTTTCGGGCGGTGCGTCACTTCGTCGGCGACGCCGACGGCCACCGCACCCACTTCCTGCCGGTGGGCATCGAGGACGTCCCCGAACGGCTCGCCTTCTTCGACACGGTGTTCTCCATGGGCGTGCTCTACCACCGCCCCTCGCCGCTGGAGCACCTCGTGCAGCTCAAGGAGGCCCTGCGACCGGGCGGCGAGCTGGTGCTGGAGACCCTGGTGGTCGAGGGCGAAGCCACCACGGTACTGCTGCCTGGGGAGCGCTACGCCGCCATGCCCAACGTCTACTTCCTGCCCTCCTCCGCCGCGCTCTGCCAGTGGCTCGAACGCTGCGGGTTCGAGAACGTGCGGACAGTGGACGAGGCTGTGACCACCACCGACGAGCAGCGCGCCACCGATTGGATGACCTTCCAGTCGCTGGCCGACTTCCTCGATCCCGACGACCCGACCCGCACCCGGGAGGGCTATCCCGCCCCGCGTCGCGCGGTGGTCATCGCCAACCGGCCGGGCTGATGCCCGCGGCCTGATCGCGTTACCCGGGGCGGAGCCTCAGGCGGCAGCGTCGCCGGCCCCCTCGTCCTCGGACAGCGCGGCCACCTCATGACGCACGGCCGCCAGCCCATGCTCCGAGATGAACCCGTGGGCCCGGGCATGTTCGGCGATCAGCACGCTGTCGGCGGCCAGCACCAGGTCGCAGGGGGTGTGGCGCAGCTCGTCGCGGAGCCGCTGGATGGCACGCTGGCGATCCTCCCGCTGCTCCACCCGCCGGATGTAGATGGCGGCCACCCGCCCGGGGTGCGCCTCGACGATGCGGGTGTAGACCTCGGGATCGTGCTGCCCGCTGTCGCCGATCAGCAGGCAGGGCACCCCCTCGAAGGTCGCCAGCATGCGGCTGATCAGCTGCCGTTTGTGGTCCTCGGCCCGACGCGGCCAGGGATGGCGCAGGGAGATGCCCCACTCGCGCAGGAACAGGATCGGTCCGACCGGAATACGATTGAGCTGAAAGAAGGTCTCCAGCATCTCGTAGATCACCCAGGGGCCCCGTGATACGTAGAGGATGGGGCGTTCGCCCTGGTCATCGGCGCCGCGGTGCAGGGCCTGGTAGAGCGCCGCCACGCCGGGAAAGGCAGTGCGCTGGTCCGGCTGCTCGAGAAACAGTCGATAGAGCATGCGCAGCTTGTCGGCCACGCCGGTGTACATCACGGTGTCGTCGATGTCGCTGATCACCAGCAGGTCGGTATCGGGGGCGGGGGTGAAGACCTCCACGCTGGCACGCACCGGCCCCTCCTCGGCCGCCGTGACCCACAGCTCGGCGCGGTGCCAGGCACGCTCGCGGGGCAGTGGCGAGACGAGCGGCAGACAGGCATCGAAGTAGCCATCGCGGTCGGTGGTCACGGTCAGGTGATTGTCGCCCAAGCGGATGTCGACGCTGGCCTCGGCCACGCCCCGTCGGGCGATCCGCCGCGCCACATCGGCCAGGTCTCGCAGGAAACCGCGGCGCGGCACGCCTCGGCTCAGCGGCGCCTGACGAAACACACGGCCCGTGAGGAAGGCTTCTCGCCGCGAGCCATAGCCCCGATAGGGCGTGACGGTCAGGCCGCCATGCGCATGACCGAGCTTCATCGGGCTGGCCACGACGCCCACCAGCCGCTTCACGAACAGGGCGGCGCGTCGAAGCGTCGGCGTCATTTCCGCCTACCCGTAACGTGATTGCGTCGGGTCCTGCCGCTCATGGTCGGGTGCTCCGGATCGTGTCGATGCCCCCAGCCTACTCCCGGGCCGGCGGTTTTCGCACCTCCGCGCCCTCAACGGCAAGCAGAGACGCCGACGCCTCGAGTCTTACCCACGGGAGCCTATCGCCGGAGGATCACCAGCCAGCGCCCCAGGTTGAGGACGCTGGCGAGCGACGCCGCCACATAGGTGAAGGCGCAGGCGGTGAGCACGTGGCGGGCGCCGGGCATGTCGCGGGCCGGAATGTACTCGGCGAGCAGCGGCAGGGCCCGCCCGAAGCTGGCATCGAATTCCACCGGCAGGGTCACCAGGTGCACCAGCGCCGCGGTGCCGAAGCTGATCACCGCCAGGGCCACCACGACGACCAAGCCGCCGGGCAGGCGCGTCAGCACGAAGAGGAAAGGCGCGGCCATCATCAAGAGCGCCCCGACCTTCTCGGCCTTCTGCGCCACGGCCACCAGGCGCGAGCGGGCCAGCAGCGGCGCGTAGCCCTCCCGGTGCTGGATGGCATGGCCCACCTCGTGGGCCGCCACCGTCACTGCCGTGAGCGAGCGCCCCGCATAGTGTTCCTGGGAGAGCCGCACCCGGCGCGCCTCGGGATCGTAGTGATCGCCCTGGTCGGTCACCTCCACCCGAACGCCCTCGAGCCCCAGCCGCCGGATCAGATGCTCGGCGAGCTCACCGCCGGTGCCGGGGTACTCCTCACGCCCGCGGGCATGACGCGCCAGCACCCACTTCGCCCAGAGGTTGGGTAGCAGGAAGAGGGCCAGCAGCAGGGCGATTGCCAGGACGATCATCGAAGAGGCTCCACGCAGGGTCAGATCATTGGACCCAGCCTACCAGAGCCGGTTTCACGACTCCGATCCTAACACCGACCATAGCGTGAGGGCCGCCAGGCTCAGCCGCCGAGGGCCTCGCGACGAATGCGCCAGTCCTCCAGCGCCAGGCGCGCCCGGGCCTCGGTGGCCTGCTCGCGCAGCGCCTGCTCGGGCGACTCGGTGGCGGCCAGGGTGCCGTCCAACTGCCAGGCATAGAAGGTCGGCTGCGCCAGGTTCGTGACGGCCCCCTGCTCGCTCACCAGCAGTCCGGCGCCACCATCCTGGCGATTGAACGACAGCGCCATCGGTGCCTCGACCGGCGCATAGAGATCGCGACCGCCCCAGGGCGCCTCGGCCTCGGAGAGCGAGTGGGCCCAGAGGGTGGCAAAGATGTCGCGGTGGCTGGTCCAGTCCTCGCGCTGAGCCTCGGCAGCGTCTCGGTAGCGCGACGGCAGCCACATCAGGATCGGCACCCCGAACTGATCGAAGAGGTCATGCGCCTGGGGATACTGGATGAGCGAGCGGGTATTGTGATCCCCGGTCGCGGCAAACAGCGTCCGCTCGAGCAACCCCTGCCCCTCGAGACGATCCAAGAAGCCGCCCATGGCATCGTTGGCGTACTGGTAGGTCTCGAGGATCGAAGTGCCGAACTCGGGCGACACCGCCAGCGCCTCCCCCAGTCGCGTGGCGTCCAGCGGGCCCGGCGTGTAGTGCTCGGGGATGCGATAGGGGGGATGATTGGAGATCGATAGCATCACCAGCATTACCTTCTCGCCACGGGCGTCCGCTTCCTCCAGAAGCTCGGCGCCGGCGCGGAACATCCACTCGTCGTCCAGCCCCCAGGTGCCCCCGGTGGCCTCGGGGAAGCGCTCGCGAATCGCACTGTCGCCCAGCACCTCATCGAAACCCTGGCGTGCCAGGGAATCATCGAGATCCCGCCACTGAACCGAGCCGGCGGTCAGGAACACCGTGCGATAGCCGGCACGCCGGTAGGGCAGTGCCGCCGACGTCGAGAAAGTGCGGTAGCCGTAGCGACTCTGGGTCAGGGGGCTGATCGGCGTATCGAGCAGCAGCCCCTCGAGACTCGGGTGCGTGCCGTGCTCGGCCGACAGGGCACGGGGGAAGTAGTCGGCCTTCTCCTTGAGCCAGGGCCGCAGTCGACCGAGCAGGTCATTGCGCTCGGGGGCGTCGAAGTCGAGCGGGCGACGCCCCCAGCTCTCCATCAGGCTGACGACCACATGGGGCGGCGTCTCCTCGGCCGCGGGCCGACCGGGCGTGGTCATGGTCATGCGCGCCAGCACCTCGTCGGGGCTGTCGACCTCCGACCAGCCAAGGGCATGGGCCGCCTCCATGGGCGAGGCGAAGCCATAGTGTGCGAGGCCCGCCAGGGGATCATCGCCGATGCTTGAAAGCTCGCGCTCCTTCCAGGCCAGATAGATCGCCTGAGGCCCGCTGGGCACCAGATCGTTGACGAAGGCATTGGCCGAGACGGACATGTGCATCTCGCGCAGCGGGAAAGTCCCCAGGCTGCCGCGCCCCAGGCCGATCAGCGTGATCAGGACAACGCCCACCAGCGCGATGGCCCGCGGCAAGCCCCGGGGACGCAGGGCGTCGTCCTGCGCCCGAGAGTTACCGCGACGCATCCAGACGAGCTGAGCGCCGGTCATGCCGGCGAGCGCCAGCAGCAGCGGCAGCAGCGGATAGTCGTTCCAGACCGTGTCGAGCACCGCCCGGGTGTCATCCTCGAAGAAGCCGAAGACCAGGGCGTTGATCGGCCCCTGGTAGAAGCTGAAGAAGAAGTGGTTGATCAGCGCCAGTAGATTGACCAGCACCATGCACACCAGCGCCCAGGGCAGCCACAGGCGACGCCAAGCGGCGATCAGCGGCCGGGGAAACGCCAGCAGCAGCGTCGCCACCAGCAGCCAGGGCCCCAGCAATACCGTCATGATCTTGGCATCGAAGCGCAGCCCCATCCAGAACGCCTGCAGCAGGTCCACGAAGGGCACCGTCAGCGGCACGGGTGCGTTGGCCCACAGCAACAGGCCACGCATAACGGCAAGCGTCGCCACCCCGGCCAGGCCCAGACGCCACAGCTGGCGATTGATCTCCCACCAGTGGCTCCAGCGAGAGACGGTCACCTCAGCGTTCATCCCCTGTCATCCCATCGTGCTAGTGAGCGAGCACTATACCGATTCGACATTAGGATGACGATCCGGTGAGGCCCGTCCCAGTGCACCCTCAAGACCACGTCAGCGCGCCGAGAGTGCGTATCGACACGCAAGAGCCCCGTCACCCGACAGGGTGACGAGGCTCACTAGAAACGCGATGACCGGGCGTCAGCGACCCATCAGCTCGCGCAGGTCCTTGGCTTCCCAGTGCGGGAAGTACTTGCGCACCAGGGCGTTGAGCTCCAGCTCGAAGCCGGCCCAGTCGACCTCGCCGGTCGGGCGGCTGCCCGACTGGGCGACCCCGCGGATCATCCCCGCGCCCACCGTGACGTTGGTGAGCCGATCGATGACGATGAAGCTGCCGGTGCCCGGGCTGCGACCGTAGTCGTCCAGCGCCACCTCGGCGGTCAGCTCGACCCGGCAGCGGGCGATGGCGTTGAGCTCGAGCCGCTCGGCGGGATGACGCGCCTGGCTGTTGACGTCGACCTGGTGGAGGATCTCGCCGACCCGGCCCGCCACGGAGCGCCCAGCCAGGCGGATGTCGACCGGCCGCCCGGGAGCGAGGGGCTCGTCGTGCATCCACACGATGTCGGCCTCGAAGGCGTCGGCCAGGGCGACCTCGGCATCCTCGGCGACGATCCAGTCGCCCCGGGAGATATCGAGCTCATCCGCCAGGGTGACGGTGATCGCCTGGCCCGGCCAGGCGATATCCAGGTCGCCATCGAAGGTGACGATCCGCTCCACCGTCGAGGTCCGCCCGGAGGGCAGCACCTGGATCGCCTGCCCCGGGCGCAGGATGCCCGCCTCCAGGGTGCCGGCGTAGCCGCGAAAATCGAGGTCGGGGCGATTGACGTACTGCACTGGCAGGCGCAGGTCGGTCAGGTTGCGATCGCGGCTCACCTCGACGCTCTCCAGCAGCTCGAGCAGCGGCGGACCGGCGTACCAGGGCGTCTTCTCGCTCGGATTGACGACGTTGTCGCCCTCCAGCGCCGAGAGCGGCACGAAGCGGATATCGCGAGCCGAGAGCTGCTCGGCGAAGGCGCGATACTCGGCGACGATCTCCTCGAAGCGCGCCTCGTCGAAGCCGACCAGATCCATCTTGTTGACCGCGATCACCAGGTGCTGGATGCCCAGCAGGTCGGCGATGAAGCTGTGCCGGCGGGTCTGGGTCTGCACGCCGTAGCGGGCATCGATCAGGATGATCGCCAGGCTCGCCGTGGAGGCGCCGGTCGCCATGTTGCGGGTGTACTGCTCGTGGCCCGGGGTGTCGGCGATGATGAACTTGCGCTTGTCGGTGGAGAAGAAGCGGTAGGCCACGTCGATGGTGATGCCCTGCTCACGCTCCGACTGCAGGCCATCGACCAGCAGCGCCAGGTCCACCGCCTCGCCGGTGGTGCCGCTCTTCTTAGAGGCCTGGGTGATCGCCGCCAGCTGGTCGTCGAAGATCATCTTGGAGTCGTGCAGCAGCCGCCCGATCAGGGTCGACTTGCCGTCGTCGACGCTGCCGCAGGTGATGAAGCGCAGCAGGTCCTTGTTCTCGTGCTCGTGCAGGTACTGATCGATGTTGTCGGCGATCAGGTTGGACTGGTGTGACATCAGAAATACCCCTCGCGCTTCTTCTTCTCCATGGAGCCGGCCTGGTCGTGGTCGATGGCGCGGCCGCTGCGCTCGCTGGTGCGGGTCAGCAGCATCTCCTGGATGATCTCGGGCAGCGTGGCCGCCCGGGACTCCACGGCGCCGGTCAGCGGATAGCAGCCGAGGGTGCGAAAGCGCACCCACTTCTCCTCGGGCACCTCGCCCTCGGCGAGCGGCAGGCGCTCGTCATCGACCATGATCTGCATGCCGTCACGCTCCACCACCGGACGCGGCGCGGAGAAGTAGAGCGGCACGATGGGGATGCCCTCGAGATGGATGTACTGCCAGATATCCAGCTCGGTCCAGTTGGAGAGCGGGAAGGCGCGGATCGACTCGCCCTTGTTGACCCGGGCGTTGTAGAGGTTCCACAGTTCCGGGCGCTGGTTCTTGGGGTCCCAGCGATGGTGCTTGTCGCGAAAGGAGAACACCCGCTCCTTGGCGCGGCTGGCCTCCTCGTCGCGGCGCGCCCCGCCGAAGGCGGCATCGAAGCCGTACTTGTCCAGCGCCTGCTTGAGGGCCGCGGTCTTCATCACGTCGGTGTAGCCGCTGGAGCCGTGGTCGAAGGGATTGATGCCGGCGGCGCGCCCCTCCTCGTTGATATGCTCGATCAGCTCCATGCCGGATTCCGCGGCCATGCGATCGCGGAACTCGATCATCTCGCGGAACTTCCAGGTGGTGTTGACGTGCATCAGCGGGAACGGCGGCGGGCCGGGATAGAAGGCCTTGCGCGCCAGGTGCAGCATCACCGAGGAGTCCTTGCCGATGGAGTAGAGCATCACCGGGTTGGCAAACTCCGCCACCACCTCGCGGATGATGTGGATCGACTCGGCCTCGAGCTGCTGCAGGTGGGTGAGGCGCTCGCGCGACGGCGTCGGGTCGCCGACGGCGGTCTCGACGGCGCTCTCGCGTGACGGTGCGGAAAGATGGCTCATGGCCCGGCTACCTCGCATGACGTTGGGCGGGTGAGATCATGCGAGACAGGGTAACGCCGGGTCGATAATAACCCAAAAGAATCAATAACTATCTTTTTATGCCCATTATGACTATTCGGTCTTCACGACTCGCGCCTGCATGACGCCGTGAGCCCTCAGGGCGCGACGCGCACCACCCGAGTCTCGAGTGCGCCGGCGCCGAGGTCGAGGAGGCGATAGCCCGGGCGAGCGGCCTCGTCGAGGGCGAAGCTGGTGGCGCCGGGCAGGAACTGGTCGCTGGCGGCGGGACAGCCGTAGACCGCCACCTGCCGGCCGGCCACGGGCTGGATGCCCTCGAAGGCCTGGTGGACGTGGCCGAAGCACACCGCCCGCACCTGGCGATGCGGGGCGATGAGGCGCCAGAAGGCCTCGGCATCGGCCAGGCCGATCGCGTCGAGCCAGGCCGTGTCGATGGCGAGCGGCGGATGGTGCATGAACACCAGCGTCGGGCGATCGTCACGGGCGAGGCGCGCGTCCAGGGCCGCCCGCCGCTCGGCGCCCAGCTCACCGCCCTCGCGACCGCGGACCCGGGTATCCAGCAGCAGCGCACGCCAGTCGCCCAGGTCGAGCTCGGCGGGCAGCGGTTGATGCTCGGCCATCAGATCGGGGCGGTCATGGTTGCCCGGCAGCCAGCACCAGGGGGCGTCGAGCCGCGACAGGGTGCGCTCGGCCAGCCCATAGGAGGCCGCCGACTCGTCCTGGCTGATGTCGCCGCTGACGACGACTCGGTCCGGGCGCTCGCGGTTGACCGCCTCGACCACGGCCTCGAGCTGGCGCAGCGGCACGCCGATCCGGCCGCGCGCCGCGGGGTCGGCATGCAGGTGGCAGTCGGTGATCTGGATCAGGCGCATCGCAGGGCTCTCGTACCGGCAGGCTAAGGGAGGAGGTTCAGCGTGACACGGGCCGGAGTCGGTCCGACGACGCGATCGTCAGGGCAGCTCCGGCAGATCGGAGTGGCCGTGGGCCAGCCCGTGTTCCAGCCACTCGCCGAGGAAGCGGTTGAGCTGCAGCTTCTCGTCGGGCTGGTGCATGCGGGCATTGGGGTAGCGGTAGCGGCCGTGGAAGTGGCGCTGGCGCTGGAAGTCGGTGACCTCGGCCATGCGCACGTCGTGGTAGAGGTGCACGCGCATGCGCGGCGTATCGATCACCGCATCGAGCACCCCACGCTGGGAGACGCGCACGATGCTGGTATAGGGGGCACGCTCCTGGAGCTCGAGACACAGCGCCCCCAGGCGGCGCCCCCGGTTGACCAGCGCCACCTCACGGGTCTCTCCGGCCTCCAGGTCGCCCAGCAGGCGGCTCAAGCGGATGAAGTTGGCCGCACATTCGCCCTGCAGGGTCTTCAGGTCGGTGACATAGGCGTTTCTCGGCACGCTACCTCCTTGCTCGCAACGATGCACGCTCACCGACCAGCCAATGGAAGGCGATCAGGCACATGGCATTGTCGAGTCGTCCGGTCTGCAGGAGTTCCCAGGCACGAAGGAACGGTAGCACATGCACGCGGATATCCTCGTGTTCCTCGTCCAGTCCGTGGACCCCGCCGAGGCCGCGGCTGTCGACCAGTCCACAGAACAGCGTGACGCGCTCGTCGCAGGCGCCGGGGCTGGGGTAGTAGGCGTGCAGCTCGATCAGCTCGCCCACCTCGCAGCCGGCCTCCTCCATGGCTTCGCGGCGGGCCACCTCGGCGGCGCTCTCGCCGCGCTCGACCAGCCCGGCCACCACCTCGAGCTTCCAGGGGGAGGCGGGATCGTCGAGGGCCCCGGCGCGGAACTGCTCGATCAGCACCACGGCGTCGCGCTCCACGTCGTAGAGCAGCACGCCCACCGCGTCGTGGCGATGGTGCACCTCGCGTACCATGCGACCGCTCCAGCCGCCCTCGAAGAGGCGGTGGCGCAGGTGCAGCGCCTCCAGACGGAAGAAGCCGTCGTGCAGGCAGCGCCGCTCCTCCAGCGCCACGTCGGCCGCCGTGAAGGACGGCTCGCGGGTGAGGTCGTGATCGTCCGCGGGCGGGCGCGTGTCGCTCATGCCGGTCTCCCGATCGTGCAAAGGGCCCATTATCGGGACCGCGGACGAGAATGCCAACCACCCGGCCCCGCCGCGCGCCCTCAGAGGCGCGCGAGCATCCCCCGGGCGGCGTCGCGCAGCGCCTCGTCGGAGAGCGGGCGAGTCGCGCGGGCCGTGCCCGCGACGGCGCGACGGGCGTGCTCCCGGGCCTCGCCGTCTCGACCCTCCTCCTCGAGGAAGGCCGCGTAGTAGTAGTGAACGTCGATCCCCGCGGGGCGGATCGACAGGGCACGCCGGAACATCCGTTCCGCGGTCTCGGCGTCACCGAAGGCCACCGGCCAGCCGGGAGCCCGGTCGTAGAGCGCCCCCAGGGTCACCCAGGCCGAGCCGTGGTGGCCCTCGGGGTCGAGCTCGACGGCCCGCTCCAGCACCTCGCGCGCCTGCTTGGCCGAGCCCAGGGCGCTGAGCCCACCGGCCGCTCGAGCGTGAGAGGCCAGCACGATGCCCCGCCAGACCAGCACCGGACTCTGCCGTGGATAGGCGTCGAGCAGCCCGGCGCTTCGCTCGGCCAGCTCCTCGAGTGCGGCCTCGCGGCGCTCCTCGGGCATCGCGGTGGTGATCCGTTCCCAGCGCTGGCGCACCTCGGCGACGTCACCTTCCCAGGCCTGGGGCTCGGTCGGGGTCTGTGCCAGCGAGGTGGCGCCCCATCCCATGCCGATCATGGTGGCGAGAACGGTGGCGAAAAGCGGACGATGAAACATGGCGAGTCTCCCGGGTTGTTGTTGTGATCGTGTCATCGGCAATGTAACGAACGTTCGAATGAACTACCAGGCGGGCGTCGAGCAACGTGGCGTGCACCGAGGCGATGGCGTATCTTGCCCCTTCTCGACAGACGGAGGAGGCGAGCGATGAAGGGCCGCAACATGACGCGCTGGCGCGATCCCGCCAAGGACCCACGTCAGGAACCCAAGAGCAACCTGATCACCGCCGAGGGGGCCGAGCGGCTGCGCGGCATCCTCGACCACCTCTCGCGGGTCAAGCGCCCGGCCCTCTCCACCAAGGTGGGCGAGGCGGCGGCGCTGGGCGATCGCAGCGAGAACGCCGACTACACCTACAACAAGAAGGAGCTCAACCGGGTCATCGCGCGCATCCGCTATCTCACCAAGCGCCTCGACGAGCTCACGGTGGTGGACCGGCTCCCCGCGGATACCGGCAAGGTCTTCTTCGGTGCCTTCGTCACCCTCGAAGACGAGGACGGCGAGGAGCTCGCCATCCGCATCGTCGGCCACGACGAGACCGACACCACGAAGCGCTGGATCAGCGTGGATGCCCCCCTGGCGAAGGCCCTGCTGGGCAAGGGCCTCGATGACGAGGCCACGGTGGCCGCGCCGGGCGGCGAGACCACCTACCTGATCACCGACATCGCCTATCGGCAGCCGTAGCAGATGCCCGCGGGGCCCGTGATTACCCCTCCAGGGCGTAGGCGATGGTGATCACCACCCGCACGCGCCTGGTATCCGGGGTGTAGCTGTCGAGATCCTCGATCGAGAAATTCCCCTGGTTGGCCCGCGGGATGGCTCCCACCTCGCTGCCGGAGTCCTCAGCGAACTGCTCGGCGGCGCGCCGCGCATCCGCCGTCGCGCAACCAACCTGCTATCGCCGATGCCCGCCGGCGACAGCGGAGAGGCGCGCCAGCCGGGCGATTCGGTCTCGGGCACCCCGAAGCGTTGCCTGACGCCGACGGTATTGGCCGCATGCACGACACATCCCCGGAACATCACTTCCCGACACCAGGCTTCAAGCCACTGTTAATAAATAGAAAACACAGATCACGGCATGACGTTAGCAATGCTCATGGCAAGCGAGCCATCCGGCTCGTGGCCTGCAAAGTGCGATAGCACAGGAGGAATATCATGCGGAAGGTACTGCTGAAGACCACCCTGCTTCCCCTTGCCATGCTGTTCGGCGCTGGCGCCGTGGCCGCCGACACCCCCGCCTTCGATGACCTGGACATCAATGGCGATGGCATGCTGAGCGCCGAGGAAGCCGTCGCCGTGGAGGGCCTGAACCTCGAGACCACGGATACCGACGGCGACAGCGCCCTCAGTCGTGAGGAGTTCGAGGCCGCCAGCACCGGAACGCCGGGAGGCGTCGAAAGCGCATCGAGCATGGAAGGCTCAGCCAATATGGAGGGCTCATCGACCATGGATAGCTCGACCATGGGCGGAACGAGTCAGGAAAAAAGCACCACCTACGAGTGATCTCTCCCCACGGCAGCCGGCATGACCGGCTGCCCCGCGCCTGCCGGGAATACCCGGCGGGCGCGGGCGCGTTTGCGACTTTCAGGCGCGTGTCGCGGCATAGACCCGGAAACGGCGATCGTCGGCGAGGATCTCGAAGCCACCGAAGGCGGCCTCCAGCAGGTCCGGGTAGGGCAGGAAGGCGTTCGCCACCAGCAGCAGCTGGCCACCCGCCTTCAGGTGCTTCGGCGCCTCGCGGATCAGCCGCCCCGCCGGGCCGTAGTCGATGGCCCGCTCCTGGTGGAAGGGGGGGTTGCTGACGATGGCGTCGAAGCGCCGCTCGCCGAGCGCCGCATAGACGTCGCTGGCCAGTGCCTCGCCGGCCAGGCCGTTGGCCGCGAGCGTGCGCCGGGTCGCCTCCACCGCGAAGCCGTTGACGTCCGTCGCGGTGACCCGGGCGCCGCGGCGCGCCAGCCAGGCGGCGAGGATGCCGTCGCCGCAGCCCATATCGAGAACATCGCCGAGCACATCGCCGGCCCCCTCCCCCAGCGCCCCAGGCAGCTCGCCCAGCAGCAGCCGGGTGCCGTCGTCGAGCTTGCCATGGCCGAAGACCCCAGGATGGCTGGCGAGCCGCAGGCCCTCGGCCTCGAAGCTCGTCCAGGCCGCGTCGGGGTCGATGCCCACGCGGCCCAGACGCGTCGCGTAGAGCCCGCAGCGCCGGGCGCTGTCGAGCTTGCGGCAGCCAAGCCCCAGCGCCGCCAGCACCTTGAGGACGCGCTTGATGCCGCCCTGATTCTCGCCGACCAGCTGCAGCGGAGTCCCCGGCGGCAGATGGACACAGAGCCACAGCAGCCACCATTCGCCCAGGGCATGGCTCTTGGGCCAGAACAGCACCGCCCCGGGGGGCGCCGCGTCGACGGCCTCGAAGGGCGAGGCCGTCGGGAGCCCCCGGGCCTGCCAGGCCGTGCGCAGCGCCACGTCGGCGCTGAGCAGGCTGCCCTGCCCCGCCTCCAGCCAGGCGTCTCTTGGGGGGGCCACCCAGAGCCAGCCGCGGTAGTCGAACGCCTGTCGTTCCAGCAACTGGCAGACGGGAGTCTCGGCACTCATGGGGTGGCCTCCTGTGGGGGGTGCATCGGGCGCTCCAGGGTGTAGAGCAGGTAGCGGCCGAGCCGCCAGTGGGGATCGACCCGGCAGTAGCGGTGCTCGAGCGCCAGCAGGCGCTCGCGGTCGACCTCGCTCTCCGGCGGGTGGCGCAGGTAGTCGGCGAACACCCGGATGCCCGCCACCTCGCGGATCACGAGATCGTGCTCGGCACTCCAGGCCTCGATCTGCCCGTGGGTCAGCGGCGAGATCGGCGTCAGCCGCTTGCGAAGCCCCTTGCCCTCGAGCCGGTCCGCCAGGGCCTTCTCCAGGTTGCCCTTGACCACATTGGAGAGCCTGAGCGCGTCGCGATTGAACACCATCAGCGAGAGCTGCCCGCCCGGCGCGAGCAGGCCGGCCAGGATGGCCAGGGCAGCGCGCGGGTCGGCCAGCCACTCCAGCACCGCATGGCAGGCGATCAGCGTCCAGGGGCCCGGCGCCTGCTGGGGCAGCACCTGCAGCGGTGCCTGAAGAAAACGCACGTCCTGACCCGCCAGGTGCGCCCGGGCCCGCGCGAGCATCTCGGCGGAGGGCTCGGACAGGGTCACCGGGTGACCGCGCCGGGCGAACCAGTCGGCGAGCTGGCCGAGGCCGCCGCCGACGTCGAGCAGCGGCTGTTGCCGAAGGTCGAACATCTCGGGCAGCAGGCGGTCGAGCAGCGCCAGGCGCAGCTCGCCGCGGGCGCCGCCGTAGAGGCTCGCGGCGAACTTGTCGGCCAGGCCGTCGAAGTGGCGATCGCCTGCCGGCGAGAGAGGAGAAACGGGTTCGGTCATGCCGGCCACCGGAAGCGAAGATGGGCGCATTCTACCCGGGAATCGCGCCGGACTCATGGCCCGCGGTACTGGCCCGGGCTAACGCGGGTTTATCTCGGCGGGTCAGGCGCTTATAATGCGCTGCGTTGCGCCCCCATAGCTCAGCTGGATAGAGCGTCCCCCTCCTAAGGGGAAGGTCTCAGGTTCGAATCCTGATGGGGGCGCCAACCCCATGATGCGCTCGGCCCGCACGCCCTCCTCGAACATCTCCCGATACCGCCTCCGGTACCCGCCGGGCTTCTTGGCTGCCTTCCGAAAGCGGCGCTTCACGACCTGATCAGCAACACCGAGGCGCTCAGGCGGGTACAGGCGCGCCTCGAGACCGCCGTGATGCCTGCCCTTCTCCGACGCCGAAACACGCTCAGCGCCCCGGCCGGTCAGCGGTCAAGAGAGAGCCGCCGCCGTCAGGGCCGATTGACCTATCCTGAGCGCAGAGACAACGATCAGGCGGAAATTCATGCGGCAACTCGTCTTGATGCGCCATGCCAAGGCGAAGCGTGGCAGCCAGAAGATGGCCGATCACGACAGACCCCTCAGCAAACGAGGCAGGCGCCAGGCGGCTGCCATGGCCGAGGCCATGCAGTACAGGAAGGACCTTGAGGGCGAGCTTAAGCTTCATGTGAGCGGTGCGACGCGCACACGCGAGACGCTTGATGAGATGGCGAAGCGTCGGCCCGAGCTGGCCTTGAGCGAGCGAGCCGACGTCGACGAGACTCTGTACACCTTCGACGCCAACGCCCTGCTTGCCTGGCTGCGAAGACTGCCCGATGCCAATGCGAATGTGCTGGTGATCGGCCACAACCCAGCCCTGCTGGAGCTGGCCCGTTGGCTCTGCCCCGCGGCGCCGGATGGACTGCCGACCGGCAGCTTGCTGCGGCTTGCTCTGCCAGACACCGCCTGGCGGTCGCTGGAAAGAGATAGCGCCGAGGGCATGGAGAGCCTGACGCCGGAACAGGCCAGCCACGCGCTCTTCAAGCGCCGCGGGCCCGAGCCGCCCAAGCTGGACAAGGCGGGACTCAAGCGGCGCATCCTGGAGCTGTTGGCGCATCAGTATCGATGCGTACGAGCCCTGGAACCGGGCATGGTGGCCGGGGTCGATGTGGAATTTCTGCACCAGTATCGCGTCAACCTGCGCCGCAGCCGAGCGATCGGCGAATCCGTGCTCACCACGATCAAGGTACCCGGCCTGAAGAAGCGGCTGAAGCGGCTCAAGCGCCGTGCCCAGGCAACCAGCGATCTGCGCGACCTGGACGTCTTCCTGGAGAGCCTGACCGAGAGCTCGCCGCCGCTGGCATCTCGCTCCCGTCAGGCGCTGACGCGCTGGCTGCAGGCCCGCCGTAAGGAGGCGCACGCCGCGCTGTGCCAACAGCTCGCCCAGCCCGACTATGCTGAAGCGATGCGGGACTGGTGGAACTTAATCCACTCCCGGGCGTTCAGGCAGGCGCTGGCCGGGGTCTCCAACAAGCGCATCGCGTCGGTGCTGATCGAGCGCCTCGTCCGCCACGACCAGGCGCTTGCCGGGCTTACCTCGCAGAGCGATGACGGGGCATTTCACGACCTTCGCAAGGCAGTGAAACGCATCCGCTACCTGGCCGAGCTGGCCCCGAAACGCCACCGCGAGTTCCTGGCGGGGTTGAAGCATCGCCAGCGCTTGCTCGGTGACTTTCAGGATCTATGCACTCGTCAGGCCTGGATCGAAGCCTTTGCCGCCAGCGCCCGCCACGCCCCCAGGCGCAGGCGCGAATGCGACACCTGGCAAGCGGCCCTGGAGGAAAAGAAGCGGGCCCTGCGAGAGAAGATCATGGCGCTGGCGCCCCTGGCAGGCGCCCACGGCACAGCGCTTAAGCGCTGAACCCTTGCGACCGTCTCGCCCGGCCTCCCTGTTGATTGCCTAGAAGCGATAATCGACGCCCACCCAGAGGCTGCGGCCCGGTTCGTTCAGTGGCAGGTCTTGGCTCTCCGGATCCTCGGCTAGGAAGGGATCGCTGACGCTGCGGTTGCGATTGAGGAAGTCGCTGTAGCTCTTGTCGAGCAGGTTGCTGACGCCGGCGCGCAGGGTCGTGGCCTGCCAGCGCCAAGTGGCCTCGGCATCCAGCACGACGTAGCCCGCCGTGGCGATCTCACCCGGTCCCAGGCGGTCCTGGGCATCGGAGAAGCGAGCCGTCAGGCCGGCTGCCCAGGCATCGCGCACGTGGAACTGCGACAACCGTCCGCGCAGCGGCGCAATGTCGGCGAGGGCGCCGCCGTCGTCCAGGTTGTCGCCGCGTACCCAGCTCAGCTGTCCGCGCGTCTCCCAATGCCGGGCCCAGCGCAGATCGCCGGAAAGCTCCACGCCATAGAGCGTCGCGTCGATATTGCGGTACGTGCTCACCCCGCCTGCCGTATCGGCGCGATAGATATAGTCGTCGACGCGGTCGGCGAAGGCCGTCAGTTCTATCCCGGCGTGCGCCAGGCGACGCTCGAAGCCCACGTCGAGCTGGTGATGCACCTCGGGGTCGAGGCCGGGATTGCCCACCCAGTCGCCCTTGGCGAAATAGCGCTCAGTGGCGTCAGCATCGCGCTCGGCACGGCTGAGGCTAGCATAAAGGGTGTCGGTGTTGTTCAGGCGCCGCTCGCCGCGCAGGAAGCCGCCCACCAGCCAGGCGGCATGATCCAGGTCACCCGTTGCCCCGTACTCGCGCCGATAAAGATCGGCCGCCACCACGCCCCTATCACTGGCCTGATCGGCGGCATCGGCGCTGGCCTCGGAGTAATCCAGGCGCAGGCCACCGCTTAGCGTCGTATGATCGCCCAGGTAGTGATCCAGCTCGGCGAAGACGCCGGATTGTCGCGTGGTCACGTCGGGCCAGGTGAGAAATTCCACCCGCTCCTTCGAGTCGTTGATGATCCGCGCATCGCGCTGGTTCTGCAGCACATTGACCCCGAATCGCAGGTCGCTGTTCGCCCGCTGCTGCACGACCATGCTCTTCCACGTGAGGGTGTCCGATTCGCTAGGCGAGCGCATCCTCATCATCGGCGCGTCGCGCAGCGTGTAGTTGTCCATCACGTGATCGATGGTCGTGAACTGAAGGCGATTCTCCATCCGCAGGGTGTCGGAGAAGTCGTGATCGAGACGGGCCCGCAGGGTGTCGTTGTCGCTCTCAGGGGAATCCATACCGGCGCCGGCAAACGCGACGTCGCGCTCGCGCACGCCCTCGTAGCCGACCGCCACCTCGGTGTCGGCCGTGGGCGTGAACCCCAGGGTAACGCCGCCGCTGGTGGTCTCGAAGCCGCTGTGGATGCGACGGCCGTCGCCATCCTCGTAGTCATTGGCCTGCTGGTGCTCGCCAAAAAGCCGCCAGTAGCCGCTTTCGTTGCCGGCCACCAGAGTGGCATAAACGCCGGAGCGCTCGCCGTTGTCGTCATAGCTCGCCCCGACGCTGCCCTGCTGCTGGACGTCACGGCCCGCGAAGTCCGGCGGTATGCGCTCGAAGAGCACGGTGCCACCGCTGCCGCCGGCACCGTGTTGCAGCGTGGTCACACCCTTGCTCACCTTAACTCGATCGAAGCTGTGCAGCGGCGCATAGGCGGTGGGCGGGTCCATGCGATTGGGACAGCCGCCGAAGACATAGCCGCCGTCCACCAGAATGTTCAGCGCGTTGCCCTGCTGGCCACGAATCACCGGATCGAGACCGTGGCCACCCATCCGGATCGCCTCGATACCGTTGATCCGCCTCAGCCACTCCCCCGCATCGGACGCCGGCGCCGGCGACTGCCGGGGCGTGATCCACAGCTCCCCGGGCATGCCGGCCCGCCCTTCGATGATCATGGTGGCGAGGGTGTCGGTTTCAGCCTGGGCAGAACCGGCACAGGCAGCGGCGATGCAGGCCACCAGCGGCAGGCGACGAAGCGTTGGCGTGATCATTTCCCGTCTCTTTGGAATTAAGTTATGAGAGAAAAGAATAATAAAGCGCCGGGAAATGGCTCGGAATGGGTCAGGTTGCCGCATCACGGCCACGACCTACTGGCTTCATCCGTTGAGGGCCATCGGCGTCGTGATGAAGGTCGATGCGCGGCGTCATCAGGCCATGGTGGACTTGGATCGAAGGGCTTCTATTCGCTCGGAAAACCGCCGACGGGGTGATTCAGCGCAAGACCATAATATGCCGTTAACACTGATAAATGACCTAAATTTGCACCCAATTTCTTGAAAAATGCGCTTTTTGCCATGCATTGAGCCACATCAAGTTTTAAGACCTTGCTTATATGGGAAGCCCGTCGAGGGATGGTTAGCATGTCAACCATCGGCGGCACCGGGATCATAGGGGAACCACGGGCGTCGCCGACTCCCTCCGCTTCGGCGGTGAACCCGTAGAAGGAAACGACCCGATGACATCGCACGCCTCCCTCAAGCGCGCCGCCTATCTCTCGGCCGGCGCCCTCGCCCTGGCCATCGCCGGCACCGCCCATGCCGTGGACATCGAGCTCGGCGACACCACCGCCAGCCTCTATGGCTTCGCCAAGCTGGACATGATCTATGACGTGGACAATGAGCTGGGCGACCTGGCGGCGCGCCCGCGGATCCTGATCGATGGCCAACAAGGCAGCGACGGCCACACCTCCCTGCACGCCTACCAGTCACGCCTCGGCTTCAAGACGGCCACCCCGGCCGGCGGCAGCCAGCTCACCACCCGTATCGAGGTCGATTGGTTCGAGAACGCGCCCGAGGGCGGCGACCTGCGACTTCGTCATGCCTATGGCAGCTGGAACGGCGTGCTGGCCGGCAAGACCTGGACCAACTTCGGCAGCCGGCTGGGCAAGACGCCGACCATCGACCTCGCGCCTCAACCGGGCCAGAGCAAGATCGGCCGCAAGGCGCAGCTGCGCTACTCATGGGGCCAGTGGCATCTCGCCCTGGAGAACCCGGACCCCGAGGATTACCGAGACGGCGTGGCGGCGAGCTTCAATCCCAAGCGCGGGATCTATCGAGAGGCCGATGACGCCAAGACCGGGCTGCCCGACCTGACACTGCGCCACCAGAGCCGGGCCGCGGGCGTCGACTACTCGGCCTCCGCCATGCTGCGTCAGCTGGAGGTCGAAAGCGAGAGCGGCCTGTCAGGCGTCGACGACAGCGTCACCGGCTGGGGCCTGAACCTGGCGGCGCGCTACCGGGCCAGCGAGCGCCTGACCTTGCGGGGTGCGCTCACCTATGGCGACGGCATCGGCGAATACCTGCAGAACAACCCCTCGGCCCCGGGCTACCTGGCCGATAGCGAGGTCGAGACCATCACGGCCTGGGGTGCCAACGTCGGCATGAGCCTCAGGGCCGGGCCGGGCGCCGTTAATCTGGGCTACGGCATCTCCAAGGCCGACCTGAACGATGCCCGCGAGGCCGGCATCGCCGGGGTAGAGGGCGCCAACGAGCAGTTCGAGGCACTGCACCTGAACTACATCTGGTCACCCATCGAGCGCGTCAGCTACGGCGTGGAGGCGGGCTACCATACTCGCGAGGTGGTCGATGGCCGCGACGGCGACGCCCTGCGCCTGCAGGGTATGGTGAAGTACCGCTTCTAACGCCGAGAAGACGTCGCCTCGCAAGGCCAGGGCGACGCGAGAGGACCAAAAGGAAGCGTCGCTCGAGGGACCGGCTGCCATCGTGGGACACGGATTGACGGTTCGCCGTAAGGAAGGCGAACGGGAAGACACCAAGGGAACAGGACCTGACCACAGGTCCTGTTCGACTCCCTTACACGAAGAGGTGTCCCATGAACATCAAGACGCTGACCGCCGGCCTCCTGACCCTGCTGCTGATGGGGGGGGCCGCCTACGCCATGGACTCCGCGGCCATCGAAGAGCACATGGCCAAGATCAACGAGCAATACGTCCAGACGTCCGAGGAGGAAGGCAAGGTCGAGGCGCTCGAGCAGAAGGTCGAGGCGCTGGAGGAGATGATTCAGATGATGCTCGACGACCAGGATTCCTGACGCGGCGTGTATCCGCGTCAACTCTCGGATCCTTGTCGCGACAAGGCTCGGCAGTCCATGACTCAACGCCTGACAAAACGCCCCCGACGCCTGCGCGCCGGGGGCGTTTTCATCTGCCGGAACGGCGACCCGTCACGGCAGTCATGGCAGAGCTAGAGGCGATCCCGCTTCTGTACCTTGAGCTCATAGTTGTTGACGCCGGACATCGCCGAGCCGAACTTCTGGCCCTGCACGCGAATGCGATAGCGGCCCGGTGACAGCTCGGTCTGCATCTCCACGTCGCCGTCGAAGCCTTCGCCGGCGCCCTCGGCCACCACCCGGCCGTTGGCGTCCAGCACCTCGAGCTCGATGCGGTAGGTATCCTCGTAGCCGGTCGGGTAGGTCGAGGTGGTGATGGCCACGGTGCCGCGCTCGGCCATGTCGAAGGTCAGCACCTCACCGCGAGCGCGAATCTTCACGTCGGTGACGATGGTTTCCACGCCATTCGAGGCCTGGGCCGGGGCTTGCTCGGCGGAAGACGCCTGGGACTCGGCCTGCGAGGCAGCACTGGCTGCCGTGCTGGAAGACGCCTCGGCCGTCGCACCGACCGCCCGATCGGCACTCGTCTCTGGCGCCGGCGCGGCGATGGTCGCCACGTCGTCACGGCCGCGCACGAAGACGCTGCGGTTGCCCTCTCGGGCGCTGCCGCTGAACACCAGCCCCTGGCCGTCGCTGACACCCTCTTCCAGGCGACGACCGTTCTCATCCAGGCCGGCGACAGTGATATAGAAGCTGTTGCCGGTCGTGCTGCGGGTGCCAAACTTGCGCCCCTCGACGCGCAGCACATAGTCACCCGGCGCCAGGCGCTGTCGCAGGGCCAGGCCGCCGTTCTGGCCCAGCGCCTCGCCCCGGGCGATCACCTGGCCCTGGTCGTCCAGCAACACCGCCGCCACGCGGTAGTCCTCGGATTCGCCGCCCGGCACCTCGCTCTCGAAGAGGTACTCGCCATCCTTCTTGACGGTGAAATCATGCTCATGAGGGCTGCCGTAGAGGAAGCTGCGGCTGCGGGCATCGTTCTCGGCCTGCAGGAAGCCGGTCAGATCGAGCTGCTTGCCCTGGCTGCGGAAGCGCTCTTCCATCTCGCTGGCAAGCGCCGGAGCACTGGCGAGCCCCAGCCCCAGGGCCAGCAGGCTTGCGGTGATGATCGGCTGTTTCATGAACCCTCGCATGTGTCCTGATACGTCCTGAATGAAAAAAGCCGACCCCGGAGGATCGGCTTTCGGTGTTCCACCCTACGGGCAGGAGGATCCTGCGAGGGGATTAGAACAGGTAGACGGCACCCACGGCCACGCCGTCGCCAGCATCTTCTTCGCGATCGTACCAGGCGGCCTCGACGAAGGTGTACATGGCGTCGGAGATGTTGTAGGTAGCACCGACCATCACCTCGTTGTAGCTCTCGCCTTCCTCGTTCGGCCAGTCGCCGCTGGTGAAGGCGTCGTCGGCGGTATCGGTCAGGTCACCGCCGCCCACGTCGACGTACTGGTAGGCGCCGTAGATGTCGCCCATGCCGTAGCCGTAGCGGGCGCCCACGCCGTAGTAGTTGACGTCTTCGACAAAGTCGTTGTCGGACTGGAAACGCTCGATCTTGGCGGAGACGCGCAGGGTGTCGACGGTGTACTGGGCGGTGATGCCGTACTGGTCGCCAGCGTCGAACTCACCATCGACGACGTCGCCGTTAGCGTCGAGCTGGTTGGCAGCGTAGTCGCCGTCGTTGTTGGCCAGGTTGTCGTAGACCGCGGCGATGGAGAAGGCGCCGGCGGTGTACTTCAGACCACCGAAGAAGGAGGCGTTGCTGTCACCGTCCTTCTCGACGATGAAGGTCTGACCAGCGCTCGGGCCCGCGCCAGCATCGAAGGTGGCAACGGGATTGTCGTCTTCGGCATCGCCTTCGAACTGGGTACCCAGGGCGAACTGGAAGCCGCTGAAGGACGGAGACATGTACTGCAGCTTGTTGCCTTCGCGCGAGTCGGACACACCAGCAATGTTCTGGTTGGAGTCGGAGACGTCGAAGTACTCATTGTTGGTGATCGGGTCCTGGATCCAGTCGTCGATCAGCGGATCCCAGGAGCCGAGGCGCGCGTCACCGAAGTTGCCCTTCAGGCCGAAGTAGGCCTGGTCGCCGGTGTCCAGACCGCCGGCACCCTTGATCTCGTCGGCGTCGCCTTCGAACTCGTACTTGAAGTAGCCGGTCAGACCGTCGTAGATCACGTGCTCGCCGGCCACACCCAAGGTGGAACCGTTATCGGCGAACTCGTCGGTGCTCTCGCCGTCGGCATTGTTAGTGTTCGCGTAGGCGAACTGCAGGTTGCCGTACAGGTCCAGCTTGGTGCCGTCCTGGTTGTAGACGGTCGCGGCCTGGGCGCCAGAAGCGGCCAGGGCACCGGCGATAGCAGTCGCTAACAGTGTCTTTTTCATTGCGATAGTTCCTTATTGACTAGCTTGCTGTTTCGATCGTGGCTGCCCGTTCTTGGTGAGCGGGTCAGCGGGCTTGGCCGGTCTTGGTGCCGGTTCTCGTGCCTGCAACTCCCTCCCGGGAGGACAGGTCGCGAGCCAGACCGCGGCGAAGCCTTAGTTATAGTCCAATGCTCGCAAGAGGAACTCTATACCGGGATTTGGGGGAACGCAACAAGAAAAAAACACTGTTTTCATTCGTCGCGAACACCGTTCGTCCGTGCATCCTCCTACCTGGCGAGTCGGGCTCCGTCCCGGCGAGCCCAATGCTCGAGCCGGCGTGACGGCCGCCGAATCGAGCGCCTGGCGCGATGAGCGGATCCATCATGCCCTGCGAATATGACGAAGACAAGTCGGGGGAATATCAACGCTGATTGTGCTTGGCCAGCAGTGCGGAGAGCTTCTCGTCCAGGGTGGCGGCGGGCGCATCCGTCGAGCGGTTGGCGGCCGGGGGCGACGCCTGGTTGGGGCGGGGCTCGCCGGCGCCTTTTCCGCCGGCAGACGCTCCTTTCCCCCCGGCGCCGCCCTGCCGGGCCTTGCCGTCGGGGGCGCCGTGACGCTTGGCGCCCCCTCGCGAATTGTCGCGGGCGGGACCCGTGCGCTTCCGCTCTCGACGATCGGCCTGCAGTCGCTCGAGCTTCTTGTGGGCATGCTCGGCGGCGGCGGCATCTACCTGCCCCGCCGGTTCGCCGGCGAGATCGAGACGCGAGGCGCCCTCGCGCACCGACTTGAGGTAGCGCGGCAGGTTGACGTAGCAGGCCAGCGCCCGGCGCACGAGCTTCTCCGGCCAGGGCTCGCGCGCGGTCAGCTCCTCATGGATACCGATCTTGAGCGGCCGGGTATGGCCCTTGAAGAAGGTGGACGAGTAGCGTCGATACCACTGATCCAGCAGCGCCTGGGGGGACGGCGTCTCATCGTCTTGGGGAGGATTCGCCTCTGGCGTCTCAGCTGGCGCTTCAGCGGGGGAAGCGGCGGCCGCCCCGGAGGCCTCGACGTCGGGCGCGTGGTCGCCTGCGGGCGACGCGACAACGGCCTCGTCGGCCGGATGCCGGCGCGAGCGATCGCCGATCAGTGCGGAAAGCCCCTGGGCCCGTCGCGCCTGACGATGGAAGAGCACCGTTCCCGTCTCGACCTCGGCGGGCGCGTGCGCCAGCAGGCGACGGTTGTGCGCCTCGAGCTCACGATTCTGTTCGTCGAGCTCACGATTCTCCTCTGCGAGTTCCAGGTGCGTGGCTTCCAGGTCCTTGATGCGCGACTCGAGTTCGCTGCAGCGCTCTGCCAGGACCTGGCGCGCGGCCTGCTCCTCGCGGACCTCGGCGGCCCGTTCGGCCTGGCTCGCTTCCAGCTCGACACGACGACGCTCGAGCTCGGCGAGCCGCGACTGCAGGGCATCCTGCTGCACGCGCGACTCCCGCAGCAGCGCAAGCAATGCCGAAGCGCGCTGCTCCAGCCGTTCCAGCAGGCGGGTTGAGCCTTCCTCGATCACGTCCTGTCCCTCCAGTGCGCCTTGCCCCTGACTCGTCCAGCCGTCGCCGGCGTTACCCGGCGACGGCCCTTGCTGCCCAGTCTGTGCCAGCCATGGCGCGGTGACAAATGTCGCCGACAGGCGACGTCCTCAACGTCGGTGCTCTTAACGACGACGGTACTGCACGAAATGGTAGCCCGGCTGGCCCTCGGCGGGCGTGCCGGGCACACGCTGCACCTGCTCCCACTCGCGCATGTCCAGCGCGGGGAAGCGGGCGTCACCCTCGACCTCGATGTCTACTTCGGTAAGGTAGAGCCGGCTGGCGAAGGGCAGCGCCTGGGCGTAGATCTCGGCACCGCCCATCACCATGATCTCCTCGACGCCGTCGATGGTGGCCTGCTGATCGGCCAGCGTGAGCGCGGCGGCGAGGTCGTGGCAGACCCGCACGCCCTCGGCGTGGAAGTCGGGGTCGCGGGTCACCACGATATTGAGGCGGCCGGGCAGTGGCCGGCCGATGGACTGGTAGGTCTTGCGCCCCATCACCAGCGGCTTGGCCTGGGTCATGCGCTTGAAGAACTTGAGATCCTCCGGCAGGTACCAGGGCAACTGGTTGTCCACGCCGATCACGCGATGGCGGTCCATGGCGGCGATCATCGCGATGGGGATCAGGGTCTCGTCGGTCATGGCGCGGGCCTCGCTCATACGGCCACCTGGGCCTTGATGTGCGGATGGGGGTCGTAGCCCTCGATGGCGATGTGCTCGAAACGAAACGCGAAGAGATCGTCCACCACGGGGTCGAGCACCAGGCGCGGCGCTGTGCGCGGGGTGCGCGAGAGCTGCTCCTCGGCCTGCTCGAGATGGTTCAGGTAGAGGTGCGCATCGCCGAGAGTATGCACGAAGTCGCCGGGCTCGAGCCCCGAGACCTGGGCGATCATCCGGGTCAGCAGCGCATAGCTGGCGATATTGAACGGCACGCCGAGGAAGATATCGGCGCTGCGCTGGTAGAGCTGGCAGGAGAGCCGCCCGTCGGCTACGTAGAACTGGAACAGGCAGTGGCACGGCGGCAGCGCCATCTCGTCGACCAGCGCCGGGTTCCAGGCCGATACGATCAGCCGGCGGGAGCGCGGATTGACGCGAATCTGCTCGAGCAGATTCGCGATCTGGTCGACGTGGCCGCCACGCGGATCGGGCCAGCTGCGCCACTGGTAACCGTAGACCGGGCCCAGATCGCCGTTCTCGTCGGCCCACTCATCCCAGATGCGCACCCCGTTCTCCCTGAGGTAGGCGATGTTGGTGTCGCCGGCCAGGAACCACAGCAACTCGTGGATGATCGAGCGCAGGTGCAGCTTCTTGGTGGTGACAAGCGGGAAACCCCGCGCGAGATCGAAGCGCATCTGGTGGCCGAACACGGATCGGGTGCCGACGCCGGTGCGATCGTCACGCTCCGTGCCGTGATCGAGCACCTGGCGCATCAGGTCGAGGTAGGGCTGTTCGAGGGCGGGAGGAGCGTTGGCGGTCACGGGCATGGTCGACGGCTGGGAAATGGACCCCATATTCTACATGCCGGGACCGAGGGCGCCCATCCCGACGGGCGCCCTCCCCTGTGTTCAGGGCGTCGCATCCACCGGCTGACGACGCGACCAGGCGATCAGTGCAAGGCCCGCGGCGATCATCGGCAACGTCAGCAGCATGCCCATGGTCACCCAACCCAGAGCGATGAAACCGAGGTGGGGGTCGGGCAGGCGCACGAACTCGACCAGGAAGCGGAACACCCCGTAGAGCAGCAGGAAGAGGCCGGAGACCAGCCCGCGGCGACGCGGCACCGCCGAGACCCACCACAGCACCGCAAAGAGCACCACCCCTTCGAGCAGCGCCTCGTAGAGCGACGAGGGGTGGCGCGGCTCGGGCCCCATGCCGGGAAAGGGCATGCCCCAGGGCAGCTCGGTGAGGCGGCCGGGCAGCTCATGGTTGATGAAGTTGCCGATTCGCCCGGCGCCCAGGCCGATCGGCACCAGGGGCGCCACGAAGTCGGTCAGGGTGAAGAACGCGAGATGCTTCTTGCGGGCGAACCAGAGGGCGGCGACCAGCACGCCGATCAGGCCGCCGTGAAAACTCATCCCGCCGTCCCAGACGCGGAAGATCCACAGCGGGTCCGCCAACCACTGAGGCAGGCCGTAGAAGAGCGCATAGCCCAGGCGGCCCCCCACCACCACGCCGATGGCGGCGTAGAACAGGAGATCGCCCACGTCATCCCGGCTCAGGCCGATGCGCTCGGCACGGAGACGCCCGAGGAACCAGGCGGCCACGAATCCGACCACATACATCAGGCCGTACCAGTGGACCTGGAAGGGCCCGAGGGAGATGGCCACGGGATCGATCTCGGGATAGCGCAACATGGGATGTCCTTGAAACGAGGCGTGAAGCGTTAGAGGAGAAACTTGAGCCCCACCACCGCCAGCAAGGCGGCGAAGGAGAGGCGCAGCAGCCGGGCGGAGAGCCGATGAGCCAGCCATACCCCGAGGCGCGCGAAGGGCACGCTGGTCAGCACGATGCCAAGCAGCGCGGGCAGCATCACGAAGCCGGCTGCTCCCCCGGGGAGCAGCGGGTTGCCCCACCCGACCACCACGAATGTGGCCGCGCCAAACAGCGCGATGGGCAGCCCACAGGCCGACGAGGTGCCCACGGCCTGGGTCATGGTGGCACCGCACCGAGACAGCCAGGGCACGCTAAGGGTTCCCCCGCCGATACCGAACAGCGCCGAGACGCCACCGATCACCGCGCCCGCCACGCCCATGGCGACCCGACTCGGCGGGGCATGGCCGGCCTTTGGCCCGCGCCCCAGCGCCATCTTCAGGGCGACCAGGATCACGAAGACGCCGAACAGGGTGCCCAGACGCCCGCCGGAGAGGCTGCCGGCGACGAAGACGCCGGCGATGGCCCCCAGTACGAGCCCCGGCAGCAGTGTCAGGAACCAGTCAAAGCGGATGCTGCCGCGCCGATGGTGTCCCCAGGCCGAGGAGGCGCCGGTCACCACGATGGTGGCGAGCGAGGTGCCCACCGCCAGGTGCATGGCCACCTCGGGGGCCACCCCCTGAAGCTCGAAGGCCACGATCAGGGCCGGCACGATGATCAGTCCGCCGCCCACGCCGTAGAGGCCGGCCAGCGTCCCTGCCGCGGCGCCCAGCGCCAGATAGGCCAGGAGGGTCGCGATGAGGCTCATGAGGGGTCGGGTTCCGGCACGATCAGCCACTGGCGCACCATGCCGACCAGCGCCTGGGGGCGGTAGGGCTTGGCCAGGAAGTCGTCCATGCCGGCCTCGCGGAAACGGCGACGATCCTCGTCGCTCGCGTTGGCGGTCAGCGCCACCAGCACGCTGCGCCGGTGAGAGGCCATCTCGGCTTCTCGCCGGCGCCAGCGTCGGCTAGCTTCCACGCCATCCATCCCCGGCATGAAGATATCCATCAACACCAGGTCGAAGGCATCCTCCTCGAGCCGCGCCAGGGCCTGCTCACCGCTGGTGGCCGTGGCGACCTCGAGTCCCTGACGCTCCAGCACCTGGCGAGCCAGAGTGAGATTCACCGGGCCGTCATCGACGATCAGCACCCGTCCCTGACCGGAGAGCACGGGGGTGGAGGGCAGTGCCGCCGTGTCGGCGGGCTCGCCGAGGTTCTCGAGCAGCAGCATGGCATCGGCGAGCCGCTCACGAAGCGCCAGCAGCGCATCCCGATCATGCTCGCCGCCGCTTGGGCGCAGGGTCTCACTCTCCAGCACCTCGGTGAGCGAGGTCATCAGGGGGCCCAGCGACTGGCGTAGGTGGCAGAGATAGCCGGACTTGAGGCGTGACTCTTCCCGGGCGCGGACGCGTCCGGCCTCCAGGCGCTCGACCTGGTCCTTGACGGTCTCGAGGTCGTCGACCAGCCGACGCTCGGTCGCATGGCTCTGGCCGAGGTCGCGCCGCCAGCCTTCCACCAGATCCTCGCAGGCGCTCGCCAGGGCCCTGAGACGCTGCGAGAGCGGCAGGTCCTGGCGCTGAGGCCGGTGGTGTCGCGCCAGATACGCCTCGACGCCGGCCAGGGCCTCATTCACCTCGCGCTGAATGGCGCGCATGCGTTGGCGCAGCAGCGTCAGGAAGACCGCCACGTTGAGGCAGCTGCCCAGCAGCAGCGCCACCGGCAGCCAGAAGGCGGTGTTCCAGGAGGCGTGGGCAGGCATCATCCCCCACAGCAGGAGGCCGACCAGCAGGCAGAGCACCACCAGGGCCACCTGGACCAGCAGCAGCGGCCAGAAGATCGGCCACACCAGGCGCGACCATAAGCGATCCAAGCGGATATCGTCCTGCATTCTCATCCCTGTGCACGCACGATGAGCGAAAGAGTGTACGCGGCCCGACCCGACCTGTCATGACGGCACCTTCCCCCCGGCCCGGCGGCCGGCTAAGCTGGCCCGATGTGCCTGATTGCCTTCGACCACCGTCCCGGCAGCGCCTGCCCGCTGCGCCTGATCGCCAACCGTGACGAGTTCCATGCGCGTCCGACGGCGCCGCTCGGCGCCTGGGAGGAGGCCCCCGCGATCGTCGGGGGCCGCGACCTGGAGGCCGGCGGCAGCTGGCTGGCCGTTCACCGCCGCGGTCGCTTCGCCGCCGTGACCAACGTCCGCGATCCGCGACTCACGATGCCGCCGGATGCGCCCAGCCGGGGTGGGCTGGTGCGCGAGGCCCTGGAGCGCGACGACCTGACGACCTGGCTCGATCGCCTGGCGGGCGGGGCGGCCCGCGACTATGCCGGCTTCAATCTGCTGGTGGGCGACGGGGAGACGCTGTGGCACCTGCACCGCGGATTCGACGCCCTCTGCCTCCGGCGCGTGCCGCCCGGCCTGCACGGCCTCTCCAACGCCAGCCTCGATACCCCCTGGCCCAAGCTGATCGCCGCCCGCCAGGGGCTCGGCCGCGGCCTGCGCCACGGCCGCTTTCCCGAGGATGCCCTGCCCGTGCTCGGCGACGCCCGGCCCGCCGATGACGAGGCCCTGCCGGAGACCGGCGTGGGACTCGAGCGCGAGCGCCAGCTGTCGTCGTGTTTCATCGTCGGCCGCGACTACGGCACGCGAGCCACCACCTGGCTCAGCTGGCACGCCGACGGCGTCATCGAGATCGGTGAACGGCGCTTCGGGTCGGAGGGGGTCCGACTGGGCGAGAAGGTGGCGCGACTGACGCTGAACCCGCCGTAACTCCGCCACTACTGCCTGCCACGGCTCCTCCAGGGGAGCCGCGGCAGGGGCACTCCGTCGCGCTCAGTCCTTGGGCGGCAGGAGGTGCGCCAGCTGCCACTCGCCCAGGCGAGCCTCCAGATGCTGGCGAACGGCATGGGGCGAATCGAGACGCAGGGTGTCCTCGACCAGCTCCCGGGCGCTCGCGAGGCTCACCCGGCGAATCGCCGCCCTCACTCGGGGCAGGCTGGGCGCGTTCATCGACAGCGCATCGAAGCCCATGCCCATCAGCAGGAGCGCTCCGGCGGGATCGCCGGCCATCTCGCCACACACCGAGGTCGGCATGGCCAGGCGCCGGGTCTCCTCGCCCAGCCGCGCCATGGCCGCGAGCACGGCGGGATGGCAGGCATCGTAGAGGTCGGCGACCCGCGGATTGTTGCGATCCACGGCCAGCAGGTACTGGGTCAGATCGTTGCTGCCCACCGAGAAGAAGTCGACGCGACGGGCCAGGGCATCGAGCTGATAGAGGGTGGCCGGCACCTCCAGCATCACGCCTACCTTGGGTCGCTTCACGACCACGCCCTCCTCGCCGAGTTCGAGGATGGCACGATCGAGCAGGCGCAGCGCATCGTCGACCTCGTCGACGTTGGTGACCATGGGCAGCAGCACCTGCAGGTTGTCGAGCCCCTGGGAGGCCCGCAGCATGGCGCGCAGCTGCACCATCAGCACCTCGGGATGATCGAGGGTGACGCGGATGCCGCGCCAGCCGAGGAAAGGGTTGGCCTCCTCGATGGGGAAGTAGGGCAGGTCCTTGTCGCCACCGATGTCGAGGGTGCGCATCACCACCGGCAGCGGGGCGAAGCTCTCGAGCTGGTCGCGATAGAGGCGTGTCTGCTCCTGCTCGCCGGGAAAGCGCTCGGTGATCATGAAGGGTACTTCGGTGCGATAGAGCCCCACCCCGCCGATCCGCGACTTGAGCGACGCCACGGCATCCACCGCCAGGCCGGTATTGACCATCAGCGGCATGTCGTGGCCGTCCGGGGTGCGGCTGGGCAGGTCCTGTTCGTGCTCCAGCACCGCCATCAGCGCCCGTTCCTCGTCGATCAGGCTCTGGTAGTGGCTCTCGAGCTCCGGCGAGGGGCGCACGAAGAGGCGCCCGCGATGGCCATCCAGCACCACCCGGTTGCCGCCGAGTCGCGGCAGCGGCAGGTCGACCATGCCGGAGACGGTGGGTATGCCCATGGCCCGAGCGACGATGGCCACGTGGGAGGTACTGGAGCCGCGCACCGAGATGAGCCCGGCGAGCTTGTCGCGTGGCACCTCGCCGAGCATCGCCACGCTGATCTCGTCGCCCACCAGGATGGTGCTCTCGGGGTAGACCTCCGGGGTCTGAGGCGTCTCCTCCTGCAGGTGGGCCAGCACGCGGCGACCCAGGTCGCGCACGTCCGCCGCCCGCTCGCGGAGATAGTTGTCGTCGACCCGCTCCAGGTACTGCACATGACGACGCACCACGTCGGCCAGCGCCCCGGGCGCCCACTGCCCCTCGCGAATGCGCTTCTCGACCTCCTGGGAGAGTGCCGCCTCGCCGAGCATCTGCTGGTAGACGTCGAACAGCGCGAGCTCCTGGGCGGAGATGCGGCTCGCCAGGCGCTCGCCGGCGGCGCGAATCTCATCGCGGACCCGACCGATGGCCTCCTTGAGGCGGGCGATCTCGTACTCGACATCGGTGGGAATCAGGTCCGGCACGCTGTTGAGATCGGCCGGCGCGGCGATGACCACCGCCTCGCCGATGGCCATGCCGGGCGAGGCCGCCACGCCGGTGAAGCGAGCCTGCCCGCCCGGGATACTCGGCCGATTGAGCCCACCGGTCGCCAGGGCATGGGCCAGCACGCCGGCCAGCTGGGCGGCCATGGTGACCAGGAAGGCCTCGTCTTCCTCGTCGAAGCGACGCTTTTCGGACTGCTGCACCACCAGCACGCCGAGCATGCGCCGCTGGTGGATGATCGGCACGCCGAGAAAGCTCGAGTAGCGCTCCTCGCCAGTGGCCTCGAAGTAGCGGAACTGCGGATGGGCCTGGGCATCCTCCAGGTTGAGCGGCTCCTCGCGTTTGGCCACCAGGCCTACCAGGCCCTCCCCCACCTCCAGGCTCACGCGCCCCACGGCCTGGGCGCGCAGGCCGATGGTTTCCATCAGCACCAGGCGATCGATGGCGGGGTCGAAGAGGTAGAAGGAGCACACGTCGGTGCGCATCGCCTTGCGAATGCGTCGCACCATGGTCGCCAGCGCCGCGTCCAGGTTGCGAGCCCCGTTGACCTCCTGAATGATGCGTCGCAATACCTCGAGCATTGGCGTCTTTTTTTCCATTGTGGTTGTCTCTCGCCTCGCTGAGGGGATGGCCGTCAGGCCATCGGATCATCCATGACCGAGGGCCAGCCGCTGTGCCCGGGGGGACAGCTCGCGCAGGGCGCGGCGATAGACCTCACGCTTGAACGGCACCACCTGTCCCAGGGGGTACCAGTAGCTGACCCAGCGCCAGCCATCGAACTCCGGCTTGCCGGACAGGTCCATGCAGATCCGGCTCTCCTGACAGCGAATCCGAAGCAAGAACCACTTCTGTTTCTGGCCGATGCACACCGGCCTGGAGTGGGTACGCACCATGCGTCGCGGCAGGCGATAGCGTAGCCAGCCCCGGGTGCAGGCAAGGATCTCGACGTCCTCGGCGGTGAGGCCGATCTCCTCGTGGAGCTCACGAAAAAGTGCCTGTTGCGGAGTCTCGTTAGCCTTGATGCCTCCCTGGGGAAACTGCCACGCGTTTTGCCCTACCCGACGCGCCCAAAGCAGCTGCCCCATTTCGTTGGCGATGATGATGCCAACATTGGGGCGAAAGCCGTCAGCGTCGATCACGGACTTCACCTTATAGTTTCAGTATTGGAGCCATTCTTCCACAAGGCCACAAAGCGCATCAATACAAGGCGTCGGCAAGAGGCCAATGCGCGGCCCTCCCGCCCGGCTCAGGCGCTCGAAGCGCGTCATCGCTTCTGCCATAATCGATGGCCTTGCCGTGACCGCCGCGCGCGCGTCCATCCATATCAACAACACCCGAGGGGAATGCAGTGAGCCTGGCCATCTTCGACCTGGACAACACGCTGCTGTCGATCGACAGCGATCATGCCTGGGGCGAGTTCCTGCTGGAACAGGGGGCCGTCGACCCGGTCGCCTACCGCGAGGCCAACGACCGCTTCATGGCCGACTACGAGGCGGGCACCCTGGACATGCAGGCCTTCCTCGAGGTGGCCCTGCAGCCGCTGGCAGCGCATACGCCGGAGCAGCTCGCCGCCTGGCACCAGCAGTTCATGGCCAGCAAGATCGAGCCGCATATCCTGGCCCGGGGCGAGGAGCTGGTGGCACGCCACCGCTCGCGCGGCGACACCCTGATGATCATCACCGCCACCAATCGCTTCATCACCGGCCCCATCGCCGAGCGCCTGGGCATCGACGAGCTGATCGCCGTGGAGCCCGAGAAGGTCGACGGCCGCTATACCGGTCGCGCCCTCGGCATCCCAAGCTACCGGGAGGGCAAGGTGAAGCGCCTCGAGGCCTGGCTCGCCGACCGCGACCTGACCCTCGACGGCAGCTGGTTCTACAGCGATTCCCATAACGACCTGGCACTGCTCGAGGAGGTCGAGCACCCGGTGGCGGTGGACCCCGACCCGAGCCTTCGCGAGGTGGCCGAGGCCCGCGGCTGGCGCATCATCAGCCTGCGCGACTGAGCCGCTCGCCTCGACAACCGGAGCAAGGCCCAGACGCAAAAAACCCCGCCGGCCGGCGGGGTTTTTCGTGTCGCGACAGAGGCGATACTTAGCCGAGCAGGTGCTCGACGGCGGCGCGCTCTTCGCGCAGCTCGTTCTCGGTCGCCTGCATGCGGCCGCGGCTGAACTCGTCGATCGAAAGGCCCTGAACGATCTCGTACTGGCCGTTCTGGCAGACCACCGGGTAGGAGTACATGATGCCCGGCTCGACGCCGTAGCTGCCGTCGGCGGGGATGCCCATGCTGACGACCTCGTCGGTGCCCAGCGCCCAGTCACGCATGTGATCGATGGCGGCGGAGGCGGCGGACGCCGCGGAAGAAGCCCCGCGCGCCTTGATGATGGCGGCGCCACGCTGCTGCACGGTGGGGATGAAGTCGTTCTCGTACCACTCGCGATCGACCAGCTCGAGGGCCGGGGTGCCGTCGACCTTGCAGTGGGCCAGGTCCGGGTACTGGGTCGCGCTGTGGTTGCCCCAC
The DNA here is from genome assembly GCF_043496965.1 of Halomonas sp. B23F22_3. Taxonomy (NCBI): domain Bacteria; kingdom Pseudomonadati; phylum Pseudomonadota; class Gammaproteobacteria; order Oceanospirillales; family Halomonadaceae; genus Halomonas; species Halomonas sp. B23F22_3. The sequence goes on from NZ_JBIEKG010000001.1 coordinate 154,145, forward strand.
ACCACCATGGACTCGACGTCGGTGACGTGCTTGCCGGCCTTCTGGGCCAGCTGGGTCTTGGCGCGGTTGTGATCCAGACGCATCATCGCGGTGAACTGGCCCGCATCCAGGTCCGGCGCATTGCAGGAGGCGATCAGGGCGTTGGTGTTGGCCGGGTTGCCGACCACCAGCACGCGCACGTCGCGGCTGGCGTGGTCGTTCAGCGCCTTGCCCTGCACGGAGAAGATCGCGGCGTTGGCCTCGAGCAGATCCTTGCGCTCCATGCCCGGGCCGCGCGGACGCGCGCCGACCAGCAGGGCGAAATCGGCATCCTTGAAGGCGACGTTGGCGTCATCGGTGGCCACGATCTCCTGCACCAGCGGGAAGGCGCAGTCGTTGAGCTCCATCACCACGCCGTTGAGGGCGTCCATGGCCGGGGTGATCTCCAGCAGCTGCAGGATGACCGGCTGGTCCTTGCCGAGCATGTCGCCGGAAGCGATGCGAAAGGCGAGGGAGTAGCTGATCTGGCCGGCAGCACCGGTGATGGCAATACGGACGGGGTCTTTCATGGTGGCTCCTTGGGTTGTCAACGCGCGGGTTGTCGCCGTGAGGATAAGCCCGGTGGACCGGCTGCCCACCCTGGCCGGAATGCGAACCGCCAAGATGTTATGCCTGCACTGCACAAAACTCAATTCGACCTGCGGCTAGGCCCGCCGGCCAGGCCCTCCCGCCGCGACACGACATGACCCCATGGGAGGAGGTTCCCATGGGGTCATCGAGAGGTATGTGCCGCCACGCATTGGCAGTGCCGTCGCGCGCTCAGGCCCGGGAGTCGGCCTCGGCGCGGGTGGCATCCGGCGAGTGGGCCGCGTGCAGTCGGGCGATCAACTGGTCCTCGAGCTCGAAGCGCTCGCCGAGCCCCTTGTTGAGGCGGTCGATCCAGGCCGGCAGCCGGGCGAGATGTTGCTCGCAGCTTGCCGAGGAGGCGTAGTCCTCGTCGAAGGCGAGCACCAGCTCGGTGGACATCTCGAGCCGCTCCATCAGCCGGTCGGCCAGCGCCAGGGCCGGCTCGTCGTCGAAGGCCCGGGCCTCCTCGCGCAGCTGCGGGTAGATCTCGAAGTGGCCGGCGCTGATGTAGTCCATCAGCAGCTCGCTGAAGGCATCGATATAGGCCTTGGACACGGCCTCCAGCTCGGCATCGCAGGACGCCTTGAGGTCGACGAAGTGCACCAGCAGCGCACGGCGCGCCTCGAGCCAACGATCGATCAGCTGATGGACACCACCCCAGCGTTCCTGGGCATTCGTGCAATCTTCCAGCATGGACACCTCCCTTGCTCGACGGCCGGCAGCGACGGCATGCGCGACCCGCGAGATCACAGACTCGCGCCTGCCGATGACGGTGTCAATCCTGCCACGCCACTCAAGGCGATCCTTGCGGCGCTCCCCGGCGGCCCGGCGGCCCCTGCGGCGAAACAGCCGCGCAAGCAGAACCGTGGCAGAGCGATAGCACAGCGTGGAGAGGCCACCGGCTCATTCGTAGTACGGTATCGCGACAGGCGACAGCGTATCGACACGAACGACATCCCGATCGGATATAGCCGGCACCGGCGTGGCATCGTCGCGACGCGGCCGCTTCCGGCATTCACCATCAGGACACCAGAGGGCATTTCCATGAACAAGCTGACCCGCGCCGGCCTCGGCCTGCTGATGACGACCGCCGTGGCCACGGCCCAGGCCGAGGAGGTCCGGATCGGCATGATCACCACGCTGTCCGGCGGCGGCTCGCATCTCGGCGTCGACGTGCGCGACGGCTTCATGCTCGCCATCGAGCAGGCGGGGCGCGACGACATCGAGGTCCTGATCCAGGACGACGCCCGTCGACCGGACCTCGCCAAGACGCTCTCCAACGAGTTCATGCAGCGCGATGAGGTCGACATCATGACCGGCATCATCTGGTCCAACCTGGCCATGGCCGTGGTGCCCTCGGTGGTCCGACAGGGCACCTTCTACCTCTCGCCCAACGCCGGCCCCTCGGCGCTGGCCGGTCGCCTGTGCCACGAGAACTACTTCAACGTGGCCTACCAGAACGACAACCTGCACGGCGCCATGGGGGCTTACATGCGCGAGCAGGGCTTCGAGCGCCCCTTCCTGATGGCGCCCAACTACCCCGCCGGCACCGATGCCCTGGCCGGCTTCAAGCACCTCTACGACGGCGAGGTGGTCGACGAGCTCTACACCCAGCTCGGCCAGACCGACTACGCCGCCGAGATCGCCCAGGTCCGCGCCAGCGATGCCGACAGCCTGTTCTTCTTCCTGCCCGGCGGCATGGGTATCTCCTTCATGAAGCAGTGGCAGAACTCGGGCGTCGAGATGCCGGTGTTCGGCGCGGCCTTCTCCTTCGACGAGACCATCATCAAGGCGGTCGGCGAAGCGGCAATCGGCGCCATCAACACCTCGGAGTGGGCCCATGACCTGGACAACGCGGCCAACAAGGCGTTCGTCGAGGCCTTCCGGGCGGCCCACGAGCGCACCCCGACCCTCTACGCGGCCCAGGGCTACGACACCGCGCGCCTGATCCTGAGCGCCCTGGAGGAGGCACACCCCGACGATCAGAACGCCTTCCGCGAGGCCCTGCGCGCGGCCGACTTCGCCTCGGTGCGGGGCGACTTCCGCTTCGGCTCTAACCAGCACCCGATCCAGGACATCTACGTCCGCGAGGTGGTCGAGGGCGCAGACGGCGAGCCCACCAACCGCCTGGTCGGCCTCGCCATCGAGGACATCCAGGACGTCTACGCCGAGCAGTGCCGGATGTGATCCCCTCCCCGGGCCGCCCGCGGCCCGGCTTTACCGCTTCCCGACCCCGGATCTCCTGACGTGAGCGCGACCCTGCTGATCGAGCAACTCATCAACGGCCTGCAGCTCGGCACCATGCTGTTCCTGATGGCCAGCGGCCTGACGCTGGTGTTCGGCGTCATGGGGCTGATCAACCTGGCCCACGGCTCCTTCTACATGGTCGGCGCCTACGTGACCGCCCTCACCACCGCCTCGACCGGCTCCTTCCTGCTGGGCCTGGCCGCCGGCAGCCTCGCGGCCGCCGCGGCGGGGGCCATGGTGGAGGTACTGGTGATACGACGCCTCTACCACCGTTCGCACCTGGACCAGGTGCTCGCCACCTTCGCGCTGATCCTGATCTTCTCCGAGGGCACGCGCTGGCTGTTCGGCTCCTCGCCGCTCTGGCTCAGCCCGCCCGACTGGCTCGCGGGCTCGGTGGCCCTGCCCGGCGGCGCCCGCTACCCCGTCTACCGGCTGATGATAATCGCCGTGGGCGTGCTCATCGCCGCCGGCCTCTACCTCTTGATCTCGCACACGCGCCTGGGCATGCGCATCCGCGCCGGCGAGAGCGATCGCGAGATGATCGGCGCCCTGGGCATCGATATCCGGCGGCTCTACACCCTGGTCTTCGCCCTGGGCGCCGCCCTGGCGGGGCTCGCCGGCTCCCTGGTGGGCGCGCTGCAGTCGGTTCAGGTGGGCATGGGCGAGCCGGTGCTGATCCTCGCCTTCGTGGTGATCGTCATCGGCGGCATCGGCTCGATCAAGGGCGCCCTGCTGGGGGCGATCCTGGTCGGCGTGGTGGATACCCTGGGACGCATCTTCCTGCCGGCGCTGTTCGGCCTCTTCATGAGCCCCTCACAGGCCGCCGGGGTGGGCACCGCCCTCGCCGCCATGCTGATCTACATCCTCATGGCCGTCATCCTCGCCTTCAAGCCGCAGGGACTCTTCGCCGCCCATGACTGAGCACTCGACCGAGCGTCCCCACGACACCACCGCCGCCCCCATGGGCGCCCCCCGCCTCGGCCGCCAGGGGCTGGTCAACGTCGCTCTGCTGGCACTGACCCTGCTGGCCCCGCTGGTGGCCCACCTGCTGGGCGAGGCCTACTACGTCAACCTGGCCACCCGCATCGTGCTGGTGGCGATGGCCGGCGTGGGGCTCAACCTGGCGCTGGGCCATGGCGGCATGATCAGCTTCGGGCATGCCGCCTACTTCGGCATGGGCGGCTACGTGGCGGGTATCAGCGCCTATCACGCCTTCGACGGCAGCCTGCTGATGGGCCTGCCCGGCAGCGATGACATGCTGGTGATCTGGGCGGTGGCACTTCTCGCCTGCGGCCTGCTGGCCCTCGCCATCGGCGCCGTCTCGCTGCGCACCTCCGGGGTCTACTTCATCATGATCACCCTGGCCTTCGCCCAGATGGTCTACTACTTCGCCAACTCCTGGCCGAGCTACGGCGGCCAGGACGGCCTGCCGATCTACCTGCGCAACGGCCTGCCGCTGATCGACAGCCAGGATCCGCTGAGCTTCTTCCTGGTCTGCTTCGCCCTGCTGCTCGCCGCCATGGCGATCACCGCGCGGCTGATGGGGTCGCGCTTCGGCGCCGCCCTGACCATGGCGCGCCTCAACGAGACTCGCCTCGCTACCGCCGGCATCTCGCCCTACCCCATCCGCCTGACGGCCTTCGTCATCTCGGCCATGATCACCGGGCTCGCCGGCGCCCTCTACGCCGACCTCAACGGCTTCGTCAGCCCCGCCATGCTCAGCTGGCATTTCTCGGGCGAGCTGATGGTGATCGTCATCCTCGGCGGGGTCGGTCGCCTCTTCGGGCCGCTGGCCGGCGCCATCGTCTACGTGCTGATGGAGACGCTGCTCGGCGGGCTGACCGAGTACTGGCTCTTCTTCCTCGGCCTGGTGCTGCTCGGCGTGGTGCTGTTCGCCCGGCAGGGCGTGATCGGCTGGCTGGCCGGGGGGACAAGCCATGGCTGAGGCGGTGCTCGCGGTCGAGGGCCTGCACAAGCGCTTCGGTGCCCTTCAGGCCACCCACGACGTCTCGCTGACGCTGCGCGCCGGCGAGATCCACGCCCTGATCGGCCCCAACGGGGCCGGCAAGTCGACGCTGATCGCCCAGATCGCCGGCAGCCTCAGGCCCGACACGGGACGCATCCGGCTCGCGGGGCGCGACATCACCGGCCTCGGCGTCGCCGCGCGGGCCCGCCGGGGCCTCGGTCGCAGCTTCCAGGTCTCGTCGCTGGCCGAGCCGCTCAGCGCGCTGGGCAACGTGATGATCGGCGCCCAGGCGCGGGCGGGACACAGCTTTCGCTTCTGGCGGCCGGTGGCCCGCGATGCCCGCCTGCTGGCCCCCGCCCGCGAGGCGCTCGAGCGGGTGCACCTCGGCCACCGCGCCGACACCCCGGTCGCGGCACTCTCCCACGGCGAGCGCCGGCAGGTGGAGGTGGCCTGTGCGCTGGTGCTCGAGCCCCGCGCCCTGCTGCTCGACGAGCCCATGGCCGGACTCGGGCCGGAGGGCTCGGCGCGGCTCACCCAGCTGCTCGAGACCCTCAAGCAGGAGGTGCCCATCCTGCTGATCGAGCACGACATGGACGCGGTCTTCCGGCTGGCGGACCGACTCTCCGTGCTGGTCGACGGCCGCGTCATCGCCCACGGCGACGTCGAGGCCATCCGTCGCGACCCGCGCGTGCAGGCGGCCTACCTGGGAGACTGAGATGCTCACGATCACCGACCTCGAGACCTTCTACGGCCCCTCCCAGGCGCTGTTCGGCGTCAGCCTGCATGTCGAGGCCGGTGAGATGGTGGCGCTGATGGGTCGCAACGGCATGGGCAAGACCACCACGCTGCGCTCGTTGTTCGGCCTGACCCCGGCGCGGCGGGGACGCATCGAGTTCGACGGGCAGGACCTGCGACGGCTGTCGCCCTTTCGCATCGCCCGGCGCGGCCTGGGGCTGGTGCCCGAGGGGCGTCGCTGCTTTCCCAACCTCTCGGTGCGCGAGAACCTGATCGCCACCGCCCGGCCCGGACCCTGGAACCAGGCACGCGTCGAGGCGCTCTTCCCGCGCCTGGCCGAGCGGCGCGCGCAGATGGCCGACACCCTGTCGGGCGGCGAGCAGCAGATGCTCGCCATCGGCCGGGCACTGATGACCCACCCGCGCCTGCTGGTGCTCGACGAGGCGACCGAGGGCCTGGCCCCGGTGATCCGCCAGGAGATCTGGTCGGCGCTGCGCCGGCTCAAGGCCGAGGGCCAGTCGATCCTGATCGTCGACAAGTCGCTCGGCGAGCTGCTGCCGGTGGCCGATCGCTGCACCATCCTGGAGAAGGGCCGCACGGCCTGGACGGGCCGACCCGCGGCGCTGGACGAGGCGCTGCGCGCGCGCTACCTGGGGGTTTAGTTGAAGGACTAGTTGAAGGTCTGGCTGAAGGTCTAGTGAGGGATCTCACCGGAGGGCTAGCCAGGGATCGAGCCGGCGATCCGGCCGAGCATCGGGCGAGGCCCTCAGCGGTGGAAGGCGACGATCTCGTCGACGAAGCGCCCGCCGGGACGATAGTGGTCGAGCAGCGAGAAGTGATCGTCGCCGGGAAGCAGCTCACTGGTCACGTGACGCCCCTGCTGCCTCAGGTGCTTGGCCTGGGCCTGCATCTGGCCGGCAAACGCCTCGGACTCCTCGCCCCCGGCGACCAGTCGCACTCGGGCCGGCACCCGGCAGGGCTGACGCACGGGGCTGTAGTCGATTACATCGCGGTCGGTGAGCTGGAGCTTGGGCTGCAGCCACGACCAGGGAAAGGGCGCCAGGTCGTAGAGGCCGCTGATCGAGAGCGCCCCGCGGATCAGCTCATCGGGCAGGCCATACGCCTCCCGCCAGCGGGTGGCGAGCAGCATGGCGCAGAGGTGTCCGCCCGCGGAGTGGCCGGAGACGCTGAGCCGGTTCGGGTCCACGCCGAGCGAGGCGCCGTGGCGATGCATCCAGGCCACCGCCGCGCGGCTCTGGCGGACGATTTCGCCGAAGCGCACCTCGGGGCAGAGCGCGTAGTTGACCACCGCCACGGTGATGCCCGCGGCCACCAGGCCGTCGGCGACGAAGCCGAACTCGGCGTGGCTCAGCGCTCGCCAGTAGCCGCCATGGAAGAAGAGGTGCACCGGGCCGCCCGCCTCACTGCCGGGAAAGACGTCCATGCGCTCGGCCAGCGTCGGCCCGTAGGCCACGTCGGGAATCAGGCGCTGGCGTTCGCGCGACCGGGCGCTGCGCGCCCGCCAGTCGGCGATCAGGGCCTCGCCATCGCGGCCCCGCATGGGGTCATAGACCCGGTCGATCTCCTCCTGGGTGGCCGGGTGGCGATAGCGCACGGTGCTCGCCTAGCCCGGCCAGTGGTAGCCGCGATGCGGCCGGTTGGCCGCGAGCAGCAGGCCCAGCGGGACGAGCGCGAGGATCAGAAAGCCAACCAGGGTCCAGCCGGGCAGCGAGAGACCCAGCACCCGGACGCCGACCTCGGCGCACTCCCCGGAGCCGGAGAGCACCTGGGACAGCACCTGCTGCCAGGGCAGGATCTCCATCATGTAGTCGAGCCCCGGGCCACAGCTCGGCACCTGATCGGCCGGCAGCGACTGCAGCCACAGGTGACGCCCTGCCACGGCGATGCCGCCGCCCACGGCGGCCAGCGACAGCAGGCCGTAGACCACGGCCCCCAGCCGCCCGGCGGGGTCGTGAATCGCGGCCACCAGGAACACCGCGGCGGCGGCCAGCACCGCCACCCGCTGGAGGATGCACAGCGGGCAGGGCTCGAGCCCAACGACATGCTCGAGCACCAGGGCCACGCCCATCATCAGCACGCAGAAGGCGAGCCCGGCGAGGCTCCAGGCGCGCACGTCCAGGCGTCGGAGATCGTCGATCATGAGTGCTCCCCCGTCTGCAGCGGGGTGATGCTCCGGACCTCGCGAGCGCGCTCGAAGTAGCGGGCCAGGAAGGTATCGAAGGTCTCCTCGTCGGTGGCCTCGAGGTCCGCCTGCTGGTCGCGGGAACTCGCCACCAGGTCGTCGAACAGGGCCTCCCGGGCCGGGTCCATGGGGGTGTCGCGAAAGCCCTCGGCCTGTTCACGGGCGAGGCCGAGCATGGCCTCGAGGAAGGACTCGCCGGTCGACTCGAGCCGAGCCAGCAGCCGCCCGGAGGGCGTCAGGGCCGGATCCTCCAGGAGCGGCGTCAGCGCGGCCAGGGCCTCACCGTGGGGCTCGCCCTCCTCCAGCCGGTCGAGCAGTTCGGCCACCGGGGCCATCTCGGCGAGTATCTCTCCGCCCCAGTCGGCGATGGAGCGGTGCCGGCCATCCTGCAGCAGGCGCAGCGCCGGGTCCCGGCCGCGCTCGACCACCAGGCGACGGTTGTCGTCCAGCCGGTCGCACTCGTCGTCGGGGATCCACGGGCTCTCGCTGAGCAGGCACCACATCAGGAAGGTGTCGAGGAAGCGGATCTGGGTCTCGTCGACGCCCAGCGGCAGGAAGGGGTTGAGGTCCAGACAGCGCACCTCGATGTACTCGACCCCGCGGGCCTCCAGCGCCTGGCTGGGGGTCTCATCGTGACGCGCCACCCGCTTGGGGCGGATATCGCTGTAGTACTCGTTCTCGATCTGCAGGATGTTGGCATTGAGCTGTCGCCACTCGCCGCCCTCGTTCACGCCCAGCCGCCGGTAATCCTGCCACGGGGTGGCGATGGCGTGACGCAGGGTGTTGACGTAGTTGGAGAGCGAGTTGAAGCAGATCTTGAGCTGCTCCTGGACCTTGTTCTGGTAGCCCAGATCCGACATGCGCAGGCTGGTGGCATGGCGCGACACCAGGGTGCTGTCGCCATGGGGCTTGAGCTTCTCGGGCACCCGGCCGTCGGAAAGGAAGCTGCGGTCGAGTGCCGGCGAGGCGCCGAACAGGTAGAGCAGCAGCCAGCTGTGACGACGGAAGTTGCGGATCAGGCCGAAGTAGCGCGCCGAGCGGTAGTCCTCGAGCGGCGTGTCGGTGTCGCCCTCGAGCTCGCGCAGCAGCTGCCAGAGATCGTCGGGCAGCGAGACGTTGTAGTGCACCCCGGCGATGGACTGCATGATCCGCCCGTAGCGCAGGTCCAGCCCCTTGCGATAGACGGTCTTCATCACGCCGATGTTGGAGTCGCCGTAGTCGGCGATGGGCACGCTGTCGTTACCGTCGAGCCGCGCCGGCATGCTGGCCGGCCAGATCAGCTCACCGCCAAGGTGGCGGTAGCTGAAGCGGTGCAGGTCGGCGAGGAAGGCCATGGCATCGCCCGGCCGACAGTAGACCGGCGTGATGTACTCCAGCAGCGCCTCGGAGTAGTCGGTGGTGATGTGCGGATGGGTCAGCTTGGACCCCAGGGCGGCTGGATGCGGCGTGGCGGCGATGCGCCCCTCGCCGTCGACGCGCAGCCCTTCCTTTTCGATGCCGCGACGCAGTCGGCCGACGCGCCCCTGGTCGGCCAGCCCCTTGAGTCGATCGACGCGGGCGATAAGCGATTCGGACAAGTTGGTCACCATATGGAAAAAGGCGGGCGCCTGGGCGCCCGACAAGCATCAGATTAGGGCGCCGCCGCATGTCGCTTCAAGGGCAGCGGCGCGTCACGCTCAGCGACCCTTCTTGGCCTTCAACAGCGCCGCGCCCAGGGCCCCCATCTGGCCGCCCTGCTCCGGCGCCTTGTCGCGCCCCCCCTTGCCGCGCGCTTCGCCGCCGCTGCGGCGGGCCTTGGTGGCGGGTCGGTCGTCGCCCTGGGCCTCTTCCGGCTGATCGCTCAGCCGCATGGTCAGGCCGATACGTGAGCGCGGCAGGTCCACGCTCATCACCTTGACCCGGACGATATCGCCGGCCTTGACCACGCTGCGCGGGTCCTCGACGAAGCTCTCGGAGAGCGCCGAGATGTGCACCAGGCCATCCTGGTGCACGCCGATGTCGACGAAGGCGCCGAAGTGAGTGACGTTGGTCACGCTGCCCTCGAGGATCATGCCCGGCTCGAGGTCCTTGAGCGTCTCGACGCCCTCGCGGAACTCGGCCGCCTTGAACTCGGGGCGCGGGTCGCGGCCCGGCTTGTCGAGCTCGGTGAGGATGTCGCTGACGGTGGGCACGCCGAAGCGCTCGTCGGCGAACTCGGCCGGCTTGAGCGACTTGAGGGTGGCGCTGTCGCCGATCAGCCCGGCCAGCTCGCGACCGCTGCGCTGCGCGATGCGCTCCACCAGCGGATAGGCCTCGGGGTGAACGGCGCTGGCGTCCAGCGGGTTGTCGCCGTTCATGATGCGCAAGAAGCCCGCGCACTGCTCGAAGGTCTTGGGCCCCAGGCGACTGACGTCGAGCAGCGCCCGACGGCTGGTGAAGGCGCCCTCGGCGTTGCGCCGGGCGACGATGTTGTCGGCCAGCGCTGCGTTGAGGCCGGCGACCCGGGAGAGCAGCGCGCTTGACGCGGTATTGAGGTCCACCCCCACGGCGTTGACGCAGTCCTCGATCACCGCCTCCAGGCTCCTGGAGAGCTGCAGCTGGGAGACGTCGTGCTGGTACTGCCCCACGCCGATGGACTTGGGCTCGATCTTGACCAGCTCGGCCAGCGGGTCCTGCAGGCGCCGGGCGATGGAGACCGCGCCGCGGATGCTGACGTCGAGGTCCGGGAACTCCCGGGAGGCATATTCCGAGGCGGAGTAGACCGAGGCGCCGGCCTCGCTGACCATCACCTTGGCGAGCCGGTGGGTCTCGGCCATGGCCTTGACCAGCTCGCCGGCCAGGCGGTCGGTCTCGCGGCTGGCGGTGCCGTTGCCCACGGCGATCAGCGCCACGTCATGCTTCTTCACGAGCTTCGCCAGCTCGGCCAGCGAGGCCGCCCAGGCGTTGCGGGGCGCATGGGGATAGATGGTGGCGTGTTCGAGGAACTGGCCGGTGGCATCGACCACCGCCACCTTGCAGCCGGTGCGCAGGCCCGGGTCGATGGCCAGCGTCGCCTTCTGGCCCGCCGGAGCGGCCAGCAGCAGGTCCTTGAGGTTGGCGGCGAAGACCTCGATGGCCTCCAGCTCGGCGCGCTCGCGCAGCCGCCCCATCAGCTCGGTCTCGAGGTGGGTGTAGAGCTTGACGCGCCAGGTCCAGCGCACGACCTCGGCGAGCCAGCGGTCGGCGGGGCGTCCCTGATCGTTGATCGAGAAGTGCCTGGCGATGGCCACCTGGGCCGGATGGATCGGCGCCTCGTCCTCGCCGGGCAGGCGCAGGGTCAGCGCCAGCACGCCCTCGTTGCGGCCGCGGAACATCGCCAGCGCGCGGTGCGACGGCACCTTGGCCAGCGTCTCGTCGTGCTCGAAGTAGTCGGAGAACTTGGCGCCCTCCTGCTCCTTGCCGGCGATCAGCCGGGCGGAGAGCTCGCCCTCGCTCCACAGCCGCTCGCGCAGGCGTCCCACCAGCTCGGGGTCCTCGGCGAAGCGTTCCATGAGAATCTGCTTGGCGCCATCCAGGGCCGCCTTGGCGTCCTCGACGGCGGGGATGTCGCCATCCGCCGGGCGAAGATAGCGGGCCGCCTCGGTCTCGGGGGTGAGCCCCGGGTCGGCCAGCAGCGCCTCGGCCAGCGGCTCGAGCCCCGCCTCGCGGGCGATCTGCGCCTTGGTGCGCCGCTTCTTCTTGTAGGGAAGATAGAGGTCTTCCAGGCGCTGCTTGGTGTCGGCGGCGCGGATGCTGGCGGCCAGCGCGTCGGTGAGCTTGCCCTGCTCGTCGATGGCGGCGAGCACCGCCCCGCGGCGCTCCTCGAGTTCGCGCAGGTAGGCGAGTCGCTCATAGAGCTGGCGCAGCTGGATGTCATCCAGTCCGCCGGTGACTTCCTTGCGGTAGCGGGCGATGAAGGGCACGGTGGCCCCGCCATCCAGCAGCTCCACCGTGGCCGAGACCTGCGGCGGACGAACGGCGAGTTCCTCGGCGAGGCGGGCGATGATCTTGTCGTGTGCGTCCATGAAATCCTTGGCAATCAAACGTCCAGACGATCACGACAAGGTATCACACTCGGGATTCAGGCGGGGACGAATCGCAGCGCCAGGCCATTGTTGCACCAGCGCAGCCCGGTGGGCTCGGGGCCGTCCTCGAAGACGTGACCCTGGTGGCCGCCGCAGCGGGCGCAGTGGTATTCGGTGCGCGGAAAGACCAGGAAGTAGTCGACGCTGGTCAGCAGGTGGCCCTCGACGTGCTCGAAGAAACTCGGCCAGCCGGTGCCGGAGTCGTACTTCATGTCGCTGGTAAAAAGCAGCAGCTCACAGCCCGCGCAGCGGTACTCGCCCGGGCGGGTCTCCTTGTCCAGCGGGCTCGAGAACGCCGGCTCGGTGCCCTCCTCGCGGAGGATCTCGAAGCGGGCGTCGTCGAGCCGCTCGCGCCACTCGGCCTCGGAGAGTTCCAGGACCTCGATGTCGTCGGCGCGGGTGAGATCGGGCTTGGGACGCGCCATGGCCAGGCCAGGCAACAGGCTCGCGATGCCGCCGGCACCGACCAGCCCGAGGAATTGACGTCGCTTCATGATTGCTCTCCCATCAACGGGGTGTGATCTGTGTCGTGCTCCCCCCGATTTCCTTACACCAAAAAAGAGGGGGAAGCCTCGGCTTCCCCCTCTCGGACAGGGCCAGAGCGATCGGGTTCTCCCCGACCCGCCTCAGATCAGGCTGGGGCCGGCCTTGACGATGGCCTCGTTGACGCCGTCGAATTTCTTGAAGTTGTCGACGAACTTGGCGACCAGTTCGCCCAGGTGGCGGTCGTAGGCGGCCTTGTCTTCCCAGGTCTCGCGCGGGTCGAGCAGGCTGGAGTCGACGCCCGGCACGGCGGTCGGCACGGCCAGGTTCAGGCCCTCGACCATGCGCGTCTCGACGTCGCGCAGCACGCCGGACTGGATGGCGCTGATGATGGCGCGGGTGGTCGGGATGGAGAAGCGCGCACCGCCCTCGCCGTAGGCGCCGCCGGTCCAGCCGGTGTTGACGAGGTAGACCTGGGCGTCCTGCTCGGCCACGCGGCGGATCAGCAGGTCGGCGTACTCGCGGGCCGGACGCGGGAAGAACGGCGCGCCGAAGCAGGTGGAGAAGGTCGCCTCGAGGCCGGCCGAGGAGCCCACCTCGGTGGAGCCGACCTTGGCGGTGTAGCCGGAGAGGAAGTGATAGGCCGCGGCTTCCTTGGAGAGCACGGAGACCGGCGGCAGCACGCCGCTCATGTCGCAGGTCAGGAAGACGATGGCGTTGGGCTCGTCGGCCCGGTTCTCGGCCACGCGCTTCTCGACGTGCTCCAGCGGGTAGGCGGCGCGGGAGTTCTGGGTCAGGCTGTCGTCGGCGAAGTCCGGCTGGCGACGGTCGTCGAGGACCACGTTCTCCAGCACGGTGCCGAACTTGATGGCGTTCCAGATGATCGGCTCGTTCTTCTCGGAGAGGTCGATGCACTTGGCGTAGCAGCCGCCCTCGAAGTTGAAGACGGTACCGGGGCCCCAGCCGTGCTCGTCATCGCCGATCAAAAAGCGCGCCGGGTCGGCGGACAGGGTGGTCTTGCCGGTACCGGAGAGACCGAAGAACAGCGTGGTGTTGCCGTCCTCGCCCACGTTGGCGGAGCAGTGCATCGGCAGCACGTCGGCGGCCGGCAGCAGGAAGTTCAGCACCGAGAACATCGCCTTCTTCATCTCGCCGGCGTAGCGCATGCCGGCGATCAGCACCTTCTTCTGGGCGAAGTTGAGGATCACGCAGCCCTCGGAGTTGGTGCCGTCCCTTGCCGGGTCGCACTCGAAGAAGGGCGCGTTGAGGATGGTCCACTCGTCCTTGGCCGAGGGATTGAAGGCCTCGGGACGCACGAACATGGTGCGACCGAACAGGTTGTGCCAGGCGGTCTCGGTGGTGACGCGCACCGGCAGGTGGTGGACGGGATCGCTGCCCACGTGCAGTTCGGAGACATAGGACTCGCCGCTGGCCAGGTACTCCTCGACGCGGGTCCAGAGCGCATCGAAGCGGTCCGCCGGGAAGGGACGGTTGACGCTGCCCCAGTCGATCTGGCCGCTGGTGCTCGGCTCATCGACGATGTAACGGTCCTTGGGGGAGCGACCGGTGCGCGCGCCGGTATTCACCACCAGGGCGCCGTTGGCGGCCAGGCGACCTTCCCCGCTGGCCACCGCCCGCTCGATCAGCTCGGCGCTGCAGAGGTTGACGTGGGACGTGGCTTGCTGGGGGGCGGCTTGAGTCGTGGTCATGTCGTTTCCTGGGCCTTGCGGCCGCTTCTCTCTCGTGTGCCGGGCGTCGATGACGCAACGTGGGTCGTGCCAGATCGCCGCGTGCGGGGTGTTCCCGTCTGTTCGCTAGCGATCGAACCAGAAAATCGGCGCCATTATGGCAAAAAGCCGGCCGCCAGGAAACGCCGTTCTTTGGCGGAGTTCTTGTAGTTTTACTACTACATCGGCGCCGTTCACTACCACTCACTCCAACCGCCCATGCTGCTCTGCAGCAACGCAGGCGCCGACGCGGCGTCCGCTCAGTGAAGCGTGGGCGCCTCCCCCTGGGGATCGTCCAGCATCGCCTCGATCTCGACGGCGCTGAACGCGTAGCGGGTGTGGCAGAAGTGGCACTGGGTCTCGATGCCGCCCTGCTCGGCCAGTACCTCGCGCAGCTCCTGCGCCCCCAGGCCCAGCAGGGCGCCGGCGATGCGCTCGCGGGAGCAGGTGCAGCCAAAGTAGAGCGCCTTGGGATCGAAGACCCTCACCTCCTCCTCATGATAGAGCCGACGCAGCACCTCCAGCGGCTCGAGGCTCAGCAGCTCCTCGTCCTTGAGGGTCTCGGCCAGGTACACGGTGCGCTCCCAGGCGTCGTCGTCCTGGTTGAGCGACTCGTCGGGCAGGCGCTGCAGCAGGAGCCCGCCGGCACGCTGGCCGTCGGCGCAGAGCCACAGCCGCGTGGGCAGCTGCTCGGACTGGGCGAAGTAGGCGCCCAGGCAACCCGCCAGGCTGTCATGCTCCAGGGCCACGATGCCCTGATAGCGCTGGCCGTCGGTCGGGTCCAGGGTGATCACGATCTGCCCCTCGCCGACCAGCTCGCGGAAGCCGGCGGCGTCGCCGGGAATCGCGGCGTCCTCGTCCAGGCGGGCGATGGCGCGCAGCTCGCCGCCGGGATTGGATTCGGCCATCAGCAGGGAGAGCGCGCCCTGGCCGCGCACTTCGATGCTCAGCGTGCCATCGAGCTTGACCGTGTCGGTGAGCAGCGCCACCGCACAGAGCAGCTCGCCCAGCAGCTGATTCACCGCGCCGGGATAGTCGTGGCGTTCGAGCACGTCGGCGTAGGCGCGCTCGAGGGTGACGATCTCGCCGCGCACGTTGGTGCGCTCGAAGAGAAAACGCTGGATCTGGTCGTTCATGTCGTCTGAAACCTGAAGGGTGAATAGCAAGGGCGAAGGGAGGAGAGACCGGGGTGGCCGGGTCAAATGGCGCCACGCGCATGGCGACCGCGGCCCCCGGCGCAGCAACTCACTCCCCGGAGCGCTCCTGGAAGCGCTTTATCTCGCGGCGCTGCTTCTTGTCGGGTCGCTTGAGGGGGTGCTGCATGGCCTGGTTGGTCAGGCGTCGGGCCTCGGCCTCGCGTTCGCGCCGGGCGACGCTGTCGTCGGTCTCGCGATAGAGCGCGCGCGCCTCGGGGGCCCCGCGCCGCTGACCGGAGAGATCGATCACCTCGACCTCCAGGGTGTCCCAGCCCTGAGGGACGCGAATCAGCGCGCCGACCTCGACGCCCTTGCTGGTCTTGGCCCGCGCGCCGTTGTACTGCACCTTGCCGCCTTCGATGGCCTTCTTGGCGAGCGCCCGAGTCTTGAAGAAGCGCGCCGCCCAGAGCCACTTGTCGAACCGCACGCTATCCATGGCGATCTCCCAGGACCGGCGGGCGCTCCTCGGGCAGCAGGCTGGCGAAGCGATCCAGGGCGATGAACTCCTCGAGCTCCTTCTCGGGCCGGCGGCTGTCGGGCTGCTTGATGCCCAGCAGGTGGCGGATGCCGAATTCACGGGCGCTCTCGAGCACCGAGGCGTTGTCGTCGATGAAGAGGGTCCGCTCGGGATCGAAGGGCTCGACCTCCTGGAGGGCGAACCAGAAGGCCTGCTCCTCCTTGGGCACGCCCAGGTCCGCCGAGGAGACGATGGCATCGAGGTACTCCTCGAGCCCCGTCAGCGGCAGCTTGAGCGCCAGGCTCTCGCGGTCGGCGTTGGTGGCCAGCACGACGCGGGGGTGAGCCGCCTTCAACCACTGCAGGAAGTCCAGGGCGTCGCTGCGCAGGCCGATCAGGTGCTGCACCTCGCGCTTGAGGGCGACCACGTCGACCCCCAGCTCGCGGCTCCAGTAGGCCAGGCTGTACCAGTTGAGGGTGCCCTGTTCGCGGATGATTCGCGCGCGGATCTCCTCCTGGGTCGATTCATCCAGGCGGTGCAGCTCGACGTAGCGCCGCGGCAGGTGCTCGAGCCAGAAGTGGCTGTCGAAGTGCAGGTCCAGCAGGGTGCCGTCCATGTCCAGCAGGACGGTATCGATGGCGCGCCAGTCGATCATCGCTACTCCGGGAGTGAGTCGGGGGCGGTTGAGACGTAGTATTGTATCGAATCGCCAGGCCTGACGCATATCGCCCCCGGCTATCGGGCCAGTGATAGCCCGCGTCATCGCCGCTGCCACACGCTCCCGCCACACGGAGTCTTGCCATGTCAGACCCGCACGATACCTCCCGGCCCTGGCCGACCCGGCCGCACATCCTCGACCGACGCAGCGTGGCGCGCAGTCGCCTGTTCCACGTGGAGGAGCTCGACCTGCGCTTCGCCAACGGCGCCGAGCGCACCTTCGAGCGGCTGGTCGGGACCGGCCAGGGCGTCGGCGCCGTGATGATCGTGGCCATGCCGGACCCGGAGCACGTGCTGCTGATTCGCGAGTACGCCGCCGGCTTCGAGGACTACGTGCTGACGCTGCCCAAGGGGCTCGTCGATCCCGGCGAGGATCTCGTCACCGCAGCCAACCGTGAGCTGATGGAGGAGTGCGGCTTCGGCGCCCATCGCATCGAGCCGCTGATCGAACTGTCGCTGGCACCCAACTACATGCGCCATCGCATGCAGGTGCTGCTGGCCACCGACCTCTATCCGAAGCGCCTGCCGGGCGACGAGCCGGAGCCGCTGATCGTCGAGACCCACGCCATCGACGAACTCTCGGGACTGCTGGCACGGGAGGATTTCCACGAGGCGCGCGCCATCGCGGCGCTCTACATCGCCAGGGACAAGCTGCGCAGCGATGCCCCGGACGACACCGGACTCTGGTGAGACCGGAAGGCCCTCGAGCAAGACCGCCCGGCCGAGACGACCGGGTGGTTCCGGACCTTCCTCGCTAGCGGCTGTGCAATCGGCGCAGCTTGCTGCCGCTCTCCTTGAGCTTCAACCAGCGGCCCTGACGGTAGCTGTCGAGGCCGGTCTCCAGCAGGGTCATCACTTCCAGGGCCGATTCGCCGGTCACCGGCGGCGGCGTGCCGTCGAGCAGCGTGCGGGCGATGCCGGCGTAGTAGGTGCAGTAGTCGCCCGGCACGACCGGCGCCTCGCGACTCACCAGGGCGACCGCCTCGCGCTCGCCGCCGCCCTCCTCCCCCGCCTCGTCCAGGGTGAGGGTGCCGGGCGAGGGGTCCACGCCCCAGCCAGGCGTCGGCGACTGCCCCGCCTTGAGCCACGCCTGCTGAGGATCCCGACCGTACTTGACGAAGCTGCCGCGAGTGCCGTGCACCCGGAACCGCGGCGTCGGCTCCGCCACCAGGGAGCTGGCCCGCAGGGTCACCCGCAGGTGGTCGTACTCCAGAAGGGCCAGGAAGTCGTCGTCCACCTCGGCGCCCTCGCGAGCGGTGGCGAGCTCCAGCAGGATCGCCCGGGGCATGCCGAAGAGCTCGTGGACCTGGTCGAGCAGGTGCGGTCCCAGGTCGTACCAGATGCCGCCGCCGGGCTTGTGGCAGTCGCGCCAGCGATCGGTGACCCGGGGCCGGAAGCGATCGGCGCGGGACTCCAGGTCCACCACCCGCCCCAGGGTGCCCTCATCGATCAGCGCCCTGAGGGTCAGGAAGTCGCTGTCCCAGCGGCGATTGTGGAAGACGCTGAGCAGCAGATCCGCCCCGTCGGCCTGGGCCTTGAGCAGGCGCGCCTCAGAGGCGGTGACGCAGAAGGGCTGATCGATCACCACGTGCTTGCCGGCGTTGAGGGCCGCCTTGGCCAGCGGGAAGTGGGTCTCGTTGGGGGTGGCGATCACCACCAGGTCGATGTCGCGCCGCGCCAGCAGCGGGGCGAGCTTGGGCAGCACCTCGACCGTCGGATGATCGGCCTGGACCCGCTCGGGATGCGCGCTGACCACGCAGCTGAGCTCCAGGCCCGGCGCCGCCTGGATGAGCGGCGCGTGGAAGGTGCGCCCGGCCGTGCCGTAACCCACCAGACCGACGCTTAGCGTCTGTGTCTTCATCTGCTGGCTTCCCTGCTGGTGACGCGCCCCCGGCGCCGGCCGGGGGGCGCGTGCTGGTTATGCTGTTTCCAGCCTAGTTCTTCCAGCTTAGTCCAGCTTCGTCAGATCGCGCACCGCCCCCTTGTCGGCGGAGGTCGCCAGCAGCGCATAGGCCTTGAGGGCGGCCGACACCTTGCGATCGCGCTGGAGGCTCGGCTTCCAGGCCTCACGGCCGCGCGCCTCTTCGGCCTCGCGACGCCGCCCGAGCTCCTCGTCGGAGAGCAGCACGTCGATGGTGCGATGGGGGATGTCGATGCGGATGCGATCGCCGCTCTCGACCAGGCCGATGGCGCCGCCCGCGGCCGCCTCCGGCGAGACGTGACCGATGGAGAGCCCCGAGGTGCCGCCGGAGAAGCGCCCATCGGTGAGCAGCGCGCACGCCTTGCCGAGCCCCTTGGACTTGAGGTAGCTGGTCGGGTAGAGCATCTCCTGCATGCCCGGTCCGCCCTTGGGGCCCTCGTAGCGAATCACCACCACGTCGCCCTCGCTGACCCTGTCGGCGAGGATGTCCGCTACCGCCTGGTCCTGGGACTCCACCACGTGGGCGCGCCCCTCGAAGATCAGGATGGCATCGTCGACGCCGGCGGTCTTCACCACGCAGCCGTCGACGGCGATGTTGCCCTTGAGCACGGCGAGGCCGCCCTCGCGGGAGAAGGCATGCTCGAGATCGCGGATGCAGCCTGTGGCGCGATCGCCATCGAGGCTTGGCCAGCGCGCGCTCTGGGAGAAGGCGGTCTGGGTCGGGATGCCGCCGGGGCCGGCGCGGAAGAACTCCACCACCTCGGGACTCGGCGAGCGCATGATGTCCCACTCCTCGAGCGCCGCGGCCAGGCTGTCGCCGTAGACGGTGGGCACCCGGGTATCGAGCACGCCGGCGCGGTCGAGCTCGCCGAGGATCGCCATGATGCCGCCGGCGCGGTGCACGTCCTCGATGTGGTACTTCTGGGTGTTGGGCGCCACCTTGCACAGCTGCGGCACTTCCCGCGACAGCCGATCGATGTCGGTCATGGTGAAGTCGACCTCGGCCTCCTGGGCCGCGGCCAGCAGGTGCAGGATGGTGTTGGTGGAGCCGCCCATGGCGATGTCCAGGGTCATGGCGTTGCGAAACGCCGCCTTGGAGCCGATGGCGCGGGGCAGCAGGTGCGCCTCCTCATTCTCGTAATAGCGCTTGGCCAGCTCGACGATGCGATGCCCGGCGGTCTCGAACAGCCGGCGGCGATCGGCGTGGGTAGCGAGCACCGTGCCGTTGCCGGGCAGCGCCAGGCCCAGCGCCTCGGTGAGGCAGTTCATGGAGTTGGCGGTGAACATGCCCGAACAGCTGCCGCAGGTCGGGCAGGCGCTGCGCTCGACCTCGTTGAGGGTCGCCTCATCCACGCTGTCGTCGGCGGCCATCACCATGGCATCGACCAGGTCGAGGCCATGATCCAGCAGCTTGGTCTTGCCCGCCTCCATGGGCCCGCCGGAGACGAAGATCACCGGCACGTTGAGGCGCATGGCGGCCATCAGCATCCCGGGGGTGATCTTGTCACAGTTGGAGATGCACACCAGGGCGTCGGCGCAGTGGGCGTTGACCATGTACTCGACGCTGTCGGCGATCAGGTCGCGGCTCGGCAGCGAGTAGAGCATGCCGTCGTGGCCCATGGCGATGCCGTCGTCCACGGCGATGGTGTTGAACTCCTTGGCCACCCCGCCGGCCTTCTCGATCTCCCGGGCCACCAGCTGGCCCATGTCCTTCAGGTGCACGTGGCCGGGCACGAACTGGGTGAAGGAGTTGGCCACGGCGATGATCGGCTTGTGGAAGTCCTCGTCCTTCATGCCGGTGGCGCGCCACAGGGCGCGGGCGCCGGCCATGTTGCGACCGGCGGTGGTGGTGCGGGAGCGGTACTCGGGCATGGTGTCCTCTTCTTCTCTCGTGCATGCCGCCCTCGCCTCCTCGGCGTGCGAAGAGCCCGGGGCGGTTCTCGTGTCCAGGAAAAAAGATTCTGTCACGCGCCCGGCGCTCAGGCCAGCGCCTCGAGCGGCGTCAGCAGGGCGATCGCTATTAGCGTTATCGCTCGGGGCTGATCCGGCGACAGGCCTGCGAGCGGGGCCGGCCCTCCGGGGGCGCTGTGAACCCCTCCCTGGGCGCTACCGACGCCCTGCAGCGCTCTCGCGTCCCGCTCCGCTTGCAGGTCCGGTGCTGGCCATCCATGGCCAGCCCGTTCGGAGCAATGCTCCTCACCCCTGGCGTAGCTCCCCCTCTTCGACCTTATCCCCGGCGCCCCTCGCCAGATCCAACGGCGATAGCTCCGGGCCCGTCAGACGTCGCTCGCGAGCCGGCCGCCCTCGAGCCGGGCGCGGCGGTCGGCCAGCGCCTCGAGGTCGTCGCGGTCGTGGCTGACCAGCAGCACCGCGGTGCCCGCGGCCTTCTGACGGCGCACCAGCTCCCAGAGCCCCGCGCGGGTCGCCTCATCGAGCCCGGAGAAGGGCTCGTCGAGCAGCAGGATCCTTGATCCGCGCAGCAGCGCCCGCAGCAGCGCCACACGCTGGCGCTGGCCGCCGGAGAGCTCCGCGGGCAGCCGGTCGTGAAGTCCCGCGAGCCCCACCTCGGCGAGTCCCTCCCGGACCCGGGCCTGCTGCGCCGGGGTGAGGCGCATGTCCGGTGCCAGCCCCAGCCCCACGTTGAGCCACACCGGCAGCTGATCGAAGAGGTTGTGCTCCTGGAAGACGGTGGTGATGCCGCGCTCCCAGGGCGGGCGCGCCAAAAGGTCCTCGCCCTGCCAGGCGAGGCGGCCGCTGGCCGGCTCGAGAAAGCCCGCCAGCAGCCCGAGCAGGGTGCTCTTGCCGGCGCCCGACGGCCCCGCCACCGACAGGCACTCGCCGGGGGCGAGCCGGAAGTCGAAGCAGAAGTCCGGGGTCTCGCCGGGCTCGAAGCGATCGTAGTGGAAGATCAGGTCACGACACTCGAGCATGACGCTCCTCGCGGGCGAAACGGTTCCAGGGATAGCGGGGCGGGCGGCGAGTCACGAATCCCAGCAGCGCGAACACCAGCACCACCAGTGCCAGCAGCAGCAGCGCCGTGGCGGCGGCGCCCTGCCAGCGGTAGCCGCCGAGCTGCTGGAAGAGCAGCATCGGCAGGGTCGGCGCCGAGGGGCTGCCGAACAGCGCGATCACGCTGAAGTCGCCCAGCGACAGGGTCATGGCGTAGGCCAGCGCCAGGGCCAGGGGCCGGCGCAGCCGCGGCCAGACCAGCCAGCGCAGCCGCACGCGTCCGCGGATGCCGAACTGGTCGGCCAGGCGCACCTCGGGGGTCGAGAGCCCGGGCAGCGCCCCGCGGATCACCTGCATGGCGAAGGGCAGCGCCATGAAGGCGTTGACCAGCACCACCAGGCCATAGCCCTGCCAGCCGCTCCCCAGCGTCGGTCGAAGCAGCAGGAAGAGCCCGGTGCCGAGCACCAGGGCGGGGATCACCAGGATCAGCTGGCCGCCGCCCTCCATCAAGAGCGCCGCCGCCCCGTGCCGCCGGGCCTTGAGCCAGCGGCTGCCGACGAGCAGCGACAGGGCCAGCGCCAGCGCCCCACCCGCCGCGCCGAGGGCCATGACCAGGCTGCGCGCCGCCGCGGGCCACAGGCTCGCCTGGCGAGGCAGCTCCGGCAGCCCGGCCAGCCCCGCCAGTACCACGGCGGCGAGCGGTGGCAGCAGCAGCGCCGCCAGGGCGGTGAGCCAGGCGGCATCGGTGAGTCGCGAGAGGC
This sequence comes from Halomonas sp. B23F22_3, assembly GCF_043496965.1. Taxonomy (NCBI): domain Bacteria; kingdom Pseudomonadati; phylum Pseudomonadota; class Gammaproteobacteria; order Oceanospirillales; family Halomonadaceae; genus Halomonas; species Halomonas sp. B23F22_3. Next base: position 176,195 of record NZ_JBIEKG010000001.1, read on the forward strand.
CCAGGGCGTCGCGGCGGCGCCAGCGCCCGCCGCTCGGCAGCGCGACGCTTGCCACCACCAGCGAGGACGCCCCGCCCCGGGAAAGGGCGAGCAGCCACAGCGACAGGCAGATGGTCAGCTGGGTCAGCGCCAGCAGGGCCGCCAGCGCCAGGTCGTGATCGAACTTCAGCGCCTGGTAGAGCGCCACCTCCAGGGTCGAGGAACGCGGCCCCCCACCCAGGGTCATGACGATGGCGAAGCTGGTGAAGCAGAGCGTGAACACCAGCGCCGCCAACCGCGGCAACAGGGGTTTCAGGCGCGGCCACTCCAGGGTGCGCCAGAGCGCCGTGCGGGTCAGGCCCAGCTGGGAGGCGAGCCGCCAGTGGGCCGCGGGCGCCGTCTCCAGCACCTGCAGCATCAGCCGGGCGGCGAGCGGCAGGTTGTAGAAGACGTGGGCCAGCACGATGCCCGAGAGGCCATAGAGGTAGCCAGACTCCGACCCGACGACCCCCTCCCAGAGCGGCGCCGCCCAGCCGCGCCGGCCGTGCACGGCCACCAGGCCGAACAGGCCGATCAGCGTGGGCAGCACCAGCGAGAGCTCCATGGCCCGCAGCAGCAGGCCCCGCCCCGGGAAGCGCGGGCGTCGCGCCAGGGCCAGCGCCACCGGCACGGCGAGCCCCACCGCGAGCAGAGTCGAGAGGGTCGCCTGCCAGAGGGTGAAGCGCAGCACCGCCGCGAGCCACGGCTCCTGCCAGAGCGCCGCCGGCTGCACGCCGCGAGCCTGCCACAGCAGCGCGCCGAGGCTGCCGAGCCCCAGCCCCGCCACCGCCGCGAGGGCAGCGAGCCCGAGCCCCGGCGCCCAGCGCGAGCGGCTCTCCCAGCGCAGGGAGGCGGAGGCGCCGCTCACCGGACGCTGGCGTTGAGCCACTCGCGGATCCACTCCCGGCGGTGCGCGCGCACCTCCTCCGGCGTGAAGGAGAGGCTCTCGGGAGCGATCAGCCGGTCGAAGACGTCGGGCAGCTCGTCGCCCAGGTCCATGGCCGGGTTCATGACGTTGCCCAGCGGGATATGGCGCTGGAACTCCGGAGTCAGGATGAAGGCGAGGAAGTCCCGGGCCAGCTCGGGCCGCTCGGTGGTGCGCAGCATCGCCGCGGTCTCGACCTGCAGGTAGTGCCCCTCCGCGAATTCGGCGGCCTGGTAGCGCTCGGTCTCCTCCACCGCCATGTGATAGGCCGGCGAGGTGGCATAGGAGAGCACCATGGGCGCCTCGCCGTTCATGAACAGCGAGAAGTAGGCCTGGCTCCAGCCGTTGGTCACGGCGAGCACCCGCTCGTTGAGCCGCGCCCAGACCTCGGGCGCCCGATCGCCGTAGAGCTTCTTGATCCACAGCATCAGCCCCTGGCCGGTGACGCTGGTGCGCGGGTCCTGAAGGATCACCTTGACCGTCTCGGGGGCCTCGAGCAGCTCGGCGAAGCTGCCCGGCGGCTTGGCGAGCTGCTCGGTGTCGTAGACGAAGGCGAAGTGCCCCCAGTCGTAGGGCAGGAAGGTGTCGTCGTCCCAGTCGATGGGCAGGTCGAGCGCGCCGGTATCGGCCCCGTGGGGCGCCAGCAGGTCCAGCGCCCGCGCCTCGGCCATCAGGTTCATGTCCAGGCCCAGCACCACATCCGCCCGGGTGCCCTCCCCCTCCAGGCGCAGGCGCTGGAGGATGTCGACACCGCCGGGCAGGGCCACGAACTCCAGGTCGCAGTCGCCGCAGCGCGCCTCGAAGGCCTCCTCGATACCCGGCCCCGGGCCCCACTCCGAGACGAAGGAGTCGTAGGTGTAGACCGTCAGGGTCTGGTCGGCCTGGAGCGGGCCGGCGGCCAGCAGTGCGGCGAGCGACGCGCCGGCGGCATGAACCTTGGAGGGCATGGGCGTTCCTTGTGGTTCGCAAATAAAGACGCACCCGCCATTATGCCATGGCGGGTGCGCGCGGGAGAGCCGAACCGGGCTCTGGCGTCAGTCGAAGACCACCTTGGCCACGTCGCGATAGCGGCCGGCGAAGTGCACCGTCAGCCCCTCCTTGAGGTAGTCGGGCAGCTCGTCGTAGTCGCGGCGATTGGCCTCGGGCAGGATCAGCTCGAAGATGTCGCTGCGCCTAGCGGCGATGACCTTCTCGCGGATGCCGCCCACCGGCAGCACCTGACCGGTCAGGGTCAGCTCGCCGGTCATCGCCAGCGGCCGATCCAGCGCGTGATGGCGGGCCAGCGAGAGCAGCGCCGTGGCCATGGTCACCCCGGCCGAGGGGCCGTCCTTGGGCGTCGCTCCCTCCGGCACGTGCAGGTGCACGAAGGCCGAATCGAAGAAGTCCGTATCGGCGCCGTAGTCGCCGAGATGGCCGAGCACGTAGCTGTAGGCGATGTTGGCCGACTCCTTCATGACGTCGCCGAGCTGGCCGGTGAGCTTGAAGCCGCGATCCAGGGCATGCACCTTGCCGGCCTCCACGGAGAGCGTGGCGCCGCCCATGGAGGTCCAGGCGAGCCCGGTGATCACGCCCTCGCCCTTCATCACCTGCTCCTTGCGGAAGATCGGCGGGCCGAGGTAGGTCTCGAGGTTGTTGACCGAGACCCGCACCGACTGCTGCTCGGCCTCGAGCAGCTTGACCGCCGCCTTGCGCACGATGCGGTGCAGCTGCTTCTCGAGCTGGCGCACCCCGGCCTCCCGGGCATAGCCCTCGATCACCTGGCGCAGCGCCGCATCGGTGAGGTTGATACGCTTCTTGGGAATGCGGTCGCGCTTGAGCAGCTTGGGCCACAGGAAGTGCTTGGCGATGGCCACCTTCTCCTCGGCGATGTAACCCGAGAGGCGGATCTGCTCCATGCGATCGAGCAGCGCCGGGGGAATCGAGTCCAGGGTATTGGCGGTGCAGACGAAGAGCACCTTGGAGAGGTCCAGGCGCACGTCGAGGTAGTGGTCGAGGAAGTCGACGTTCTGCTCCGGGTCGAGCACCTCGAGCAGCGCCGAGGCCGGGTCGCCCTGGAAGGACTGGCCCATCTTGTCGATCTCGTCGAGCATGATCACCGGATTCTCGACCTCGACCTCCTTGAGGGCCTGGACCAGCTTGCCGGGCATGGCGCCGATGTAGGTGCGCCGGTGGCCCTTGATCTCGGCCTCGTCGCGCATGCCGCCCACCGAGAAGCGGTAGAACTCGCGGCCCAACGCGTCGGCGATGGAGCGCCCCACCGAGGTCTTGCCGACGCCCGGCGGGCCGACCAGCAGCAGGATCGAGCCGCCCACGCCGCCCTTGAAGGTGCCCTCGGCGAGGAACTCGACGATGCGCTCCTTGACGTCGTTGAGGCCGTCATGGTCGCGGTCGAGCACGGTGCGGGCATGACTCAGATCGAGCTGATCCTGGCTGTTCACGCCCCAGGGCATGGCGGTGAGCCAGTCGAGGTAGTTGCGCGTGGTGCCGTACTCCGGCGAGCCGGTCTCCAGCACCGAGAGCTTGTCGAGCTCGTCGTCGATGCGCTCCATGACCCGCTCGGGGACCACGCGACCCTCGAGACGCGCCCGGAAGGTGTCGACGTCGTTCTCGCGGTCGTCCTTGGAGATGCCCAGCTCGCGCTGGATCACCTTGAGCTGCTCGCGCAGGAAGAACTCCCGCTGACGCTCCTGCATCTGAGCGTTGACCTGCTCGCTGATCTCGCTCTGCAGCTGGGCGACATCGATCTCCTTGCGCAGCAGCGGCAGCACCTTCTGCATGCGATCCATCACCGGCAGGGTCGCCAGCACGTCCTGCAGCTCCGGCCCCTTGGCCGAGGTGATGGCCGCGGCGAAGTCGGTCAGCGGCCCCGGCTCATGGGGGCTGAAGCGGTTGAGGTAGTGCTTGAGCTCCTCGCCGTAGAGCGGATTGATCGGCAGCAGCTCCTTGATGCCGTTGATCAGCGCCATGGCGTAGGCGCGGGTCTCGTCCTCCTCGGCATCCACCGGCTCGCGCGGATAGCTCACCTCGACCAGATAGGGCGGCTCCTTGGAGAGCCAGCGCTGGATGCGAAAGCGGCGCATGCCCTGGGCGATGAACTGGATCTGCTGATCCTCGCCCTGCAGCTTGTGGACCCGCACCGCGGTGCCGATCTCGGGGAAGTCCTCGCCGCCCAGCTCCTCGACGCCGGTCTCGCCGACGAAGGCCAGGCCGACGGTGCGATGCGGGGTATCGCCGACCCGGCGGATGGTCTCCTCCCAGCGCTCGCGGTTGATCACCAGCGGCTGGACCTGGGCGGGGAAGAAGGGTCGGTTGTGGATCGGCAGCAGGTAGATGCGCTCGGGCAGGGAGTCGCTGGCGGGTACCACCGCGTGGTGCCCCTCGGCGCCGGTCATCTCATCCTCGAAGGCGTCATCGTCGCTGGCATGGATCCAGTCCAGGCCATCCTGCATCTCGTGATCGTCGCTCATGCGGTCCTCGTCCTGAATCGTCGGGAGGCTTCCCGGGGCTGCCTTGAGGAATGCGGGCAGCGGAGCCCGACTTCAAGTCATTGACGCCGTTCGAGGATCGGTGCCAGCGGCCGACCGTTGATCCTGACCCGCCCGCGCACCACGTCGATCGCCAGGTCCTCGGTACCCAGCGGCAGGCCGAGCCACAGCGCCACCACGGGAGGCACCTGATCCCAGGTCACGTCGCCATAGAGCCGCGAGCGCCAGCGGGCCTGCTCCTCGGGCTCGTCCAGCGCGGCCAGGTCCAGCGCCTCGAGCTCGTCCGCATCGAAGAACAGGGCACCGTCGCCGCGGGCGTCCAGCCCCAGCATCGGGCTGTCGAGGTCGACGGCGTGGATGTCCAGCCGCGGCGAATCCTCGAGCATGCCCAGCAGGTCGGGCTCCAGACGCGCCAGCAGCGCGCTGCCCTGGCGGTCGGTCTCGCCCCGGGCCGCCTCGTCGCGCAGCACGGCAAGCACGCCGCGCAGCGCATCGGCGTTGATCCGCGAGAGTTCCACGGCGAGGCGACCGGTGAGCAGCACCTCGTCGGCGGCCATCAGCCGATCGAGGGTCAGCTCGCTCTCGATGCGCAGCTCCGCCTCGTCGAGGGTGGTGCGGCTGTGCAACACGAGGCCGCTGGCATCCAGCGCGAGATCCGGCTGGCGCCAGGCGAGCCCCTCCACCTTGAGCAGGTCCTGCTGGGTGAAGTGGTAGGCGTCCGCGGTGTAGGCGTAGCGGCTCTCCAGGGTGACCTGGCCGGTTTCGAGCGTGGTCGCGCCATCGCTGAGCCGCCAGGGCGCCAGGTCCGCCTGCAGCCGCCAGTCCCCGTAGACGCCGCTGAAGGTGACCTCGCCGCCGCGAAACTCGAGCGCGCGCTCCTGCTGGCGGATGAGGAACGGCGAGAGCGTCAGGCGTCCCCGCAGGGTCGCGCCGAGGGTATGGTAGCGGGCCTGCCAGCGGGGCGGCGAGGAGGACAGCAGATCGCCGAACAGCCGACGATCGGCGGGGCCGAGGTACGGCTTGAGGGTGCCGTCGATGCGAGTGTTGATCACGCCGTGACGCGCCTCGTAGGGCAGCGCCAGGTGCCAGGCCCGACCGAAGCGGGGGGTCAGGTGGAGGGTACCGCTGGATTCGAGCCAGCCCCGCTCGACGTCGCTGCGCTCGACCAGCAGGTCGCCGCGGGCGGCGAGGTCCTCGAGGGCCCGGGCCAGTTCACGTTCGAAGAGCAGGCTGGCGATCGCCTGGGCGACGGCCCAGGCCAGCGCCAGCCCTACCACCACCGGGACGATCAGTCGTTCCTTGCGCATCATGACCTTCCTTGTCCGCGCCACATCCAGGCCACCGCGGCGCGCCGCGAGGGAGAGAGCCTGCGGCGCGGCGACTCAGTGGAGCCAGAACCACAGGTGCATGGTACTCCAGGCGTAGGCCGCGGCGAGCACATCGTCGATCATGATGCCGAAGCCGCCGGCGACCCGACGATCCGCCCAGCGGATCGGCCAGGGCTTGAAGACGTCGAAGACGCGGAACACCGCGAACCCCCACAGCGCCGCCTCCCAGGAGAAGGGCACGGCGGCCATGGTCAGCCAGTAGCCGACGAACTCGTCCCAGACGATGCCGGAGTGATCATGCACGCCCAGGTCGTGGGAGGTCTTGTCGCAGAGCCAGATGCCCCACAGGAAGGTCACCGCCACGAGGCCCAGGTACCAGCCCAGCGGCAGCTCGGACATCAGCCAGTAGAAGGGAATGGCGGCCAGGGTGCCGAAGGTGCCGGGCGCGAAGGGCACGGTCCCGCTGCCCAGCCCGAAGGCCAGGAAGTGCACCGGGCGTCGCCAGACGCTGGCAGGAGCCTGGTTCATGAGGCACCGCCCGTCGAAAAGTGCTGCCAGCCGCGCTCGCCGCCGAGCGCCACGCCGCGGATGCCGGGCGCCTCGACCAGCCGGCCGATCTCGGTGAGCGCCAGGCCCTGCTCGGCCAGACGGCCCCGCGCCGTGGCCAGATGCTGTGGCGGCAAGGCGACCAGCAGCTCGTAGTCGTCGCCGCCGTGCAGCGCCGCCTCCCGCGCGCCCGCTTCACCGAGCGCCGCGCAGAGCCCCTCGGCCAGCGGCAGCGCCTCTGGGGTCAGCTCGGCCCCCACGCTGGAGGCCTCGAGCACGTGGCCCAGGTCGGCCAGCAGGCCGTCGGAGACGTCGATGGCGGCGCTCGCCAGGTCGCGCAGGGCCAGGCCCGCCTCGAGGCGGGGCTGCGGATGCAGGTAGCGCGCGAGCAGCGGATGGGCGAGATCCCGCTCGCCCCGCTGCCAGAGGGCCAAGCCCCCGGCCCCGCCGCCCAGCGCCCCGGTAACGGCCAACACGTCGCCCGGCCGCGCGCCCTGGCGGGTCAGCGCCTGCTCCGGGGGCACCTCCCCCATCACCGTGACCCCGATGGCAAGCTCGCCGCGGGTGACGTCGCCGCCCACCAGAGCGGTGCCGGTGGCATCGCAGAGCGCATGGAAGCCCCGGGCGAACTCCTCGAGCCAGGGGCCGTCATCCGCCGCCGGCAGGGTCAACGACATCAGGCACCAACGGGCCCGGGCGCCCATGGCCGCCAGGTCGCTCAGGCTGACCGCCAGCGCCCGGTGGCCGATCGCCGCGGCCGGCGCCGCCTCGGGGAAGTGAATCCCGGCGACCGAGGTATCGACGCTGACCGCCAGCCGCTGCCCCGCCGTCGGCGCCAGCAGGGTGCAGTCGTCGCCCACGCCCAGGCTCACGCCGGCATCCAGGCCGGGCGGGTCGGGCGTGAAGTAGCGGGTGATGAGTTCGAATTCGCTGTGCATCGGGGCGGGCCTTCAGCGGCGGCGAGCAGTGACCTCGGCGGACCGCAGCCGCCCGGCAAGCTTGTCGAGGATGCCGTTGACGTACTTGTGTCCGTCCGTGGCCCCGAAGGACTTGGCGAGCTCGACGCCCTCGGTGATCACCGCGCGGTACGGCACCTCGAGGCGCTTGGCGAGCTCGTAGGCACCCAGGCGCAGGATCGCGAGCTCGATGGGATCGAGATCCTCGAGGCGGCGATCGAGCAGTGGCGCGATGGAGGCATCGAGGGCCTGGCGCTCGCGGGCCACGTTGTGCAGCAGTTCATGGAACAGCGCCAGGTCGGCGATCTCCATGACCTTGTGCCAGTTCTCGTGATCCTCGAGGTCGTCGTCGGCCACCTGGCTGCGGAACTCGGCCTCTACGGCGGTGATCGACTTGCCGGTCATCTGCCACTGGTAGAGGCCCTGGACGGCCAGCTCACGGGCCGCATGGCGCGACTGCTGCGCCTTCGAGGGCGCCCGTGTCCGCTCGCCGCTCATGCCTCACCCCCGGCGTCATCGCCGAAGCAGCGCAGCAGCGAGACCATCTCCATGGCCGCCATGGCCGCCTCGGCGCCCTTGTTACCGGCCTTGGTGCCGGCGCGCTCGATAGCCTGCTCGATGGATTCAACGGTCAGCACGCCGTTGGCCACGGGGGTGTCGAACTCGAGCTGCAGGTTGCCCATGGCGGTGTTGCACCCCCCGGCCACGTACTCGAAGTGGGGCGTACCGCCGCGAATCACCGCGCCCAGGGCGAGCACCGCGTCGGGGCGCGCCACCTGCAGCACGCGCTTGATGGCCAGCGGCAGCTCCCAGGCGCCGGGCACGTGGACGATATCGATGTTCTCGGCGTCCACGCCGTGGCGTACCAGGCTGTCCACGGCGCCTTCGACCAGGCTGTCCACCACGTGATGGTTGAAGCGGCCGACCACGATCACGTAGCGGCCATCGACGTCGACGAAGCTGCCTTCGACTTGGGAAATCGGTTGCATGGTTCTGTGTCCTGAAAGATCCGGTGCTGAAGGGTCCGGGGCATGGCCATCGGCCATGCCATCATGGAAAAGGCGAGCGCGGCGTCAGTCGTCGCAAGGCTCGCCGGGCGCGGTTTCGCCGGGCTCCAGTCGCTCTACCACCTCGAGGTCGAAGCCGGAGAGGGCGGAGAACTTCCAGGGCGAGCTCAAAAGGCGCATCTTGCCGACGCCCAGATGACGCAGGATCTGCGAGCCGGTGCCGATGGTCAGGTAGTTGCCGGCACCGTCGGAATCGCTGGTGCGTGGCGGGCGACGGCGCTCGAGGAACACCTCGAGCATGTCGAGCAGGTCCTGGTGCGGACGGCCGTCGTCGAGCAGCACGAAGACGCCGTGCTCGGCGCCGGCCACCTCGGCCAGCGCCTGCTGGGCGGTCCAGCTCGGCCGATCGCCCTTCTGCAGGGCGAGCAGGTCACGCATCACGTTGGCCAGGTGAACGCGCACCGTGGTCAGGGCCTCGGGATGCGGATGCCCCTTGACCAGCGCCAGGTGATGGGCGCCCTGGATGCTGTCGCGGAAGACCTGCAGGGTGAGCTCGCCGAAGGCGGTCTCCACCGGGCTCGACTCCACCGGCTGCACGGTCTGCTCGTTGTGGATGCGGTAGTGGATCAGGTCGGCGATGGTGCCCATCTTGAGGCCGTGCTCGACGGCGAAGCGCTCGAGCTCGGCGCGGCGTGCCATGCTGCCGTCCTCGTTCATCACCTCGCAGATCACGCCGCTGGGGTCGAGCCCGGCCAGCGCCGAGAGGTCGCAGGCCGCCTCGGTATGGCCGGCGCGACGCAGCACGCCGCCAGGCTCGGCCATCAGCGGGAAGATGTGGCCGGGCTGCACGATGTCGCCGGCCTTGGCGTCGCGGGCGACCGCCGCGCGCACGGTGCGCGCGCGATCGGCGGCGGAGATGCCGGTGGTCACCCCCTCGGCGGCCTCAATAGAGAGGGTGAACTTGGTCCCGAAGCCGGAGCCGTTGTCGCGCACCATCAGCGGCAGCTGGAGACGCTCGCAGCGCTCGCGGGTCATCGGCAGGCAGATCAGCCCCCTGGCGTGGCGCGCCATGAAGTTGATGTGCTCGGCCTCGACCTTCTCGGCGGCCATGATGATGTCGCCTTCGTTCTCGCGATCCTCGTCATCCATCAGGATCACCATCTTGCCCTGACGAATGTCCTCGACCAGTTCTTCGATAGGGGCCAGGCCCCCGGATGAGGAGTGCACCATGGAGTCTCCATTGATTCAGCGTGGTGGCCGTCGCGGTCCCGCGACGATCGGGTCGCCCTCCGGCGTCGCCACCTCGAAACCGCGTCAGGGTACCGTGGCGCGTCGGTGGGCGCCAGTAGATAGCGGCCGTGACGCGTCGGCGGGTACCAGTAGATAGCCGCCGTGACGCGGCGCTAGGTGCGGCGAGTGGGCCTTGCGGTGATGCGCCAGTCCTGGCCCACGGCACGGATGTCGAGGATCTCGAGCCCTTTCTGCTGGGCCATCAGCGAGAGGCCGGGCAGCGCGAAGAGCGGGCGCGCCTCGCCACCGAGCAGGGTCGGCGCCACGAACAGCTGCATCTCGTCGATCAGGTTCGCCTCGAGCATGGCGCCGGCCAGCGTCGCCCCGGTCTCGAGCAGCACCTCATTGGCCTGCTCCGCCTCGGCCAGGTGATGCAGCAGGGCGTCGAGGTCGACCCGGCCGTCATGGCCCGCCGGCATCGCCACCACCTCGGCGCCGGCTTCCTCGAGCCGCTCGCGCCGTTCGGCGTCGTGCTCGGAGAGGGTCGCCACCAGGGTGCGGCCGGGCTCGCGCAGGCAGGCCGCCGCCAGGGGCAGGCGCAGGCGCGAATCCACCACCACACGCAGCGGCTGGCGGGCGGCGATCGTCTCGCCGTCGGGCAGCGCCAGCTGTTCGGCACGCACGGTGAGCCGGGCGTTGTCGAAGATGATCGACTCCACCCCGGTGAGGATGGCGCTAGAGCGGGCGCGCAGGCGTTGCACCTCGCGGCGCGCCTGGGGACCGGTGATCCACTGGGACTCACCGGAGCGCATGGCGGTGCGGCCATCGAGGCTCATGGCCATCTTCAGGCGCACGAAGGGCCGGCCGTGGGACATGCGCATCACGAAGCCGGGGTTGAGCGCCAGCGCCTCGTCCTCCAGCACGCCCACCGTCACCGCGATGCCGGCCTCGCGCAGCAGGGCGATGCCGCGGCCGGCCACCTGGGGATTGGGGTCCTGCATGGCGACGACGACGCTGGCCACCCCGGCCTCGACCAGCGCCCGGGCGCAGGGGCCGGTGCGCCCCTGATGGGAGCAGGGTTCCAGGGTCACGTAGGCGGTGGCGCCGCGGGCGGCTTCCCCCGCCGCCCGCAGGGCGTGGACCTCGGCGTGGGGCTCGCCGGCCCGCTCGTGCCAGCCCTCGCCGACGACCCGCTCGCCCTTGACCAGCACGCAACCCACCCGGGGGTTGGGGTCGGTGGTGTAGCGGCCGCGCTCGGCCAGCTTGAGGGCGCGAGCCATCCAGGTCTCGGGCAGGGTCGAGGCGGTCATCCGCGCCCCCCGGCGGGGTCGTCGGGGAAGCCGGGCTCCTGGGCCAGACGATCGATCTCGGCGCGGAACTCGTCGATGTCCTGGAAGCGGCGGTAGACCGAGGCGAAGCGGATGTAGGCGACCTGATCGAGGCGCTTGAGGGCCTGCATGACCTCCTCGCCGATGTCCCGGGCGTGAATCTCGCGCTCGCCGCGGGCCCGCAGGTGCTGGCGGATACGCTCCACCGCCGCCTCGATCGACTCGGCGCTGACCGGACGCTTCTCGAGCGCGCGCAGCATGCCGGCGCGCAGCTTGCCCTCGTCGAACACCTCGCGGGTGCCGTCGGACTTGATCACCCGCGGCATCACGAGTTCGGCGGTCTCGTAGGTGGTGAAGCGCTCGCCGCAGGCCGCGCACTGCCGACGCCGCCGAACCTGATCACCCTCGGCCACCAGGCGGGAATCGGTCACGCGCGTGTCGTTGGCGCCACAGAAGGGGCAATGCATAGGAGGTAACCCGACGTCGATAAGAGGCTGTCGCGGCATTGTAACGGTTCAGGGGCAGAGCGCCCAGCGGCATGCCTGGCACGACTCCTGCAAGTCCCTGGCATCCCCAGGCCGATGGAGGTCGCCATGCCCACGCCCCGCTCGCTCGCCCGCCCCCTGGACGCGGCGGGCTTCACGGCCCGCGCCCGTGACCATCTCGACGTGCTCTACGGGCCGCGCCGGGAGGAGGTGCTGCGCCGCCTGCAGACGCTGCTCTCGCACCATCGCGGTGCCCTGCCCCCTCGGCGGTCCGAGGCCGCCGCGCCCTTATGGAGCGAGCGCGACCAGTGGCTGATCGGCTACGGCGACAGCCTGCTCGACAGCGACACCCCGCCGCTCGCGGTGCTGCTGGCCTTCCTCGAGGCGCGCCTGCCCGAGACCTTCAGCGGCGTGCACGTGCTGCCCTTCTTCCCCTGGAGCAGCGATGACGGCTTCTCGGTGATCCACTATCGCGAGGTCGACCCGGCCCTCGGCGACTGGGCCGACCTGCGACGGCTGGCCGACCGGGGGGACCTGATCGTCGACCTGGTGCTCAACCATGTCTCCCGGGAGTCGCTGTGGTTCGTCGACTACCTGAGCGGCAGTCTGCCGGGGCGCGACTACTTCATCGAGATGGACCCGGCCACCGATCTCTCCGCCGTCGTCCGCCCGCGCAGCAGCCCGCTGCTGGTGCCGGTGCCCACCCGACGCGGCACCCGCCACCTCTGGGCGACCTTCTCCGAGGATCAGATCGACCTGAACTTCGCCAACCCCGACGTGCTGCTGGAGTTCGTCGGTATCCTGCTCTTCTACCTGGAGCAGGGCGCGCGGGTCATCCGCCTGGACGCCATCGCCTTCCTGTGGAAGAGACCGGGCACCCCCTGCATCCACCTGCCCGAGACCCATGAGGTGGTGCGGCTGCTGCGCGCCGTGGTCGACCACATGGCGCCGGGCACGCTGCTGCTCACCGAGACCAACGTGCCCCACCGGGAGAACCTCAGCTACTTCGGTCTGGCGCGTCTTTCCGGCGAGGGAATCGATGGACACTCTGACGAAGGCTCGGCGGCGCCGGACGAGGCCCACCTGGTCTACCAGTTCCCGCTGCCGCCGCTGCTGCTGCATACGCTGACCAGCGGCGAGGCGTCGACCCTGGCCGGCTGGATCGAGAGCCTGGCCGAGCTGCCGCCGGGCTGCAGCTACGTCAACTTCACCGCCAGCCACGACGGCATCGGGGTGCGGCCGCTGGAGGGCTGGTTGCCGCACCACGAGGTCGAGGCCCTGCTGGAGCTGATGCACCGCTTCGGCGGCTTCGTCAGCATGCGCACCGATGCCGAGGGGCACGACGTCCCCTACGAGATCAACATCACCTGGTTCGAGGCCATGAAGGGGACCCGCCGCGGCGCCGATCCCTGGCAGGTGGAACGTTTCCTGTGCAGCCAGCACCTGATGCTGGCCCTGCAGGGCATCCCGGCGCTCTACGTCCACTCGCTGACCGCCACCCTCAACGACCTGGAGGGCGTCGAGCGCACCGGACGCCTGCGGGCGATCAACCGCCACCGCTGGCACGCCCCGTCCCTCGAGGAGCTGCTGGAGAGCCGCAACACCCCGACCCGGGAGGTGTTCCTGGCCCTGAAGCGGCGCCTGGAGGTGCGCCGCCAAGAGCCCTGCTTCCATCCGGATGCGCCCCAGCGCGTGATCCCCTCCTCACCGGCGCTGCTGGTGCTGGAGCGGGGACCGCTCGACGACGGCCGGCGCCTGCTGGCGATCCATAACGTCACCGACCGCCGCCAGCCGCTCGATCTCGACGCCCTGGCCGCCCCCGGCTGGCACGACCTGCTGGAAGACGCGCCCTGGGCCGGTGACAAGAGCGCGGAAGGGAGCCTCGCGCCCTACCGCAGCCTGTGGCTGGTGCATCCCGGGTGATCGATGGGGATGACCGATGGGGGTGATCAGTGCGCCGAGTGCGGTTCCGTCTCTTCCTTACCCATCGCTTCCGGGTCCGACATCTCCATCGGCTGTACGCGCTGGACCGGCGCCTCGAGGGTGATCGCCTCACCGCTGTCGAGGGTCAGGGTGAGCTCGACGCGCTCGCCCTCGGCCGGGCTCGCGGCCAGCTCGAACATCATCAGGTGCCAGCCCCCCGGCGCCAGCCGCACGGTCTCGCCGGCCGGCAGCGGGATCGCCTCGACCCGGCGCATCTGCATCACGCCGTCGACCATCACGTGGTTGTGAAGCTCCAGGCGGCCGGCCAGCGGCGAACTCCCCCCGACCAGTGCCAGGTCTGTCTCGCCCGGGTTGCTCAGGGTCATGAAGGCGGCGGTGGTGGGCGACCCGGGGGGCACGGCGCGCACGTGCGCCCCCTCGACGGTGAGGGAGTCGGCCTGGGCGACGGCGCCCAGCAGCGGCATGCAGAGCAGTGAGAGCAGGAACAGCGGACGGGTGGCGCGGCGCATGGCGATGGACTCCAGCAGTCATGAGAGAGGCAGCCCCTATCCTGCCACGGCGACGCCGCCAAGCGGGATGCGACATCTCGCCCCGCCTGACGATCCCGCGATTAATTCACGGCTAATGTCGGCGTGTCAGGATGGGAACTTCGGGGAGACGGCGTGGGTCCCAACTCGCCTCCACGACATCGCCCCACGGCGTCTCCGTGCGACATCTCTTGATGACAGCTCTTAACGACAGCTCTCAACGACAGCTCTCAACGACAGGACTTCGCGATGCGACCCCTCACCCTGACGATCGGCCTGCTTTCCCTGACCGCCGCCACGACGCTCTCCGCCGACACGTCCTGGCCGGCCCCGATCCAGGCCCTGGTGGAGGAGGGGCTGGAGATCCACGCCCGCTTCGAGGCGCCGAGCGGGCTTGCCGGCTTCGCCGCCAGCCATCAGGGCCGAGCGATGGCGGTCTACCTCACCCAGGATGGCGAACATGCCCTGGTCGGCACCCTCCTCGACGCCGAGGGCAACGACCTGTCCGCCGCGCCGCTGGACGAGCACGTCCGCAGCGCCCAGGAGGCCGAGGTGTGGCAGGAGCTCGAGCAGAGCCACTGGATCGCCGATGGCGACCCGGACGCCGAGCGCATCCTCTACACCTTCACCGATCCCAACTGCCCCTACTGCGCGCGCTTCCACGAGCAGAGCCGCCCCTGGGTCGACGCCGGCCGGGTCCAGCTGCGCCATATCATGGTCGGCATCCTGAAGAGCGACAGCCCGGCCAAGGCCGCCGCGCTGCTCGGCGCCGACGACCCGAGCAGCGCGCTGCAGGCCCACCAGACCGAGGAGCGCGTCGCCGAGGCCAGGGCGCAGCCGCGCGAGATCGAGGAGCGGGTCCGCGCCAACAACCAGCTCTTCGAGAGCCTGGGACTGATGGCCACCCCCACCACCTACTATCGCGGCGACGACGGTCGCCTGGAACAGGTCCAGGGTGCCCCCCAGGAGGCGCGCCTGATCGAGATGATGGGCTCACCGCGTCCCTGAGCCGACGCTCTCGAACACGGTCTCTGAACACGACGGGCCCCGCTGCCGAATGGCAGCGGGGCCCGTTGCGTTCGCCCGGGAGAAACGCTCAGCCGTCGAGGGGCCGCGGATTCTCGCCGAAATCGGCGTGATCGCCCAGGCGTCGTCCGTCGATCTCGTCCCCGTAGAAGCCGTGGTGGTTGTGGAAGGTCGCGTCGGTCTCCTCCAGGGTCTCCAGGGTCCGGCGACGCGGATCCTGGGGGCGCTCGTGGCTATTGATGAACGCCGCCACGTCCCAGGCCTGCTGGTCGCTGAGGGAGTAGGGCTTGCCCAGGGGCATGTTGGCCTTGATGAAGTTGGCCGCCGTGTTCACCCGGTGCATGCCGGCGCCCCAGTTATAGGCGCCATCGCCCCACAGCGGCGGGAACACCTGCCGCTCGCCGACCTTCTGGCCCTGCCCCTCGTCGCCGTGGCAGACCGCGCACTGGGCGGCGTAGACCTCGGCGCCGCGGGCACGATCGGGCGCCTGCTCGGCGTCCTCGAGCTTGGGGTAGCCGCGACCGGGCAGCGACTCGTTGATCGGCGCCCCCGTCGACATCCAGTGCAGGTAGGTCTGCATGGCCACCAGCGGCTCGCTGCCATACTCCGGGGGCTTGCCGTTCATGGAGTAGGTGAAGCAGCCCTGGATCCGCTCGGCCATGGTGTTCACCTTGTCGTTCTTGCCGCGGTAGGCCGGGTAGACGCCGAAGGAGGCCCACATCGGCGCGGAGTTGGCCAGGCGGCCGGCGTCGAGGTGGCAGTTGGCGCAGTTCTGGTCGTTGAAGACGTACTCGCCGCGCAGCGACTGGGTGTCGACGAAGAGATCGCGCCCCTTGCGCACCATGTCGCCGTACTGGTTGTCGGGCAGGTCGCGCTCGTGGGGAGGCTGGAAGGTCACCTCGCCCTCGGGGGCCTCTGGCAGCGGAATCTGGTAGTCCCGCTCGACGCCCTCGTCCTGGGCCAGGGCGGCCGGCGAGAGGGCCAGGGTCGCGACCAGGGTCGCCGCCATCAGCGGCTGGGATCTGCGCAGGCTCATTGGGCGTCCTCCTCGGATGACGGGGCGTCGCGCTCGGCGAGCGTGGTGGGAAGGCTGGCGTAGTAGTCGGCGATCATCGTGATCTGCGCCTCGTCGAGGCGCTCGGCGACGCCCGCCATCAGCTGGTTGGGATCGTTGTGGCGCGAGCCGTCGCGCCAGGCCTGGAGCTGGGTCGCGAGGTAGCCGGCATGCTGGCCGGCCAGCGGCGGGAAACTCTCCCCTACGCCCTGGCCGTTGGGCCCGTGGCACTGGTTGCAGGCCGGGATCATGCTGTCCTGGGCCCAGTCGCCGCGATTGGCCAGCCACACGGCGGCGTCCTCGGGCTCGGCGGGTTGATACGCGGTGGGCAGGCTCGGCCAGGCCGCCATCTCGGCGTAGTAGGCCGAGACGTCGGCGATCTGCTGGTCATCGAGCATGTTGGCGAACGGCATCATGGTGGCGCTCTCACGCTCCCCCGCCTTGATGTCGTGCAGCTGCTTCTCGATGTAGGCCGCCGGCAGGCCGGCCAGGCGCGGCCAGGACTCACCACCCGGGTTGTCCATGCCCATGCCGTCGGCCTGGTGGCAGGCCACGCAGACGCCGGCCGCTTGCTGGCCACGCTCGGCATCCCCCTCCAGGTCCTGGGGCTGTGCTGCCGCCTGTACGGAGGCCAGGCCCAGCAACAGCCCGACGCCACTCGCGATCCGTATGATCGTCATCTAGGGTTCCCCCTCGTCATTGTCGTTGATCCCCTGCAGGGACTCCTGTCGGGCCGGACGAACCGGCCCCGTCGTCAGCGGCAGCGTCAGCCGCGCCTCGAGCCCGCCCCCCTCGGGGCGGCAAAATGCCAGTCGGCCACCGAAGCGCTCGGCGATGGCCGCCACGATCGCCAGCCCCAGACCGCTGCCCTGCCGGGAGCTCGCGCGCCAGAAGCGTCGGGACAGCTGCTCGAGCTCGGCCTCCTCGACCCCGGGGCCGTGATCCCTGACGCAGAAGGTCAGCATCCCGTTCGCCGCGTCGAGCCGGCTCGTCACCGCCACCGGGCTCCCCTCGGGCCCGTGGCGCAGGGCGTTGTCCACCAGGTTGCGCAGCGCCGTGATGGCGAGCTCCCGGGGCACCGCGAGCTCGCCGTCGGGCCAGGCCTCGGGCAGCGCGAACCGCGCGCGCTCGCTCGCCGAGGCGTCGCGCAGGGCCAGCTCCACCACGTCGGCGGCGCGGCTGACCTCGCCGTCCTCGAAGTGCACCCGCCCCTCGACCCGGGCCAGCATCAGCAGCTGGTCCAAGGTGCAGGATAGTCGCGCCACGCCCTCCTCGGCGTGATCCAGCGCCCGGCGCGCCGCCTCGCCCTCCACGCGCCGCGCCACCTGCAGATGGGTCTTGATGGCCGTGAGCGGCGTGCGAAGCTCATGGGCCGCGTCGTTGGTGAAGCGCTGTTCGCGGACGATGGCCTGCTGGATCCGCGCCAGCAGGGCATTGAGCGTATCCACCAGCGGGCGGATCTCATGCGGCACGCCGTGGGTCGCCACCGGCGCCAGGGCGTCGGGATGACGTCGCGCCAGGGCATCGCGCAGCCGTTCCAGCGGCGCGAGCCCTCTCACCACGCCGATCCACAGCGCCAGCAGGCTGCCCGCCAGGGCCACCACGAAGGGCACCACCGCCACCTCCAGCACGTTGCGCATCAGCAGGTCGCGCTCGTCCATGCGATCCGCGGTGGTGATGGTCAGCCCGTTGCGCTGGTAGGTGAACACCCGCCAGGTCACGCCGCCCTCCTCCCGATAGGCATGCCCCGGCGCGCTGGCCTTCAACACCTCCTGCATGTCGCTATGGGTGCGCGCCAGGATCTCGCCCCGCGGCGAGTGCACCTGGCAGGCCAACCCCTCGATGGGCGGGATCGAGAGCGCCCGCCGATCGGCCTGTTCCCACACCTCGACCGGCAGCTGCGCCATCAGCCCCGAGACCATGCGCGCCGACTGGGCCAGGCGCTGGTCGAGTGTCGCCTCGACCTGCTGGTAGAGATCGCGCATCAGCCAGGCGGCGGCGAGCCCCCACAGCAGCAGCAGCGTCGCCCCGAGGGTCAGCACCAGGCGCGTGCGCAGGCTCATCGGCGACCGGCCCCGGGGCGACGCGTCGCCTCGACCGCCTCGGGCGGACCCAGCCGGTAGCCCAGCCCGCGCACCGTCTCGATCACCCGGTTGCCGAGCTTGCGGCGCAGGTGGTGGATGTGCACGTTGAGCGCGTTGCTCTCCACCTCCTCGTTCATGCCGTAGAGGCTGTCCTTGAGCTGCTCGGCGCTGAGCACGCTGCGCGGCGCCTGGAGGAAGGCCTCCAGCAGCACCAGCTCGCGGCGCGACAGCGCCACCGGCCGCCCCGCCACCGTCACCTCCCGGGAGACGGGATCGAGACACAGCGCGCCGTGCTCGACCAGTGCCCGGGAACGTCCGGCGGCCCGTCGCAGCAGCGCCAGCAGGCGCGCCACCAGTTCGTCGAGATCGAAGGGCTTGACCAGGTAATCATCGGCGCCGACGTGCAGCCCCTCGATGCGATCGCTCACCGCGTCACGCGCGGTGAGGATCAGCACCGGGGTATCGATGCCGGCCGCCCGCCACTCCTCGAGCAGCGTCATGCCGTCGCCGTCGGGCAGGCCGCGATCGAGGATCACCACGTCGCTTGAGACCGTTTCCATGGCCGAGCGCGCCTCGGCCATGGTGCCCACGGTGTCGACGACGAAGTCGTAGACGCCGAGCCCGGCCTGGATGCCCGACGCCACCAGGGCATCATCCTCGATGAGCAGTACGTGCATGACAGGAAATCCTCGTGAACTGCGACATGTTGTCACCGGGCCATTAAGCCGGCATTAACCCGCGGCGCCCGACAGGCCGTCCTTTGGTCGATAGGGTGCCTCCCCCATGCAGGGGGAGGCACGAGAGGGAGGGCGAGGCGCTCAGCCCCGGGCGGGGATCGCCCGCGCCAGGAACCAGCCGAGCACCATCGCCACCAGCATGGCGGCCAACGGCGCGGAGAGCCCGGCGATGGAAGCGAAGGCCGGCCCGGGGCAGTAGCCGGAGAGCCCCCAGCCGATGCCGAACAGGGCGGCACCGCCGATCAGCCGGCCATCCAGGTCGGTACGCGTGGGCAGCTGGAAGCGCTCGCCGATCAGCGGGTGGGGACGGCGCAGCACCAGTCGGTAGCCGATGAAGTTGGTGACCACCGCCCCGCCCAGCACGACCATCAGGGTCGGATCCCAGGCGCCGGCGAGATCCAGGAAGCCGAGCACCCGGGCCGGATCGGTCATGCCGGAGACCGCGAGGCCGAGGCCGAAGAGCAGCCCGGCGACGTAGCCCATGAGCGTCTTTTGCGTCTCGCGCCTCATGCCCCACCTCCGATGCCATGACGCACCACGAAGACGGTCACGATGGCGGCGACCAGGAAGGTCAGGGTGGCGACCAGCGAGCGCGTCGACAGCCGCGCCAGGCCGCAGACGCCGTGACCGCTGGTGCAGCCGCTGCCGATCCCGGTGCCAAACCCCACCAGCAGCCCGGCGGCGAGCATCAGCGGCACGCCACCGGCGGGCGCGCCGACCACCTCGCCCGGCGCGCCCGCCACGTTGCCGGCCCCGCCGCCGGCGAGGATCAGTACGATCGGGCCGCTGATCAGCCCCAGCAGGAAGGCCAGTCGCCAGGCGCTGTCGCCCCGGGGCCGCTGGGTGATCAGGGTGCCGAGGATACCGCTGATGCCGGCGATGCGACCCAGGGTCGCCATCAGCCAGGTGGCCGACAGGCCGATCAGGATCCCCCCGATCAGCCCCTGCAGGCTAGTCATCCCATCCACGTGAGAGATCCTCCCTTGGGTGTGTGTCGATCGTTCACTTCTGCCGCTGGCAGGTGCTGATGCCCAGCAGGCGATAGGCGGGACAGGTGCCGAGCAGGCCGGTGACCAGCGGCAGCAGGCCGATCCAGCCCCAGGCGCCGATCTGGCCGGTGATGGAAAGGCCGATCAGCACGGCGCCGATGATGATGCGGGCGAGCTTGTCGATACCGCCGACATTGTGGGTCATGGTGAGTCTCCTCGGTGTAGGCGAAAACGCTCTCGAACGGGGGCATTTCCGGTGATGGGGCTGTGCCCCGAATCGGTGGAGGGTGACGGCGCCTCCGTGGCGAGGCCGGCACCGCCGCAGGCCGCCGGGGACGTCTCGACCTCACGATGCTCATGGAGCGTTCGCCAGGCGTCATAGGTGCTCAGGAAGACGCGGCCGGTCAGCGCCCGGCAGAAGTCGGTATGCTCCAGGCGATCCATCACCGGTCCCTTGACCTCGGCCAGGTGCAGGGTGACGGCGGCGTCCCTCAGGCGGGCGTTGATCGCCTCGAGGCTTTCCAGCGCCGAGGCGTCGATGACGTTGACCGCCTGGCAGGCCAGCACGATATGGGCAAGGCCCGGCTGGCGAGCCGCGAGGGCCATCACGGTGTCCTCCAGGTAGCGGGCATTGGCGAAGTAGAGGCTCTCGTCGACCCGCAGGATCGCCAGCCGCTCGTCGGTCTCCACCGCGTGGCGCCGCACATTACGAAAGTGCTCGCTTCCCGGCACCCGGCCCACCACGGCGCTGTGCGGGCGGCTGGTGCGGTAGAGATGCAGGCCCAGCGAGAGCCCCACTCCCACCAGGATGCCGCTCTCCACCCCGTGGACCAGGGTCAGCACCAGGGTGGCCAGCATGGCCACGCCGTCGGCCCGGGAGTAGTCCCAGGTGCGCTTGATGGCGGGCAGGTCGATCAGGGTGCCCACCGCGACGATGATGGTGGCGGCGAGCGTCGCCTTGGGCAGGAAGGCCAGCGGGGTGGTCAGGGTGAGGGTCGCCAGGGCGATGCCCACGGCCGTGAAGGCGCCGGCGAGCGGCGTGGCGGCGCCGGCCTCGAAGTTGACCACCGAGCGCGAGAAGCCCCCGGAGACCGGCGAGCCGCCGCTCGTCCCGGCGCCGAGATTGGCCAGCCCCAGCGCGATCAGCTCCCGGTTGGGCTCGATGCGCTGGCGGCGCTTGGCGGCCAGGGTCTGGGCGACCGAGACCGACTCCACGAAGCCCACCAGGCTGATCAGCACCGCCGCCGGCAGCAGCGTCGACCAGAGCTCGGGCTCGAGGCTCGGCAGCGCCAGCGTCGGCAGGCCGCTCGGCACCTGGCCGACCAGGGCCACGCCCTGGGCGCCGAGCCCCAGCCCCCAGGCCAGCAGGGTGGTGACGATCACCGCCGACACCGGTGCCGCCTTGGCCACCAGGTCCGCCGAGGTCGTCGCGAGGCCCAGGCGGGTGAGCCAGCCCTTGAGCCTGCGCCGGCAGATCAACAGGTACGCCCAGACGCCCAGGCCGATCGCCAGGGTGATGGGGTTGGTCGCTGTGATCCCCGCGATCAGCGCCGCGCCCATCTCCACCAGGTTGTGGCCGGACGCCTCCACGCCGAGCACGTGGCGTAGCTGGCTGGCGGCGATCAGGATCCCCGAGGCGGTGACGAAGCCCGAGATCACCGGGTGGCTCAGGAAGTTGGCCAGAAATCCCAGGCGCAGCAGGCCCATGCCCACCAGCACCAGCCCGGAGAGCGCGGCCAGCACCAGGGCGGCCGCCACGTACTCGGCGCTGCCGGGCGCCGCGATGCCGGAGAGCGCCGAGGCGGTCATCAGCGAGGCCACCGCCACCGGCCCCACCGCCAGGGTGGCGCTGGTGCCGAAGAGGGCATAGAGCACCAGCGGCAGCATGCTGGCGTAGAGCCCCACCTCCGGAGGCAGCCCCGCCAGCAGGGCGTAGGCCAGCGCCTGGGGCACCAGCATCAGCGTCACGATCACCGCCGCCAGCAGGTCACGGGCCAGGACGTCGCGCCGATAGCCGTGCAGCCAGCCGAGCAGGGGAATCCAGCGGGAAAGGGTCATGGGCGTCTCGTCATCGGTCGTGAACCCGGTTCCGTCGCGGCGCGCGGGGCGTGTGCCTGTCAGACCTTGAGCATCTCGCGGATCGGCTGCGGATCGTGGCCGGCCGCGTGAGCCGCGGCCAGCAGCGCCGGAATGTCACAGCCGGCCTCGCGGCTGCGGGCCTGGGCCCAGAGATGCACGGCGCGCTTGCCGGTCTTGCAGAAGGCCAGGATCGGCGTGGGCAGCTCGTCCAGCGCCTCGCTGAAGGCCGCGATGTCCGCCTCGCCGTAGTCGCCCGGCGTCACCGGGATAGTGCGCCACGCCAGGCCGAGCTCGGCGGCCCGGTCTCGCAGGCGCCGGTCGTCGGGGTGGTCCTCGGCCTCGCCGGGACGGCGGTTGCAGATCACCGCGCGGAAGCCGCGACGGGCGACCTCGTCGAGATCGGCGGGGGTCACGGCATCGGCGATGGCGAAGCCGGTTTCGAGGGATTGGATCTGCATGGAAACACTCCTCTAACGATCAGACCTGGGGATCAGAACCTGTTGATCGGTACCTTGAGGTAGACCTGGCCGTTCTCCTCGGCCGGCGGCAGGTGCCCGGCACGCATGTTGACCTGCACCGACGGCAGGATCAGCCGGGGCATGCCGAGGGTGGCGTCGCGCTCGGTGCGCATCTTGACGAACGCCTCCTCGCTGACGCCCTCGTGGACGTGCACGTTATGGGCTCGCTGCTCCGCCACGCTGGTCTCGTGCTGGTACGCCTCGCGCTCCGGGGCCTTGTAGTCATGGCACAGGAACAGCCGTGTCTCGTCCGGCAGGGCCAGCACCTTCTGGATGGAGCGATAGAGGGTGCGCGCATCGCCGCCCGGGAAGTCGCAGCGCGCGGTGCCGTAGTCCGGCATGAAGAGGGTATCGCCGACGAAGGCGGCATCGCCGATCACGTAGGTCAGGCAGGCCGGAGTGTGGCCCGGGGTGTGCAGCACCCGCCCTTCCAGATCGCCGATGGCGAAGGTATCGCCCTCCTCGAAGAGACGGTCGAACTGGCTGCCGTCGCGGGCGAACTCGGTGCCGGCATTGAAGGCCTTGCCGAAGACCTCCTGCACCACGGTGATACGGGCGCCGATGCCGGTCTTGCCCCCCAGCGCCTCGTGCAGGTAGGGCGCCGCGGAGAGGTGGTCGGCGTGGACGTGGGTCTCGAGGATCCACTCGACCTCGAGGTCGTGCTCGCGCACGAAGGCGATGATGGCGTCGGCGGAGCGCACGTCGGTGCGACCGGCGGCGTAGTCGAAGTCGAGCACCGAATCGAGAATCGCGCAGGCACGACTCTCGGGATCCTGCACCACATAGCTGAAGGTGTTGGTCGGCTCGTCGAAGAAGTGGGTCACGATGGGTCGAGCCACGTTGGGTCGTGATACGCCTGGCCGGGCCACGCTGGACTGCTGGGACATCACAAACGCCCTCCGTCGAATGTCACTGTACGGGTGATGGCGTCAGCTTAACGCAATATAGATTCTAAGATTAGACTATTTAAGAATAAAAGACCGAGAATGAATGACACCCCCTCATCCAGAGGACCCATCGCCGAGGCGATGGGTCTCGCGCCACACGGACATCACTACCAGTCGGCGCCGTCCAGGGCGTCCAGCGGAATCTTCAGGTAGCGCTTGCCGTTGGGCTCGGGCGCCGGCAGGCGCCCGCCCAGGATGTTCACCTGCAGGGCGTGCAGGATCAGCTTGGGCATGGGCAGCTCGGCATCGCGCTCGTCGCGCATGGCCGCGTAGTCGGCCTCGCTGACGTCCCCCGCCAGGTGCTTGTTGGTCTCGCGCTGCTCGCGCACCGTGCTCTCCCACTGGGGCTCGCGGCCATCGGGCATGTAGTCATGGCCGGTGAACAGCCGTGTCGCGTCGGGCAACGCCAGGATCGCCTGGATGGAGCGCCACAGCTGGTGGGCGTCGCCGCCGGGGAAGTCGGCCCGGGCGGTGCCGAAATCGGGCTGGAAGAGCGTGTCATGAACGAAGGCGGCATCGCCGATCACGTAGGTGATCGAGGCCAGGGTATGGCCCGGCGAGAACATCACCCGCGCCTCCAGCTCGCCGAGGCGGAAGGTGTCCCCCTCGGCGAAGAGCCGATCCCACTGGGAACCGTCGGCCGGGAAGTCGGGCCAGTGGTAGAGCTCCTTCCAGAGCGCCTGGACCTCGACCACCTTCTCGCCGATGGAGGTGGGGGCGCCGGTCTTCTCCTTCAGGTACTGCGCCGCGGAGAAGTGATCGGCATGGGGATGGGTGTCGAGGATCCACTGCACCTCGAAACCCTGCTTCTCCACGTAGGCGAGCAGTTCGTCGGCACGGTGGGTGGCGGTGGCACCGGACTTCTCGTCGAAGTCGTGGACCGGGTCGATGATGGCGCACTTGCCGGTGGCCGGGTCGCTGACCACGTACTGCACGGAGAAGGTGCGCGGGTCGAAGAAACCGGCCACCTCGGGGTTGCCGGCCCCCGTGCTCGGGGAGAGGGCGAAGGTCTGCATCGGTCACCTCCGTTGGCGCCCGGATCAGGCCGGGCGTCCATCGAGAAATGTGGAATTACCTTATCACCTATAACTCTAACAACCGATTGACGCCGTGCATCGCCGCGATAGGCGAGACGAAAGGCGAGTTGAGCGAGGAGCCCGCCCTAGAGCTCGAGGCGATCACCAAAAGCGGGAATCTCGGCGTCGATGCCGCTTTGCTCGAGCAGCGCCTGGAGCGCCCGCTGGGCGCCGGGCTCGCCATGCACCAGGTAGACGCGGGGGCGATGGCGGAAGGCGCCGACCCAGCCGAGCAGCTGGGTCTGGCCGGCATGGGCCGAGAAGCCGCCGATGGTGTGCACCCGGGCCTTGACCGCCAGGTCCTGGCCCATCACGCGCACCCGCTCGGCTCCGTCGACGATCTGGCGGCCCAGCGTGCCCCCGGCCTGGAAGCCGACGATCACCAGCCGGGTGCTGGGCTTCTCGAGGTTGTAGCGGAAGTGGTGCAGGATGCGACCGCCGTTGCACATCCCGGCGCCGGCAATGATGATCGCCCCGCCGTGGATGCGGTTGATGGCCATCGACTCCTCCACCGTGCGCGTCATGCGGAGAATCGGCAGATAGCGGCTGGTATCGCCGCTGGCGGCGACGTTGAGCACCTTGAGATCGTCGGGATCCAGGGACTTGCGAGCGCGGTGGTAGAGCTCGGTGACCTTGATCGCCATGGGGCTGTCGAGAAAGACCAGCTGCTGGCGCAGCCGCCCCTCGTGATAGAGCACGCTCAGGTGGTAGAGGATCTCCTGGGTGCGACCCACGGCGAAGGCGGGAATCAGCACGTTGCCGCCCGCCGCATGAGCCTCCTCCAGCACCTGGGCGAACTCCTCCAGGGTCTCGTCCAGGGGGCGGTGGTCGCGATCGCCGTAGGTGCTCTCCATCAGCACCAGGTCCGCCTCATGGAGCTTCTCGGGATCCTTCATCAGCACCGAGCTGGGGTTGCCCAGATCCCCCGAGAAGACCAGGCGCCGCGTCTGGCCACCGGAGGGCACGGCCAGCTCGACGATGGCCGAGCCCAGGATGTGTCCAGCGTCGTGGAACACCAGGGTGACACCGCCAGGAAGCGAAACGGGCTGGCCATAGCCATGGGAGGTGCAGAGCGCCAGGGTGCGCTCCACGTCCTTCAGCTCGTAGAGCGGCTCGATCAGCGGCTTGCCGTGTCGCCTGCGCCACTTGTTCTCCCACTCGACGTCCTTGGCCATGATGAAGGCGGCGTCCTGCAGCATGATCTCCAGCAGGTCGCGGGTGCCACGGGTGCAGTGGATCGGCCCGTCGTACCCCTCGCGAACGAGCTTCGGCAGTAGTCCCGAGTGGTCGAGGTGGCCGTGGGAGAGCACCACCGCCTCGAGCTCGCCGGGCAGACGGCCGAAGCCGCGGGCGTTGGCCTCGTCGGCATCCCCGCCGCCCTGGTGCAGGCCGCACTCCAGCAGCAGCCGATGCGTGCAATGATCGCCGTCTACCTCGAGGAGGTAGCGGGAACCGGTGACTTCCTTGACCGCACCCTGAAAGGTCAGTGTCGACATGGTCTCGCTCCCGGTGGCTGGCGTGGCGGGGCACGGTCGCCCCTCTGCCCTCAGCATAACGGATTCGCGATATGTCGGTGCCGGCCCGGCTAGACCTCCCCGGCGTGGTCACGCTCCACCGCCTGGCTCAGGCGCTCCGGCAGGTCGGGAATGGCCGCCTTGACGCGATTCCAGCTGGGGATGAAGGGGCGTTCGCGGGGGTAGTCCAGGAAGTCGCTGCCGGCCTCTAGCAGGTTGGCGGCGAACAGCTCCACGGCCTGCTCCTCGGCGTGGCGATCCAGGCTCAGGCCGTTCATCACGGCGTCGTGGTCGTAGGCTTCGATCAGGTCCAGCGCCAGACGGTAGTAGGTCGCCTTCAGCGTGCGAAAGCCCTCGGCGCTGAAGGTCACGCCCTGGGTCGCCAGCTTGCGGTAGAGCGACTTGGCGATATCGAGGCTCATGCGGTTGAGCCCGCCCGTGGCGTCCTCGGCGGAGACCGGCTGGTGCTTGTGGTCGTAGGCGTCGGCCAGGTCGACCTGGCAGAGCCGCTTGGTGGAGTAGTTGCGGTGCACCTCGGAGAGCACGCCGATCTCCAGCCCCCAGTCGGCGGGGATGCGGATGCCGTCGAGCACCTCGGTGCGCATGGCGAACTCGCCGGAGAGCGCGTAGCGGAAGCTGTCCAGGTACTCGAGATAGGGCAAGGGGCCGTGGATCGTCTTGAGCGCCCTCAGCAGCGGGGTGACCATCAGCCGCGAGACCCGGCCGTTGAGCCGCCCCTCGGCGATGCGCGGGTAGTAGCCCTTGCAGAACTCGTAGTTGAAGCGCGGGTGGACCACCGGATAGAAGAGCCTCGCCAGAAGCCCCCGGTCGTAGGTGAGGATGTCGCAGTCGTGCAGGGCCACCACCCGCCCGCGGTTCGAGGCCTGCACATAGCCCCCGCAGTACCAGACGTTACGCCCCTTGCCGGGCTGCTGGGGGGCCAGGCCCTGGGCCTCGAGTTCGGCGTCCAGCGCCTGGAGCCGCGGGCCGTCGTGCCAGAGGATGCGGTGGTGCTGGGGGAGCCGGGCGAAGAACTCCCTGGCGCGCAGGAACTGCTCCCGATCGGCACGATCCAGGCCGATCACCACCTCCGCGAGGTAGGGCACCCGGGCGATCTCCTCGACGATGTGGTCGAGCGCCGGCCCCTCCAGCTCGGAGAACAGCGACGGCAGGATCAGGCTCATCGGGCGCCGGGCGGAGAAGTCGCACAGCTCCGCTTCCAGGGCCGCCAGCGGCCGACGGGTCAGGTTGTGGAAATCGGTGATGATGCCGTTCTGGTGGAAGTCGCTCATGCCGTCACCCCGTCGTCGAACGACCCGGGCTCGGCCGGCGGCTCGCCCTCCTCCGCCGAGCCCACTCGACGCTCGTCTCGCCCCCACCAGTGCTCCATCCCCTCGGCCCAGCCGGCGGGGCCGGTGGTCACGCTGCGATAGAGCGACGCCTGGGTCGGCGCGACCGTCAAGTCGTGACAGCCACGGATCACCACCGCCTGGTCGACCCCCTCGAGCATGGCGATGTCATTGGGGCCGTCGCCCAGCGCCAGGGTCCGGGGCCGGCTGCCACGCAGCGACGCGAAGCGCTCGGTCAGCCAGGCGACGGCGCTGCCCTTGTCGCAGTCGCCGGTGACGTGCCAGAAGCGCCCACCCCGCACCAGGCGCAGGCCGTCGCCCTCGAGGCCCTTGCGGAAGGCCGCGAGGCGCTCATCCCCCTCCTCCCAGACCAGCGGCTCGCTGCCCTCGCGCAGCCGCGCCAGGCGGGCCTCAGGCTCCGCCAGCCCGGTGACGGCGACCAGCTCCTCCAGTGGCATCTCGCTCATGGTGGTGAAGCCAAGCCCCAGCCGCTCCCGCCACACCGAAAGCCGCTGGCGGATGAAGCCGATATCGACCCCCAGGGTGCGGATCGCCACGCCATCGGGGCCCGGCCCCCGGTCCAGCCGGGCATGACACCAGGCGAGCGGCAGGCCGGCCAGGGCGCCGTTCTCGGCGATGAAGGGGGCGTCCTCGAGGCCGAGCTCACGGCGCAGCGGCAGGATCTCGCTGCGGGTCTTGCTGGTCACCGGGATCACCGGTACGCCCTCGGCCTTCAGCCGGGCGAGCCAGGGCCTGGCGGCCGACCAGTCGTAGGTATGGTGGTCGAGCAGCGAGCCATCCAGGTCGGTGAAGACCAGGCGCGCTCGCCGGGTGGGGTCGTATGGCGAGGCTGATGTCGAGGGCATGGCGGATCCGGCTCCGGAGTGGTGGACGCGTCATGCTCCATGCAGGGGGCGTGCCAGGGCACGGCAAAAACGTTCTGTCACCTAGGGAGCCCCCTTTAGAGCGGGACACGGCGGCGCCGATGCACCAGGAGTGAACATGAAAACGCCCCGCCAGGGTGCATCCTGGCGGGGCGTGGGGCGTCGCGGCTTGCCGGCGCCGTACAATGCTCAACTGGCGAGACAGGCGTCCAGTGCATCACGCCAGTGTGGCAGGCGCAGTGAGAAGGCCGCTTCCAGGCTGCTCGACTCCAGCCTTGAGTTCGCCGGTCGCGGCGCCTTCTGGGGAAATTCGGCACTGGTTATAGGCAAGACCTCGGGCCGCGCCGTCGCCTCGATTCGCCCAGATTCGACTGCCGCCGTGAAGATCGCCTCGGCGAAGCCGTACCAGCTGGTCTCGCCCCGAGCGCAGAGGTGATGGGTGCCACCCCGGCCCTCATCGAAGCCACCTCGGGCCCAGTCGTGCACCACCAGCGCTGTGACATCGGCGATTGTCGCCGCCCAGGTCGGTGCACCGACCTGATCGTTCACCACCTGGAGTCGATCTCGCTCTCCCGCCAGACGCAGCATGGTATTGACGAAGTTGTGTCCCCGGGCGTCATAGACCCAACTCGTGCGCAGGATCAGATGCCGGACGCCCGAGGCTTCGATCGCCTGCTCGCCTTCCCACTTGGTACGTCCATATATGGACATCGGCGCGGGCGTATCGTCTGGGCTAAAGGGCCGATCGCCGTCGCCGGCGAAGACATAGTCGGTCGAATAGTGCACCAGGACGGCACCTACCTCACGGCAGGCATCGGCCAGTTCGGCAACGGCCTCGGCATTGAGCCGCCGCGCCAATTCCGGCTCCTCTTCGGCACGATCCACTGCCGTGTAGGCCGCCGCGTTCACCACGACGGCTGGCGCTCGCTCGCGCACCACCTCAGCCACCCGTCCCGGCTCGGCGAGATCGCAGTCAGTACGCGAAAGCGCCATGCCCGGTCCGAGCGGCTGCAGGCTGCGCGTCAACTGGCGCCCAACCTGGCCATTGGCGCCCAGTACCAGCCAGTTCACACTCATTCGAACACCTCGGCATCCTTCAAGGCGTCACCGGCCCGATCCTTCTCGGAGAGCGCCGGCTCGGCCACCTCGGGCCATTCGATGGCGATATCAGGATCGTCGAAGCGGATGCAGCGCTCCGAGGCCGGATGATAGTAGTCGGTGGTCTTGTAGAGGAAGTCGGCGCTTTCGGAAAGCACCAGGAAGCCATGGCCAAAACCTTCCGGCACCCACAGCTGTCGCTGGTTATCGCCGGAGAGCTCCACCCCGGCCCACTGGCCGAAGCGCGGGGAGTGGCGACGCAGGTCCACCGCGACATCGAAGACTCGGCCCTGGGTCACCCGCACCAGCTTGCCCTGGGGCTGCTCCAGCTGATAATGGATGCCCCGCAGCACGCCTTGACGGGAACGAGAGTGGTTGTCCTGGACGAAGTCACGCTGCAGACCGGTCGCATCCTCGAAGGCGCGCTGGTTGAAGCTTTCCATGAAGAAACCCCGTGCATCGCCGAAGACCTTGGGTTCCAGGATGAGCACTTCCGGCAGTGCCGTGGGAGTAACCTTCATGCCTTGACCTCCCCGCGTGTCACCAGGCGCTGCAGGTACTGGCCATAGCCGCTCTTGGCCAGCGGCGCGGCCAGGGCGAGCAGTCCTTCGTCGTCGAGCCAGCCGTTTCGCCAGGCGATCTCCTCGGGACAACAGACCTTGAGCCCCTGGCGGTGCTCGATGGTGGCGATGAAGTTGGATGCCTCCATCAGCGACTCATGGGTGCCGGTATCCAGCCAGGCGAAGCCTCGGCCCATCATCTCGACCCCAAGGTCACCACGCTCAAGGTACAGCCGATTGATGTCGGTGATCTCAAGCTCCCCGCGCGCCGATGGAGTGAGTTCCTTAGCCATCTGCACCACGTCGGCATCATAGAAATAAAGGCCGGTCACGGCGAAGTTGGAGCGAGGCCGGGTCGGCTTCTCTTCCAGGGAGGTCGCTCGCCCTGCTTCATCGAAGGCCACCACCCCGTAACGCTCGGGGTCATGCACGTGATAGGCGAAGACACTGGCCCCGCTATCGCGCGACATGGCGCTGTCGAGCAGGGGCTGCAGATCGTGGCCATGGAAGATATTGTCACCCAGAATGAGGGCGCTCGGAGCACCATCCAGGAACTCCTCGCCGATGGTGAAGGCCTGTGCCAGCCCGTCCGGCGAGGGCTGTACCGCGTATTCCAGGCGGATCCCCCACTGACTACCATCGCCCAGCAGCTGCTGGAAGCGGGGGGTATCCTGCGGGGTGGAAATGATCAGGATCTCGCGCAACCCGGCCAGCATCAGAGTCGCCAGCGGATAGTAGATCATCGGCTTATCGTGCACCGGCAGCATTTGCTTGGACATGGCCAACGTCACTGGGTGCAGCCGAGTGCCTGAGCCCCCGGCGAGGATAATGCCCTTGCGTGCTTTACTCATATTCTCTCCTTGTCTAGGCGGTGGCCGTCAGGCGTCCCCGTAGTGGCGGGCAGTCCATTCCCGATAGGCCCCGCTGGTCACTCCCTCGACCCAATCGTCGTTATCGAGATACCACTGCACCGTCTTTCGCAGACCGCTCTCGAAGGTCTCGACCGGGCGCCAGCCCAATTCCTGCTCGATCTTGCCGGCATCGATGGCATAGCGCAGATCGTGGCCCGGCCGGTCCTGTACATAAGTGATCAGGTCACGGTAACGGGCCACTGACTCCGGCCGCTCGTATGTCAACTCTTCGAGCAGGTCACAGATCGTCTCGACCACGGCCAGATTGGTGCACTCGTTATGCCCGCCGATATTATAGGTCTCACCGACCCGCCCGGCCTCCAGCACCCGCACCAGGGCCCGGGCATGATCCTCCACATACAGCCAGTCGCGCACCTGCTGGCCATCTCCGTAGACGGGCAGCGGCTTACCAGCACGCGCATTGAGAATCATTAGCGGAATCAACTTCTCGGGGAAGTGGTAAGGCCCGTAGTTGTTCGAGCAGTTAGTGACCAACACCGGAAGGCCGAAGGTGCGGTGCCAGGCTCGCACCAGATGATCGGAGCCCGCCTTGGTAGCGGAATACGGCGAACTCGGCGCATAGGGCGTGCTCTCGGTGAACAGACCCTCCGGCCCCTCCAGGTCGCCGTAGACCTCATCGGTAGAGACGTGATGGAAACGAAACGACTTCCGACAGGACTCGTCTGCCCCCTCCCAATAAGCACGGGCCGCCTCCAGCAGCACCCCGGTGCCGACCAGATTGGTCGCCAGAAAGTCAGCCGGACCATGTATGGATCGATCGACGTGGGACTCAGCTGCGAGGTGCATCACTGCATCCGGGCGGTGAGTGGCGAACACTCGCGCCATGGCCTCGGCGTTGCAAATGTCCTCATGCTCGAAGGCATAGCGAGCATCGCCGCTGACCTCGCCTAGCGAGGCCAGATTACCGGCATAGGTCAGGGCGTCCACGTTAACCACCGAATGATCGGTGTCTCGCAGCAGGTGGCGAATCACCGCCGAGCCGATGAAGCCGGCGCCACCGGTTATCAATATTTTCATTGCCGTGTCCGTTGAAAAAACGGGTTTAGTCTAAGGGTTAGCCCACATTGGGAAAAGCTCCGTTGCTCATCATCGAGCCTGCCCCCACCTCCAGGGAAGGCAAAGTCACCTTATGGCTCACGAAGACGATTTGCAGCTGATGCACCACGTGGCGACTCTTTCTGCAAGGACGGTACCCAGAACGTCCTCTGAGCGCTAATAAGACAATAGCGATAAAGCGGCATGCGAAGGAAAAAGGTTAGCCCGTCGTAGAGACCTTCATCGGCCGACATCCTCCCACAAGCTTCGTAGTCGCCTTAACCAAGCTTGTGCACCACCATGTGCCGCCCGCCAGCTGGAGCGACATCCGGATTGGTTATCAGCTATCGACGCTGGTCATGCCCTCTAGAGGGAAAATGCTGTTTTTTCATTGAGCTAGCCCCCAAGCGACGCATCGCCTGATGGAAGAACTCCTGCACCGCGGCCTCGACGTTTATATCTCAGGGCCTGGGCTGTACACTCTCCCGGCTGTGTCGGCAGCATGCGATGCCAATTTCTGTCACCATACGGTCAGCTTACCTACCATGCTCAAGCTCTTTTCCCGATACGCATCGGTCGGAGTGATCAATACCTTGCTGCACTGGTCGATTTTCGCTCTCGCCTACCACTGGCTGGATAGTCAATCGCTCAGCAACCTGATCGCCTTCTGCGTTGCGGTGACGTTTTCCTTCTTTACCAACGCTCGCTGGACCTTTCGCTCGGAAGCCACCGCCAGGCGCTACGCTGCGTTCGTCGCCTTCATGGGCCTGCTGAGTTGGCTCGTCGGCAAGCTGGCAGAGAATATGGCCCTTCCCCCCCTACTGATGCTCGTCGGCTTCTCGGCAATGAGCCTGATGCTGGGCTTCGTCTATTCCCGTTACTGCGTATTCAGGAGTGAACCGTGAACCTTTCACTCGTCGTACCGGTCTTCAACGAAGAAGACACGATCGAACAGTTCTACAGAACCGTCCGTGAACATCCAGGGCTTGACGAACACGCGATAGAGATCTTGTTTGTCAACGACGGCAGCCACGACCGAACAGCCGACATCATCGCCGCACTGGCCAAGTCAGACCCGATGGTTACCAACATCGACTTCTCGCGCAACTTTGGCAAGGAACCAGCCTTGTTCGCCGGGCTGGAACATTCCCAGGGCGACGCCGTGATTCCGATCGACGTCGACTTGCAGGATCCGATCGAGGTGATTCCCCGGCTGATCGAGAAATGGCAGGAAGGCTTTGACGTGGTACTGGCCAAGCGTGCCGACCGAGGAAGCGACGGCTACCTCAAGCGACGCAGCGCCGAATGGTTCTATAGGCTCAACAATTGGATCAGCGAAACGGCCATCGAGGAAAATGTCGGTGACTTTCGTCTGATGTCGCGTCGCGTGGTAGATGCCATCGTTCGCATGCCGGAGCGCCAGCTGTTCATGAAGGGCATTCTCAGCTGGGTCGGTTTCAACACCGCCGTGATTGAGTACACCCGCGTCGAGCGCTCGGCCGGAAAGAGCAAGTTCAACGGCTGGAAATTGTGGAACCTCGCGCTCGAGGGCATCACGTCTTTCTCCACCGTACCGCTGAGGATCTGGACCTATATCGGATTCGGCGTAGCGGCTTTTTCCTTCCTCTATGCCGCCTGGCTGATCATCGACAAGCTCGTCTGGGGCAATGCCGTTCCCGGCTACCCTTCCCTGATGACGGCGATTCTCTTTCTGGGAGGCGTCCAGCTCATGGGCATCGGCGTATTGGGCGAATACATCGGACGCATCTACATGGAGAGCAAGCAGCGTCCGCGGTACATCATCAAGCCACCGACCAGCACGCGACAATCTACAGTCAAGCCCTCGAAAGCTGACGACGATGCCTGAAGAACGCTGAATGTCGACGTAAATATATGCCTGGGTGACCCTCGTGGCATGGTGCCTCCTCTTAATAGTGGGAGCCTGACACTGAGCGGGGGAACGCCTTAAGAGGCGTTCCAGAAGCAAGCAGGCATAAGCCTGCCATAAATACATCCGGTATATACAAAGCATGGGGCCTGAGTCATATACCATCGAAGAAAAGGTGAACGTTATGCACACAGAAAATAATACTTCGGAATGCTCACCCAGCCCAAGATTCTTACCCTCCCACAGTGAGATTGCGAACAGGAAACAATACGGCCCTTATCATCAGTGTCAGGAAAAAGGCTCAAAGACATCCTAGTCGCA
Source organism: Halomonas sp. B23F22_3 (assembly GCF_043496965.1). Lineage (NCBI taxonomy): Bacteria > Pseudomonadati > Pseudomonadota > Gammaproteobacteria > Oceanospirillales > Halomonadaceae > Halomonas > Halomonas sp. B23F22_3. The sequence goes on from NZ_JBIEKG010000001.1 coordinate 210,065, forward strand.
CCCAGTTCGTCAGTCACTCATCTCAACTCCATCTGCTGATGCATGACACCAATAGCCAAGAGTCTGGGGTACTTTGTCACCGGGGTCATGGGTGCGATATGAAAAACGAAACGTCGATTATGTATCGGTAGCGTCTGCCTCACTGCCATCGCAACTCAAGCGACGGAGGCAGCGCGTAATACTTTTTCATCCATGTCTCGATCAGCGGCCGCTGATAGGGCATCGTCTCGGCGTAGCGATCATCAGGGAGCCTGGTCAGCGTCACACTTTCGGGCACCGCTTTACCGGCTCTCACCTCATGCGACAGTACAAGCAGTCGAGCCTGATTGAGACGGTGAATGGGCGCATTGCTTGCGTAGCCTTCGAACACCTCGAACGTATCCATGGCCGCAACAGGCAGAATGAGGATAATGATGGCCACGCCCGCCCGACGACGCCACAAGCTTCCTGACACGCTATACAGGGAGTACAGGACGGGCGTCAGCACCAGAGCATAGAAAATCAGCAGCGAGCGCCCGGACACTCCCGGCGCTACCAGCAGCAGGGCCAACGAGGCAAAGGCTCCCGCTAACAATGCGGCCACAACAGCCACCTCGGGAGCGCCCCAACAGCGGTGCACCAGCAACACGGCCCACACGACTCCTGCGCCCAGCAGCGCCAGAGCGGGCAGCACAATCGATAGAAGGATAGCGACAACCATGCCGGCCAGCAGCATCAGACGCCAGCCGCGACGCTCCGAATGTGCCAGGGTTTCCCAGGCCAGCAGCATCACGCAGGTCAACACCATTATCCAGAACAGCACACCACTGGATGAGCCGGCAATCAGCTCTCCTAGCCGGCCAAGATTGGCCGCGGCCTGTTCGACCAACGCCCCCTCAGGGGACGAACCGGACTGACGAGCGAAATTGCCGGGCGCGAAGATGACGAGGCCAAAGGCCATCAGAACCGGTACGAATCGCAGCGCCAGCCGACTCAGCGGCAATGGATCGCCGTCAAGCCGACGGATTAGCGCGAAGCTCATCATCATGCCCAGTACCGCGACGGCCATCTGCTCCTGGAAGAGCGCCGCCAGTGCCAGCATGACAACAGCCCGCCATGATAGCGAGGCATCGCAGCGCAGCCACCAGGCGCCAAGCAGCAGAGGAACCACCCCCCACATGTAAGCAATCGACGCAGAGAACCAATAAAGCCCCCCCACCGTGATGAAATCGGGCCAGGCCAGAAAAACCACCACGCCCACGGCCACCAATGGATGACGAGATCGCCCGGAGACCAACCGTACAGATAGCGCCAGCCAAGCCAACAGCATGGCTACCTGTGTCAACCGCACGGCATCCAGTCCCAGCTTGAACAGGTTGATCTGCACGAAGAACGCAAGAAAACGCGGCGACCAGTGCAGATATTCGTCGTAGAGAAAGCTGAGCAGTTGCCACTGACTGAAATGCTGACCGACAAAACCCGTCTGATCGGTCACATAGCTCAATACCGCATAGCCCCAGTCATCGTGATACGGAAAGACCTGCCAATGTTGCAGGCACAGGCCTATCCCGAAGACCAGCAGTAACAAACTACCGATGCCACGCCCCCACCATTCATTCTGCATGTCGTGTTTCCTGTATCACTAATCTACGAGCCGGCCACTTCAGCCCCTCTCCCTGCCGATCCGCTGCCCGGCACCGGCGGGCAACCGCACTAAATTGATACGAAACGCCGCTAGGCCGGTACAGCATGAGGGACTGGACGAAAACGCCCGCACCGGGCCAATGGGCACGGCACGGGCAAAGGCCAGGCGAACCCCACCGGTCAGTGCGTTACCTGGAGCAATTCCTGCTGGAGGACCCCAGCATAGACTTCGCGCGCGATCTGGTAAATCGCCAGTTGCTGCTGAAGTCGCTAGATAGTTTGATCGGTAATGCTCAGATTGGTCACTTGGGAGCGACTAGCTCCTATAGGTCATCAAAAAGCGATAAAACAGAGAGATATCGCGAGAGCCAGGGTGTCATCCAACGCCTGGCGATCGGGAGGGCTTAAGAGCCTTTCCCTCTTTCGATCAGATAACCTTCACGAAGGAACGCAGCCACCAAGACTCACCCTAAGCAGCGGACAGATAGACTGCCGCGCTTTAACACTCACTCCACGCACACATACGCCCGCAAGTGGTCCGCCGAGTAGCGGGCCGCTTTGAACCACGGGTCATTATGCCTCAGCGTCGACCATGACTCCCACCGCTCAGCGGCTATCCAGCAGAGGGGAGCAGGGTATCGAAGAGCGGCTACCAGAGCCCCTCGTCCGCGGCGGTCATCATGCGTCCCTCCTGAAGGCCATATTGCAGATAGTGGACGAGAGGATTGATATCCGCCGCGGCCACATCGGGATTACGGGACAGGTAATCGCTCATATCGGCCCAGGCGGAGGCGTCACGCTGCTCGTTGCCCCCAAAGGCCAGGAAATGCTGATAGGCGGAGTCGAACTCTCCCCGCTCAACCGCCTGATCGACATCGGTATTATGCTCGCGATACCACGCTTCATCGAACAGCACGTTGGGATCGCGTCCCTCGGCCTCGCCGTATTGGCGATAGTGGGCAAAGCCGCTGGCGAAGTCGCCGCGCGCGACCACCGCGGCCACGTCGGGGTTGAGCGCGAGATAGAACGCCTCGTCGAAGCCGGCGAGCCCATCGGCACCGCGACCCTCGCTCGCCCCGAACTCTTGGTAGTGCGCAAGTCCCTTGGCGAAGTCGCCCCGCGCGACGGCCTCGGCCACATCCGGGTTACGTGCGAGATAGCCCGCCTCATCGAAGCCCCTGACGGACAACGAATCCAGTGTATCGACCAGCACGACCTGGTCATCGAAGCGCAGCAATTCGACCTCCGATAGGGTATCGCTCCCCCACTCACCGGCCTCGACCACCAGGCGACCATCGTCGTCCTGGAGGATCACCACCTCGGCGGCAGCCACGTTGAAGCGCGCCACGTCGACACCACTGCCGCCCAGGAGCGTGTCGTTCCCCGAACCGCCTACCAAACGATCATTGTCGGCGCCCCCCGAGACGGTGTCATTACCGCTACCGCCGAACAGCAAGTCGTCGCCGCTCTTGGAGCCCACGATGTCGTCACCGCCGCCGCCGTGCAGTTCGTCGTCGTCTTCGCCCAACACGATCGTTTGCGACTGGTCATCGGCCACCACATAGTTGCGGCCCGCGCCACCGCTGACGACCGCGCTGCCGACGATCGAGACGAACTCGATATTGTCCAACTGCAGCGCACTGGCCTTCGGCAGGCTGCGCGTATCGATGACAAATGCCTCGGACTGAGTCGTCTCCTTCGATGACGCACTACCGGTGATCACGATCGGCGAGCTGAGCGATGTCGATGTGGTGGTCGGAATGATGGTGCGCACATCCAGCGTGGTAGTCGCCGCGAGGTTAGTCAGGAAGGACTGGGCGCCACCGATCAGGCTGGATTCCTCCGCGCTGTCGCGCTCGTCGATCGCACGCACCAGGGACGCCAAGGCCTCGGTGGCGGTTTGCGCGGTCGCCTGCCCCGAGGCGCTCAGGCCTACACCGACCGGTAGGGTTGCAGTCACCACATTGCCGTTGTTGTTGGTATCACCATTGATCAGCGGGATATCCGCGTCGCCGGTGGTGGTGCCAGGGTCCTCATCGCGATCTTCCGTCACCACCGGGATGGTGGTGGTCACCGTGCCGTCGCTGTCGGTAGTGGTCGTCACCTCGACCCCATCGATGGTATCGGTGGTGTCGGATGAGCTCGATCCGTCTCCCGAGGAGGGGGGCGGTGCCGTCACGCTCAGGGTGACAGTATCGCTGACGGTCCCGGCACCATCTTCCCCGCCGTCGGCCAGGGTGATGTCGAAGCTCACATTGCCGGTAGTGCTGCCAGCGGTAAAGCTCACCTTGCCGTCATCGATGTCCTGCTGGGTGAAGGTATCGTTCACGGCCAGCGGCGTGCCGGACAACTGGAGCTCGCCCTCAGCCGGCAGGCTATCCAGGGTGTAGGTGAGCCCGGCGCCCTCGTCGTCGAGATCCCCTTCGTCGAGGTGGGCACTGGTCAGCGTCACTGTGCGGCCGGCCTGTACCGAGGGGCCGGCATTGGTGGCGATCACGGGGGCGTCATTGACGGCGGTGATGTCGATGTTGATGCTGCCGAGGCTGGTGTCAGTGCCGCCATCGTTTACGCTGACGCCGATGGTGCCAGCATCGTTACCGCTCAGGTCCGCAGCGGGCGTGTGGGTGATGTTGGCGCCATCGAGGAAGGTGTCGAGGTCAGCGATGCTGCCGGTCAGCGTAAGGCTGGCCGTACCGCTGCCATCGGCGGTTAAGCCGCCGGCGCTATTGGCCGACAGGGTTCCGGCACTGGCGGCAAGCGTCAGGGTGACGCTGCCGGTGGTATCGACATCCGAGAGCGTCGCGGCCGACAGGTCGAGATTGGCCTGAGTGTCCTCGGTAAAGGAAAGATCCGTCGGCAGCCCCACCAGCTGCGGGGCATCGTTCTGGGCGGAGACTGCGATGGACACGCTGACGGTGTCACTGGCGATACCGTCAGACACGGCAATACCGAGGGTGCGGGTGGACTCGGTAGGATTATCCCCCGTGGCTTCGAAGGTCAGCGCCTGCAGCAGCACTTGGACGCGCGTGGGTGTGGCCTCGGCGTTAAGATTGACGACGAAGTCATTGCCAGCGGCAATGTCGTTGCCCAGGGTGCCGATCACCGTGTCGGAAACGGCCACATTCGAGCCGGCGGTCGTGCCAGCCAGGCGGATGGTACCGCTGGTATCCACCGACAGCTGATCGCTGCTGGCATCGGCATTGGCTATAACACTGACGGTGACGGAGCCGCCGTCGAAATTCGCCGAATCGGCATCGGTGACGGTGGCATTGCCGCCGATATCCAGTGCGACCGCCCCACCCTCTTCAGTGGCCGCGGAACTGTCGCCTTCCAGGCTGCCGATGACAGGCGGGTTGGGCGTGACGCTCAGGGTGACATTGCCGACGACATCCTGATCGCCCCCGTTGGCGGTACCGTCGGCATCGCTTAGCGTCACCTCGAAGGTGCGGTCGCCCACGCCGGAGGGAGCGCTGTAGTTCAGGTTTTGCAGCAGCGTCTGCAGGTTAGCGCTGGTGGCATCGGCCGCGCTGAAGTTGATCGTCAGCGTGTTGCCGCCCTGGCCATCGTCAGTGACATCCACCGTACCGATGCTGCTGCCCCCCACCTGCACCGTCTCGCCGGCGCTGACGGCGGCATCGCCGCCGGAGGTGGCGTTAGTGCCATCCAGCGACCAGCTGCCATTAGTGGTACCGGCGGTCTGCGCCAGGGTCAGGAAACCGCCGTTGTAATCGGCACTGTCGGCATTGCTGACGGTGGCGTCATCGAACAGATCGACGTTTTGCACCCCGCTCCCCGCCACGATCTGGCTGGTTTCGGTGAAGGCATTGGCCACGACCGGGGCATCATTGACGGCGGTCAGGGAAACGGTGGATGACAGGGACAGGGCTGCCCCGTTGTCATCACTGCCGCCGTTGGCACCCGAGTCGGTCAGGGCGGTGATCGTCACCACGCGATTGTTGCCGGTGGTGGGAGTGTCCGACCCATTGAGATAAGACAAGCCATCCACCAGGGTTTGCAGGGCGGCTTCGCTTAACGCCGCACCGCTGAACGATACCGTGGCGGTGGAGCCGGAGACGGAGCAGTTGATGGTCAAGCCACTGGTGGCCGAGGTGATGCTGTTGCCATCGGTCAGAGCCAGATCGGAGCCATCGATGCCCAGGATCTCATTGGCGCCGTCCGAGACATTTGTCACCGTCAGGGTCAGGCCGGTTAGGGTCTGCCCACTTTCCATCGTGCTGGCCGTGACGCCACTGAATAGGTCGGATGCAGCCGCCTCTTCGATATAGCCCGGATCCTGCCCCGTCGCGATCAGGGTGGGCGCGTCGTTCACCTCCGTCACGGCCACCGTCACGCTGCCACTATCGCTGGCCCCGCCATCGCTGAAGGTGTAGTCCAGCTGAACGCTGGCGCCCGGGTCATCGCTGCCGTTGCTGTAGCGAATGGCCTGGAGCATTTCGTCGACCAGCGCCGTGGTCGGCACGGTGCCATTATCGGCAAAGCTGAGCTGCAGTTGGCCAGGGCCGGTATTGGCAATGGTGGCGATCACATTGCCAGCGGCGGTAATGGTGCCACCACCCGCTGGCCCGCCCGTCACGGTCAGGTTGCCACCGGAGGCGAGGTTGAACAGGTCCGAGGTATCGGCGCCGCCGTTGCGAGCCAGCGTCAGGGAAGCCCCGGAATAGTCGCCGTTACCGCCATTGAGCGCATCCAGCTCCAGGTCACTGATAGTGGCATCGGCATCCAACTGAACGACTGCACCGCCTTCGGTGTAACTGGGCGTGCCGTCTAGACCAGTAAACACCGGCGCATCGTTCACCTGTGTGACATCGAGATTGATGCTCGGATTCGCCGCCAGGTTGCCACCATTGCCGTCGCTGGCTGAGATGGTGATGGTCGCCTGGTCTTGACCGCTGACGTTTGGCGACGGTGTGTACTGGATATTCGACGCGGTATCCAGATACGTCGAGATATCGGCCGCTGCGCCGGACAGTGTGATCGTGGTCGCGTTGACCTGCGTTGCGGTCACGCCAGCGCCGACACCCGAGCCGTCCACTGGCGTTGCGAAAGTCCCGGCCGAGGCCGTGAGCGTCACCGTCAAGTTGTCGCCATCGACATCCGCGAAGCTCAACGCCGAGAGATCAACATTGCTTTGCGTATCCTCGGTCACCGTCACGTCTGACGGTGCGCCAGCGACGGTCGGGTTGTCGTTCACTGGTGTGATGTTGATGGTGACCGTGTCGGCTGTGCCATTCGTAGTTCCGTCATTGGGGGTGACGGTCAACGTGGCGGCCGTCGTATCGTTGGCCGCGGTGGTGTATTCAAGTTTGCTGGTGTCGTTGAGGTAGGTGTTCAGATCTGCGGCCGAGCCTTGCAGGGTCATGCTGGCGGTGCCGGAGGTGGCAACCGTGACGCCAGCGGTAGTGCCATTGCCGTCTGTGGCGGCGATGCTGCCACGATCGACAGCCAGAGTCAGGGTGATGGTATCGCCATCATCGTCGCTGACGTTATAAGCGGACAAATCAATCGTAGTGGCGACATCTTCGGTGGCACTGTCGTCGGCAGGCGTGCCGCCTAGCTCGGGCGCATTATTGAGAGATGGCGCTTGGCTACTTGAGATTGTGAAGTTATCGAAAGAAAATTCAACTGCCGACCCACCCGTGTCAAAATACACCTTAAAATCGGTAATCTTAACACCATTAAAAGCGGTTAAATCGCCACTACCAAATGTAAAAATATCCTGATAGCCATTTTGGCCACTGAGAGTTGATGAGGTAACCGAGCCGCCACTCAAGCGACTACCAACAACATAAAGATCTGTCACATTTACGTTGGAACTATATTCTGAGAGTTGTAAACCAGCCAGCTCAAATGACCCAGTATTCGTACCATCAGCCTCCAAATGAAAATACGCATTCGTTAAATTCGTAGTCGTATCATTGATATATGCAAGAGCTCCAGCCAAGTCTACATTTCGAAAATATTCACCATTATACCCAGTCAACGTGAAATTTGTGCTGGATACAATATTACCAACGTCAGACCAACCAGTGAAATTTTTGGTACCATTAGTTGCCGCAAGTAGAGAAGAAAAACCCTCCATTGCTGGTTCGCCAAAAAAAAGTTTTGAGTTAATGATTCCTTCCGAAAACTCTAATGCCCAGTTCCCATCAAGCACTTCCGCGCCGGTCATATCATCGGAAGCCGCAATATCCGCCCTCGTCATTCGCGCCAATTTATCGATAAAATTCACACCGCTTTGATCAGCCGCCACATTGCAGCCATACAGCAACATGTCTCCGTCTTCGACCAGGGCATTACCAACTTGGCTGAGCTCACCTTGGTAAGCTTGCAGGGAGTCGGTGGAAAGCGTCGCACTTCCTAGTTGTTGGGCCGCGGATGAGCCATGTCCCAGAATATGAATGGCGCCATAACCGGAATGATTTTGCGCCCAGTCGGCCATCACCTTAATGCCGTCCTGGTCCGGTGCCACCAGCTGTACCTCGACACCCTCTGGTAACCCCTCTATCAGGGTTTGATAGTCGGGTAGGCCAGTATCGATAAACACGACCTGATGACCAGAAGCCGACACCGAAGCTAAGGTGCCCGCTGTGGGGAGGACTTTATCGTTCATACGGCTACCTGTAAGTCAGATGATGGGGGCGTGTTCATGAGGTTGGTGACTATCGGAGGATGAAATGGGCCTGGCTGACATGGATATCGCGCCAGAACGCCACGCACTGGACATACTGGATTAGGTCGGGCGGCAGAAGGAGGCGCCGGAACGCCGTCGCAAGATTCCTTCCGCCAGGGGTAGGCCCAGCCCATCGGGTGTCATCGCGCAACAGGGAGGAAGCGGACCGAGGCAGGCCGGTAAAGACGTGGAAACTCATTCAGCCACCCCTGGGGTGGCCGCATAGCGTCGGCTAACCGACAGATAGCGATGCCGGGTCCTCCAGACATGCTTGACGTCCCTGGTCATGACGCGTTCCTGCGTTGCCATGGGTCGGCGAATCGCCGACTCGATCATTATTGTGTATCGCGCGCTGATGAACTCATCTTAATGCTTAAGTATGGAAAATTTAATCCATTTCGGTGTGAGTATTTCATACTCGCTATTCGATCCGTCAACGTTCCCGTCCTGCACCCCGCCTCGCCTGACATGGCCTCCCCGAAGCCCGACGACAACCGCGCGCCGGTGATGCGCGGCGGCATCAAGGATCGTCATCGAGGCTCTGTCCAGCGTCAGCTCCGGCTGCCACTTCCCTCGGCGCGTCCGATCAGTTACCGGCAAGACTCAGATAATCGGCACGAAGGGCACGCAGCCGCTCAGGGCCAGGGTCGACACGACAAGCCCCATTCTCATCAGCCTCATCCCCTGCCCCTCAGCTATCGAAATCGAAGCTCAGCTCTTCGTCGTCCTCGAAGAAGCTGTCCAGGGTCTCCGGCGCCTCGGCCTGGGCCGGGTTCATCCTCGCCAGGCGGGCCAGCAGGTGAGTCTGGGGGATGGAGAGGTTGAGCGCATAGGCGATGGGCAGCGCCTGGGTCTTCCTCAATGCCAAAAAAGCCTCGTCGTCGAGCTGGGCCAGCGCCTTCTCATCGACCATATGCAGGCCGTTGATGGAGAGGCCCAGCTGGCTTTGCAGCGTCTCGGGCCAGGGGGTCAGCACCCCGGCACTCGCCAGCGCCTGCAACGCCTTCTGGGTGGCCTGCTGCTTACGGTGGGCGGCCTTGAGTGCCTCGACGCGAGTGGCCACGGCCTCAAGCATCTGGCCTTCGGCATCGAAGAATGGCTCCGCGCTCTCCTGACCTGTTTGCCCTTCCTCACCCAGCAGACCGGAGTCGCGGTCAAAGGCCACCAGGCCCTTCTCGCCCACGCTGATGATCTCGAACGGCCAGCTGGAAAGCCACTCCGGCCGATAGTGGCCCAACCACTGGCCCTGGCGGATAAAGAGGTTATGGCCGAGATCCAGGCCACACACGCCCACCAGCCGCCACTCGCGACCTTCCTTGACCACGGCCAGCGGCATCGCGGCCGCGGCCTTGGCCAGCTCTCCGGCGTGGAGCAGGATCAATGACCGATGCTGAGCGAAGCGGAGATCCTTGGGCGGAAGCCAGCTCTTGCCCTGGCATTCCCTCGGGCTCAGCACGAGCGATTGGGACATAACACCTCCCGGTCAGGAAACGGATTTGTAGGAAATAGCGTACAAGAACTGAAGAAATCGCTGACAGCATATCAAGACATGTTCTCAGCCATCTTCAATAAAAAACCCCCGACCGAAGCCGGGGGTTTTCACTCGATGAGGGCGCCGAAGCCCCCTCAAGGGGTGCAGGTCAGAAGACCTCAGGCGACGGTGATGTAACCGTTCTCGAGGCTCAGGTCCTCGACGTTGACACCGGTCAGGGTGACCTCGGTCAGGTCTTCGGTCGCGGAAGAACCGCTACCGGCGAAGGCCTTGTCTTCAAAGGTCATCACGACATCGCTGCCGTTCTGCTGGAAGAAGACTTCCATGGTAGACACATCGCCCTGCTCGTCGGTGAAGACGGCATCGGACTCCAGATCGACGCGAGTAAAGCTGTCGCCCACGTAGATCTTGTCTTCGCCGGCTGCACCGAACTGAGCCACGGAAGAACCATCTGCGTCGGTGCTGAACACGAACAGATCATTCTCGGCGGTTGCGGTGCCGGAGGAGAACTCGGTCAGAGTGACGTCGAAGCCACCGTCTTCCTCGGAGTCTTCCAGAGTTGCCTTGGCGTCCGTGATGGCTTGGTTCAGAGCTTCCATCTCGGCAACATCAGCTTCGGCTGCAACAACGTCTGCATCGAGCTCGGCACGAGTCTCGAGGTCCTGCTGCAGGCCTTCAATAGTATCTTCGGCGTCTTGCAGGGCGTTGGTCAGCGGAGCGTTGGTACCATCAACATTGGTGTTTGCGTCGACAGTTACGCTGGAGTTGTCAACACTTGAATCTGCTGCATCTTCAGCTTCCAGCAACTCGGTCAGGGCATCGTTGCGAGCGGCCTGAGCAGTCACTTCGGCTTCATCGGCAGCGAGGGAAGCCTGGAGATCGGCGATCAGAGCGTCGAGCCCCTCAACCCCGTTATTGGCAGCGAAAGTCTGAGCTTCCTCGAGCTTGGTCTCGTCTAGGACCCAATCGGAGTTGACATCTGCTTTGTTATAAATAACAAAGTTTGAGGAAGCGGTAGCGTCTCCCTGCAGATCCAGCTCGATAGTGCCGGCCGCTGCCGGACCAGGAGTCGGGCCAACAGCATCGGTGACTGTAAGGGTGTTATTAGCCTTACCCAGCGCTTCGAAGGTCGTTTCTTGACCAGCCAGCTCGGCAGCTGCGTCATCAGCAGCTTTAGTAGCATTTTCGAGGTTGGTCTCGGACGCCAGGTAGGCATCAACGACCGCCTTCAGACCATCCACCTCGGCGATAGCCGCTTCGGCATCGGCCTTAGCTTCCTGTGCGTCCAGGATCTTGGCACTGATCACATTTTGTGTGTCACCAGTAACAGCCGCCTTCGCATCGGTCAGTTCCTGACGCACTGCAGCATCGTCAGCAAACTCGCCTTCCTCCAGGAACGCTTCTTTCTCGTCAAGAGCGGTCTTGTAGGTTTCCAGAGCTTCAGTGAGCTCTGAAGCGGCAACCGGAGTAGCCTCGAGACCTTCGGCTTCGCCGTACTGGTTGAAGTGCTCCAGCGGGGAGAGACCGGCGGCCTGGAAGGCTTCCAGCACGTCGGCGGTGGTCTCGAACTGCGTCTCACCGTTGGCCTGCAGGTCGGCCAGCTTGGCGGACAGGTAGGCGTTGGTGTCGAACTCGGCGGAGGGGCTCAGGCCTTCGGCGGCGCCGTACTGAGCGAAGTGCGCTTCGGCGGTCAGACCGGCAGCCTGGATGGCGACCAGAACGTCAGCCACGGTCTCGAAACCCGTTTCGCCGGCTTCCTGCAGCTGTTCGAGTTTCTGGTTCAGATAGAAATTCTGGTTGAAGCTAATTGCCATGTTGGCAGTCTCCTTGCTTGTGCAACTGTTGCAGTACGACGGCTAATCGCGCCGCCAATGGATCCAGGTTTTTCGACACCTGAGAAGGGTGTCGGCGATCAGCGCTGATCGCACCGTGCGACCGCCTGTCGCGGACGACAGCATGGCCGCGACGGGGAGAAGAACCGGCTGCTTTCCCTGCCATCCCTTTCAAACAAATGGCCTAGGAAGAGCCTGAACCCCTGCCTCACACGGATGCTAGAGACTCACCTAATGCATTGCAAGCTTCATTAGAGGCTCTAAACCAAGGGTATTCGACTATTCGACTAACATGCTATTCGGTTAGGGCGCATACTACTACCATATTATTCGCACATTAGCATGTTTACCCAATGAACCGATACGCACAAAGGAAAACGGGCTCCTGCTCTTCGCCATGCGAAGAGCAGGAGCCCGTTTGCCGGATGCGGCGCGCCACCCGGGGCCGCCGTCAACCGCCTGGAGCGCGGTTCAGTCCGACACCCCCCTCCAGGCCTGCGCCATCAGGCTAGGCGCCACGGTCTCGCCAGGCGCGATAGAGCCGCCGCGCCAGGGGTATCCGCCTGGCCCAGTGGCGCAGCCCCCCCTTCCAGTGGGGAAACGTTGATCCGCTGGAGGGTTCGATCACACCCCGGGGATCACCCAGCAGCGGGCTGGGCTGAGCAAAGGGATAGGGGTGAACGGGCCGCGGCTCTTCGCTCGCGCCCGGTGCCCCGGTATCCGTGACACGCAGGCCGGCACCCTGACAGGCGGCGGCCATCACTCGCTCCAGTGCATGCGCCAGGGTGCCATCGGTCTGCCCGGCCTCGTGTTCGAAGTCGTCAAGCGAGAGCTGTTCCAGCAGCGGTGCAATGGCCTGTGGACGACACCAGAACATGCTGCCCGCAAAGAAGCGCACCTCCTCGAGCGACAGGCACACGCCCAGCGAGCGCAGCAGCTCGCGGATACGCTCGGGTCCCTGCGGGTCGCCCCAGTAGCGGCGGTACTCGATCCAGTGGCCATGAGGCCCCACCATGCCCAGCTCGGGCTGCTTTCGGAAGGCATCGAGCACCTCGGCGACCTGCTCCCGCGAGCCCAGCAGCTGGCCGAAAAACTCCTGACGCCAGCGATCCCCGTCGCCCCGGTGCAGCGAACGCTTCGCATGGATCTTGCAGACCTGCTGGTAGCCCAGCGGCGCAATGGCATTCATGACTCGCAGGAAAGGCAGGATGTCTCGCCCATGGTTGGGCAAGGGCACCAGATGCGCATCCGGCTTCCAGGCACGAATGGCTTCGCAGGCCGCGTCCCCCACGTCCGGCGGCAGGGTGACGTAGAGGTCGAATTCGCCATCCAGGTGCGCGAGATAACCGACCATCTCGTCCCACAATTCGGTGTAATAGAGATGAAGCACGACCGCGGTAGGTTGGACGGCCTGGAGGTTCTCCAGCTCCCGGGGCACCGGAAGCCCTGGCGCCGGCAGGGCTGAACGAGCGCTGGCGCCATGCCGGCGCATCACCTCGCGGGTCGCGGCCAGGTACGCATAGCCGTAGCGGCGATCCGGCTCCAGGTAGGCACCTTCTGCCCACTCGTTCCAGGCGTTCACGAATACCAGCTTCTGGTCTGCCGGCAGGGTCTCGGCCTCGCGGCAGGCGCCGGCCAGCCACTGCTGATAGCGACCCGGCGTGGCGCCGGCGAAGATGTGGCCACGGCCTGGCTTGCGTGCCTCGTTGTCCCAGGAGGGCGAAACGGTTCGATAGCGCACATAGTCGACCGGCGGCTTGGCCAGCTGGGTATCGACCAGATGCTGGTAGTCGTACACCTGCCCCTGGTGCGCAGGGTTGATGAACTCGAGATGCCTTTCGATGCGACGTGCATGGGTGTCGTGGGGAGGAAACTCCATGGCGGCGTCGAAGCCATAAGGCCGGGGATCGCCGATACCGAAGCTTTGTGCCACCACCAGATGCAGTTCGCCGATGCCCCGCTCCCGGCAGTAGCGACGCCAGGTGTCGGCGGTCTTGCGGGCATCCGGCAGGATGTCTACCCGATAGACGATCAGCAGGGGTTTGCCATCCACGCGGAGGTAACGCGGGTCTTCCAGCATCGGTGCCACGTCCTCGATGAACTCCAGGTCGTCCTGGGGCTCGTGGCGCTGCTCCATGAGAATGTCGCTTTCCTTGCCATCCCAGCGCCGGGTCCAGTTCTCATTGGCCCAGCACAGACAGAACGGAAAGTCGATGTTGGGGTTGGCCACGTACTGGTCGATGGGCGTTTCGAGCAGGCGCCGACGTCCGCTGAACCAGTAATAGTGAAAGCAGAAGGCGGCAAGTCCATGCTGGCGGGCGAGCTCCGCCTGGCGCTCCTGCACCTGAGGCAAGCGCAGGTCGTAGAAACCGAGCTCGCCGGGCTGCCGGGGCTGATAGTGCCCAACGAACTGTGGGACGGCCTTGCTGACGTTCGTCCACTCGGTAAAGCCCTTGCCCCACCAGCGATCATTTTCCGCTATGGGATGGAACTGCGGCAGGTAGAGGGCAATGGCCCGCACCTGGGGCGTCTCGGAGAGGCTATCATCGTCCAGCGGCACATAGAAGGAACCTACCTGGGAGGCATCCTGGAACAGCTGCTCGAACAGCGCCCCCTCGTTTGCCCCCTGACGGTTCGGGTCGATGCCCTCGACGGCTCCGATATCACCCCGGTGGTCGGACTGGTGGTCAAGATAGTGCAGTAGCGGATGCTGGTGCTGCTCGATCAGCCAGGGGTGTCGGGTCAGCCACTCCAGGGTATCGAAATGCGGGGAAGGATCTCGACCCTCGAAACCACCACGCTTAAGAAAGTGGTCGAGGGGATCGAGCTGTTGGCTCTGAACATCTGGATTCTGGTTGAGATACCACGCCGCATCGAACAACCCACTGGCGGCGATCCGGTAACGCTCATCAGAGGCGAGGCGCCGTTCAGCGGGCCAGTGCTTCAGCCGCCGAAGCAACTGCTTGAGCAGCCAGGAAGGTGTATGGGCGTAGCTGTTAGAAACGGCATGGTCGCGCATGCGCTCCTTCAGTTGCCGCTCGAGGGTGGTGATGGTGGCCTGGTGCTCAGAAATGCTGGCCTCACGATCGGCCACGGCGGCGCCACGCTGGTCAAGCTCCATCTCCCGGGCCTCAATGATGACATCTCGGTTCAGGGCCGCATTGCTTTTTTCCACATCGTGCAGGAATAGGCTACTACTGCCTGATGGCAAGGGGCTGTCGCTGGCCATTGCCAGAAGGTAGACGGGATTTGGCAGGCCGGGCTTGCTTTCCCCATCGCCAGACCCATAGGTAGTCAGGTTGCGTACGTCCCCCTCCATGATCGCCGAAGCGTACAGCAGCTTTTGTCCCAGCAGTTCATGATGGGCGAAGTGATGCGTCAAAAGCGCCTCGAACTCGTCGCGGTAGAGTTCCTTGACGTGATAGGGATTGGCATAGCCGGGGCGGTCGCTATATTCACGCTTGTCCGGGCTGGAGATCACCAGCAAGCCGCCAGGCACCAGCACTCGCTTGATCTCGCTCAGCATGGTTTCGTGCTGGTCGTGATGCTCGATGGTCTCGAAACTCACGACCACGTCGACGCTAGCATCGGCCAGGGGAATGGCGGCACAGTCTCCCTGGCGATATTCCAGGTTATCGCGACGATAATGCTCGGTGGCATGGGCCACGGCATCTTCGGAGATGTCGACACCGATGACTTGCTGAGCCGCGCCGGCCAGCAAGTGACTGCCGTACCCTTCGCCACAGGCAATGTCCAATACGCGCTTGCCCTCCACATGCTGCCGTGCGAACAGGTAGCGGTGATAATGCTCAGCTACGATGTCACCCTCGAACTTTGGAAGGAAGCGCTCGCCCGTCTCCGGGAGCTCAATTCTATTGTGTTCGTTCATTATGAAGGCTTTACCTGAAGGCTGATGTGGTGCATGGGGATGCCGACGAGGCCGTGGCTCTGACTGCTGGCATGGGACTTGAAAAAAAGCGCATCATGCAGCCAGTGGTGCTGAATATGATCATGCTGGACACCGTCGGCAATTGCCGCGCTGATGGTATAGTCCCCTCGCGGCAAGACTGGCATCCGAAACGTGAAGCGGGCCTCCAAGACACCGCCTGACGGTGAGACGACAGGATCGTCCTGGTAACTAAGAAAAGTGTTGTCGCCGAACAGGGTCTGACCCAGGCGATCCTTGATATAGAAGCCGATGATGGGTTGCATCAGCGGCTGTTCACTCTGGACCCTGGCAGCTATGGAGAATGTCACCTCCTCACCGCCCACCACCCATGTAAGGGGATGGTCTTCGGCGTCGCGGAGACTGACCTCTTCGATCAGCGCCCCTCCCTTGCCGAACCCTTCGGCCGAAGGGTCGAACTGGAAAATCTCGAGGTCATTACGGTAAGGGCTGGCGTTGAGCACATCCTGGCGCATGTCACGAGCCACATGCTGAATTACCGGCTCTTCTCTGGCCGGATTGGTATCCTGCGACTGCTCTGTCTGAGCCTGATCATCATTACCGGCTGTCTCGGCACTGGCCCCTTGGATTCCCTCGAAAAAAGCCTTGAGATATGCGCTAGCCACTTTCTTGGGCGAGCCTTGGTCGGCGATCTTGCCGTCTTCCAGCCAAATGGCGCGCTGACATAGATTGAGCACAGCAGAGGTATCGTGGCTGACAAACAATACGGTTCCGTGTTGCATGAAGCGTCGCAGAAAACGCATGCACTTCTGGACGAAGAAGGCATCGCCTACGGCCAGAGCTTCATCGATGACCAGAATATCGGCGTCAACATGAGCAATCACAGCAAACGCCAGGCGCACGTACATGCCGCTGGAGTAGGTCTTCACCGGCTGGTCGATAAAATCGCCGATATCTGCAAAGGCTAGAATATCGTCGATGCGAGCATCCACTTCGATCTTCTTGAGGCCGAGCACGGCGGCATTCATGTAGACGTTTTCACGCCCCGTAAACTCGGGGTCGAAGCCGGCCCCCAACTCCAGTAGCGCCGCGATACGCCCCTGGGTATGAATCTCGCCATGGGTGGGTGTGAGAGTCCCGCAGATCATCTGGAGAAGGGTCGATTTTCCCGAACCGTTACGTCCGATGATGCCCAGGGTTTCTCCACGGGCGACCTCGAAGGAAACCCCATCGAGGGCACGAAACTCGTGACCGTATTGCTTAGGCTCTCGCCCCGCCAGGGATTGCAGATGAGGTACAATAAACTGCTTGAGACGGTCTCGCGGTTCAGCATAGATCCGGTAGTACTTGGCCACATGGCTGAGACGAATTACCGGCTCGGCCTGTTGCGAAGCTGCGATCCGGGACGCCTGTTCAGAGGACATCAGCAAACCCCTTGCGCGTTTTCTGGAACCAACCGTAACCCAACCAAGCCACCAGAGCCGCCAGTGCCAAATACTGTAGCAGGCCAAGCCAGTCGGGCTGTTGACCGGTGATCACAACCAAGCGAAGCTGCTCAATGATGAACGTCAGCGGATTGAGCAAAATGAAGGGATGGAATCGTTCAGGCAACGCCTCAAGCGGGTAAAAGATGGGTGAAAGAAAAAGCAGAATGGTGGCCAACAGTCCCATCGTCTGAGCGATGTCACGCAGGTAGACACCCAGCGACGCCAAGAGCCAGCTGACACCGGCTGCTAAGACAATCAATGGGAAGATAACGACTGGAGCCAGCCAGAAAGTCGCCGGCAAGGCTGCCGAAAGTAGCAACTGAGCAAGCAGCAACACCACCAAGCTGACGACGGCATGGAACAGTGCCGAACCGAGGGTCACTAGCGGCAGGATGGATAAGGGAAAGACCACCTTCTTGACGTAGTTAACGTTCCCTAGGATGAGAGAGGGACTTCGCGTGAGGACCTCGGCAAAAATGCCATGCACGATCATTCCGGCGAATAGCTGCAAGGCGAACGCAGCACGTCCCCCTTCTGTCTCCATCCCCCAGCGTGCATTGAATACCACAGTGAAGACGAATGTATAAACGGCAAGCATGATCAAGGGGTTGAAAAAGGACCAGGCGATACCAAGCATCGACCCCTTGTAGCGACCGGCCACATCACGCTTGATCATGCGGACCAGCAGGTCACGGTGGCTCCACAGGTGGCCGAGCATGGCAGGGGGCGCGATGCTGTGTGGAATGTGTGGGTTCATGATTTCCTTGAAGTTAGGTGCCCGCTACGCGCCCTGCCGGCATCGCGGCAAACCGAGGAGTCGCAGGGCGTATCGAGACGGATGACGACGCAGCCTGGCACGCAGCCATGAAGCTATCGAGGGAAAGCATTCTACAGCAGTCAGAATTTGTTGAGAATTGCGGCCAGATACATGGCCCACTGGCCCAGCCACGACTGTCGATACACCCCGGACTGCCAGACGCCATACAAGCAGGCCAGTGCCCGCCGCCGGCGAGCCGCCTGCAGCGCCTGGAGCCGTTGACGGTGGATAGGCATCAGCCACGCCTGACGCTCTTCCAGAGCCTTCAATTGGGCGTCGAGATGCAGGCGATGCTGGCCCTGCCAGAGTCGTTTCATTCGCGGCCACAGGCTGATCAGCCCAGTCTGCATGCCGATCTGGTTGCCACCATGCTGGCGATAATCCAGGCAGGGCTGGGAATCGAAGAGCAGCTCGCCACCAATCCCACTGATCCACTGATAGCACCACCAGTCATGCAGCCCTGCTCTTGGCAGGCCGGCCTCGATAAGACTCTGCCGGGCAACAGCATTTAGTACCATGGAATTGCCACTGGCAATGTTCTGCACCAAGGCATTGGCAAATCCTGGTGCCCGGCAGCCTGGTGAAAGACCGATGAATCCACCTTGGGCATCGACCAGGCGAGTCCTGGCCGAATAGAGGCGAGGCTCCTTTGGGTCGCCAGCATCCAGCCAGGCGACCGCACGCGCCAACTTGTCGGAGTGCCAGATATCGTCCTGATCGGCCAGCGCGAAGGCGTCGGCCTGGATGTTGGTATCGGCAAGCAGGCTATTGAAGTTGGCGGCAAAGCCTTGAAGAGGTCCTTGTCGCAACCGGAGGCGATGTTGACCCCAGCGGCGCTGGTAGGCCTCGAGGATATCTCGGGTCCCATCGCGAGAGCCGTCATCCGATACCCACAGGGTCCAGTGCGGGTGGGACTGCGCCGCGATGGAGTCTAACTGCTCCGCGAGGTAGACTTCGCCCTGGTAAGTGCAAAGCAGAATGGCAACGTGTGCAGCAGGCGTGGCGGCTGAATCCGAATATGGACAGTAATCCAACATGGAATTGTATGTCTCGTGCAGCTGAGCTTAGAGGATAACACCAGGTGCTGGAGAGGGAAGCCCAAGGGGAATCGTCATGAGAGTGGCTGTCTGCGTGCCGACGCTGAACGCAGGGGCAGGGTTTGCCGAGTGGCTTTCGAGGACAAAGGCGGCATTGCCTGAAGCCGGGCGCCTGCTGGTCATCGACTCCAGCTCTGACGATGCTACGTTACGATTGGCACGAGAGGCGAGGGCCGAAGTGAGTGTGATCTCGCGAGCTGAATTCAACCATGGCGGCACACGCAATCGAGCCCTCAAAACTCTCTGTGACACCGAGGTAGTGATTTTTCTTACCCAGGATGCCTTGGTCACAGACACGCAGTCCATCAAACACCTGATTACAGCCTTCGAGAACCCGACCGTTGGCGCAGCCTTCGGACGTCAACTTCCTCATGACGATGCTACGGCGATTGCCAGCCATGCCCGACGGTTCAACTACCCGGCGAAGTCGTACACGGCTAGCCAAGAAGATATTCCCCGCCTGGGTATAAAGACGGCCTTCCTGTCCAACTCCTTCGCCGCCTATCGTCGAGAAGCACTGCTTGAGGTAGGTGGCTTTCCATCAGGAGTTATTCTTTCCGAAGACATGATCGCGGGTGCCCGCCTGCTTCAGGCCGGCTGGAAACTGGCGTATCGGGCCGACGCCTGCGTGCAGCATTCGCACAATTATTCACTCCCCGAGGAATTTCGCCGCTACTTTGATATAGGCGTACTGCACGGTCGAGAGCACTGGCTGCATGAAATGCTGGGACGCGCCGAGGGGGAAGGCATGCGTTTTCTTCGCTCGGAGGCTGCCTACCTGTGGGAACACGCACCGGCCTGCCTGCCGGAGGCCGCATTACGAACGTTGTTCAAATACGCGGGATACCGGCTCGGCAAGCATGAAAGAAAACTGCCGCTGTTTTGGAAGCGACGCCTGTCTATGCACCGCCGGTTCTGGGAAGCCCCACCCGCTGATAGCATTGGAAAGTAAGCGCGTCGACACCTCGACCGAAAACTACGGCTGGCGGTTTATGAAGCCGCGAGTCAGCGTCATGACCAATATCTTGACGTCCAGGCCCAGCGACCAATTGTCGATATAGTAAAGATCCAGCTCGACACGCTTGTTCATGGCGCCAAGCGTCTGGGTGTTTCCCCGCAGGCCATTGACCTGGGCCCATCCGGTCATGCCGGGCTTGACCCGGTGGCGCTGCATGTAAGCCTCGATGACGTCCTTGTAGTGGTCATTGTGGTCCATAGCGTGAGGCCTGGGACCGACCAGCGACATGCGCCCCTGAAGCACGTTGTAGAGCTGGGGCAGCTCGTCGAGGCTCGTATGGCGCAGGAAACTACCCAGCCTGGTAATGCGCGGATCGCCCCCAATGGCCTGGCAGGTCGCACCGCCTTCGTCATGAGGCCTCATCGTGCGGAATTTGTAGATGCGAAAGCGCTTGCCGTCCAGGCCGTGTCGGTACTGCTTGAAAAGCACCGGAGCTCCCATCCGCCAGCGCACCAACCCGGCCACTACAATCATCAGTGGCAGGAAGAATATGAACAAGATCAATCCCAGCAGGCGATCCTCCAAGGCTTTGATCAGGCGCATCGGACCATTGAGTGGACTGACGTTGAGATCCAGCGAGTACATGTCCGCCACCTTGGCGACGCGATGATTGAGCAGGCGCACGTCGGACAGATCGGGGAAGTAGCGCAGGTTCACCGGCACCGAGAGCAGCTCCTCCGCAATGCGCTTGACAGTATCGCCCTCGCTGAGGGGGTAGCTCAACCAGACCTCGTCATAGTCACGGCGAAAGACGCTGCCGGCGACCAGCGCTTCGACGCGAGGCAGGAGAGCGTCCATGGACGAGTCAACCAGGCGATGGCTGATGCGATAGCCGATATAGGGCAGTCGCTCCAAGTGCCGCTCGACACGAGCGATATTGTGCTCGCGCCCGATCACCAGCACTCGCTTGATATTGCGACCGCGGGCACGCAGGAGACGCAGGAAGCTGTATAGCGCCGCCCGCAGACCGAAACCCAGTCCCAGCACGGCCAGCGACGAGACCAGCATCCAGGCCCGGGAATAGAGAATGGCGCTCTGGGTCACGACCAGGAAGAGACTGAGCAATACGATGGTCAGCAGCCAGCTCAGGGTGTAAATACCCATCATGGTAAAGAGGCTGCGCCCCCGCCAGGGTTCATAAAGGCCAAGCAGCTCACCGCATGCCGGTAGCAGTAGACTGCCGACAAGGATCAGCAATGGATAATCAATGCCCTGGGTATGGTCCAGGGACGGCATCAGGGCCAGCACACCCAACGAGGTCAGCAGTGCGGTGCACGCATCGAAGCAGCGCATCAGTCGCCGCAGCCAGTCGCTAGCCGTGGCTCTCATCAGGCCCCGCTCAGCCTCGCGAGTCGCTGCATCGCTCTCGCGAGCTGCTCGGTGCCCAGTTCGCCTACCGCCTTGGCGAGTGCCAGACGATCCAGCACCTGCTGAGCCAGAGTCTCGACGAACTTGATGCGCTGATCGAAGAGGCTGGCCTTGGCATCCAGAACGTCCACCAGATCGCGGAGTCCCAGCGTTTCGCCTCTCTCGGCCGCCTCAAGGAAGAGCTTGCTGGACTCGATGGCCCGACCGAGGGCAGCGAGTCGACGCTGGTTGCCCTGCAGCGAGCGCAGACGCGTTCGGACCTCCTGGGTCGCCAGGTTGCGCTGATGGGCCACGGCCTCTCGACTGGCCTTGACCCGAAGCTCCCCCTGACGCACTCCGGCCAGGGTACGCCCCCCCCGATAGAGCGGCATGCTGACCTCGACGCCAGCGCGATAGTCCTCGCTTGTCCGCAACTCGTCTTCACTCTGTCGGTCGGAATAGCTCAGATTGAGGCTCAGCTCGGGGTAGTAGCCACTGCGCCGCACCGCCGTCTCCCGCTGGTTCAGGCGCTGTTCGGCCTTGGCCCGGCGAACGTCGAGGTTGGCGTCTATTTTTGCCAGCAGCGCCTCTTCTGCAGCCCAGTCGTTCTCCAGGTTGAGCGAAGGAAGATTGCCAAGAGACGGCTCGCCGAACTGGGGAATCTGCCCGGTCAGGCGCTCCAGCTCGCTCAAGGCATCGTTAAGCTCGTTCTCGGCCTGAACCGCATCGGCGATGGCCTGATCAAGGCGTGAATGCGCTTCCAGCACGTTGATGCGATCGCCAACACCGAGGTCATAGGCGCGCTCGGCCTGCTGCACCTGAAGCTCCAGCGACGCTTGTTGCGCCTCGAGCAGCGCTTGTTTCTGTGAGGCTGTGAAGGCATTCACATAGGCTTCGCTCAAGGTTAGTGCAAGGTCGCGCTCGACCAGCGCCAAGTCGAGCTCCGCCGCGCCAATTTCGGCATCGGCACGTGCCATGCCGCGCCAGCGCTCCAAACTGAACAACGACTGCTGAATCTGCAGCTGCCAGTAATCGTCCGTGATCTCGCCGGGCCTCTGCCCGGGCTGATCGAGCCCGAACTCATCGGGTTCGGTCTGAATGTTTGTGGAATCCTGATAGAGGTAGCCGCCGCTGGCCGTCACCTGCGGCAGCAGCTGCGAGCGCGCTAGAGGCGCCTCCTGGCGGGTGGACTGCAGCTGATAGCGCTGGCGCGACAGCTCGCTATCGTTGGAGAGCGCCTGTCGATAGAGCGCCGGCAGGGAGGGCAGCCGCTCGGAACGCATCGGTTCACCGGGCGAGTTGCCGTTCTGCGTCGGCGACTCGGGTACCGGCAAGGTCTCAAGAACAGTGGCGTCGGACGTATCGGCGGCCCCCACTGGCATCGCCGAAAGAGGAAGCAGCAACACCGCACCGGCCAGGGTCACCCCCCCCGCGGTGCGATGCCAGTGGCGGCATCCATGCATTCGCAAGGTCGTCATCACTCCTCCTGCATCGCGCGGGCCAGCATGTCGCTGATGGGCTTGGCGATATAGCTGGCAAAGGTGCGCTCGCCGGTGCGGATCATCACCTCGGCCGGCATGCCGGAAAGCAGCTGCATGCGCTCGTTCATGTCCTTCCGGCCTTCCTCGGTCACCCGCACCCGCGCCTTATAGTACATCTGGCCGGTGGCCTCATCCTCGAAGCTGTCAGCGCTGACGTGGATGACCTCGCCATCGATCTCGTTGGTCAAACGCTGGTTGAAGGCGGAGAAGCGAATATTGGCCGGCTGGCCAATAAAGATATGATCGATATCGCGATTAGGCACGCGAGCCTCGACAACGAAGCCATCGCCGCTGGGCACGATATCCATGACCGGGTCGCCGGAGCGGATCACGGCCCCCTGGGTGTGCACCTTCAGCCCCACCACGGTACCCGAAGTCGGGGCGGTGATGGTGGTGCGCTTCACTTGATCCGTCAGCGACGTGATCCGCTCCTCGGCCTCCGCGATCTTCGACTGGGCGTTGCGCAACTGCTCGCCCACCTCAGATTGGAACTCCTGGCGCTGCAGCTCCTTCTTGAGCTGGTTTTCGCTGATGCGTGACTTCAGGCTGGCGATCTCGGAACGGTTCTGCGCCACCTGTCCTTCGTATTGCAGGATCTGGCGCTCGAGTTCACGAAGGCGCTGATTGTCCCCCAGCCCTTCACGAAACAGCGAACGAAAGTCCTCGGCCTCTCCGCGCAGCGAGCGGATGCGGCGCAGGTTGACGTCAACCTGAGCCTCGAGCCCGGCAATCTGCTCTCGCATCTGATTGGCCTGCTCGTCCAGAGATTCCAGCGTTCCATTGAGCGACTGGCGGCGCGACGCGAACAGGCTACGCTGGACGGCCAACACCTCCAGGACGCGATCCCGATCACTCTCGGTAAGCTCCTCGGGGAAAGAGAGCGCATCGGCCCCCTTCTGCTCCGCCAGCAGGCGTATTTCCATGGCCCGATTGATAAGATATTGCGAACGCGCGATGTCCAGCTGCGCTCTGGCCTGGGTGTCGCTGAGCACGATCAAGGGGTCACCGGTCTCGACGCGATCCCCGTCCTCAACCAAGATCTCACGCACGATGCCGCCCTCCAGATGCTGGATGGTGCGCTTGAAGGACTCGATGGAGACGCTGCCCGGTGCCACGACGGCTACCGCGAGCTTGGCCGTGACCGCCCAGGTCCCAAATCCGCCGAAGGCCACCAGCAGGATAGCCATCCCCAGGCGACGGAACCCCTTGTCGCTGGTCGGCAGCTGTTCGCTGTACTCTCCCTCTAGCACCTGGGGACCGGGAGTGACATCAATGCTGGGACGGGCCGGCGCCCGCTGCGCGTCCTGTTTCTCATCCATCACTTCTGCTCCTCAGTCTTGCTGCTCGCCTGTCCCGTATCGCGTCCGCGCACGGCCGCCAGTCGGCTTCCAGCCTCCTGGGCGACCCGCTGCTGGGGGCTCTTCTTGGCGAACTGAGCAAGCACCTGATCGCGGGGACCAAACATGCTGACCTGCCCCTCCTTCATGACCAGCAGCTTGTCCATATGCTTCAGCACACTGGTTCGATGGCTGATCACGAACAGCGAGGTCCTCTCTTGCTTAAGCTGAGCGATGGCGTGGGACAGGGCCTGCTCGCCAGCATCGTCGAGGTTGGAGTTGGGCTCGTCTAGCACCACCAGCACGGGCGAACCATAGAGTGCTCTGGCCAAGCCGATCCGCTGGCGCTGACCGCCGGAGAGCGCGCCGCTGCTCGCGGAGATATAGGTATCGTAGCCGTTGGGCAGCTGGAGAATCATCTCGTGCACCCCGGCCTTGCGGGCCGCGGCCACCACCTGTTCGGCCTCCACGTCGCCGAAGCGGGCGATATTCTCGCTAACGGTGCCGTCGAACAGCTCGATATCCTGTGGCAAGTAGCCGATGTGGGGACCGAGTTCGTCGCGATTGAAATGCTGTATTTCGGCGCCATCAAGGCGAACGCTACCGACCTGTGCGGGCCAGATGCCGAGAATGACCCTTGCAAGCGTCGACTTGCCGGCGGCACTCGGCCCGATGATGCCGATATGTTCGCCTTTTGCGACCTCGAAATTGATGCCCCGGATGGTGGCCATGCGTACGCCGGGCGGCGCGGCCGCGACGGTCTCGATGGAGAAATGCCCTTCGGGCGCCGGCAGCGACATACGGCGCTGATCATCGGGAATTTGGGTCAGCAGCTCGTTGAGGCGGTCATAGGCGCCACGCGCGTTCACGAACCCCTTCCAGCTGCCTATCATCTGATCGATGGGTGCCAGCGCCCGCCCCATGATGATTGAGCCCGCTATCATCATGCCGGCGGTCATCTCCCCTTCGATCACCAGTAAGGCCCCCAGCCCAAGAATCATGGACTGGAAGAGCATCCGCAGTACCTTGGAGGCGTTGGTGAGCGTGCCGGCGCGATCGCTGGCCTTTGACTGCTTGGCCAGAAACTGATGATGCTTCTCGGCCCAGCGCCCCATGATGCCGGGCAGCATGCCCATCGCGTGAAGCACCTCGGCGTTGCGCAGATTGGCGTTGGCCAGATCCTGCGCCTTGATGTGCTCGCTGTTGGCCTCGGCCAGCAAGCCCTTGGTGGCCTTCTCATTGGTGATGGCGAGAATCAGCAGCACGATGCCGGCAAAGGTGGCAAACACGCCCAGCCAGACATTGAACAGGAACAGAACACCGAGATACACCGGCACCCAGGGAGCATCGAAGAAGGCAAACAGCCCGTTGCCGGTCAGGAACTGGCGCAGGCTGGTCAGATCGCTGAGCGGCTGGGCGGACTGACGCCCCTGAGAGGCCACGCTGCGCCGGAACATGGCGCTGTAGAGGCGGGCATTGATGCCGGTATCGAGCTTGTTGCCGACTCGCACCAGGATCCGCGAACGAATCAGCTCGAGCCCCCCCATCACCATGAAAAGGAACACCACCACCATCGTCAGCATCAGCAGGGTGGCCTCGCTCTGCGTGGTCAGCACGCGATCGTAGACCTGCAGCATGTACATGGGAGGCACCAGCATCAGCAGGTTGACGAACATGCTGAAAAAGCCCACCGAGAGAAACGACCCCTTGCAGGCTCGCAACGCGAGCTGCAGGTCCGTAGCGTCCTGTTGCTTGGCCATGGGACGATCCACCGTTGAGGGGAGTATGACTAAAGAAGGGAAAAAAGCCGCGAGAGAATAGCAGAAACGCCCCTACTGCGGGTAGGGGCGTCGAAGTCTACCTCAGCCGGTCAGCGCCGGCAGATCCTTAGCGATAGACCGGCAGGCGGGCGCAGACCGCCTCGACCTTGGCCTTCACCTCGGCCTCGATGGCGGCGGTGTCGTCACCTGCGGCCATGACGTCGAGGATGTCGCAGATCCAGCCGGCGAGATCCTTACACTCGGTCTCACCGAAGCCGCGGGTGGTCACCGCCGGGGTGCCGATGCGCAGGCCCGAAGTGACGAAGGGGCTCTGCGGATCGCCGGGCACGGCGTTCTTGTTGACGGTGATGTGGGCGCGGCCCAGGGCGGCGTCCGCGTCCTTGCCGGTCAGGCCCTGCTTGATCAGCGAGAGCAGGAAGAGGTGATCCTCGGTGCCGCCGGAGACGATGTCGAAGCCGCGCTCGATGAACACCCCGGCCATGGCCTGGGCGTTCTTGACCACCTGCTGCTGGTAGGCCTTGAACTCGGGCGCCATGGCCTCCTTGAAGCAGATCGCCTTGGCGGAGATGACGTGCTCCAGCGGACCACCCTGGCCGCCCGGGAAGACCGCGGACTGCAGCTTCTTCTCGATCGCCTCGTCGCCCTCGGCGGAGAGGATCAGGCCGCCGCGCGGGCCGCGCAGGGTCTTGTGGGTGGTGGTGGTGACCACGTGGGCGTGGGGCAGCGGCGTCGGGTAGACCCCGGCGGCCACCAGGCCGGCGACGTGCGCCATGTCGACCAGCAGGTAGGCACCCACCTCGTCGGCGATCTCGCGGAACTTGGCCCAGTCGATGATCTGGGAGTAGGCGGAGAAGCCGGCGATGATCATCTTCGGCCGGTGCTCGCGGGCCAGGCGCGCCACCTCCTCGTAATCGATCAGGCCGCTGTCGTCGAGGCCGTACTGGATCGCCTCGTAGTGCTTGCCGGAGAAGTTGGGCCGGGCGCCGTGGGTCAGGTGACCGCCGGCGTCGAGGCTCATGCCGAGGATGGTGTCGCCCGGCTTGACCAGCGCCTGGAAGACGGCGCCGTTGGCCTGGGAGCCGGAGTGGGGCTGGACGTTGGCGTAGCTCGCCCCGAACAGCTCCTTGGCGTAGTCGATGGCCAGCTGCTCGACGATGTCCACGTACTCGCAGCCTCCGTAGTAGCGCTTGCCCGGGTAGCCTTCCGCGTACTTGTTGGTCAGCTGACTCCCCTGGGCCTCCATCACCCGCGGGCTCGCGTAGTTCTCGGAGGCGATCAGTTCGATGTGCGCCTCCTGTCGTGCGACTTCCTTCTGCATCGCATCGAACAGGGCGTCATCGAAACCGGCAATCTGCATGTCACGGCTGAACATCGGCGGGAAACCTCGCATCACGGGAGAATCGGGGGCGACCATGATACCCCAGGCCCCGGTGGCTTTCACATGAAAGGCGATCATGGGCCGCCCCCGGATCGTTCAAGCGACCGGCGACCGGCGCACGGCACCCGAACAGCGGCCGCGGCTCAGCGGCTCTCCACGCGCATCTCCAGGCGCTCCGGCAGCGCCAGGGGATCGGCGGAGAGCGCCTCGAGCTCGCTCTCGGCGGGCAGGGTCAGCGCGATGGCAAGCTCGCTGGCCTCGCCCGCCATCATCGCCACCAGGCCTGAGAAGAGCGCCTCGATCTCCGGGCCGAGCATCATGCCGAAGCCCTGGGCCTGGGTGCGCGCCTGCTCCAGGAACGCCGCCTCGCTGACGCCCTGGCTGGCCGCCATGATCGTCGGCAAGCGTCCGAAGAGTCCCAGATCGGTGAGCGTGGCGTCGATCCGACCGCCGAGCAGGGTCACCCCCTCCAGGCTATCCATGCGGGCCAGGTAGTCCGCCGGCGCCACGCCCTCGGGCAGGCGCACCGGCAGGTCGGCGTCCAGCGCCCAGCCGAAAGCCTCGTCCGCGGTCAACGTCAGCTCGCCCAGCAGCCGGCTGGCGTCCTCGCCCGACTCCCAGCGCCCGGAGGAGTCGGCGTCGAGGCGCAGCCGTCCGCTGCCGTCGGTGAGAACGTTGCTGAGCATGCGCAGCCGGGTGCGCTCCGCCTCCGGGGCCAGGGCGATCATGCGCGCCAGGTCGAGCTCCAGCGCCTCGAGCCGGAAGCCCCCCTCGCCGTCGGTCATGTCGCCATCGGCCTCCAGGGAGGACAGGGACGCCACGAGCCGATCGAAATCGAGGCTCAGATCGCGCACCTCGAGGCGATCCAATTCACGCTCCTCTTCCGCGCCCTCGAGGCCGCGCAGCCCCTCCACCCGGGCGAAGGCCAGGGAGAAGGTGCCGCTGCCGAACTCGTCATCGCCCGCGGCCTTGCCCTTCACCCCGCTGACCTCCAGGGCGTCGAGGGCGTCGCGATTCACCCCCGCGGCCTGCAGGCGCTCGACGGCGATCCGCCCGCGGCCCTTTCCTGCGCCCTGCCCCGACGCCTGAGCGTCGAACTCGGCGGAAAGCGCCTCGACGGTGAGCCCGTCGACGGTGACTTCCGCCGGCCAGGTCTCCTCGTGCAGGGGCAGGACCGCGCGGGACGGGGTGTCGAGCAGCAGCGTCTCGGCGACGAGCCGCGACTGCTCGCGACCGGGCGTTTCCAGACGAATCCCCTCGATGCGCACCTCGTCGGGGCGGTCGTAGTCGCCGCTGACCACATAGCGATCGAGCCACAGCTGCTGGCCCTCGGGGCCGGCGAAATGCAGGTCGTGGGCGGTGACCCGATCGCGAATCAGCGCCTCCTCGACCTCGCCGATCGAAAGCGTGCCCTCATCGGCGAAGAGCGCCCGAAGATCGGCCTCCAGGCGCTCGGACGGGTCGCGCTCATCGGCCGACGCCGGCAGGAAGATCGACAGCGACAGCGCGGCCAGCAGGGCCTGACGGGACATCGAACGCATGGGAACACCTCTCGAACCGGGGAAAATGGAATGGGGAAACAGGGAGTGTGGAACGCTGGGCGGGGAGTGCCGTGAACTGGCAGTCTAGTCGCCTCACCTGGGCCCGGGCCAGGCTCAGCACGGCGCGGCCAGGCGCACTTCCAGCCGCCGATTGATCGCCTCGAGCACGGCGAGGCGCGAGGCGCGCTTGTCGTCACAGGCGATCAGCGACCACTCGGCGCCCGGCGCCTGGGTGCGGGCGAACATCTCGTCGATCGCCACCCGGTAGTCCTCCCAGCGCTCGCGGTTACGCCAGTCCTCGTCGGTGAGCTTGTGGCGCTTGTGGGGCGTGGCGGCCCGGGCCTCGAAGCGGCGCAGCTGCTCCTCCTGGCTGATGGAGAGGAACAGCTTGCCGAGCACGGCCCCGTGAGCCAGCAGCTGGCGCTCGAACTCACGGATCTCCTCATAGGCGCGCCGCCATGCCGTCTCTGGGGCCAGCCCCTCGACCCGCTCCACCAGCACCCGGCCGTACCAGCTGCGATCGAAGAGCGCGATGCGCCCATCGGCCGGCAGGCGACGCCAGAAACGCCAGGCCCAGGGCTTCGCGAGTTCCTCGTCGCTAGGGGCGGCGATGCGGTGGACCCGGTACTGGCGGGCGTCCAGCGCCGCGGTGACGCGGTGGATGCCCCCGCCCTTCCCCGCCGCGTCGAGGCCCTCGAAGGCGAGCACCACCGGGATACGCCGGCGCGCCAGCTCCCGGGCATTACGGGCCAGCCGACCCTGGGCCTCGGCAAGCGCCGCGGCGTAGCTCGCCTTCTTCATGGGCGCCGACACTCGAGGCTCGGCGCAGCGGATCGAGGGAGGCGCCGGGGCCTCGTCGATCGTCGTCTCCGCCAAGGGGCGGGGCGGGCTCATTGGTTCGACCAGGGTCTCGTGCAGCCGGCCCGCCAGCTGCTCGAGCTGCGCCGCCGGGTCGCGGAAGGCGAGCCGGCGCCAGGGCGCATGCTCGGCGGCGGTGGCCTCGCGCATCTCGCGCCCCAGGGCGTCGATGACGCCATGCTGCTGATGGCGCTGCCAGTCGCTGGCTCCGAGCTGCCAGGCACGGGCCGGATCGGCCTGCAGGGCCTGGAGCCGCCGGCGCTGGACGGGGCGCTCGATGTCCATCCACAGCTTGAGCAGCACCACGCCCTCGGCGGCGAGCTCGGCCTCGAAGGCGCGGATCTCCGCCAGCCGGTCCCGGAAGGCCCCCGGCGAGAGGCGCCGCTCGGCCCGGGCGAAGAGCGCATCGCCGTACCAGCCGTGGAT
The DNA here is from genome assembly GCF_043496965.1 of Halomonas sp. B23F22_3. Classification (NCBI taxonomy): domain Bacteria; kingdom Pseudomonadati; phylum Pseudomonadota; class Gammaproteobacteria; order Oceanospirillales; family Halomonadaceae; genus Halomonas; species Halomonas sp. B23F22_3. The sequence goes on from NZ_JBIEKG010000001.1 coordinate 240,238, forward strand.
GAAGATGCCGATGCGCCCCCGAGCGGGCAGGCGGCGCCAGAAGCGCCACCAGTACGGGCGCGCCTGCTCCTCGCTGCTGGGCGCGAGGGCATGTACCTCGGTGTGGCGGTTATCCAGCCAGTGATCGAGCTCGTTGACGAGCCGCCCCTTGTGGGTGACGGCGTGGCCGGTCAGCAGCACGACCACCGCCCGCTCGCGGCGGTCGGCGAGGTCGAGCTGCGCCTCGAGCAGGCGGGCGCGCAGGGTGCGGGTCGTCATGGTCACCTCAGGCCTCGCCGAGCAGGCCGAGGCTCGCCGCCGGCGCCTGGCGACGCAGGCCCCGGGAGAGCAGGTGGCCGATGACGCCGATCAGCACGGCCCCCGCCACCGGCAGGGTCAACCACAGCCCCCCGTGGACGCGCGGCGCCAGGTCGAACCAGGCGAGATAGATCCCGGCGGCGGCGAGCTCCGCCAGCAGCGCGCCCATCAGGCCGCTGGCGAAGCCGAGCACGGCGAACTCGGCCGCCTGCATCCGCGACAGCAGCCGATTGCCGGCGCCGAATACCCGCAGCAGGCCGCTCTCATGGGCGCGCACCGGCAGGCTCGCGGTCAGCGAGGCGTAGAGCACGCTGATGCCGGCCAGCAGCACGAAGGCGAGCACCAGCTCCACCGCCCGGGTGACCTGGGTCAGCACCTCGCGCACCTGGCCGAGGATGGCCTCCACGTCGAGCAGGGTGACCCCCGGGAACTCCCGCACCAGCTCGCGCAGCAGGTCGCGATCGTCATCGCCCAGGTGGAAGGCGGTGATGAAGCTGTGGCCGAAACGCTCCAGTACCCCGGGCGGGAAGATCACGAAGAAGTTGGGCCGGAAGCTCTCCCAGTCGAGGCTGCGCAGGCTCGTCACCTCACCGACCACCTCGTCGCTGCCGATGGTGAAGGTCAGGCGATCCCCGAGATCGAGGCCGAGCCGTTCGGCCAGGCCATCCTCCACGGAGATCGGCACCGCCGAGTCGACCGTCGAGGCGTCGGCCGCCGGGCGCGGCTCGGCGGCGACCTCGTCGAGCCAGCCCGCCGACGCGCTGGCCGCGAACCACTCGCCGGCCACCACCCGGTTGCCCTCGGGCAGGGTCTCGCGCCAGGTCAGGTTGAGCTCGCGGCGCAGGGCGTTGTCGCCGCGGGACTCCGCCGGCACCGCCTCCTGGGGGAGCTCGCCGTCGATGGCGCTGATGCGCCCGCGGACCATGGGGTAGAGGGCGCTGCGCGCGTCCGCCGCTCCGGCCAGCGCCGCCTCGAAGGCGTCCCGCTCCTGGGGCTGGATGTTGATGGCGAAGTGGTTCGGGGTATCGGCCGGCAGCTGGGCCTGCCAGGTGGTGAGCAGGTCGCCGCGCACCAGGGCGATCATGGCCACGGCGAAGAAGGTCACCGAGAAGGCCAGCAGCTGGCCGAGGCTCGCCCGGCGCCGCCGCGCCAGCTGCTGGCCGCCCAGGCGCACGGCCGTGATCAGCCCCTCCGCCTTGCCGCCCTCCCGGGGCAGCCGTGCCGTGGCGCGCAGCACCAGGGCCAGCAGCATTCCGCCGAGCCCCCAGAGCGCCGCCAGCATCACCAGGCCGCCGAGCAGCAGGCCGGCCGCAAGACCAAGATCGCCGGAGTAGAGCCACAGCAGGCCGCCGAAGACCAGCGCCGCCACGCCCACCACCAGCCAGGCCGAGGGCGGCAGCGGGTCGAGCTCGCGGCGCAGCACCTTGAGGGCGCTGACCCGCTTCAGGCGCAGCAGGGTCGGCCCGGCGAAGCCGACCAGCACCGCCAGGGCGGTGAAGACCCCGAGCCACAGCGGCAGCAGCCCCGGGGCGGGCAGGCTGAACGGCAGGAAGGCCGCGAGCAGGCGCACCAGCAGCGCCTGCCCCGCCAGCCCGAGCAGCGCGCCGAGCGCCGAGGCGGCCAGCGCCAGCCACGCCAGCTGCAGCACGAACAGCCGCAGCAGCTCGCGCTGGGTGGCGCCGAAGCAGCGCAAGAGCGCCGCGGTATCGAGGTGGCGATCCACGTAGCGGCGGGTCGACATGGCCACGGCCACCCCGGCCAGCAGCACGGCGGCGAGCCCCGCCAGGCCCAGGTACTTCTCGGCCCGCGCCAGGGCGTTGCCCAATGAAGGACGGTCGCGGCGCACGTCGCGCACCTCCACGCCCCCGCGGCGCAGCCGCTGGAGCAGCGGCTCGACCCGGGCCACCGCCTCGGCGCTGCCGGCGGCCAGCAGCTCGAACTCCACCCTGGAGCCCTCCTGGACGAGGCCGGTAGCGTCCATGTCGTCGACGTGCATCATCAACCGCGGATTGAAATTGCCGAAGCCGGCCGACTGATCGGGCTCGCGCTCGATGATCCCGCCGACCGCAAGCTCGGTCTGGCCCAGGCGGATCCGATCGCCCACCTCGAGTTCCATCAGCAGCGCCAGGCGCGGCGCCACCCAGACCTCCCCCGGGGCCGGGCCACGGGGCAGCGCCTCGATGCCGTCGCCGCGATCGACCCGGGCCGTGCCGTAGTGGGGATAGACGCTGTCGACGACCTTGAGGCTCGCCGGCTGGAAGGCGTCGCCGCGGCTGACCATGGAGACCATGTCGATCTGGTCGGAGAGCACGAGGCCCGCCTCCTCCAGGGCCTCGCGAACCTCGGTGCCGAAGGGGCGCCCCTGCTCCAGCACCACGTCGCCACCGGAGAGCTGGCCGGCCTGACGGGTCAGGCCGCGGTCGAGGCGATCGAGGAAGAAGCCGATCATGGTGGAGGCCGCCACGGCCAGCGCCAGCGCCAGCGCCAGGGCGCGCACATCAGAGGCGCGCAGGTCGCGAATCAGGCCGCGGGCCGAGAGCCGCAGCAGGGTCGGCCAGGCGGTGCGGCTCATGCCATCACCTCCTCGGGGGCCATCTCGACCAGCCGGCCGCCCTCCAGGCGCAGGCAGCGATCGCAGCGCCGCGCCAGGGCGTGATCGTGGGTCACCAGCACCAGGGTGGTGCCGGCCTCGCGGTTGAGGGAGAAGAGCGCCTCGATGATGCGCTCGCCGGTGACCGGATCCAGGTTGCCGGTGGGCTCGTCGGCGAACACCAGCTCGGCCCCGGTGACGAAGGCCCGGGCCAGGGCCACCCGCTGCTGCTCGCCGCCGGAGAGCTGCTTCGGGAGGTGATCCAGGCGCTCGCCGAGGCCGACGCGGTCGAGCCACTCCCGGGCCCGCGCCTCGGCACCCGGGCTCGGCGAGAGCTCCAGCGGCAGCAGCACGTTCTCCAGCGCCGTCAGGGTCGGCAGCAGCTGGAAGTTCTGGAACACGAAGCCCACCCGCCCGGCGCGCAGCGAGGCCCGGCCATCCTCGTCGAGCTCGCCCAGCGACCGGCCGAACAGCGCCAGCTCGCCGCCGCTCGGCGTGTCCAGCCCCGCCAGCAGCCCCAGCAGGGTCGACTTGCCGGCGCCGCTCTGGCCGAGGATCGCCACGCTTTCGCCGGGGAACACCGAGAGCGACAGACCACTCAGAATGGTCAGTCGCCGCTCGCCGCTCTCGACCTGCTTGGAGAGCGCGTCGGCGTGTAGAATCGGATCGATACCCGGGCGAGAGGAGATGGACATGGCGAAGGGCTTCCCTGTGAATGCGTTGGGCCGGCAGGCGGCGCTGACACTCTCCGCACTATGGCTGGCACTGGTGCTGATGCTGGCACACGCCACGGCGCTGGCGGCGTCGTCCCCGGTGGTACTGGTCATGGGCGACAGCCTGAGCGCGGCCTACGGCATCGAGCAGCGCGCCGGCTGGGTCAGTCTGCTGCAGGCCCGCCTGGACGGGAAGGCGCGCGTCGTCAACGCCAGCATCAGCGGCGAGACCTCGAGCGGCGCCGCCGCCCGGCTTCCCGACCTTCTCGGACAGCATCGCCCGGAGATCGTTGTGCTGGAGCTCGGCGGCAACGACGGCCTGCGCGGCCTGCCGCCGGGGCAGATGCGCGCCAACCTGGCGGCGATGGTCGAGGCCAGCCAGGCGGCGGACGCCGAGGTACTGCTGCTCGGCATCGATATCCCGCCCAACTATGGCCAGGCCTACCGCGACGCCTTCACCGGCGTCTTCACACGGCTCGCCGACGAGCACGACCTGCCGCTGGTGCCCTTCCTGCTCGAGGGCGTGGCACTCGACGACGAGCTGATGCAGGACGACGGCATCCACCCCACCGCCGCCGCCCAGCCGCGGATCCTCGAGAACGTCTGGCCCGAGCTCGCGCCGCTGCTCGAACAGAGCGGCGTGGCGCTGGCCGCGATCGCTCAGGACTGAGGCGCCGGCACGGGGCTCTTCTGCCACTGCTGCAGCCCCAGGCCGCCCAGGATCAAGACCAGGCCCACCAGGGTGGAGGGCAGGATCGGCTCGCCGACCACCAGGTAGAGCAGCAGCAGCGAGACCGGCGGCGAGAGGAAGATCAGGTTCGAAACCTTCGCCGTGCGCGACACCTTGTGCACGGCCAGTTGCCAGAGCACGAAGGCGATGCCCATCTCGAAGAGCCCCACGTAGACGCCGGCGCCGAGCCCCGCCCAGCCGTGCCACTCGAGGCCGGGGCCAAACAGCAGCAGCAGCGTCAGCACCGGCACCCCGACGCTGAAGTTCTGCCACTGGCCGACCAGCGCCGGGCGGTGATCGCGGGCGTTGAGCAGCCAGTAGAGCGCCCAGAGCAGCGTCGAGGCGAGGGCCAGGCCGACTCCCAGCGGGTCGGCGAAGGCGACGTCGAAGACCGCGCCCCGGGTGGCGATGACCCACACCCCCGCATAGGCGATCAGCCCGGCGATCACGTCCATGCGGGTGAGGCGCTGGCCCAGCAGCGGCACGGCCAGGAAGGCCATCGCCAGTGCCCAGGTGTAGTTGAGCGCCATCGCCTCCTGGCCCGGCAGGCGGTCATAGGCGGCAAAGAGCACCAGGTAGTAGGCCACCGGATTCATCAGCCCCGCCCAGGCGGCGGTGCTCCAGCCGCGCTTGAGCGCCTGGCCGAGCAGGCCCTGGCGCGCCACCAGCACGCCCATCAGTGCCCAGGAGACCAGCGAGGCGAGCCACATCAGCTCCAGCGGCGACATGTAGGCGAGCGCTACCTTGAAGGCGGTGGCCACGGTGGACCAGAGCGCCACCGCGCCCAGGCCGAAGAGCATCGCCTGACGATCCGAGTGAGCGGTCGCCGTACTCATCGGTCGATGTGCCCGAGATCGCGATCGGGATCGAGGCGGTCGCGCACCGCCTGCTTGAGCGCCTTGACGTCGGGGAAGCCGCCGTCGCGCTTGCGCTCCCACAGGGAGGCCTCGTCCAGGAAGATCTCGAAATAGCCGCCGTGAGAAGGCACCAGCTCGACGCCGTCGAGGTCCTCACCGAAGGTCGACAGCAGCTCCTGGGCGTACCAGGCGCTGCGCAGCAGCCACTGGCACTGAGTACAGTAGTGAATTCTGATACGTGACACGATCCATCCCTGTCGCAACGCTGAATGTGGACACCCCATCCTAAGCCAAGCGTGCGGCACTGTCTGCGCCGCCCCTCCCCCGGCCCCTGTCTGCCGTCAAATCCCCCTGGCCCCTTCCCGACAAGTGGCTCGACGCGGCCTGCCGGCGGCCGAGACCCTCGGCGGCAGGCATCATCGGGGTGACAAGCGCCGGCGCTGCCGCAACAATGTCGCCCATTACCGACGGCGAAAGGAGTGCGCATGGCCGCCCCCGAGATCAGCCAGACCCGCCTCTACGAGTGGCTCACCGGCGACGACGACAGCCGGATGTGCCGGGACATCCCCGACGAGGCCTGCCAGGAGCAACCGCGCAACTTCTTCCTGCATCTCGTCGCCTCGCTGGGCAACAAGCTGGCCGACGAGCTCTCCAGCGCCCGGCTGGTGCTGCCGTGGCTGCTGGGGATGATCGGCGCGCCGCTGTGGATGGTCGGCCTGCTGGTGCCGATCCGTGAGGCCGGCGCCCTGCTGCCCCAGGTGTTCATCGCGGGCTTCATCCGCCTGAAGCCCGAGCGCAAGTGGGTCTGGGTGCTCGGCGGCACCCTCCAGGCGATCGCCGCGGGCCTGCTCGCCCTGCTGGCCCTGTTCGGCCACGGCGGCCTCGGCGGGGCGCTGGTGCTCGGCGTGCTGGTGGTGCTGTCGCTGGCGCGGGGCCTGTCGTCGATCGCCACCAAGGACGTGCTCGGCAAGACCATCGCCAAGCAGCGCCGCGGCACCCTGATGGGCTGGAGCGGCAGCGTGGCGGGGGGCGTCACCCTGGCCGCCGGCGGCGTGCTGGTGCTGCTCGGCGACCGCCCGGGGGAGCTGGCGCTGGCCGTCCTGCTCGGCGTCGCCGCGCTGGGCTGGGCCGTCAATGCGCTCTGCGCGGCGCGCATCGAGGAGGTGCCCGGCGCCGTGGAGGGCGGCGAGAACGCCTGGGACAGCGTCAAGACCGGTCTCACCCTGCTGCGCGACGATCGGGACTTCCTGCACTTCAACGTCGCCCGCGCCCTGCTGCTGGCCAGCGCCCTGGCGCTGCCCTACGTGGCGCTGCTTGGCCAGGAGCAGAGCGGCGCCGAGCTCGGCGGGCTGGGTATCCTGATCGTCGTCTCGGGGGTGGCCGGCATGCTGGCGAGCCCCGTGTGGGGCAAGCGCGCCGATGCCTCGAGCCGTCGGGTGATGCGCGACGGCGGCCTCGGCACCGCCACCGGCTGCCTGCTCGGCGCGGCCTTCGCCTGGTGGCCGGCGGCCTGGAGCGAGACCGTCTGGCCCTACGCGCTGGTCTATGCGCTGCTGGTGATCGTTCATGCCGGCGTGCGGCTGGGGCGCAAGACCTACGTCGTCGACATGGCCGGGGCCGACAACCGGGCCCTCTATGTGGCACTCTCCAATACGCTCACCGGCGTGCTGATGCTGGCCGTGGGTGGCCTCGTGGGCCTGCTGGCCCAGTGGCTCGGCAGCGCCGGACTGCTGGCCGTGCTGGCCCTGATGGGCCTGGCCGCCGCCGCCAGTGCGCAGCGCCTGCCCGAGGTGGAGTGATCGGCGCGCCGCCAGGCGCGTTGAAATCCCGCCGCCGGCTGGCCATGATACTGCTAATATCCCCGCCCCCGCCGACGCCTGGATGCGCGCCGGGGCACCGCGACAGGAAGCCCCTGCATGAAACGATCCCCGCTGATCAGCCCGGAACTGCTGGAACGCATCGTCGATGCCTCTGAGGATGGCATCGTGGTCGCCGAGCAGGAGGGCGACGAGAACATCCTGATCTACGTCAACCAGGGCTTCGAGCGCCTCACCGGCTACAGTGCCGACGAGATTCTCTACCAGGACTGCCGCTTCCTCCAGAACGAGGACCGCGACCAGCCCGGGCTCGATGCCATCCGCCGCGCCCTCAAGGAAGGACGCCCCTGCCGCGAGGTGCTGCGCAACTACAGGAAGGACGGCACTCTGTTCTACAACGAGCTCTCCATCACGCCGGTGCACGACGAGGACGACAACCTCAACTACTACATCGGCGTGCAGAAGGACGTCACCGAGCGCGTCGAGGCGCAGCTGGAGCTCGAGCGGATCAAGGCCGAACACGGCCTCTCCTGAGCCGCCCGCCGGCCTCCCTCCCCGGGACCGGAGCGCGCCGGCGAAAAAATCCCGCCAAGGGCCTTGTCCTCCTCCCGCCGTGACGATATATAGCCAGCAGGCAACACGCATTGCCGCTGGCGCTTCTGGCTCCATACCGGGGACGCGAAGCGATCGATCGCCATGCCGACGGCGCTGAGCCTCGGCCCGGGCCATGGGAGGACTTCGCATGAGCCATGAACCCCTTCTCGACACCCCCTTCGACGACGATCAGGACTACCTGAGCGCCGACAACGACGAACCCGTCCAGGCTCGCCCGGCGAGTCGCGCCGACACCCTGCGGGCACGCCGCCGCGTGGAGGCGCTGATCGAGGAGCGCCGGCTGCGCCGCGCCATCGCCGACGACTGGTCCCTCGACGACGCCTACGAGGAAGAGGAAGAAGAGGAGGAGTAGCCCCTCTCCCGGGCCCGGCGGAGGCTGGCCTTTGCCGCCCCCGGGCTCTATCATCGTGGCCACCGAAATCCCCCAACCAAGTGGCTCTACATGGCGCAATACGTCTACACCATGAACCGGGTGGGCAAGGTCGTGCCCCCCAAGAAGCAGATCCTCAAGGATATCTCGCTGTCGTTCTTCCCGGGCGCCAAGATCGGCGTGCTGGGCCTCAACGGCGCCGGCAAGTCGACGCTGCTGCGCATCATGGCCGGCGTCGACACCGAGTTCGAGGGTGAGGCGCGCCCCATGCCGGGCATCAACGTCGGCTACCTGCCCCAGGAACCCCAGCTCGACGACGACAAGACCGTTCGCGAGACCGTGGAGGAGGCGCTGGGCGAGATCAAGGCTGCCCAGGAGCAGCTCGACGCCGTCTATGCCGCCTATGCCGAGCCCGACGCCGACTTCGACGCCCTGGCCGCCGAGCAGGCGCGCCTGGAGAACATCATCGAGGCGTCCGACGCCCACAACCTCGACCGCAAGCTCGAGGTCGCGGCCGAGGCCCTCCGCCTGCCCGCCTGGGACGCCCGGGTCGGTCACCTCTCCGGGGGCGAGCGTCGCCGCGTCGCACTGTGCCGCCTGCTGCTCTCCGGCCCCGACATGCTGCTGCTCGACGAGCCGACCAACCACCTGGACGCCGAGTCCGTGGCCTGGCTGGAGCGCTTCCTGCACGACTACAGCGGCACCGTGGTCGCCATCACCCACGACCGTTACTTCCTCGACAACGTGGCGGGCTGGATCCTCGAGCTCGACCGCGGCCAGGGCATTCCCTTCGAGGGCAACTACTCCGGCTGGCTGGAGGCCAAGGAGAAACGCCTCGAGCAGGAAGCCAAGCAGGAGGCCTCCAAGAACAAGGCCATCAAGCACGAGCTCGAGTGGGTGCGCAGCAACGCCAAGGGCCGCCAGGCCAAGAGCAAGGCGCGCCTCAACCGCTTCGAGGAGATGCAGTCCGGCGACTTCCAGAAGCGCAACGAGACCAACGAGATCTACATTCCGCCCGGACCGCGCCTGGGCGACAAGGTCATCGAGTTCCACGACGTGGCCAAGGCCTTCGACGGCAAGCTGCTCTACGAGGATCTCTCGTTCAGCATTCCCAAGGGGGCGATCGTCGGTATCGTCGGCGGCAACGGCGCCGGCAAGTCGACGCTGTTCAAGCTGATCACCGGCCAGGAACAGCCCGATCGCGGCGAGGTGGTGATCGGCGAGACCGTCGACATCGCCTACGTCGAGCAGCTGCGCGACGCCCTCGACGACCAGCAGACGGTGTGGGAGTCGGTCTCCGACGGCCAGGACATCCTCAACATCAACGGTTACGAGGTCTCCTCGCGGGCCTACGTGGGACGCTTCAACTTCAAGGGCAACGATCAGCAGAAGCGCCTGAACGAGCTCTCCGGCGGTGAGCGCGGACGCCTGCAGCTGGCCCAGACCCTCAAGCAGGGCGCCAACGTGCTGCTGCTCGACGAGCCGTCCAACGACCTGGACATCGAGACCCTGCGCGCCCTCGAGGAGGCCCTGCTGGCCTTCCCCGGCTGCGCCCTGGTGATCTCCCACGATCGCTGGTTCCTCGACCGCATCGCCACCCACATCCTCGCCTTCGAGGGCGACTCCCACGTGGAGTTCTTCGCCGGCAACTACACCGAGTACGAGGCGGACCACAAGAAGCGCGTCGGCAACGACACGCCGCACCGCATGAAGTACAAGCGCATCGACGCCTGATCGACGCGCGCCGCCGCACCGACCGCCCCCTCGCCCACCGCCAGGGGGCGGTTTGCGTCGGGGGGGTTGCCGCAGGCGCCCTGGCGAGCCATAAGGGGACTCTTCTCACGGAGAGCCGCCCATGATCCGCCTACTGTCCTGGCCCGTGCGCCTGCTCAAGGCCTTCAGCCAGAGCATCGCCTACCTGCCCACCCTGCTGGCCATGGCCTACGCCCTCGCGAGCCTCGCCGCCCTGCTGCTGCCGATCTCCGACGACCGGCTGCCGACCCAGCTGACGATGCTCGGCCTCCAGGCGCCGGAGAACACGCGCGCCCTGCTCGCCGCCCTGCTCGGCGGCATGATCTCGCTGATGGTCTTCAGCTTCTCCATGGTCATGTCGGTGCTCTCCCAGGCCGGCGGGCAGTTTTCCCACAAGCTGGTCTTCGGGCTGATCTCAGAGCGGCCCCACCAGTGGGTACTGGGCCACTACCTGGGCACCATCCTCTTCATCCTGATGCTGCTGATGGTTCCGGACGTCGCCGAGGGCCAGACGACCTGGCGCTCGCTGGCGATCTATCTGGCCTGCGCCATGGTCATCCACTGCCTGGCGCTGTTCGTCTACTTCATCCACAACGCCTCGCAGTCGATCCAGATCGACGCCGTGGCGACCGACCTGCACCGCACCACGCTAGCCTCCATGCATGCCCTGCAGCGCCGCCAGCAGGGGCCGGAGTGGCGCCTCCTCGCCGTCGCCCCGTCCACCGGACAGGATCGCCATCCCGTGGCCGCCCGCCGCGCCGGCTACCTGCAGAATGCCGACCTCCCGGCGCTGGCCGAGCTGGCGCGCCGCGTCGACGGCGTGCTGCACCTGCACTTCCGCTTCGGGGACTACGTGATGGAGGGACTGCCGATCCTCTCGCTGGAGGCCGCGACGGCCCCGGAGGCGGCCTGGTGCGACGAGGTCCGCGCCGCCCTGGTCTACATGGAGGGCGAGGCGATCACCGAGCACCACGTGTTCGGCATGACGCAGCTGATGGAGGTCGCCCTGAAGGCGCTCTCACCGGGCATCAACGACCCCGGCACCGCCCGGCTGTGCCTGCACCGCCTGACCGACCTGCTGCGCCGGCGGCTCGAGTGGCAACCCTGCGATGCGCTCTTCGACCGCGACGGCCACTGTCGGGTGACCTGGCGGGTGGAGAACTTCGAGAGCCTGCTCTACCGGCTCTTCCAGCCCATCCTGCAGCACGGCCGGCAGGAGCTGAGCATCGGCCTGGGCGTGCTCAAGGCCTTGAAGGCCCTGTCGCTGTTCGCCGAGCCGCGGGAGCTCGAGATCCTTCAGGCCCATGCCGACCGGGTGGTGGAGACCCTCTCCCAGGCGGCGCGCCACCCGCTGGATCGCCGCTTCGTCGCGGCGCGCCTGGACGACGGCCTGCATCGCCTCAGGCTGCCGGCGGCCCTGCCCGGCCGGCAAGGCGGCTGACCCGCAGCACGTCACCTCAGTAGAGCTTCGCCTCCCCGCGCGGGCGGGTCTTGAAGCGCCGGTGCAGCCACAGGTACTGCTCGGGGTGACGACGGATCGCCGCCTCGATCACCGCGTTGACCCGGGCGGCATCGGCCACCTCGTCGCCGCTGGGGAAGTCCTCGAGGGGCGGCAGGTACTCCAGGGTGTAGGTGCGATCGTCCGGGTTGCGATGGAAGATCAGCGGGATCACCGGCGCCCCGGTCATGCGCGCGATGCGCGCGGTCATGCGCACCGTGGCCGCCTCGATGCCGAAGAAGGGAGCGAAGACGCTGGCATCGCGGCCGAAGTCCTGGTCCGGCGAGTACCAAACCGCGTGGCCGGCCTTGATCCGGCGCACCACGCTGCGCAGGTCGTGGCGATCGAGGATCGCATCGAAATAGGGGGCCCGGGCGCGCGCCATGAAGCGATCGAAGAGCGGGTTGTCGTGGGGACGCTGCACGGCGTCGGCGCGAAAGTAGAGCGCATGCAGGGCGGCCCCCAGGTCGAGGGTCGAGAAGTGCACCCCCAGGATCAGGGCGCCCCGGCCCTGGGCCTTCAGCCGCGCCATGTGCTCCTGGCCGCGGAAGACCACCCGGTGGCGAAGGTGCTCATGATCCCGGCACCAGCCGGTGGCCGTCTCGACCAGGCCGATGCCGTTGGCGATGAAACTCTCGCGGACGAGCGCGGCCTGCTGCTCGGCATCGCGCTCCGGAAAGCAGAGCCGGATATTGGTCTCGGTGATGTGCCGGCGGCGCCCGGCGAAGCGCCAGGCGGCCAGGCCGATGGCACGGCCCACCGCGAGCTTCACACGCCAGGGCAGCCAGGCCACGGCGTACATGGCCCCGATACCGAGCCAGGCGGGCCAATAGCGCGGATGGGCGAAGGAGGTCTGGGTGGTGTCGTCCATGGACATGCGGCTTCCCGTGGTGCGGCGATCAGTCCGCCCCATGATAGCGCCTGGGCACCCTCGGCAGCACCCCGGTGAGCAGGGTATAGCTGATGGTATCGCAGTGGCGGGCCACCTCGTCCACCGACAGCACCTCGCCGTTCGCCGCCCGTCCCCAGAGCACCACCTCGCTGCCGATATCGGCCTCGGGCAGATCGGTGAGATCCACCGTCAACATGTCCATGGAGACCTTGCCGGCGATCGCGGTGCGCCGGCCGTTGACCAGCACCGGGGTGCCGTCGACCGCATGGCGGTCGTAGCCGTCGCCGTAGCCACAGGCCACCACGCCGATCCGCGCCGGGCGCGGCGCCCGCCAGCGCCCGCCGTAGCCCACCGGCTCGCCCTCGGTGAGCTCACGCACGGCGATGATCGCCGAGCGCAGGGTCATCACCGGGGCGAGACGCCGGCTCGCCGCGTTGGCGGCCTCCAGGGGATCGCTGCCATAGAGCATCACGCCGGGGCGATTCCAGGCGCCGTGGGCGGCGGGCCAGGCCAGGGTCGCGGGCGAATTCGCCAGGCAGGTGGGGGCGCCGAGCCGCGTCGCCAGGGCCTCCAGCAGCGCGAGCTGCCGCTCGAAGTAGCCGCTCTCCCGTGCATCGGCGGTGGCGAAGTGGCTCATCAGGTGCAGGTCGCAGGCGTGCTCCGGCGCCGCGGCGAGACGCGCCCAGACCGCCTCGGCCCGCTCCGGCGGAAAGCCCAGGCGATGCATGCCCGAGTCGACCTTGACCCACACCGGAATGGGGCGGGCGGGCCGGTAGGCGAGCAGCGCCTCGAGCTGCCAGTCGGCGTGCACCGCCATCCACAGCCCCAGCGCCTCGACCCGCTCGAGCTCGGCGGCCTCAAAGATGCCCTCGAGCAGCACGATGGGTGCGGTGATGCCGCCCTCGCGCAGCGTCTCGGCCTCCTCGAGACAGGCCACGGCGAAGGCCGGCGCCAGATCCTCGAGGGCGCGGGCACAGCGGAGCGCGCCATGACCATAGGCATCTGCCTTGATCACGGCCACGGAGCGGCTGTGGGGGGCCTGGTCACGTGCCAGGCGGTAGTTGTGACGCAGGGCGTCGAGGTCGATGTCGGCTATCAGCGGCCGGGCCATGATCGGAATCCTGTCGCGTCGAAGGGAAAGCGATGATTATCCCTCAATCGTCGGGGGAGTTCATGGCAGAAGACGCTGCATCAGGCCGAAAAGCCAGGCGTTGATCACGCCTTACGACTGATCAGCAGTCGAATCGACTACTTCAGAGCCGCTCGCCCGGTGGGAAGACCATACGCAGACGAAAGGCGACCCGCATCGCGCGGGCCGCCTTCGGATCACTCGAAGATGGCATCCAGCGAGAGGCCCTGCTTGTCGAGCATGCGACGCAGCTTCTTCAGGGCCTCCACCTGGATCTGGCGCACCCGCTCGCGAGTCAGGCCGATCTCCTCGCCGACCTGCTCGAGGGTCGCGGCCTCGTGGCCGCGCAGGCCGAAGCGGCGCACCACCACCTCCATCTGCTTCTCGGTGAGCTCGGCCAGCCACTCGTCGACATGCTGGCGAACGTCGCCGTCGACCAGGGTCGACTCGGGGCCCTGGTCGTTGTCGTCGGCCAGGGTCTCGATCAGCGGCTTGTCGCTCTCGCTGCCCATCGGGTAGTCGACGGAGGAGACGCGCTCGTTGAGGCCCATCATCTTCTTGACGGTCTCCACCGGCTTGTCGAGGTGCTCGGCGACCTCCTCGGCGGTGGCCTCGTGGTCGAGCTTCTGGGTCAGCTCGCGGGCCGCCCGCAGGTAGATGTTGAGCTCCTTGACCACGTGGATCGGCAGCCGGATGGTGCGGGTCTGGTTCATCAGCGCCCGCTCGATGGTCTGGCGGATCCACCAGGTCGCGTAGGTCGAGAAGCGAAAGCCGCGCTCGGGGTCGAACTTCTCGACGGCGCGGATCAGGCCGAGGTTACCCTCCTCGATGAGGTCGAGCAGGGTGAGGCCGCGATTGAGGTAGCGGCGGGCGATCTTCACCACCAGGCGCAGGTTGGATTCGATCATCCGCGAGCGGCCCAGCGGATCGCCCTTGCGCGCCAGTCGCCCGAAGAAGACCTCCTCCTCGGGCGTCAGCAGCGGCGAGAAGCCGATCTCGTTGAGATATATCTGAGTGGCATCGAGGCTGTGCCGGTGGTGACGATCCTCGCGACTCAGGGCCTTCTCGAAGGCATCCTCGTCGCCACTCAGCGTCTCCTCTTCCTCGTCGACCTCCTCGCGTTCGTCCTCGGCCTCGACCGTATCGTCGTCCGCCTCTTCGGCGGAGGCCAGATTCACATCCTGAAGGTCCCGTTCAAGCATGCTCATCGATTCCTACCCCATGGTTGCGACCGGGCGTCGTAGGTCCATGGCCGGACGATCGACGCACGAGATTATTATTGTTGAATGCCCCGAGGCCCCTGCCTCGGGTGGCCGCCGCCGACCATCGGGGGTCAGCGCGTCGGCAGATACTCCAGAGGATCCTGAGGCTGGCCGTCCTTGCGCACCTCGAAGTGCAGCCTGACGTTCTCGGCATCGCTGTCACCCATGGTGGCGATGACGTCGCCGGCCTCGACCACATCGTTCTCCTCGACGTTGAGCGATTGATTATGGGCGTAGGCGCTGAGGAACTGGTCGTTGTGCTTGAGCAGGATCAGGTTGCCGTAGCCCCTGACGCCGCTGCCCGCGTAGACCACGATCCCCGGCCCGGCTGCCTTGACAGACTGCCCCTTTTGACCAGCGATATCAATGCCGGCGGTGATGCTGCTGCCCTCGCCGAAACGACCGACCACCTCACCGGGCGCGGGCCACTGCCAGGGCACCTCCTCCACCGGAGTGTAGCGACGCTCGTCGCTCGCCTGAGCGTCGGGCTCACCGGCCACCGAGGCCCCCTCGTCGGCGGCCGCCGGGGCCTCACCGCCCGGGTCGGACGAGGCCTGGGCGGCCTGCTCGTCGACCGGCTGAGCGGTCTCCGACGACTCGGTATCTGCGGCGGCCTCCTCCTGCGCGGCGGCGTCTCTCTCACGCCGTTCGGCCAGGTCGCGCTCGCTCAGCTCGCCATCCGCCCCGGGGCTGTCGTAGCTGTAGACCGGGCCCGGGCCCTGATCGGCACCCGATACGGCATCGGCGCTCTCCATGGCCGTCTGGCTGGGCCCCTGGGACGAATCGTCCTGTTGGCGCTCGGCCGAGAGGCGACGATTGCGCTCGATGGCGCTCTCGTCGGGCATCAGCCAGTCGAGGTCCTCACCGCTGCCCGACGCCTCGCCGAGGCCGGTCGCCACCACGCCCGCGCCGGCAGCGTTGCCCTGCGCGGCCGCCTGGCCGGACGCCTCGGCGCCCGCCCCGTCGCCGCCGAGCGCCAGCGTCTGGCCGGGCTCGATGCGGTAGGGCGGGCCGATGCGATTGAGCCGCGCCAGGTCGCGATAGTCCATGTCGTGGCGCCAGGCGATGCCGTAGAGGGTGTCGCCCGCCTCGACGGTGTACTGCGCGGGGCGCGAGTCCGCCCGGGTGGCGGAGAGGTCGCGGACCTGGACCGGCCCGCTCTCGCCCTGCTGGGCGGCACAGCCGGCCAGCGCCAGCGCCAGGCCAGAAATCAGAAATACCTTATGCATCGGAGCCTTCCTCCTTGTCAGCACCTTGTCGGGGTCCGGCGGCCGCGGCGCGGCGGTCTGCCGGGCGCGCGGCCTCGGCGCCGGCGGAGCGATTGGCCCAGCCGAGCAGCAGCACCAAGGCGGCACCGGCCAGCATCAGCGCGACCACCGCCAGCAGTCGGGCGGGGTCGCCGGTCAACTCGGCAAAGTCGGCCGGGGTCAGATAGCGATAGTCGAGGGGAATCATCTGGCCCTCGGCGCCCAGCTGGTAGCGTACCAGCTCACGCCATGGCCAGAGTACCGGCAGCGAGCCGATGATGAAGCCGACCAGCAGCTGCAGGGTGGCGGTATGGTGATGGCGCAGCAGCCAGGAGAGCAGCCGCGAGAAGCCGAACAGGCCGACCAGGCAGCCCACGCCGAACAGCGCCATCAGCCCCAGGTCGAAGCCGCGGATGCCCTCCATCACCGTGCCGTAGAGCCCCATCGTCAACAGCAGGAAGCTGCCCGACACGCCGGGCAGCAGCAGCGCGCTGATGGCAATGGCGCCGCCCACCACCAGCACCAGGTCAGGGTGGCCGAGCTGGGCGACCAGCGGCATCAGTGACGGCAGGCCGTGGGCCAGCAGCAGACCGACGGCCAGCGGCACCAGGTGCCACCAGCGCCAGTCCTCCGGATGGCGGCTGACCACTACCGCGGAAGCGGCCACCAGGCCGAAGAAGAAGCCGTTGAGCAGCAGGGGGTAGTCGTCGATCAGCCACACGACCAGGTGCGCCACGCTGAACAGGCTCAGGAAGATGCCGGCCAGCAGCGGCAGCATGAAGGCCAGGTTGAGGTGCAGCGCCAGCTGCGCAAGCCCCCCCTGGCGCCACGCCACGAAGGCCCCGGGGCCGAACTGCTTGATGGTGTGGATCAGCTCCTCGTAGATGCCGGTGACGAAGGCGATGGTGCCGCCGGAGACGCCTGGAACGGCATCGGCGGCCCCCATGCCGGCGCCCCTGAAAAAGATACCGAGATGACGCTTCACAGCCGACTCCTTTCAACGAATGACGCCTTGTTCACCGGATGACGCCTTCCAGCAGAGGCACGAAGCGTACCGGCTCCAGCCGCTCGCTGGCGAAGCCATCGCCGCGCCGGCGCACGCGAGTCAGCCATTGCCGGCCGTCCGGCTGGGCCAGCGGCGTGATCAGCACGCCCTCCTCGCCGAGCTGGTCGAGCAGCGGTGCGGGCAGCTCGCGGGCGCAGGCGGTCAGCAGAATGACATCGAAGGGCGCCTCCTCGGACCAGCCGTGCCCCCCATCGGCCAGGCGCAGCCGGACGTTGGTCGCCTCGAGCCCGCGCAGTCGCTCGGCCGCTCGCCGGTGCAGGGCATTGATCCGTTCCACCGACCAGAGTTCCGCGACCAGCCGCGACAGCACCAGGGTCTGGTAGCCGGAGCCGGTGCCGACCTCCAGCACCCGGGACGGCGCCTCCTGGATCACCAGCTCCGTCATCCGCCCCACCATCCAGGGCTGGGAGAGGGTCTGGCCGTGGCCGATGGGCAGCGAGGTGTCTTCATAGGCGCGATGCGAGAGCGCCTCGTCGAGAAACAGATGGCGTGGCTCGCGGGCCATGACCTCCAGCACCCGGCGATCGCTTACACCCTGATCGGCCAGGCGGCGCACCATGCGGTCCCGGGTGCGCTGCGATGTCATACCGACACCGCGCAACAGTTCAGATGAGGGCATCCAGCCAATCCTGCACGTCGTCGCGCGCTGCCTGCCGGGTCAGATCGGTCTGCAGCGGCGTGATGGAAACATAGCCCGCCTCGACGGCGGCGAAGTCGGTGTCCGGGCCGTCATCGGCGTTCTCGCCCGCGGCGGCGATCCAGTAGCGCAGCCGGCCGCGCGGATCCCGCACCTCCAGGGGGCGGGCCGCCGGGCCGCGATAGCCCATGCGGGTGACCCGAAAGCCGCGCAGCTCGTCCCAGGGCAGGTCCGGCACATTGACGTTGAGCAGGCTGCGCGGCGGCAGCGAGAGCCGATCCGCCGCACCCACCAGGCTCGCCGCCACCCGCCCGGCGGTCTCGAAATGGCGACTGCCGACCAGCGACATGGCGATGGCCGCCATGCCCAGGTTGCGACCCTCCATGGCGGCCGCCACGGTGCCGGAGTAGAGCACGTCGTCCCCCAGGTTGCCACCGTGATTGATCCCCGAGATCACGAGGTCCGGCCGTTCGTCCCAGACGCCGTTGACGCCCAGGTAGACGCAGTCCGCCGGGGTGCCATCGACGCTGTAGAAGCCGTTGTCGAGGGATGACAGCGCCAGCGGCCGGCTCAGGGTGAGCGAGTTGCTCGCCCCGCTCTTGTCGCGGTCGGGCGCCACCACCCGCAGCTTGGCGTGGGCCAGCAGGGCGTCGTAGAGGGCCCGCAGTCCCGGCGCGTGAACGCCGTCGTCGTTGGAAAGCAGCAGTCGGCGCATCAGGAGCTCCTGTCGGGGGACGCGGGGTCGAGGGTGGGATGGGCGATCAGCTCGCGCAGCACGGCGGTGGCGAAGGCGCCCCGGGGCAGGCTGAACGAGAGACACAGGGCGTCGTCATCGCGGGTCAGCGTCGGCTCGCCGAGGCGCAGCCGCAGCGCGCGGCGGGCCAGGCGAACGCCGGCCTTCTCGAGCCCGTCGCAGAGGGCCGGGTAGCGCGCCATCACGGCGGCCTCGCGGGCGCCCGCCTCGCCGGCGGCACGCGAGTCGCCGACGCCCCACAGCACCCCGGCCGGATGCAGGTCGAGGCGCGCGGCCCGCTCACGCAGCTCGATGAGCGCCTCGGCATCGTCCGGCGCGACGCCGAACTGGCTGGCGCTGCCGTCGAGCATTACCACCTCACCGGGCAGCGGCGTCGCCCAGCTGCCGTCGCGGATGCGCTCGGCGAGGAGCTCGTTGAACAAAAAACTGCGCGCCGCCGAGAGCAGCATGCCGTCGCGGTCGTCGCGCTTGCGCCAGCCGCGCGCCAGCACGGCGCGGGCGCGCTGCAGGTTGCGTCCGTGGGGGCCGAAGCGCTGGGGACCGAAGTAGTTGGCGACGCCCTCGCGGCACAGCCGCTGCCAGCGCGCCTCGACGCCGGCATCCGTCACCACCGCGCCGGTGAGGCGCAGCGCAAAGCGGTTGGCGCGATGCACGCCGCGCTTGAGCTTGCGGGGATGGCGGGCCTGATCGAGCACCCGGAGGCCGCGCTCGGCGAGCCGCTCGATGAGCCCCTCGGGGGCCTCGCGGCCCGGCAGCTGCACCGAGAGCCACTGGCGCGTCACGGCCACGCGATCCTTCATCCCGGCATAGCCGACCACCCTGGGGGAGACCTCGCAGCACCTCGCCAGCTCGCGCACCGCCATGGCGGTGGTCAGGTCGCGCTTCTCGATGAAGAGCCACAGGTGCTCGCCCTGCCCCTCGGGGGCGAAGTCGAGGAGCTCCTCGACCCGGAAGTCCTCGGGCGCGGCACGATAGTCGCCGGCCGGCGGCGGGCCGAAGGCGTCGTCCAGCACCCGTGGCCAGGCCGGCGGCCAGTCGATGGCATCCTGGGCGTGCGTCGCGGCGGCCTCACGCATCCTGCGCCGCCCCCTCGCGCATCAGCAGCACCACCGCCTCGGCGGCGATGCCCTCGCCGCGGCCGGTGAAGCCGAGCCGCTCGGTGGTGGTGGCCTTGACGTTGACCGTGGGGGCGGCGACGCCCAGGTCCTCGGCGATGCGCGCGGCCATGGTGGCGACGTGGGGCGCGAGTTTCGGCGCCTGGGCGAGCACCGTGGCATCCAGGTTGCCGACCCGGTAGCCGGCCTGGCGGGCGAGGCCCGCGACATGGCGAAGCAGCGCCCGGCTGTCGGCCCCGGCCCAGGTCGGATCGGTGTCGGGGAAGTGGCGCCCGATGTCGCCGAGCCCGCAGGCGCCCAGCAGGGCGTCGCACACCGCGTGCAGCAGCACGTCGCCGTCGGAGTGGGCCACGAAGCCGTGGTCGAAGGGCACGGCGACGCCGCCGATCATCAGGTGATCGCCCTCGCCGAAGCGGTGGACGTCGAAGCCATGGCCGATTCGCATCATGCGCTGTTCGCCCCCGCCGGGGGCGCCTCGGGTGTCGATGAGGCAGCCTGGGCGGCCTGTCGCTGGGCGGACAGCACCAGCTCGGCCAGGGCCAGGTCCTCGGGATGAGTGATCTTGAGATTGTCGCGCCGCCCGGCGACCAGCCGCGGCGCACCCCCGACGGCCTCCACCGCCGAGGCCTCGTCGGTCACGCTCACGCCTCGCGCGAGGGCCTCGTGAAGGGCCCGGCGCAGCAGGCCGAAGCGGAAGCCCTGGGGGGTGAGGGCGTGCCAGAGCCCCTCGCGAGGCTCGGTGGCGGCCACCCGCCCGGCGCCGTCGTCGCGCTTCATGGTGTCGGCGACCGGCGCGGCCAGCAGCCCGCCCACCGGCTCATCGGCCAGGGTCGCCACCAGCCGCGCGAGGTCCTCGACGGTGACGCAGGGCCGGGCCACGTCGTGGACCAGCACCAGGTCGTCGTCGGCCGCGTCCGGGGCGATGGCCGTCAGGGCCGCGATCACCGAATCGACCCGCTCGGCGCCGCCGGGGGCCCGCCGCCAGTCGGCGAAGGGCACCCAGGCGGGATCGAAGTGGACGTCGTCCGGATCGAGGCAGAGGCAGAGCCGCGCCTCGGGCAGCGCCGCGTGGAGCCGCTCCAGGGTGCAGGCCAGCACGGGGCGGCCGGCCAGCGGCAGATACTGCTTGGGGCGATCGGCGCCCATCCGGCGCCCCTGCCCCGCCGCGGGTACCACCAGCCAGAGCCGATCGCTCACGGGCGCGCCTCCGCGCCGGGGGCCGGCATGCCGACGAGCCCGGCGTTGACCGACAGGCCATCGGCATCCACCGCCACGCCGGGCACCCAGAAGAACTGTTCGTCGCTTCTCACCATGCCGATATCGCTGCGAGCCCGCTCCTCGATGGCGTCCAGCCCGGTCTTGAGGTCCACGACCTCGGCGGCGAGGCGAGCATTGCGATCGCGCAGCGGCTTGTTCTCGGCCTCCAGGGCCTCGACGCGCTGGCGTACCTCGGCGAGCTCGCGGAGGCCGCCCTCGCCGAGCCACAGACGAAACTGCAGCAGGGCAATGAGCAGGGTGAGCACGATGGCCAGCCACTTCAACATGCAGGAGAGTCCGTCACGAGGCATTCGATGGCGGCATTATGCCAGTTTCGCGCCCGATCGGCAGGGCCCGGACGACGATGCCCGGGATCAGTCGCGTCGAAACGGTAGCGCCGCCTCGGCCGCGGCGACGTAGGCCTCGACGTGGCGCCGCTCCTCGGCACAGAAGCGCGCGACACCGTCGCGCAGCCGCGCGTCGGCGATATGGTGCAGCGAGGTGAGGCGACACGGCGCGAAGCCCCGGGCGAGCTTGTGCTCCCCCTGGGTGCCGGGATCGAAGCGGGCGAGCCCCCGCCCCAGGCAGTGCTCGATGCCCTGGTAGTAGCAGGCCTCGAAGTGCAGGCAGTCGGCGGTCACCTCGCTACCCCAGTAGCGCCCGTAGAGGGTGCGCGCGCCCTGCAGGCAGAGCGCGGCGGCCACCGGCTGGCCCGCGAGGCGCGCCTGGATCAGCAGCAGCGACTCGGGCAGGGTGCGGCGCAGGCGCTCGAAGAAGTCGAGGCCGAGATAGCCGTGGCGGCCGCGCTCCAGGTAGGTGATCTCGTAGCAGCGAAAGAAGTGCGCCATGGCCGCCGCGTCGATGGCCTCCCCCTCCAGGCGGTGCAGGGTCAGCCCCTGCTCGGCCACCAGGCGCCGCTCGCGGCGGATCGCCTTGCGCCGCTTGGCGGTCAGCGCGGCGAGAAAGCCCGCGAAATCGCCATAGCCGCGATCCTGCCACTGGAACTGCACGCCCTGGCGCGCCAGCAATTGGGGCCGCGCCTCGCGCCAGGCCGACACCTCGTCCTCCTCGGCAAACAGCAGGTGCCAGCTCGACAGCTCGCCCGCCTCCCAGGCCCGGGCCAAGCGCCGCCGCGCGGCCAACGGATCGACATGGGGCGCGAGCGCCAGGCGCGGCCCCGGCGCCGGGGTGAAGGGAATCGCCGAGAGCCCCTTGGGATAGTAGTCGCCGCCGACGCGCTCCCAGGCCTCGGCCCAGCTCCAGTCGAAGACGTACTCTCCGTAGGAGTGGTGCTTGTGATAGTGGGGCAGGATCCCGACCAGCGTCTCTCCCTCCCAGAGGGTCAGGTGGCGCGGCACCCAGCCGGTGGCCGGGCTCGCCGCGCCGCTGGCCTCGAGGGCGTGCAGGAACTCGTGGCGCAGGAAGGGGTGGTCGTCGCCGACCAGGGCGTTCCAGCGCGCCGCCGGCACCGCCTCGATGGCGGACAGCTCGCTCAGGACCAGTTCCGGCATGGGGCCTCCGGGGAAAGCGGCGCCGGCGGCTGACAAGCCACCGGCATTGCGCCTACATTGTGCGCAGACCGTTCCCCCGATGCCACCACTCACCGCCATCACTGACAGGGAGACGCGCATGGCCGACGCCCGCGCACTGCCGGCGCGCCTGGCGCAGCAGCGCCACGCCTTCACCGCCGAGCCCTACCCCTCGGCGACGGTTCGACGTGACCGCCTCGCGCGGCTTTCGACCATGACTCGCCACCATCGTGACGAGATCGTTCGCGCGATCCGCCAGGACTTTGGCCATCGCGCCGAGGCCGAGACGCGCCTGGCGGAGATCGCCACCCTGCTGGAGGCCGTGCGCCATGCCCGCCGCCGCCTCAAGCGCTGGATGACGCCGCGCAAGGCGGCCGTGCCCTGGCGGCTGGCGCCCGCCCGGGCCCGCGTGCATCGCCAGCCGCTGGGGGTGGTGGGCATCATTGCCCCGGCCAACTACCCCTGGCAGCTGGCGCTGCTGCCGGCAGTGGACGCCCTGGCCGCCGGCAACCGGGTGATGCTCAAGCCCAGCGAGCACGCCCCCACCACCGCCGCGCTGATGGCGCGGCTGGCGGCGCGCTACTTCGATCCCGCCGAGCTCGACGTGGTCGAGGGCGACGCCGGGGTCGGGCGCGCCTTCGCCGCCCTGCCCTTCGACCACCTGCTCTTCACCGGCCCCGCGTCGATCGGACGAGAGGTCGCCGGCGTCGCCGCCGAGGGGCTGACGCCGGTCACCCTCGAGCTCGGTGGCAAGACGCCGGCCATCGTCGCCGATGACGCCGACCTGACCCATGCCGCCCGGCGCATCGCCTTCGGCAAGTGGCTCAACGCCGGCCAGACCTGCATCGCCCCGGACCACGTGCTGATCGATGCCGCGCGACTGCCGGCCTTCGTCGAGGCGCTCCGCGAGGCGGTCGCGGCCTTCTACCCCCGCGGCACGGCGAGCGACGACTATTCGGCGGTGCATGGCAAGGCGACGCGTACCCGGCTCGAGGCGATGCTCGCCGAGGCCCGCGATCACGGCTGCCGGGTGATCGAGCTCGGCGAACGCATCGAGCTCAGCCGGGGCAGCAAGCTGCCGCCGACGCTGGTGATCGACCCCACCGCGCGCCTTGCGATCATGCACGAGGAGATCTTCGGTCCCTGGCTGCCGGTGATCGGCCTGCACGACTTCGATGCCGCCCTGGCCCGGGTCGCCGAGGGTCCACGGCCGCTGGCCCTCTACGCCTTCACCGACGACCCGGCCCGGCGCCGACGGCTGATGGAGGAGACTCGCTCCGGCGGCGTGGTCTTCAACGACACCCTGTGGCACGTCGCCGTGCCCGGCCTGCCCTTCGGCGGCGTGGGCGAGAGCGGCATGGGCGCCTACCACGGTGAAGCCGGCTTCCTGCGCTTCAGCCACCAGCGCAGCGTCTTCGTCCAGTCTCGACGCAGCCCCGTCGGGCTGCTGAACCCGCCCTACCGGCGATGGCTGCTCAAGCTGCTCGGACTATAAGGTAATAAAACTACAAATATGACAAAAATGCGGCTAGCATGGGCGAAATATCGCGAATTATATTGGTAAACTTACCAAACCAAACAGAGCCGAGGTGTATCATGGCCAGCCCGACCCCCGCCCTCAACGCCACCGTCGCCGACGTCACTCGCCGCATCCGGGAACGCTCCGCCGAACGCCGCGCCCTCTACGAGCGCCGCATGGCCGACCAGCACCGCCGCGGGGTGCATCGCGGCGAGCTCTCCTGCGGCAACCTCGCCCACGGCTTCGCGGCCTGCGGCGCGGCGGACAAGGACGCGCTGAAGCTGATGAACTCGGCCAACCTGGGCATCATCTCGGCCTACAACGACATGCTCTCGGCCCACCAGCCGCTGGCGACCTTCCCCGAGACCATCAAGGCCGCGGCGCGCGCCATAGGGTCCACCGCCCAGTTCGCCGGCGGCGTGCCGGCCATGTGCGACGGCGTCACCCAGGGCCAGCCAGGCATGGAGCTCTCGCTGTTCTCCCGGGACGTGATCGCCATGGCGACCGCCGTGGGGCTCTCCCACAACATGTTCGACGCCGCGCTCTACCTCGGAGTCTGCGACAAGATCGTCCCGGGGCTGTTCATCGCCGCGGCCCGCTTCGGCCACCTGCCAGCCATGTTCGTGCCGGCCGGCCCCATGCCCAGCGGACTGCCCAACAAGGAGAAGGCTCGCATCCGCCAGCTCTTCGCCGAGGGCAAGGCCAGTCGCGAGGACCTGCTGGAAGCGGAGTCCGAGTCCTACCACAGCCCCGGCACCTGTACCTTCTACGGCACCGCCAACTCCAACCAGCTGATGATGGAGATGATGGGGCTCCACCTGCCCGGCACCTCCTTCGTCAATCCGGGTACCGAGATGCGCGAAGCGCTGACCCGCTTCGCCACCGAGCAGGCGGTCCGCAACACCGAGCCGGGCGGCGAGTATCGCCCCTTCTACAAACAGATCGACGAGCGGGCCATCGTCAACGCCATCGTCGGCCTGCTCGCCTCGGGCGGCTCCACCAATCACACCCTGCACCTGATCGCCATGGCCGCCGCCGCCGGCCTGACCGTCACCTGGGAGGACTTCACCGACCTCTCCGCGGTGACGCCGAGCCTGATGCAGGTCTACCCCAACGGCCAGGCGGACATCAACCATTTCCAGGCCGCCGGCGGCATGAGCCTGCTGTTCCGCGAGCTGATCCAGGCCGGGCTGATCCACGGCGACATCCCCACGGTGTTCGGCACCGACCTGACCGCCTACACCCGGGAGCCCTTCCTCGAGGACGGCAAGCTGGTCTGGCGCGAGGGGCCGGAGCAGAGCCTCGACACCGAGGTGCTGCGCCCGGTCGCCGCGCCCTTCGCCCCTACCGGCGGCCTTACCGTGCTCGACGGCAACCTGGGCCGAGGGGTGATCAAGGTCTCGGCGGTCCGAGCCGAGCACCGCGTGGTCGAGGCGCCGATCCAGATCTTCGAGGACCAGAACGACCTCAAGGCGGCCTTCGAGGCCGGCGACCTGGACCGGGACGTGATCGCCGTGGTGCGCTTCCAGGGCCCCAAGGCCAACGGCATGCCCGAGCTGCACAAGCTGACCCCCTACCTCGGCGTGCTGCAGGATCGCGGCTACCGGGTGGCGCTGGTCACCGACGGGCGCATGTCGGGCGCCTCCGGCAAGGTGCCGGCGGCCATCCACATGAGCCCGGAGGCCCTGGACGGCGGGCCCCTGGCGAAGCTCAGGGATGGCGATGTGGTGCGCCTCGATGCCGACACCGGCAGCCTCGAGGTCAAGGTCGACGCCCATGAGTGGGCCGAGCGTCCGCTGCGGGTCGGGAACCTGGAGCACTACCACGTGGGCCTCGGCCGCGAGCTGTTCGCCGGCTTCCGACACCTGGCCATGCGCGGCGAGGAGGGTGCCGGCGTCTTCGGCGGCTTCGAGGCCGACGACCTGGCCCGCCAGGCCGGCCAGATCCACGATGAGGATGCCTGAGCCACGGCCAGGACAGGGATATCGCCGTTGCACATAGCGAGAAGCGCCAGCGACGGATCGAAGAGGGGATCCTACGCCATGGATGGCGTCGGTAGTGCCCAGGGAAGGGGTCACAGCGCCCCTCGTCGGTCCGGCGCTTCGGGACCTGTCGCCGGGTACAGCTTCAAGCAATTCGGCCATCTGCCAAAGCCCTGGCGGCCAGACAAGACGAGTTGACGATGACACGACACGCCCTGATCGGTGATATCGGTGGCACCAACGCGCGCCTCGCACTGGTGACGCCGGGCGCCGTCGCCCCCCATGACATCCGGAGCCTGCCCTGCGCCGACTACGACGGCCCGGTGGCGGCGATACGCGACTACCTGGCCAGCGTCGGCGCCGTCGGCGACGATGCCCCCCGCGAGGCCTGCCTGGCCTTCGCCTGCCCGGTCCACGGCGAGCGGGTGACCATGACCAACAATCCCTGGGACTTCACCAAGACCGAGGTGCGCGAGGCCCTGGGACTGACACTGTTCAAGGTGATCAACGACTTCATGGCCCAGGCGCTGGGCGTGCCCCACGTCGCCGAGGCCGACCTGGTGACCGTGCAGCCCGGCGAAGGCGCGCCCCATGCCGCAAAGCTGGTGATCGGCCCCGGCACCGGGCTGGGCGTGGCCGGGGTCTTTCCCGGCCGCCACGCCTGGGTGCCCCTTCCGACCGAGGGCGGTCACGTCACTTTCGCCCCCGCCGACGAGCGCGAGCAGAACCTGTTGCGCCATTTCCGCCAGCGCTACGGTCGCGTCTCGGTGGAGCGGCTGCTGTGCGGCCAGGGTCTGCTGGACCTCTATCTCGCTCACTGCTCGCTCAAGGGCGTTAACCCGCGCTACGCGACGCCTGCCGAGGTCACCGAGGCAGCCGGCGGCGGTGACGCCGTGGCCCGTGATACCCTGCTGCGTTTTCTGAAGATCCTCGGCGACGTCAGCGGCGATGCCGCGCTCACCCTGGGCGCCCGAGGCGGCGTCTACCTGTGTGGCGGCATCCTGCCGCGGCTGCTCGACTGGCTGCCGCAGAGTCGCTTCCGCGAGGCGTTCGCCGACAAGGGGCGCATGAGCGCCTACACCGCCGGCCTCCCGATCCGGGTGGTGACCGCCCCCTGGCCGGGACTACTGGGAGCCGCCGAGGCCCTGCACAACATCGAAGTCGAGTGAATCGACAAAGGAGATCGCATGATTCCCGCATCCCTGCGCGCCCTGCTGGACGCCACCGACGGTCAGCGCCGCGTCGACTGGGCCGGCCGCGAGGTCTGGCTGGCGCGCGAAGCCTGGGGCGAGCTGGCCGTATCGTTGCAAGGCGCCCAGGTGCTTCACTTCTTGCCCTGCGCCAGTGCCCCGAACGGTCCCGACGCCACGCGACCGCATCCTGCCACCTCTAGCCCGGACCCGAGCGAAGAAGCCCTGGTGCCCGGCGGATGGCTCTGGGTCACCCCGACGCCCCAGGCGCTGCCCGGCGCGATCCGCGGCGGCATCCCGCTCTGCTGGCCGTGGTTCGCCGACGAGAACACCGCCGACGAGTCGCCGGACCGCTCCGGCCCCATGCACGGCCCGGCCCGCAAGGCCGACTGGCGCCTCGATGCCGTGGACGAGCACGAGGAGGGCCTGGAGCTGCACCTCTCCCCGGTCGAGCGGCTGCACGGGCAACTGATCCCCCGCGCGGTGATCCAGGCCAACGCCCGGCGCCTGCACGTGGAGCTGATCACCGAGCACGTCGGCGAGACCCCGGTGAAGATCACCGGCGCCCTGCACAGCTACCTGGCCGTCGAGGACGCCTTCGCCTGCCGCGTGGAAGGGCTAGCCGGCGCCAGCTACCTGGACAAACTCGCCGACTTCGCCGAGCGCGACCAGCAGGGCGAGCTCGGCGTGCGCGGCGGCCTGGACCGCATCTATCGCAGCAATGCCGAGCTGGTCCTCGACGATGGCAGCCGCCGGCTGCGCATCGCCCGTCAGAGCAGCGACTCGGCGGTGATCTGGCACCCTGGCGACACCCCGCCCGCCGATACCTCGGTCGAGGCCGCCCGCCACTTCCTGTGCGTCGAGTCGGCGAACACCCGGCTCGACCCGGTGTGGCTGGTCCCCGGCGCCCAACACCTGCTGGGCACTACCCTGTCCCGGGCGGACGACGCCTGAGCGCTGCCCCACCCACCACGAGGATCCTCGACCATGCTGCCTGTCATCGCCTTCGGTGAAGCCCTCGTCGACATGCTCTCCAGCCGACTGGGGGGCGCCGCCGACGACGCCCAGGAGACCTTCACGCCTTACGCCGGCGGCGCCCCCGCCAACGTCGCCGTGGCCTGCGCCCGGCTCGGCGTCCCCAGCCGCTTCCTAGGCATGCTCGGCGACGACCACTTTGGCGACTTCCTCGCCGAGGCACTGGCCGCCCAGGGCGTCGAGCTCTCCGGGGTCTGCCGCACCCGCGAGGCGCGCACCGCGCTGGCCTTCGTCTCTCGCGATGCCGACGGCGAGCGTACCTTCGACTTCTACCGGCCGCCCGCCGCCGACCTGCTCTATCGCCTCGAGCACCTGCCGGCCGGCGTCTTCGCCGAGCCCGCGATCCTGCACCTGTGCAGCAACAGTCTGACCGACCCCGAGATCGCCGAGACCACCCTGGCCATGGCCGAGATGGCCGCCCGGGCCGGCTGCGTGGTCAGTGTCGACGCCAACCTGCGCCACAATCTCTGGCCAGAGGGTCGCGCCGATACGGCCCTGGTCACCCGCCTGCTCGACAGTGCCGACCTGCTCAAGCTATCCCGCGAGGAGGTCGACGACCTGCGCGGCAGTCATCCCGAGGACGCCTGGCTGGCCGAACGCCTGGCCGCCGGGGTCAGGCTGGCGGTGATCACCGACGGCGGCGACGACGTGTGCGCCCTGGGCGCCGGGCTGTCGCTGGCCGTCACCCCGCCGAAGGTACAAGCCGTGGATACCACCGCCGGGGGCGACGCCTTCATCGGTGGGCTGCTGGCCGCCCTCGCCGAGCATGGCTTCGAGGAAGGCTGGCACCGCGACACGGCGCGCCTGGAGGCGACGCTGGCCTTCGCCTGCCGCTGCGGCGCCCACGCCGTCACCCGCCCGGGCAGCTACGTCGCCCTCCCCACCCGGGCCGATCTCACCTCGGACTGATCGGCGCGGAGGGGGCCGCGCCCTCCTCCGCGCCGGCACGCCAGCGCATCCGCCGCGGCACCGTGCGCTGCCCGGCGGCGCCCTCGCCCCGGGCGGCAGCCAGCGCACTCTCCAGCGTCGCCTCGGCCATGCGGTCGTGATCCTGCTCGGCGGAATTGACCGCCACCGGCAGAAACTCCAGCAGGCGGCTATCGCCGAAGGTCGCCAGGCGCAGCGAGGCCGGCAGCCCGCCGGCCTCGAGCAGGGTGTCGAGCACGCCGTCGAACAGCGAATAGGACGCCGTGGCCAGCGCATCCGGCAGGCCGTGCTCGTCGATGACCCGACGCATCAGCCGGGCGCCCTCAGCGCGATCGTAGCGCTCGCCGGAGCGCATGATGGCCTCGGCCTCGCCCCCTGCCAGGGCCCGCTGGAAGCCGCTTCTCCGCTCCTGGGTGATCGAGAGCCCAGGCACCGCGTCCAGCCACACCACCCGCGAGGTCTCGGGCGACAGCACCGAGGCGGCGAGCCGCTGGGCAGCCTCGGCGTCGTTAGAGACCACGCTGGCGAAGCGCGCGGCGTCGAAGCCGCGATCGACGGCCACCACCGGCAGGCCCTCGGCCTGCAGCTCGGCGTAGAAGGGATCGTCCATCGGCAGGCTGCTGGCGGTGATCAGTACCTCGCAGCGCCTCGCCCGCAGCGCCAGGGCCAGGTCGCGCTCGACCTCGGGTCGGTCGTCGGAGCCGGCGATCAGCAGCTGGTAGCCCGCCTCCCGGGCGCCGCGCTCCAGCCGCTTGGCCAGCCGCGCGTAGGTCACGTTCTCCAGGTCCGGCACGATCAGCCCCAGGGTACGGCTGGAGCCGCGACGCAAGGCGGCCGCCTGGGGGTCGACCCGATAGCGGTGGCGTTCGACCACCGCCATCACCCGGTCGACGGTGTCCTGGCTGATGCGCCGTGTCTCGGCCTGGCCGTTGATGACATAGCTGGCCGTGGTGCGCGAGACCCCGGCCAGTCGAGCAATTTCCGCGAGCGTCATGGATTCCCCCTAGACTGACGGGGGCATTCTACGCGTGACTGCCACGCCGCCACCCCCTGCCAAAGTCGTAGACTCGAAGCCTTGCCAAGCCGGCTGAACCGATCCAGCATTCGTCATGTCAAAGGTGACACGATTCACCTAACTCGCACAAGCCACCGCAACGCCCCGGGTACCACGGAATGGCCCGGCGTCGCCCCCGACGAACCGGAGACATCGATGTTAACCCTACGCCAGGATGACGTCCTGCTCGGCTGCCAGGCCGAGCACTGGCGCGCCGCGCTGGACCAGGCCGCCGAATCACTGCGCGCCGCCGGCCTGGTCGCCCCGGAATACCGCGACGGCCTGCATGCGCGGGAGGCCCAGTCATCGACCTTCCTCGGCAACGCCATCGCCATTCCCCACGGCACGCCGGAGAGCCGGGAGCACGTGCGCGCCACCGGGGTGCGGGTGCTGCAGTTCCCCGAGGGCGTCGAGTGGCACGACGGGCAGCGGGTCCACGTGCTGGTGACCATCGCCGCCCGGAGCGACGAGCACCTCGACATCCTGCGCCAGCTGACCCACGTGCTGGACCAGGAGGGCATCGCCGAACGCCTGGCCGGCGCCGAGCGGGCGGCCGAGATCGCCGAGCTGCTGTCGAAGGCGGTGGTCGAGGCCAGGCTCGACGCCGACACCCTGTGCCTGGGTTTCCCCGCCCGCGACCACCGCGAGCTGGCACTGGCCGGCGCCGCCCGGCTGCGCCAGGCCGAGTGCGTCGATGCCGCCTTCGTCGCCGCCGTCGCCGAGGCCGCCCCGCGCGCCCTGGGCCGCGGCCTGTGGCTGGTGGCCAGCGACCGCGGCGTGGGCGTGCCGGCGCTGGCGCTGGCCACCCCGGCCGAGCCGCTGCAGGCCGACGGCGCCCCGGTGCAGGGCGTGTTCTGCCTGGCCGCCCAGGGCCAGGACCATCGTGGCCTGCTCGAGCGCATCCTGGCACTGCTCGATAGCGACGCCCCCGACTCCCTGCAGCGCCTCGATGCCGACGCCCTGCTGGCGCGACTGGCCGGCGAATCCGCTGCGGCCAGCCAGCGCCTGGCCACGGTGCTCAACGCCCACGGCCTGCATGCCCGCCCGGCCAAGCAGCTGGTCCAGGTGGCCCGCGCCCAGGGCGTGGCGGTCCGCGTGCGCCTGGCCGAGGGCGGCTTCGATGCCGTCTCGGCCGCCAGCCTGACCAAGGTCATCAACCTCGGCGCCCGCCGCGGCCAGCAGCTGACCTTCACCGCCGAGGGCGACGGCGCCGAGGCCGCCCTGGCGGCGGTATGCCGCGCCGTGGAGGAGGGCCTCGGCGAGCACGTCGAGCCCTTCGATGCCTACCGCGAGCCGCTGGCGACGACACCGGAGCACTCCCCGGCGCTGGAGCCGCTGGCCGACGACGTCGCCCACCCCGCGGTGGCCGCCTCGCCGGGCCTGGCCATCGCACCGGCCTTCGTGCTGACCACGCCGAGCTTCGACTACCCGGCCCGCGCCGCCGACCCGGCCGCCGAGCGCCGCCGTCTCGATGACGCCATCCGCGAGGGCGGCGAGCAGCTCGAGGCGCTGATCCATCACGCCCGCGGCGGCGAGGTCTCGCAGATCCTGTCGATGCACGAGGAGATGCTCGGCGACCCCGAGCTCCACCAGGCCGCCCGCGAGGGCATCGACGAGGGCGCCTCTGCCGAGGCCGCCTGGTGGGAGGCGATCGACACCGCCGCCCAGGCCCAGGAGCGCCTCGCCGACAAGCTGCTCGCCGAGCGCGCCGCCGACCTGCGTGACGTCGGCCGCCGCGTACTGGGCATCCTGTGCCGGGTCGCGCTGCCCGAGCCGCCGGATCATCCCTACATCCTGGTCACCGACGACATCGGCCCCTCCGACGTGGCGCGCCTCGACACCAGCCGCGTGCGCGGCCTGCTGACCGCCCGTGGCGGCGCCACCGCCCATAGCGCCATCCTGGCCCGGGCGCTGGGCATTCCCGCCGTGGTCGGCGCCGGCGAGCGCATCCTGACGCTCGCCAGCGGCACCGAGCTGATCCTCGACGGCGAGCGCGGCCGGGTGACCCCGGCCCCTGCCGCCGAGCGCCGCCTGGCCGCCGAGCAGCGCCTGGCCGAGCGCCGCCGCCGCGAGGCCGAGGCCTGGGAGGCACGCTTCGAGCCGGCCCGGACCCGCGACGGCCATCGCGTCGAGGTGGCCTCGAACCTCGGCAACACCGCCCACGCCGCCGACGCCGTGGAGCGCGGCGCCGAGGGCGTCGGCCTGCTGCGCACCGAGTTCGTGTTCATGGCCCACGCCGAACTGCCCGGCCTGGAGACCCAGATCGGCGAGTACCGCGAGGCCCTGGACGCCCTGGACGGCCGCCCGCTGGTGGCCCGCACCCTGGACGTGGGCGGCGACAAGCCGCTGCCCTACTGGCCGCTGCCCCAGGAGAGCAACCCTTTCCTCGGCCTGCGTGGCATCCGCCTGGCGCTGACCCGGCCCGAGGTGCTCGAGACCCAGCTCCGTGCGCTGCTGATCGCCGCGGGGCCGACGGACGAGCCGCAACGCGAGGCCAAGCCGCTGCGCATCATGCTGCCGATGGTCAAGGACGTGGCCGAGTTCCGTGCCGCCCGGGCCATCCTCGACCGGCTGCTCGAGGAACTGCCGGTCGGCGAGCGCAGCGACGACGTCCAGCTCGGGGTGATGATCGAGGTGCCCTCCAGCGCCCTGCTCGCGCCGACCCTGGCCGCCGAGGTCGACTTCTTCTCGGTGGGCACCAACGACCTGACCCAGTACACCCTGGCCATCGACCGCGACCACCCCGAGCTCTCCGCCCAGGCCGACGGCCTGCACCCGGCGGTGCTCAAGCTGATCGAGATGACCGTGGCCGCGGCCCACGCCGAGGGCAAGTGGGTCGGGGTCTGCGGCGAGCTGGCCAGTGACGCCACCGCGGTGCCGGTGCTGGTCGGCCTCGGCGTCGACGAGCTCTCGGTCAGCGCCCGCCAGGTGCCGCTGGTCAAGGCGCGGCTGCGCGAGTTCGA
Source organism: Halomonas sp. B23F22_3 (assembly GCF_043496965.1). NCBI lineage: Bacteria > Pseudomonadati > Pseudomonadota > Gammaproteobacteria > Oceanospirillales > Halomonadaceae > Halomonas > Halomonas sp. B23F22_3. Next base: position 273,035 of record NZ_JBIEKG010000001.1, read on the forward strand.
CCTCGATGAGGCCCGCGCCCAGGCCGAGCTGGCGCTTTCCCAGGCCACCGGCGAGGCGGTCCGCGACGCCCTGGAGGCCCGCTGATGGCGCGCCTGCTGACCCTGACCCTAAATCCCGCCCTGGACCTCTCGGTGTCGCTCGAGCGCCTGGCGCTCGGCGAGGTCAACCGTACCCGTGCCACCCACCTCGCGGCCGCCGGCAAGGGCGTCAACGTGGCCCGGGTGCTCGCCGCCCTCGGCCACGACGTCTGCGTCTCGGGCTTCCTCGGCGCCGACAACGACGGCCCCTTCCTGCGCGCCTTCGAGGCCGAAGGGCTCGAGGATGCCTTCCTGCGCGTGCCCGGCGAGACCCGCATCAACGCCAAGCTCGCCGAGGCCGACGGCCGGGTCACCGACGTCAACGGCCCCGGGCCGACCATCGACACTGCCGCCTGGCAGACGCTGCTCGACAGGCTCGCGGCGCTGGCCGCCGACGACACCCGCCGCCCCGAGGCGGTGGTGATCGCCGGCAGCCTGCCGCCCGGCGTCACGCCCGACGCGCTGGCCGAGCTGATCGCACGGCTGCGCGGCGCCGACCTGCCGGTATGGGTCGACACCAGCGGGCCGGCCCTCGAGGCCGCCATCGCCGCCGGCCCCACCGCGGTCAAGCCCAACGAGCACGAGCTGGCCGCCTGGGCCGGCACGCCCCTCGACGACGAGACCGCGCGCCTGGCGGCCGCCCACCGCCTGCATGATGCCGGCATCGAGGAGGCGGTGCTCTCCGCCGGCGCCGAGGGCGTGCTGTGGGTCAGCCGTCGCGGTGCCTGGCAGGCGCTGCCGCCGCCCATGACGGTGGCCAGCACCGTGGGCGCCGGCGACACCCTGCTGGCGTCGCTGCTGCACGGCGTGCTCGAGGGCCACGCGCCCGACGAGGCGCTGCGCCAGGCCACCGCGCTGTCCGCCGAGGCGGTCCGCCACCTCGGCGTGGGCGACGCCCACGCCGCCGATTTCCCATCACTCCAACAACAGACGCGCGTCCACCGCCTTGGCGGCGACGACGCCGAGGGAGTCCCCGCATGAATGCCATCCTCATCACCGCCTGCCCCAGCGGCATGGCCACCACCTTCCTCGCCGCCCGGCGCCTCGAGCAGGCCGCCGAGCGGCTCGGCTGGAAGACTCACGTGGAGATGCACGGCGAGCTTGCGCCGGTGCAGCCGGTCTCCGCCGAGGCCATCGCGGCCGCCGATCTCGTCATCGTCGCCGCCGACCACGTGCCGGACCCGCAGCGCTTCAAGGACAAGCGGCTCTACCGCGCGCCCATCGACCAGGCGCTGCCCGACCCGGGCGGCTTCCTCGAACGCGCCCGGCGCGAGGCCGAGGCCTTCGTGCCCGGCGGCGAGACCCACGCCACACCGGTATCCAGCTCCGGTGCGGCCGGCGGCCGGCCCATCGTCGCCGTCACCGCCTGCCCCACCGGCGTGGCGCACACCTTCATGGCCGCGGAAGCCCTCAGTGAAGCCGGGAAATCCCTGGGCCATCCCATGCGCGTCGAGACCCAGGGCTCGGTGGGCGCCCAGGACCAGCTGACCGACGAGGAGATCCGTGACGCCGAGGTGGTGATCCTGGCCTGCGACATCGAGGTCGATCCCACTCGCTTCGCCGGCAAGCGGATCTATCGCACCTCCACCGGCAGCGCCCTGAAGCGGCCCAGGCCGACCATCGAGGCGGCGCTGGCCGAGGCCGCGGTGGAAGACGGCAGCGCCGCGCCTGCGGGCAGCGGCGAGGCCAGGAAGAGCCTCAAGGAGAAGGGCGTCTACAAGCACCTGCTGACTGGGGTGTCCTTCATGCTGCCGATGGTGGTGGCCGGCGGCCTCTTGATCGCGCTGTCGTTCGTGTTCGGCATCGAGGCCTTCCAGGAGGAAGGCACCCTGCCCGCCGCGCTGATGCAGATCGGCGGCGGCACGGCCTTCGCGCTGATGGTGCCGGTGCTGGCCGGCTACATCGCCTACTCCATCGCCGACCGCCCCGGCATCGCGCCGGGCATGATCGGTGGCATGCTGGCCTCCGAGATCGGCGCCGGCTTCATCGGCGGCATCCTGGCCGGCTTCCTCGCCGGCTACGTGGCCAAGGCGGTGACCCGCCACGTCAAGCTGCCGGCCAGCGTCGAGTCGCTCAAGCCGATCCTGATCATCCCGCTGGTGGCGAGCCTCGTCACCGGCCTGACCATGATCTACGTGGTCGGCGAGCCGGTGGCGGCGATCCTCTCCGGGCTGACCACCTTCCTCGAGAACATGGGGTCCACCAACGCCCTGCTGCTGGGCGGGCTGCTGGGTGCCATGATGTGCTTCGACATGGGCGGGCCGGTGAACAAGGCCGCCTACACCTTCGGCGTCGGCCTGCTGGCCTCCGAGACCTACGCGCCCATGGCGGCGATCATGGCCGCGGGCATGGTGCCAGCGATCGGCATGGGTATCTCGAGCTTCGTCGCCAAGTCGAAGTTCTCGGAGCCGGAGCGCGAGGCCGGCAAGGCCTCCTTCGTGCTGGGCTTCTGCTTCATCAGCGAGGGTGCGATTCCCTTCGCCGCCAAGGACCCGCTGCGGGTGATCCCGGTCAGCATGATCGGCGGCGCGATAACCGGCGCGCTGTCGATGCTGTTCGGCGCCAAGCTGATGGCCCCCCACGGCGGCATCTTCGTGCTGCTGATCCCCAACGCCATCACCCCGGTGCTGCTGTACCTGGCGGCGATCGTTGCAGGCTCGCTGATCACCGGCCTGGGCTACGCGGCGCTCAAGCGCGGCGGCCAGGCAGTAGCGGTCGAGGCCATTGGCTGACCTCGGCCACGCCATCCCCGGACGCCTCACCGGTCATCGGCGGGGCGTCTACGCGCCCGGAATAAAAGCGGCGTGTGAGCTGGCCCAGCCGAAGCGGCGAGCCATCATGGCGACCGGCAGCACCGTCATCGGCCGGGGTCCCCACCGGCGAGACGAGGCGATGCCGGTGGCGATGTGGCCGTCCCGATCAGGCGGCCTGGCGCCGACCGTTGCTCACGGCCTGTATGGCCAGGGCGGTATCCAGCATGCGGTTGGAGAAGCCCCACTCGTTGTCGTACCAGGCCATGACCTTCACCAGCCGACCGTTCACTCGCGTGTGGTTGGCATCGAAGGTGGAGGAGTTGGCGTCATGGTTGAAGTCGATCGACACCAGCGGTTGGGCGTTCACCGAGAGCACCGGAGCCCCTTCGGCCGCCCGGGCGACGATGGCGTTGATCTCGTCCCGAGAGGTATCACGACTCGCAGTGAAGGTCAGGTCCACCAGCGAGACGTTGATCAGCGGCACCCGCACCGCCAGGCCGTCCAGCCGGCCATCGAGTTCCGGCAGCACCAGCCCCACCGCGGCCGCGGCACCGGTCTTGGTGGGAATCATCGAGTGGGTGGCGCTGCGCGCCCGGTAGGGGTCGGAGTGGTAGACGTCGGAGAGATTCTGGTCGTTGGTGTAGGCGTGCACCGTGGTCATCAGGCCATTCTCGATGCCCACCGTCTCGTGCAGCGCCTGGGCCACCGGCGCCAGGCAGTTGGTGGTACAGGAGGCGTTGGACACCACCCGGTGCTCGGCCTTGAGCATGTCCTCGTTGACGCCGTATACCACGGTGGCATCGGCGTCGGGGCTGGGCGCCGAGACCAGTACCCGGTCGGCGCCGGCGGCGAGATGCCTGGCGGCATCTGCCCGCTTGGTGAACAGTCCGGTGCACTCCATCACCAGATCCACCCCCAGGGCCTCCCAGGGCAGCTTCGTCGGGTCGCGCTCGGAGAGGATCTCGATGCGGTCACCATCGACGGTCAGACTGCGCTCATCGTGGTCCACCTTGAAAGGGAAGTGGCCGTGGACGGTGTCGTGGCGCAGCAAGTGAGCATTGAGCGCCGGATCACCGAGGTCGTTGATGGCCACCACCTGGACGCGGTCGCGGTAGCCACCTTCGTAGAGAGCGCGAAACACGTTGCGGCCGATGCGACCGAAACCGTTGATGGCGATCTTGAGCGTCATGATGTCTTCCTCTCGATCCAGACTTTGCCGTCTTGTGGGTTGGGCTGAGCCGTGGAGCGACGGGGCATGCCGCGTTACGCCCTGCCTGCCGGGCAGGGCGACGACTCATCTGCCAACAATCGTCGCGCACGCCGGTCCGGGAGACAAGTTTTTTTCGTAAACTTACCACTTGCATCGAAGAGAAAGACTCCGAGATACGATTCAACCCATTGACGACCAGGGGAAGATCGCCGCCATATCGCACCAAGGCAGCAGCACATAGACCTTCGTCTAAGGCGCAATATTTAGTAAAATAACCACACTTACAGTATCGTGTCCGACAACCTCGCGATCGGCGACGTTCCGCCGCCGGCACGCTATCGTTTCCACAGGAGAGCCCGGCATGACGCACCGCCCCACCCCCCTTCGCCGCACCAAGATCGTCGCCACCCTGGGCCCGGCCAGCGACCGGGAGGGCGTGCTGGAAGAGATGCTGTCCGCCGGCGTCGACGTGGTGCGTCTCAACTTCTCCCACGGCACGCCCGACGATCACCGCCAGCGCCTGGCGCGGGTGCGTGAGATCGCCGCGCGCCTGGGCCGCAGCGTCGCCGCGCTGGGCGACCTGCAGGGCCCCAAGATCCGCATCGCCCGCTTCAAGGAGGGCGCCGTGACCCTGGAGGAGGGCCAGTCCTTCATCCTCGACATGGGCCTGGACGGCGATCAGGGCGACGCCACCCGGGTCGGCTGTGACTACAAGACCCTGGCCGACGACGTCGCCCCGGGCGACCGCCTGCTGCTCGACGACGGTCGGCTGGTGCTCGACGTCAATCGCGTCGTCGACCACCTGATCCACACCAGCGTGGTGGTAGGCGGCAAGCTCTCCAACAACAAGGGCATCAACAAGCAGGGCGGCGGCCTCTCCGCCCCGGCGCTGACCGACAAGGACCGCGCCGACCTCGCGACCGCCGTCGACATCGGCGTCGACTACCTGGCGATCTCCTTCCCGCGCAGCGCCGCCGACATGCTCGAGGCCCGCGAGCTGCTCGGCGAGGCCGGCAAGGAGATCGGCCTGGTGGCCAAGCTCGAGCGCGCCGAGGCGGTGGCCGACGACGCCACCCTGGACGGCATCATCCGCGCCAGCGAGGCGGTGATGGTGGCCCGCGGCGATCTCGGCGTGGAGATCGGCGATGCCAAGCTGATCGGCACCCAGAAGCGCATCATCAAGCATGCCCGCACCCTGAACCGCGCGGTGATCACCGCCACCCAGATGATGGAGTCGATGATCGAGTCGCCGCTGCCCACCCGGGCCGAGGTGTTCGACGTGGCCAACGCGGTGCTCGACGGCACCGACGCGGTGATGCTCTCCGCCGAGACCGCCGCCGGCGACTTCCCGGTGGAGACCATCGAGGCGATGGACCGGGTCTGCCTCGGTGCCGAGCGCGAGCGGCGCGCCCAGGAGTCCGGCCACCGCATCCACGAGGGCTTCAGCCGCATCGACGAGACCATCGCGCTCTCGGCGATGTACGCCGCCAACCACCTGGCCGGGGTGGCCGCCATCGCCTGCATGACCGCGTCGGGTTACACGCCGCTGATCGCCTCGCGCATCAGCTCGGGGCTGCCGATCATCGGCCTGGCCCACAACCCGGTCGCCCAGCGGCGCATGGCGCTCTATCGCGGGGTGGTCTCGCTGCCCTTCGACACCAGCGAGATGACGGCCGCCGAGCTCAACGACCGGGCCCTGGCGCTGCTGGTTCGCCAGGGCATCGCCGAGCCGGGCGACCACGTGATCCTCACCCGGGGCGATCACATGAACGCCCACGGCGGCACCAACACCCTGAGAATCCTCGACGTGGGGACACAGCATGAGTGAGGTCCGCCGCACCCTGCCGGCCCCAAAGCGCATTGCCCTGATCGCCCACGACGGGAAGAGGAACGAGATGCTCGAGAGGGCCGGGCGCTGGATCTCCGGCCGGGCCACCGACTGACCATACCGCCAAACACAACCGACGAGGTCCACGATGTTCCAGCTTACCCGCAGCGTCACCTGGCAGGCCCTCACCCGCCTGCATGCCCAGACCCGCCACGACCGCATCCGTGACTACTTCACCGCCGACCCCCAGCGCTTCGAGAAGATGAGCCTGCGCGTGGGCGGCCTGTTTCTCGATTACTCCAAGCACCAGATCTCCGACGAGGTGCTCGACAAGCTGATCGAGCTCGCCGATCATTCGGCACTGGTGCAGCGCCGTGCCCAGATGTTCTCCGGCGACATCATCAACGTCACCGAGAACCGGCCTGTCCTCCATACCGCCCTGCGCAATCTCGGCGAGGGACCGCTGATGGTCGACGGCCAGGACGTGATGCCGGAGATTCAGCGCACCCGCGAGCAGATCCGCACTTTCTCCGAGGCGGTGCGCAACGGTGAGTGGACGGGCTTCGATGGCCAGCGCATTCGCGATGTGGTCAACATCGGCATCGGCGGTTCGGACCTGGGGCCCAACATGGCCTGCCGGGCGCTGCTCAAGCATCGCCACCCGGAACTGAACTTCCATTTCGTCTCCAACGTCGACGGCGCCCATATCCAGAAGGTGCTCAACCGCCTCGATCCGGCCACCACCCTGTTCATCGTCTCCACCAAGACCTTCTCCACCCAGGAGACGCTGCTCAACGCCCATACCGCGCGCCGCTGGTTCCTGGACAATGCCGGCCCGGAGGGCGACGTCGGCGCCCATTTCATCGCCGCCTCCACCAACAAGGCGGCGGCCATGGAATTCGGCATCCGCGAGGAGAATGTCTTCGAGTTCTGGGCCTGGGTCGGCGGGCGCTACTCCATGTGGTCATCGATCGGCCTGCCCATCGCCCTGGCCATCGGCTTCGAAGGCTTCATGGAAATGCTCGAGGGCGCCTACGCGATGGACCAGCATTTCCTGACCGCTCCCACGGCCGCCAACATGCCGGTGCTGATGGCACTGATCGGCATCTGGTATATCAACTTCCAGGGGGCCGAGACTCAGGCCATCGTGCCCTACGACCAGGCGCTGCATCAGCTGCCGGCCTTCCTGCAGCAGCTCGACATGGAGTCCAACGGCAAGTCGGTGGATATCTTCGGCCGGCCGGTGGACTACAAGACCGGGCCCATCGTCTGGGGCCAGACCGGCTCCAACGGCCAGCATGCCTTCTTCCAGCTGCTCCACCAGGGCACCCGCTACGTACCCATCGACTTCATTGCGTCGCTCAAGCCCGAGTCCGGCATGGAAGACCACCATTTCGCCCTGCTCACCAACATGCTGGCCCAGGCCAATGCCTTCATGGAGGGCAGCGCCACGGGCGGTGAACTCGACCCCTACAGCTGCCCGGGCAACCGTCCCTCCAGCACCCTGCTGCTCGACGAGCTGACGCCGAAGAATCTCGGCGCGCTGATCGCCCTCTACGAGCACAAGGTGTTCGTCCAGGGAGTCATCTGGAACATCAACTCCTTCGACCAGTGGGGCGTGCAGCTCGGCAAGCGCATCGCCGGCGAGATCAGCGAACGCCTCGACGCCCACAGTCAGGACTTCGACGCCTCCACCCAGGGGCTGCTGCGGCTGGTCCGGGAACAGCTGCACACGCGCGACAGCCCATCGGCCCCACCCACGCGCCGAAGCAAGAAGCGCCGCAACGCCTGATCCACGCCGCCTTTATCGCCCGCCGGGCATCGTGATTCGATGCCCGGCGGACGCTTGTGGCGCCGGGCACCGGAAGAAGAAAAAAAGCCCCGGCAGGAGGCCGGGGCAACAGGACAGCGTGGCTATCGAGAAAGCAGCAAGGGAGAGGCCGCAGCGAGCTTTCAGTGGTGGAAGCGGTCGGCCACCTCCCGCGCGAGCCGGCGGATGGCGCTCCAGTCGCCGGCGTCGACCAGCGATTTCGGGGTCAACCAGGTGCCGCCCACGCACATCACGTTGGGCAGCGCCAGGTAGTCCCCGGCATTGTCCGGGTTGATCCCCCCGGTAGGACAGAAGCGGGCCTCGGCGATCGGCCCGGCGAAGGCCTTGAGCGCCTTGGTCCCGCCGCTCGCCTCGGCGGGGAAGAACTTGAAGCGGCGATAGCCGAACTGCCAGCCGATCATCAGCTCGGAGACGGTGGCGATGCCCGGCAGCATCGGTACCGGGCTCGACACGCCGTAGCGATAGAGCGCCTCGGTGGTGCCCGGGGTTACCACGAAGTCGGCGCCCACCTGCTCCGCCTGGCGATATTGGGACGGCGTCAGCACGGTCCCCACGCCGATGCTGACATGGGGCAGCGCCGCCTTGATGCGCCGGATGGCCTCCAGGGCGCAGTCGGTGCGCAGGGTGATCTCGAGGACGGTGATGCCGCCCTCGACCAGCGCCGTGGCCAGCGGCACGGCATCCTCCACGCGCTGGATGGCCAGTACCGGGATCACCTCGGCCTTGAGGCAGATGCTGTCGAGCTCGGTAGTGCGAGTGGAGGGCAGCTGCTTGTCGATCGTCATGTCATTGCTCCAGAAAGTCGGACGCGGGGTCAGGGGGCCCAGTAGATGGCTGCCGGGCAGGCCAGGAAGGCGCGGATGGGCAAGTCACGGGCATCGTCGCCGGACAGAGCCCGGGCCAGGACGTCACGCTTGTCATCCCCGGTGATGTGCAGGAAGTGGCGCCGGGCCCGATGCAGCCATTCGGCGCTCAGGGTGATGCGCGGCTGGGGCTGGCTCGGCGTGCGCACCGCCACCAGCGGTGCTTCCGTGGTCAGCGCCAGGCCCAGCTCACGGCTGTCGGGAAACAGCGAAGCGGTATGGCCGTCGCCGCCCATGCCCAGCACCACGGCGCTGGCCGGCCAGGCCAGGTCCGCGAGGCGTGCCGCCACCTCATCGACCCCCTGCTCGGGCGTCTCGGCGCCACTGGTCAGGGGAACGAAGGCAGCCTCGGCGGCCGGCCCCTGCAGCAGGTGCTCGCGCACCAGGCGGGCATTGCTGTCGGCGGACTCCTCGGCCACCCAGCGCTCGTCGGCCAGCGTCACCTCGATGCGCGCCCAGGGCAGGTCCATGGCAGCCAGGGCCTCGAAGAAGGGCACCGGAGTCGAGCCGCCGGAGACCACCAGCAGGGCACGCTCACGCTCAGCCAGGTCGAGGCGCAGCGCCTCGGCCACGGCCTCGGCGAGCTGCCGGGCCAGGGCCTCGCGGGGGGCAAGTGTCGTCTCGCTCATGTCAGTAATCCTCATACCAGCTGCGGCCATCCTGGGTAATCATCGCGATCGAGGCCACCGGCCCCCAGGAACCGGCCGGATAGCGCCGAGGCGGCTCGTCGCGGTCGGTCCAGGCGGCGACCAGGCTATCGCACCACTGCCAGGCGTGCTCGACCTCGTCGCGACGCACGAAGAGGTACTGCTGGCCCTTCATCACTTCCAGCAGCAGGCGCTCATAGGCGTCCGGGATCCGCGTCTTGGGAAAGGCGCTGCTGAAGTCCAGGTGCAGCGGGCCACGGCGCAGGCGCATGCCCTTGTCCAGGCCGCTGTCCTTGGTCAGCACCTCCAGGGCGATGCCCTCCTCCGGCTGCAGGCGGATCACCAGCTTGTTGGCGGCGAGCCCGCGCTGGTCGGGATCGAAGATGTAGTGCGGCTGCTGGCGGAAATGGATGATGATCTGGGAGAGCTTCTCCGGCATGCGCTTGCCGGTGCGCAGGTAGAAGGGCACCCCGGCCCAACGCCAGTTGGCCACGCCGGTCTTCATGGCCACGAAGGTCTCGGTGTGGCTGTCGGTGTTGGCCCCCTCCTCCTCGAGGTAGCCGGGCACGGCCTGGCCGTCGTGGGTACCGGCCATGTACTGGCCACGCACCACGTCGCGCCCCAGCATGTCGTCGGTGAAGGGCTTGAGCGCCTTCAATACCTTGACTTTCTCGTCGCGGATGGCATCGGCATCCAGGTTGGCTGGCGGGTCCATGGCGATCAGGCAGACCAGCTGCAGCAGGTGGTTCTGCACCATGTCGCGCAGCTGGCCGGCCTCGTCGAAGTAGCCCCAGCGCCCCTCGATGCCCACCTTCTCGGCCACGGTGATCTCGACGTGGGAGATATGGTTCTGGTTCCACTGGGTGCCGAACAGCGGGTTGGCGAAGCGCAGCGCGATCAGGTTCTGCACCGTCTCCTTACCCAGGTAATGATCGATGCGGTAGACCCGGGACTCAGGGAAGACCGCGCCGATGGCGTCGTTGACCTCGGCGGAGGAGTCGAGGTCGTGGCCGATGGGCTTCTCGACCACCACGCGGCTCTGGTCATCCAGGCTGCCACTCGCCTCGAGGTGGCGGCAGATGTCGCCGTAGATCTTCGCCCCCACCGAGAGGTAGACGACCATGGGGCGCTGCAACCCGTCCTGGCGCCACTCGCGCACGGCGCCATAGCCCTCGGGCTCGAGGAAGTCGAGCTGCAGGAAGTCCAGGCGGGCGAGGAAGCGCTTCAGCACCGCCCGATCGAGCTCCCCGGCCTTGACGTGGGTCTTGAGCGACGCCTCGACCCGGCTCCGGAAGCCTTCCCGGTCGAGCTCCTGGCGCGCCAGCCCCAGCAGGCGGGTGCCGTCGTCGAGGAGCCCCTCGCGGTCGAGATGATAGAGCGCCGGAAAGAGCTTGCGCTGGGCCAGGTCCCCGAGCGCACCGAACAGCGCCAGGTCGATTTCCGTGCTGCCGGCACCGGTGGCCCGGGCATCGCCGGGTCGCTTGCGTTGTGTCATGTCCGCCCCGTCTGGTTAACTTACCCAAAAAATAGCGTAAGCAGCATGCCTGCTGCAAACTATTTATGTAAGTTTACTACAAAATAAAGGGATCGATAAACGCCGCCGCCCGCCCCTTTGCGCTTCCCTCAGGATAGCCAGCATAATGTAGTTAAATCACCACATCACCCATGTTTCATCCTGCGCCGCCGAGGGCGCCTCGCCGGAGACTGCATCGCCCATGGTCAGACACGATCTGCTCGACCGCATCCGCCGCCAGCTCGACGAGCTCAACCGATCCGAACGCAAGGTAGCCGACGTCATCCTGACCGACCCGGCGTCGGCCACCAGCATGAGCATCGCCACCCTGGCCCAGCTCGCCTCGGTCAGCGAGCCCACGGTCAACCGCTTCTGCCGCAGCTTCGACGCCAAGGGCTATCCCGACTTCAAGATCAAGCTGGCCCAGAGCCTGGCCGGCGGCACGCCCTACGTGAGCCAGGCGGTGGAGCCGGACGACGCCGCCGCGGACTACACCGGCAAGATCTTCGGCGCGACCATCGCCGCGCTGGATCTGGCCCGCCGCGAGGTCGCCCCGGAGCGCATCGAGCGTGTCGTCGACTACCTGATCCAGGCGCGGCAGCTGCACTTCTTCGGCCTGGGCGCCTCGGGCGCCGTGGCCCAGGATGCCCAGCACAAGTTCTTCCGCTTCAACCTGCCGGTCACCGCCTATATCGACGTGCTGATGCAGCGCATGGTAGCCGCCGCCTGCCACACCGGCGATGTGGTCGTGGTGCTCTCCTGGACCGGACGCACCCGGGACCTGGTCGACATCGCCCGGCTGGCCCGGGAGAACGGGGCCGTGGTGCTCGGCATCACCGCCCCCGACTCGCCGCTCGCCGCCGAGTGCACCGAGACCCTGGAGGTCTCGACGCCCGAGGATACCGACTATTACATGCCCATGACCTCGCGGATGATCCAGCTGACGCTGATCGACGTGCTGGCCACCGGCATGACCCTGCGCCGCGGCGAGGACTTCCTGCCCCACTTGAAGAAGATCAAGGACAGCCTCAAGCCGACCCGCTACCCCGTCGACGGTCGCGACCCGGCCTGATACGCAGAGCGGTATCGTGGCTCAGGGCTATTACAGTTAGCGTGATTACTCGGGGCTGATCCGCCGACAGGTCCCGAAGTGTCGGACCATCGAGGGGGCGCTGTGAACCCCTCCGTGGGCGCTACCTACGCCCTGCTTCGCTTTCGCGTCCCGCTCCGCTTGCAGGGCCGGTGCTGGCCATCCTTGGCCAGCCCGTTCGAAGCGATGCTTCTCACCCCTGGCGTAGGACCCACTCTTCGACCTATCCCCGGCGCCCCTCGTAAGATCCAACTGCAATTGCTCTGAAGCGGGGCCGGCCCGACTTGCCAGGCCGGCGGGGAGGCACAACAATGGCGGGCCCTTCACCACACCGGAGATCGCCATGCGCTGGCTTGCCGTACCCGCCGCCGCCCTCGCCCTGTTTGCACAGGGCGCCGCCGCCGACACCTTCCGCTTCACCGCCATTCCCGACGAGAACCAGTCGCGGCTGATCGAGCGCTTCTCCAAGGTCGCCGACTACCTCGAGACGCGGCTGGACGTCGACGTGGAGTACGTGCCGGTGAAGTCCTACGGCGCCTCGGTCAGCGCCTTTCGCAACGACCAGGTCCAGCTGGCCTGGTTCGGCGGCCTCTCCGGGGTGCAGGCGCGCCGCCTGGTGCCGGGCTCCGAGGCCCTGGCCCAGGGCAGCGAGGACGCCGAGTTCAAGAGCTACCTCATCGCTCACCGCTCCACCGGCCTGGAGCCCGCCGAGACCCTCCCCGAGGCGATCGAGGGCATGAGCCTGACCTTCGGCTCGCGCACCTCCACCTCCGGGCGCCTGATGCCCGAGCACTTCCTGCGTGAGCGTTTCGACGCCGCCCCCGACGAGCTCTTCTCCCGGGTCGGCTTCTCCGGCGACCATTCGCGCACCATCGCCCTGGTCGAGGCCGGCACCTGGGAGCTCGGCGCGGTCAACTTCAGCGTCTGGGACGCCGCGGTCGCCGACGGCCGGGTCGATACCGACAAGGTCGAGGTGATCTGGGAAACGCCCCCCTACCCCGACTACAACTGGACGGTGCGCGGCGACGTCGACGAGCGGTTCGGCGAGGGCTTCACCGACCGGGTGCGCGCGGCCCTGCTCGAGATGGACGACCCCGACCTGCTGGCGAGCTTCCCGCGCGAGGGCTTCATTCCCGCCGATAATGCCCTCTACGCGCCCATCGAAGACGTCGCCGAAGAGCTCGGCCTGCTGCGCTGATGGGCGCGTCGCTGCTCGCCCTGGAGGGCGTCGACCTGGGTCACGGCGACCAGGTGGTGCTGCCGGGGCTGCGCCTCGGCCTGCACCACGGCGAGCGCGTGGCCCTGCTCGGCCAGAGCGGCGCCGGCAAGTCGACCCTGCTTCACGAGCTGCGACAGCGGCTGGGCGAGGCGGCCGCCTGGTGCCCCCAGCAGCATGGCCTGGTGCCGGGGCTCGCGGTCTACCACAACGTCTACATGGGGCGCCTCGCCGAGCACTCGGCGCTGGCCAACCTGTGGAACCTGGTCCGCCCGTTGGCCGGGCCCTGGGGTCAGGTCGCCGAGCTCTGCGACGCCCTGGGCCTGGCGGGACTGATGCGCCGGCCGGTGGGCCAGCTCTCCGGCGGCCAGCGCCAGCGGGTGGCCATCGCCCGGGCGCTCTACCAGCAGCGCACCCTGTTCCTCGGCGACGAGCCGGTGGCCAGCGTCGACCCTCACCAGGCGCTGCGCCTGCTCGAGCTGATCGACACGCGCCACGCCACCTCGGTGATCGCCCTCCACCAGCGTGAGCTGGCGCTCACCCACTTCGACCGGGTCTGGGGACTGCGCGATGGCCGGCTGGTGATCGACGCCCCGGCACACACGCTGTGCCTGGCCGACCTGGACGCCCTCTACCCGGATGCCGGCGGCGCCTCGGCCGGGGGCGAGCGCGACGGCAACGCGGAGCCGAGGCCTTGATCCCGCCCGCCCCGACGCGCGACGCGGCCCGCCCCGGCTGGCTCAGTGGCCAGAGCACGGGGCTGCGGCTGACTCGCCACACCCTGACGCTGGTGGCCCTGGCGGTGCTGCTCACGCCCTTCGCCGACCTCGCGGTCGTGACCCGAGATCCCTGGGGGGAGCTCGCGCGCATGGCCCAGGGCCTGGCCTGGCCGGCCTGGGGCGCGGTGGAGTCGCCCCTCGAGGCCCTGGGCCTGACCGTGGCGGCGGCCCTCTGGGGGACGCTGGGCGGGCTGCTGCTGGGCTTTCCCCTGGCGCTGCTGTTCGCCCGCTCGCGGCTGGTGCGCGCCGGCTGCGCCTTCGTGCGGGCGATCCATGAGCTCTTCTGGGCGCTGCTCTTCCTGCAGGTGTTCGGCCTCTCCGCCGCCACCGCGCTGATGGCCCTGGCCATCCCCTATGCCGGCATCTTCGCCAAGGTCTTCGCGGAGATCCTCGAGCAGATCCCCGGCGCGCCGCGTGACGCGCTGCCGCCCGGCGTCTCGCGCCTCTCGCGCTTCGTCTATGCGGAGCTGCCGCTGGCCTGGACGCGGCTCGCCGCCTACACCCGCTACCGCTTCGAGTGCGCCCTGCGGGCCAGCGTGCTGCTGGGCTTCGTCGGCCTGCCGACGCTGGGCTTCCAGCTGGAGACCGCCTTTCGCGAGGGACGCTACCACGAGGCCGGCGCGCTGCTGTGGCTCTTCTACCTGCTGATCGCAAGCCTGCCCTGGTGGGGACACCGCCGGCTGCTCCCGCTGCTGGTGATCGGTGGCGCCTTCCTGCTGGCCCCCTGGCCGGAGGTGAGCACAAGCCTGCTGTGGCGCTTCGTCAGCCAGGACATCTGGCCGCCGGCGCTGATGGCGGGGGACTGGGAGGGACTCATCGACTGGCTGGCGCGGGTGCCGGAGCTCGGCCCCGCCATCGGCAACACCCTGCTGCTCGGCCTGCTGGGCAGCGTCGGGGCGCTGTTGGTGGCCCTGGCGCTCTGGCCGCTCGCCTGCCGCCACTTCGGCAACCCGGCGACCCGACTGGCCGGCCGGGGGCTGCTGCTGTTCCTGCGCTCGACCCCGGAGCTGATGCTGGCCTTTCTGTTCCTGCTGCTGCTGGGCCCGTCGCTGCTGCCCGCCTGGCTGGCGCTGTCGCTGCACAACGGCGCGCTGATCGCCTTCCTGGTGGCGCGCCACGCCGATGCGATCACCCCGGGCATGCCGGACGCCCGGGGCGTGGGGCGTTTCGCCTATGAGCTGCTGCCGCGGGTCTATCCGGGGATGCTGGCGCTGCTCTACTACCGTGCCGAGGTGATCCTGCGCGAGACGGCGATCCTCGGCATGCTGGGCGTGGCGACCCTGGGCTACTACATCGACGCCAACTTCGAGTACCTGCTGTTCGACGTCGCCTTCTTCCTGCTGCTGGTCACCGCGCTGCTCAACATCGCCGTGGACGCCCTCTCGCGGCGGCTGCGCCCGCGCGAGGCCGCCGTCATCGACGACCCCTGCCAGCGCTAGCCGGGCGGGCCGGGACGCGCCGCGTCCCGGCCGCGGCCATCAGCTGGTCGGCACCAGCGCGGTGACGGTGATCTCCACCTTCAGCTCGTCGGCGGGCAGCGGCGCGCAGACGCAGGTGCGGGCCGGGGCGTGGCCGGTGGGCACCCAGTCGTCCCAGACGGCGTTCATGGCGGCCACGTCGTTGCCGTCCTTGAGGTAGATCGTCGCCGAGAGCAGGTGCTCGCGGTCGGAGCCGATCTCGGCGAGCAGCGCATCGACGCGCGCCAGCATGCTCTGGGTCTGCTCGGTGATGTCGCCATGGCGCGCCTCGGGGCCGGCCACCTGGCCGCACAGCCAGGCCACGCCGTTGTGGATCACCGCGCGACTCATGCGCGCCTTGGTGTCGTGTCGTTCGATGCTCATCGTGATGCTCTCCGTCGAATAAAGGGTGTCGCCGAGTCACGCCGCCGTGGCGTCACTCGGCACAGTCGATGCACTTCAGCACCAGGGGATCGCGCTCCAGACGCCGAGCGTCGATCCAGTCACCGCAGGCGATGCATTCGCCGTACTCGCTCCGGTCGATGCGCGCCAGGGCGCCGGTGATGCGCTGCTGCGCCAGCTGGCGACGCTGCTCCTCGGCCTTGGCCATGGCCTGCCCCTGCAGGGCATCCATGCGCGACAGGCGCCCCACCGAGGTCTGGTCCAGCATCACGGTCTCGCGGGCCTCGCGGCCCGCCTCGCTCTGCGCCTGCAGCTCGGCGCGCAGCGCCTCGAGCCGCGCCACCAGGGCCGCCATGTCCAGTTCCGGGTGATTCATCGCCGCCTCCACCAAAGGGCACGGGTCGCCTCGCCGGCACGCCCGAAACGCCCGGCTGCTATCCTGTGGCGCTTCGGGCGACGCGGCCGCGACGGCCCATCTTGCCACCGTGGCCGGGTCATCGCACTCCCGTCGTGCCCGTCACGCCACCTCGGGCACGCCATCTCACTCCTGCCACCCTAGCCATGCCACCCCGGAGGTCATCATGGGCTATCGCATCCTGCTGCGGGATCATCGCGGACTGCTGAGCATCGCCTTTCTGGCGATGTTCTCCTCGAGCCTGGGGCAGAGCTTCTTCATCGGGCTCTTCCAGGCGCCGATCTCGGCGCGCCTTGGACTCAGCGCGGGCCAGTTCGGCACCGCCTACGCCCTGGTCACCCTGGCGGCCGGCTTCGCCATGCTGCGCGCCGGCCCGCTGATCGACTGGGTGGCGCCGCGACGCTTCGCCCTGGCGGTGCTCGGCGGCCTGCTCGCCGGGGTCATGCTGCTCACGCTCTCGCCCTGGTGGGTGGTGGGGGTGCTGGGGCTCGGGCTGGTGCGACTGTGCGGCCAGGGCATGATGTCCCATCTGGGCAACACCCTGGCCGGCCGCGAGTTCGAGCGCCTGCGCGGCCGCGCCCTGGGCCTTGCCGGCATGGGCATCATGCTGGGCGAGACGCTGCTGCCCCCGCTGATGGCGGCCCTGCTGGTGTGGCTGGGCTGGCAGCAGCTGTGGTGGCTGTTCGCGCTGCTCCTGGCCGCGCTCTGGGTGCCGCTGCTGCTGCGCGGTCCCTGGCCGGTGGCCCCCGGCAAGCGCCCGGTGCATGGTGAGCGCCGCCACGGGCCACGGCCCTTTCGCGAGGCGCGCTTCTGGCAGCTGCTGCCGCTGCTGATGATCCTGCCGGTGACCCTGACCGGGCTCTTCATCTACCAGGCGCGCATGACCGAGGACCTGGGCAGCTCGCTCCCCGTCTATGCCCTGGCCCTGACCGGCATGGGCATCGCCAAGCTGCCCGGCGCCCTGCTGGGCGGACGCTGGGTCGATCGCCTGGGGCCGGTGCGCCTGGCCCGGCTCTACCTGCTGCCCTTCGCCCTCGCCCTGGGGGTGGCCATCACCCTCGGCGGCCACCTCGGCATCTGGGCGCTGATGGTCGGCGGCGGGCTCGCCATGGGGGCCCAGGAGTCCATCGCCACCAGCCTGCTGGTGCGCCTGTGGGGGGCCGAGCACCTGGGCACGGTGCGCGCCACCCTGAGCGCCGCCATGGTCTTCTCCACCGGCATCGCCCCGGCGCTGCTGGGCGTGGCACTCGACCTCGGCGCCTCCTTCACCCTGGTGCTGGTCGGCATGCTGGCCTTCCTGGTCATCGGTTGGCTGCTGGCCCAGGGGGTGCTGGCGAGCCCCGAGGCCCGGGGCACCGACACGATCCCGGGGTAATACCCGTCCCGACACGACGACGCCGGCCCGAAGGCCGGCGTCGTCGTGTCGGGGAGGCGCGCGATCAGCGCAGCAGCAGCACCGGCAGGCTCGCGCGGCGCAGCATGGTGGTGGTGGTGCTGCCGACCAGCAGGTGGCGCACCCGCGAGTGGCCATAGGCGCCCATCACCAGCAGGTCGATGCCGTGCTCCTGCTGGTAGCCGCGCAGGGTCTCCTCGACGTCGCCGGCGCGGATCGCCCCCTCGGCCTCGTGGCCGGCCTCGCGCAGGGTCGAGAGTGCCCACTCGAGCTGCGAGCGGTGGTCGCCGGTCTCGGCGCCGACGATGACCACGTGCACCGGAATGCCGTTGAACAGCGGGCTCTTGGCCAGCATCTCGACGCCCTTGCGGGTGGTCTTGCTGCCGTCGAAGGCGATCATCACCCGCTCGGGGCGCGTGAAGGTCTCCGGCGCCATCAGGATCGGCCGGTGCAGGGTACGCACCACCCGCTCCAGGTTGGAGCCGAGGTGGTCGCTGGCCTGGTGGGCCCCCTCGCCACGCTTGCCGATCACCAGCAGGCGCATGTCGGCCTCGAGCTCGGCCAGTGTCTCCACCAGGGTGCCGTTGCGCTGGCGGGTGGCGGGCTGGGCCACGCCGTCCTCGACAGCCCGCTCCTTGGCCGCCTTGAGCATCAGCCGGCCCTGCTCCTGGGCCACCTTGGCGCGCTGCTCGTCCAGGTGGGCCAGCTCCTCGAGCAGGTGCTCCCGGGCGCCGAGCCCGAGGTTGCCGGAGAGGTCGGCCTCGGCGGTCTGCGGATGGTTGTCGACCACGTGCAGGAAGGTCAGCGGCGCCTCGAGCGCGAGGCTCGCCCAGGCCGCGTAGTCGCACACCCCTGCGGAAAACTGCGAGCCGTCGATGGCGGCCATCACCTGTTCTGTCATCGTCTAGTCCTGAAACTGGCGTGTGTTGTCGTCGCTTCCACGTTCTACCGGATCCGTCCGGCGGGTCAATGGCCGCCCATCAGCTTCTCGACGGCTTCCGGGTCGTCATGCACCGCATAGCGGTCGACGATGGTGGCGCTCGCCTCGTTGAGACCGATCAGCTCGACCTCGGTGCCCTCGCGGCGGAACTTGATCACCACCCGGTCCAGGGTCTGGACGGCGGTGATGTCCCAGAAGTGGGCGCGGGACAGGTCGATGGTGACCTTCTCCACGGTCTCCTTGAAGTCGAAGGCGTTCCCGAAGCGCTCGGAAGAGGCGAAGAACACCTGGCCCACCACCTTGTAGACGCGGTGGCCCTCCTCGGGGGTCTCGGCGCCGACGTAGAGGATGTTGCCGACCTTGTTGGCGAAGTTCATGGCGGCGAGCAGCACGCCGACGAAGACGCCGATGGCCAGGTTGTGGGTGCCGACGGTGACCGCCACGGTGGCCAGCATCACCATGTTGGTGCTCATCGGGTGCTTCTTGAGATCCTTGATGGAGCTCCAGCTGAAGGTGCCGATGGAGACCATGATCATCACCGCCACCAGGGCCGCCATGGGGATCTGCGAGACCCAGTCGGCGAGGAAGACCACCATCAGCAGCAGCACCACGCCGGCGATCAGGGTCGAGAGGCGCGTGCGGCCCCCGGACTTGATGTTGATGACCGACTGACCAATCATCGCGCAGCCCGCCATGCCGCCGATCAGGCCGGTGCCGAGGTTGGCCAGGCCCTGGCCCTTGCACTCGCGGTTCTTGTCGCTCTCGGTGTCGGTCAGGTCGTCGACGATGGTGGCGGTCATCATCGACTCCAGCAGGCCCACCACGGTGAGCATCACCGAGTAGGGCAGGATGATCATCAGGGTCTCGAGGGTCAGCGGCACCTCGGGCCACAGGAACACCGGCAGGGTGTCGGGCAGCTCGCCCATGTCGCCGACGGTACGGATTTCCATGCCGGTGAGCAGGTAGACCGCGGTCAGCACCAGGATGCAGACCAGCGGCGAGGGGAGCAGCTTGCCGACCTTCGGCAGGTAGGGGAAGCCGTAGATGATCGCCAGGCCCGCCGCCGTCATGGCGTAGACGTGCCAGGTGACGTCGGTCAGCTCCGGCAGCTGGGCCATGAAGATCAGGATCGCCAGGGCGTTGACGAAGCCGGTCACCACCGAGCGCGAGACGAAGCGCATCAGGTCGGCGAGGCGCAGGTAGCCGGCGATGATCTGGAAGACACCGGTGAGCAGGGTGGCGGCCAGCAGGTACTGCAGGCCGTGCTCCTTGACCAGGGTGACCATCAGCAGCGCCATGGCGCCGGTGGCCGCCGAGATCATGCCCGCCCGGCCGCCGGCGAAGGCAATGATCACCGCCATGGAGAAGGAGGCGTAGAGGCCCACCTTGGGATCGACGCCGGCGATGATGGAGAAGGCGATGGCCTCGGGGATCAGGGCCAGGGCCACGACGATCCCCGCCAGGGTGTCGCCCTTGAGGTTGGAGAACCAGCTCCGTTTCAGTGTCTCGTACATGCTGCGGTCCAGTCAGGGGTGGTGGAAGGGCCTTATGGCAGTCGGCGTGTCGGGTGCAGGCGTCCTCTCCCCCACCCGGGCGGCGAAACGCCATGGGCGAAGCGGGACGAATATCGCAAGAAAAGGCGCACGGGCATCGGCGCGGCGCCGCACGCTGCCCGGGGCGATGACGGCGGGCAACGCCGATGGAGGGGAGAGAGGCGCTAGGGCGGCGTGGCCGGCCCTGCCGGGGATGTCATCACGGTCTGCCGACTCCCTTGCTCTGCATCAGCGGGGCGGCGTGCAGCGAACGTGGCTGACGGCACCCGACGAAAGCGCCGGAGTCTAGCAGAGATGGCGCGGGGATGCAGCCGAGGCGCGGGACGTATCGGCGCGCCCCGCGACTCATCGCGGGGGCGCCGGCAGGGTCTCAGGAAGCGTCGTCTGGCGTGGCACCACCGGTGCGCGCCTGGGCGGCGGGCGAGGCCTTCATGTGCTTGAAGGCCTCCATGATGTCCATGGGCAGCGGGAAGACCACGGTGGAGGCGTTCTTGTTGCTCATGTCGCTCATGGTCTGCAGGTAGCGCAGCTGCAGCGCGGCGGAGTTCTCGGACATGACGTTGGCCGCCTCGACCAGCTTCTTGGAGGCCTGCAGCTCGCCCTCGGCGTGGATCACCTTGGCGCGACGCTCGCGCTCCGCCTCGGCCTGACGGGCGATGGCGCGGATCATGCTCTCGTCGAGGTCGACGTGCTTGATTTCCACGTTGGCCACCTTGATGCCCCAGCTCTCGGCGGAGCTGTCGATGATCTCCTGGATGTCGTCGTTGAGCTTGTCGCGCTCGGAGAGCATCTCGTCCAGGTCGTGCTTGCCGAGCACCGAGCGCAGGGTGGTCTGGGCCAGCTGGCTGGTGGCGTTGACGAAGTTCTCTACCTGGATGATCGCCTTCTCCGGGTCCACCACCCGGAAGTAGAGCACCGCGTTGACCTTGACGGTGACGTTGTCCTGGGAGATGACGTCCTGCTCCGGCACGTCCATGGTGATCACTCGCAGGTCGACCACCTCCATCTTCTGGATGCCGGGGATGATGATCAAAAGGCCCGGCCCCTTCACCGCCTGGAAGCGGCCGAGGAAGAACACCACCCCGCGCTTGTACTCGGGCAGGATGCGGATCGAGGCCGCCAGCAGCATGATCAGCAGGACGACCGGGACGAGGTAGGATAGCAGCATGGTGTCGGCTCCTTGGTTGGGCCGGACGATGCGGATCATCGACCGTGCCGGGCGGGCCTCAGGACGACGAGGCCAGCGGTTCGACCTCCAGGGTCAGGCCGTCGACCGCGGTGACGCGGACCGACTGCCCCCGGGCGAGCGGCGCGGGGCTGCGTGCCCGCCAGCGCTCGCCCATCAGGCGCACGTGGCCCTGGCCGGAGAAGTCCTCGAGGACCAGCGCCTCGCTGCCGACCAGCTCCTCCTGGCCGGTGCGCGGCGGGCGACGCCGCAGGCCGATGAAGCGGGTCATGACCCACAGCATCAGGCCCGCCGCGAGCAGGGCAATGCCGCCGATCATCGGCAGCGAGATGTTCAGGGTGTCCGCGTCCATCAGTATCACCGATCCGATCACGAAGGCGACGATGCCGCCGATGCCGAGAATGCCGAAACTGGGCATCAGCGCCTCGCCCACGATCAGCCCCAGGCCCACCAGGATCAGCGCCAGTCCGGCGTAGTTGACCGGCAGCACCTGGAAGGCGAATAGCGCCAGCAAGAGCGAGATGATGCCGATGGTGCCTGGCACCAGGCTGCCCGGGTTGGAGAGTTCGAAGATCAGCCCGTAGAAGCCGATGATCATCAGGAAGTAGGCGACGTTGGGGTTGGTGATCACCGCCAGCAGCTCGGTGCGCCAGTCCGGATCGAAGCGCTCGACGGCGAGGTCGGCGGTGGCCAGGGTGCGCGCGCCGTCGTCCATGACCACGCTGCGCCCGTCGAGCTGGGCGAGCAGGTCGTCCAGGTCGCTCGCCACCACCTCGATGACGTTCTGCTCGAGCGCCTCCCGGGCGGTGAGGTTGACCGCCTCGCGCACCGCCGCCTCGGCCCAGTCGGCGTTGCGCCCATGGCGCTCGGCCAGCGAGCGGATGTAGGCGACGGCATCCTCCAGCACCTTGCGCTCCATGGCCGTCTCGCCGCGACGCTTGGCCGGCGCCGTCTCGGCCGCCTCACCCTCGGCCGTCTCTCCCTCGCTCGCCGCGCCGTCGGCGGACTCCTGCGCGGCCTCATCCGGCTGCGACTCCGGTGCTGATTCAGGCTCGGACTCGGGTTCGGGCTCGCCGATACCCGGTAGCCCGCCGCCCCCGCCGAGCTGCACGGGGGTGGCCGAGCCGAGGTGGGTGGCCGGCGCCATGGCCGCCACGTGGCTGGCGTAGAGCAGGTAAGTGCCGGCACTGGCGGCCCGCGCCCCCGCCGGCGAGACGTAGAGGGCGACCGGCACGGGGGAGGTGAGCATGGCGCGGATCATCGCGCGCATCGAGGCGTCGAGCCCGCCGGGGGTATCCATCGCCACCACGACGAGCTCGGCCTCGCGCGCCTCGGCCAGCTCCAGGCCGCGCCGGAAGTAGTCGTCGATGGCCGGCCCGATGGCGTCGTCGATGGTCATCACCATGGCCAGCCCCGTGTCCGACTGGGCCTTCTGGGCCTGGGCCTGCCAGGCGAGCAGGGCGCCCAGCGCCAGGCACAGCACGCTCAGCCAGAGCAGGACGCGACGCTTGGCATCTGGTCGATTCGGCATCACGCCCCCTCGCCTCGGCATATCAGATTATCCCTATGATGTCGGACGAGGGGATTCGTTCAGGCCTCGCCGCGCGCCCCGGGATGGGTCGCCAGCACATCGGCGCGAATCACCGACTGCTCGGCGATCAGCTCGTTGACCACCGCTCGGCTGGCCTGGTAGTGCGCGGTCTCCTTGTGGGCCGCCAGGGCCTGCGGGTCGGCGTAGATCTCATAGAGATGGATGAGGTCCGGGGTGTCACGATCCTCGATCACATCGAAGACCAGACAGCCCGGCTCGTCGCGCACCGAGGCCTCGGCGTTGGGCAGCATGGCCTCGAGGAAACGCTCCCGGGTGCCGGGCTTGAGGCGGGTCTGGACGATGATGCAGTACATGGCAGGCTCTCTTGGGTGGTGGAGATAGGTGGTGGCGATGGGTTGTGGAATGAACGTATTTATGGAAACATTTTCCAATAATATTCATTAAGCCCCGCCCCGTCGAGGAGGTCCCATGCAACGCCCCGCCCCGTTCAACGGCATGCGCCATATCGCCCTGCAGGTCCAGGACCTCGAAGCCTGCGAACGCTTCTACGTGGACATCCTGGGCCTGGCGGTGCTGCGCCGGGCCCACGAGAGCCTGGTCTACCTGACGCTTGGCAACGACAACGTCTCGCTCTCCCGCGCCAAGGCGCCCACCGGCGACGATCCCCAGCGCCTCGACCACTTCGGTTTCGTGGTCGACGCCCGCGAGGACGTGGACGCCTGGGAGGCGTTCCTGCGCCACCAAGGCGTCGAGGTGACGCGCGGCGCCCACGATCATGGCGACGGCGGGCGCAGCCTCTACTGCAAGGACCCGGACGGCAACAGCGTCCAGCCGCTCTACCACCCGAGCGTCTCCGGCCAGCGCCTGGCCTGAGGCCGATGCGATTGGCGGCGGCGAGAAGCCGCCGACTCCCCGAGCATGTCCTTCATGCTGACTCGTTTGGCGCCACCGGCAACGGTGGCGCCCTTTTTCGTCGCACCGCCCCGGAGCCCCTGGACCGGTAAACCGACGGGGAGGGTGGCCTGGAGGATGGGCGGGGCGCGAGGGTCCCGATGCTCGGAGGAGTGCTCAGAGGTCGTGGGGCTCGCCGGCCACGCGCTTCTGCACCTCCACCACGTAGGCCGCCAGCGAGGTCAGCTCCTCGCTGCCCCACTCAAGCGGCTCGGCGGCCATCGGGGCGACCATGCAGATCTGCACCATCTCGTCGGCGTGGACCTCTTCCATGCCGAACCGGTTGGCGGCCATCGCCACCCGGTGGGGGAAGGGCTGCTGGAAGGTCGCCTGGTAGCCGGTATCCTGCCCATCGCTGCCGTGACAGCTCGCACAGGCCAGGCCGTTGCTGCTCAAGGAGGTGTCGTAGTAGAGCGATTCGCCGCGGGCCAGCATCTCCCCGGGATTGTCGCCGCTCTCGTGGTAGGCCGGAACATAGTCGTCGGGCCTGGCCACTCCGGCGGTGTCGCCCCCTTCGGCCTCACCTTCTGCTTCGGCTTCACCCTCGGCTTCGGCTTCACCCTCGGCTTCGGCTTCACCCTCGGCTTCGCCCTCTGCCTCGGTGTGATAGCTGGCCAGCAGCAGGGGGGCCCGATCCGACGTTGAGAAGCGCGAGGCGGAGAACCCCGACTTGCCCGGATCGTCGACTGTCGGACCGCCGCCCGACGGATCGCCGCCCGGCGCGGCCTGCAGCGCGGCGCCGCCGGCCACCAGCGCCAGCAGCGGTGCCGTGTAGGCCAGTTGTCGACTCAGGCGGCCCAGCAGCCTGCGGCGTTGTTCGTCGTGCTGTGACATGATCTCACCCTCCGCGGTGCGTGTTCGAGACGCGGCGCAGACGCCAACGGGGCATCCGCGCTACCGTTGTGTCGCCTCGGGCGGCGCGGGCTTACAGCCGCCGCACACCGGAGGGCCGTGTAAGGAAGCTCGCCCCCGTGCGACCATCGATGACCATCGTCCCCGATCAAGGAACGTCATGCCGGACACCGCCTCACGCCCCGATACACCGCAAGCCCCGTCGGCCCTCTGCCGGCCACTGGCCACGGCCCTCGCCCGCGCCGGCCTCGGGGCGGGTATCGCGGGCATGCACCCGATGGCCGACACGGGCCTCGCCCATCATCACCTGTGGCTCGACCGGGAAGATGACGACTGGGTGGCGCGACTGCCGAAGCAGAGCCAGATGCGCCTCGACCCCGCGGCGAACCTCGCCTACCAGGCGGCCTGCTTCACCCGCGCCAGCCGGGGCGGCCACGCGCCCGCGCTGCACGGCCTGCTGCCGCCCGGCCCGGAGCTGCCCCGCGGTGGACTGCTGGTCGACGCCATCCGCGGCCGACCGGCGCGCTTGCCCGAGGACCTACCCCGCCTCGCCGAGGCGCTGGCCAGCCTCCATACGCTGGCGGTGCCAGAGGCCCCGGAGCGCGCGCCGCTGCTCTCCCCCGCCGATCCCTGGGCCGCGATGCGCGAGGAGGTGGGCGAGCAGGCCCACTTCCTCGACCAGGCCGAGCTCTCGGACGAGGCGCGCCGCCTGATCGAGGCCGAGCTGGCCGCCCTGCCCCGCCGTCTGCCGCCGGGACCCAGCGCCGAGCCCCGGCTGATCAGCTTCGATGCCCACCCCGGGAACTTCCTGGTCACCGAGGACGGTCGCGCGGTACTGGTGGACCTGGAGAAGTGCCGCTACGGCCTGGTCGGCTTCGACCTGGCCCACGCCAGCCTCTATACCTCCACCACCTGGGACCTGACCAGCCGCGCCGAGCTGACGCCCGCCGAGGTGGCCGCCTTCTATCGCCACTGGATCGCGGCCACGAGCTACGAGGGCGAGGTCGAGACCCTGCTGGCGTGCCGGCGTGCCATGTGGCTCTGGTCGCTGACCTGGTGCGCCAAGTGGCGGGCCAGCCACCGGCGCGCCCGAGACACCGAGGATCGCGGCGAGGACTGGTCCGAGGCGCTGAGCGACGATGCCCTGATCGCCCACGTGCGCGAGCGCGTCGACCACTACCTCTCGGTGGCCGCCATCGAGCACGTGCGCCGCGAGCATCGCGAACTGCAACGCCTGCTCTCGCCCTGACGCGCCGCAAAACGCCCAGGGCCCTTGATCACGCCCTTGTCCACACTCACCAAGAGGAACCCCACGATGCGCGCACTCTCCCCTCGGCTATCCCGGCTCGCCGTCCTGCTGCCGGCCCTGCTGCTGTCGACGCCGGGCCTCGCGGCCACCCCCGACCCGGCCGACTGGGAGGCCGTGCTCGAGGAGGCCCGCGGCCAGACCGTCTACTGGTACGCCTGGGCCGGCGATCAGCGCACCAACGACTACATCGACTGGGTGGCCGGGCGCGTCGGCGAGCGCTTCGACATCGACCTCGAGCACGTCAAGATCGGCAATACCGCCGAGGCGGTCTCCCGGGTGCTGGCGGAGAAGCAGGCCGGCAACGACGACGACGGCAACGTCGACCTGCTCTGGATCAACGGCGAGAACTTCGCCGCCATGAAGGACAACGACCTGCTGTTCGGCCCCTTCGCCCGCGCGCTGCCGAACTTCGCCCTGACCCGTCCCGAGCACAATCCCGAGGTGGTCACCGACTTCACCCTGCCCACCGATGGCTACGAGTCCCCCTGGGGCCGGGCGCAAATCACCTACTACTATGACAGTGACGCGTTCCGCGCGGACAGCGACGCCCTCGACACGCCCCCCCAGGACATCGAGGCGCTGCTGGCCTGGGCAGAGGCGAACCCGGGGCGCTTCACCTACCCGCGGATCCCCGACTTCACCGGCAGCACCTTCCTCAAGCAGGCCCTGATCGAGCTCACCGACCGGGACGAAGCGCTCTACGCCCCGGTCGAGGAGAGCGACTTCGTCGCCGTCACCGCCCCGCTGTGGGAGTACCTGGATGCCCTGCACCCCCACCTGTGGCGCAGCGGCCGCCAGTTCCCCGCCAGCGGCCCCGAGATGCGCAGCCTGATGGGCGACGGCGCGCTCACGCTGGCCTTCACCTTCATCCCCTCGGAGCCGGCCGCGGCGGTGGCCGACTACGAGCTGCCGGAAAGCACCCGCAGCTACGTGCCGGCAAGCGGGACCCTCGGCAACGTGCACTTCGTCGCCATCCCCTACAACTCGCCCCACCAGGCGGGCGCCATGGTCGTCGCCGACTACCTGCTCTCCCCGGAGGCCCAGGCGACCAAGCAGGACCTCGACGTCTGGGGCGATCGCACCGTGCTCGACGTCGCCCAGCTGCCGACGGACGACCGGGCGCTGTTCGCGCTGGACCAGGAGAACCCGGCGATGCTGCCGGCGGGCGCCCTCGAGCGCACCCTGCCCGAGCCGCATCCCAGCTGGATGACAGCGCTTCAGGACGCCTGGCAGGCGCGCTACGTCGGACAATGATGGCCAGCGCTAGCGCCCCACGGGCGGGCGAGGCGGGGTCGGCCCGATGATGCTGCGCCTCGCCCCCGTGCTGATCGCCACCCTGCTGGTCGCGCCGATCCTGGCGGGCCTCGCCATGGCCCTGCTGCCGGCCTTCGGCTACCTGCCGGCGCTGGGCGGCGAGGCGTTCTCGCTGGCCCCCTGGCGGGCGCTGGCCGCCCAGCCGGGCATCGAGCGCTCGGTCGCCATCAGCCTCGCCGGCGGGCTCGTCGCCACCGCCATCTCGCTCGCCGTGGTGCTGCTCTACCTGGCCGCGGCGACCGGCAGCCGGCTGGATCGCTGGATCCGGCGGCTGGTCTCGCCGCTGCTCTCCATTCCCCACGCCGCGGCGGCCTTCGGGCTGGCCTTCCTGATCGCTCCCTCGGGGCTGCTCGCGCGACTAGCCTCGCCGTCGCTGACCGGCTGGGAGCGCCCGCCGGACCTGCTGATCGTCCAGGATCCCTGGGGGCTCTCACTGATCGCGGGGCTGGTGATCAAGGAGGTGCCCTTCCTGCTGCTGATGAGCCTGGCGGCGCTGCCCCAGCTCGATGCCGAGCGCCGCGTGGCCATGGCCCGCTCGCTGGGCTACCGCCCCGCCATCGCCTGGCTCAAGGTGGTGGCGCCGGCCCTCTACCCGCTGATCCGCCTGCCGGTGTTCGCGGTGATCGCCTACGCCTCCTCGGTGGTGGACGTGGCGATGATCCTCGGCCCGACCCTGCCGCCGACGCTCGCCGTCTCGATCCTCACCTGGTTCAGCGACCCCGACCTCGACCAGCGCTTCCTCGCCTCGGCCGGGGCGATCCTGCAGCTCGGCGTCACTGCCACGGCGCTAATGGCCTGGTGGGGACTGGAGCGGCTCGTGGCCAGGCTGATGAAGGCCTGGATCGCCCGCGGCGGCAGGCGCCACGGCGAGACCGGCCTGCGCCTCGCCGGCAGGCTGCCGATCCTGCTCGCCACGGGCATCGCCTTCGCCGGGCTCGGCGGCCTGGCGATCTACTCCGTGGCGGGGTTCTGGCGGTTTCCCGGGGCCCTGCCCCGGAGCATGACGCCGGATCACTGGGCCCAGGCGCTGCCCGCCCTCGGCGGGCCGCTCGCCTCGACGGCGCTGATCGCGCTGGGCGCAACCCTGCTCGCCGCGGTCCTGGTGCTGGCGGCCCTGGAGAACGAGCAGCGCACCGGTCGCACCGCCTCGAAAGCGCTGTGGCTGCTCTACCTGCCGCTGATCGTGCCGCAGATCGCCTTCCTGTTCGGCCTGGTGGTGGTGATGGAGCAGCTCGGCACCCGCCCGACCCACGGCCTGATCATCTTCGGCCACCTGCTGTTCGTGCTGCCCTACGTCTTCCTGTCGCTCTCGGAGGCCTACCGGCGGATCGACCCGCGCTGGACGCGGCTCGCCCTGACGCTCGGGGCCTCGCGCAACGCCGTCTTCTGGCGGGTCCGGCTGCCGATGCTGCTGGCCCCGCTGCTCACCGCCTGTGCGGTGGGCCTGGCAGTGAGCATCGGCCAGTACCTGCCCACCCAGTTGCTCGGTGCGGGCCGGGTGAGCACCGTCACCACCGAGGCGGTCTCGCTGGCCGCCGGCGGCAACCGCCGGGTGATCGGGGTCTGGGCACTGGTCCAGGCCTGCCTGCCGCTAGTGGGCTTCGCGATCGCCATCGGCCTGCCGAAGCTGCTATGGTCCAACCGCCGCGGCATGCAGGGAGCCCCATGAACACGCCCCATCGACTCGAGCTTCGCGACGTCCACATTCGCCTGGGCGACACGCCCCTGGTCGCCCTCGACACCGAGATCGCCCCGGGCGAAGTGCTCACCGTGATGGGCCCCTCCGGCTCCGGCAAGTCGACCCTGCTCGCCTACCTGGCCGGCTTCCTGGCGCCCGAGTTCGAGGCCTCCGGCCGGGTGCTGCTGGACGGCCGCGACATCACCGCCGTGCCCGCCGAGCGCCGCGGCATCGGCCTGCTGTTCCAGGACCCGCTGCTCTTCCCCCATCTCTCGGTGGCCGGCAACCTGCGCTTCGGCCTGCCCCGCGCCGGCGCCGACAAGGCCGCCCGGATCGAGCAGGCGCTCGCGCGCATCGGGCTGGCCGGCTTCGGCGAGCGCGACCCGGCGACGCTCTCCGGCGGCCAGAAGGCGCGAGTGGCGCTGATGCGCCTGCTGCTCTCGGCGCCCTGCGCGGTGCTGCTCGACGAGCCCTTCTCCAAGCTCGACACCCACCTGCGCCAGGCGATGCGCCGGCTGGTGTTCGAGCGCCTGCGCGAGGCCGGCCTGCCGAGCCTGCTGGTGACCCACGACCGCGAGGACGCCGAGGCAGCCGGCGGGCGGGTGATCGAGCTCTCGTCATGATGCCTCACCGAGCCCCCGCTGGAGAGACAGGATGCCGACCCCACCACGACTGAGCATCATCATCCCGACCCTGAATGAGGCCGCCATCATCGAGGCGACCCTGACCCACCTGCAGGCGGCAAGGGCGGCCGGCGCGGAGCTCCTGGTCGTCGACGGCGGCAGCCAGGACGATACGCGGGCCCGGGCCACCCCGCTGGCCTCCCGGGTGATCGAGAGCGAGCCCGGCCGCGCCCGACAGATGAATGCCGGGGCCCACGCGGCCCGCGGCCGGCAGCTCTTGTTCCTGCATGCCGACACGCGCCTGCCGCCGGGGGCCGAGGCCGCGATCGCCGCGGCGCTGGCCGAGGGGCGCGACTGGGGGCGCTTCGACGTGCGGCTGACCGGGCGCCATCCGCTGCTGCCCGTCATCGCCTTCGCCATGAACCGGCGCTCGCGCTGGACGGGCATCGCCACCGGCGACCAGGGCCTGTTCATGACCCGTGAGGCCTTCGCGGCCGCGGGCGGCTTTCCCGATCAGCCGCTGATGGAGGACATCGAGATGTCACGACGGCTCAAGCGGCGCTCCAGGCCGGCCTGCCTGCGCGAGCGGGTGACGACCTCGGGGCGGCGCTGGGAGCAGGGCGGCGCCTGGCGCACCATCCTGCTGATGTGGCGGCTGCGCTGGCGCTACTGGCGCGGCGCCTCCCCCGACGACCTGGCCCGGGCGTATCGCCATGTGCGCTGACGCTCGCGGCGACGTTCCCCTGGCGATACTCGCCAAGGCGCCGATTCCCGGTCGCGCCAAGACGCGGCTGATTCCGGCCCTCGGCGCCGAGGGCGCCAGCCGGCTCCACGCGCGGCTGCTGCGCCACGCGCTGGCCACCGCCCTGGCGGCGACCTCGCCCGAGCGAATCACCCTGTGGACGGCACTCGAGCACGCTCACCCGCTGTTCCGGGAACTGGCCGCTCGCCACGGCATCGCGCTGCGCGCCCAGCCCGAGGGCGATCTCGGCGCGCGCATGCACCAGGCCCTCGCGGCCATGGACGCGCCGGGGCTCTTGATCGGCAGCGACTGCCCGGCGCTGACCCCGGCGCTGCTGCGACGCTGCGCGGCGGCGCTGAGTGATGCCGATGGCGTCTTCGTGCCGGTCGAGGATGGCGGCTATGCGCTGGTCGGCGTCCGGCGCGCCGAGCGCCGGCTGTTTTCCGGCATCGACTGGGGCACGGAGCGCGTCATGGCCCAGACCCGTGAGCGCGCCGAGGCGCTTGACTGGCGGCTGGCCTGCCCGGCGCGGCTCTGGGACGTCGACCGCCCAGAGGATCTCGCGAGACTGGCCCGCCTGGACGACGCGCTCGGCGTCGGCTTTCTTGACCCTCGGCCCGACGACCGTCTCGAGGGCCAGGAGTGAGGCCTCACCATCGCGCGCCCCGTAAGGAACGCCCGCGGGCCGCGACTCAGCGAAGAGTCCCTCCCCCCTGAATGCGCCCATCCCGGCGGCCAACCTCAGCTGCTAGACTCTTTCCCGCAGCGCAGATAACAACGACAGCGGGAACGGGGGCTCATCGATGGACGAAAAGGCACACAGGCTGGAGCGGCTGACGGCGGTGAGACCGCGCCTGGTCTCCTTCGCCCTCATGCACCTGCGGGATCGAAGCCAGGCAGAGGATGCCGTTCAGGAGGCCATGATGTCCGCCATCGAGAAGAACGACAGTTTCGCCGGACGCTCCGGCTACGAGACCTGGGTCTTCGGTATCCTCAAGTACAAGATCCTCGACGCCATGCGTCAGCAGAAGCGCCAAGGCCGCTGGCAGCCCCTGGCGGACGAGAACGATGACGAGACGATCGACCGGCTGTTCCAGCAGAACGGCCGCTGGCAGCAGGAGGCCCGTCCGCAGAGCTGGGGAGAGCCCGAGGCCGCCTTCGAGAACGAGCGCTTCTGGCAGGTCTTCGACGCCTGCATGATCGCCCTGCCGGACAGCGCCGTGCGGATCTTCTCCCTGCGCGAGCTGATGGGGCTCTCCACCGGGGAGATCTGCCAGGAACTCGGCATCAAGGAGAACAACTGCTGGGTGATGCTGCATCGCGCCCGGCTGAGGCTGCGCGCCTGCATCGAGCAGGGCTGGCTCGAGGGAGACGCCTCATGATGATGTGCAAGGAGGCGACCCGCCTGATGTCGCTCCGCCAGGACCGGCCCCTCACCTTCCAGGAAAGGCTCTCGCTGCGGCTGCATCTCGCCATGTGCGGCGCGTGCCGGGAGTGCGACCGGCAATTCACGCTACTGCATGAGGCTGGCCGGCACCTCGGCCCCGAGGAGGAGGACGAGCCGCCGGCATGAGTCAGCGGCCCGCGGCGGCGCTGGCCAGGCCCTCGAGCAGGCCGGCGACCTTCTCCAGGGGCAGCTCGCACTCCTCCAGGCCATGGCGCTCGGCCAGGTAGTGGGGCGAGTTCCACTCCAGCCGGACGCCCTCGTCGGTCTCCCTCACCACCATCTTCTGCGGCAGGTCCAGCGCCATGCTGCCCTGGCACTGCATCATCGGCGTGCCCACCGCCGGATTGCCGAACACGAAGGTCCGGGTCGGAGGCAACGAGAGATCCACTCGCCGGGCATTGGCGGCGTGGTCGATCACGCTCATCAGGGTCAGCCCCCGCTCCTCGATCGCCGTGCGCAGCCGCTGATCGACGCGTGCGAACGCATCGTTCGAGTCGAACTGCCGGATGCCGTGCGACTCCGCCTGCGCGACCGGCGCCGTGGCCAGGAGCAGGCCCAGGGCCGCCCCGATCACCGCTCTGTTCATGAGGTTTCTCCCTTCGTGTGGTGGCCCGCTCAGCGTGGCCAACGTCCGGGCCCCTGGCAAGGCAACCCGCCGGAGCGCCAGGCCATGGCGTCCTCCTCATGAGGACGAGCGGTGCCGCTTCGATACGGCCGAGAGAGGGGGTAGCATGAGGATAGGCTCGCCAATGCCTTTCCCGGCCGACGACGGCGTAAGGATGGCGCGGCGGCCTCGACCGAACATGGCTCCCCGATGCCTGGAGTGACCCGCGTGATGATCCGATCGCTGCGCTTTTCCCGCCTGTCCGGCTTTCAGCTTGGTTCCCTGTCTTGCCGCCTGCTGCTGGCCGCGCTCTGTGCCGGGCCGCCCCTGCTCGGTGGCGGACTGGCCATGGCGGCCGATGACCTGCATTTCTCGCCGGAGGAGATCCGGGACTGGTCGACCCGCGTCTTCGCCGGCGAGACCGAATACCGCGTCGTCGACCTGGAGGGCACCCTGGCGCTCCAGGCCCGCGCCCGCCGGCGGGCCTCGGCGAAGTACCTGGAGCGCGAGATCGATCTTGGCGAGACGCCCTACCTGCAGTGGTGCTGGCGGGTCTCGGGGATTCACGAGGGGCTCGACGAGACGCGCAAGTCCGGGGACGACTATCCCGCCCGGGTCTACGTGGCCCGCAAGACGGGGCTGCTGCCCTGGCAGGTGGAGTCGGTGAACTACGTCTGGGCCTCGCATCAGCCGGCCGGCAGCGCCTGGCCCAACGCCTTCACCGACCGCGCCCGGCTGCTGGCCCTGCAGAGCGGCGACGCGCGCGTCGGCGAATGGGTGGCGGAGGTGCGCGACGTCGGCGCCGACTACCGGCGCCTCTTCGGCGAGCGCGCGACCCGCCTCGATGGCCTGGCCCTGATGAGCGACGGCGATAACGCCGGCGTGGATGCCACGGCCTGGTTCACCCACCTCGCCTTCTCCGCCTCACCGGCGCCGCCCGCCTGTCCCTGACGCCCTCGGTCGGCGGCGACGTACCGCAGGTCGCCGTAGCGCCAGATCAGGGTCGCCGCCCGGGCAAGCAGCGACGGCGGTGAGGGCTCGCGGGGCATGTCGATCTACGCAGGCACGGGGTCGGGATCTCCGGGGCTACTCCGATTCCTCGGTGGCACGCTTTGCAATGTCCGCGAAGAGGGTATCGAGCTCGCGGCCCACCGTTGCCAGCTCCTCTCCGGCCGCGTCCACGTAGGGGGCGAGCAGATGGGTCGGGGTCTTCCAGGAGAGCGTGGCGCCGCCGTCCTCGTGTTCGGTGACATAGAAGCGCATGGGGGCCTCGATCATCGCCGGGACGCTGAGCCGCAGGATCCGGACGGCATAGTCATTGCGAAACACGCCGACGACCCGGTTGCCGGGGAGGGTGATCCCGCGGTTGGCGGCCGCCTCGGTGGGGCCCGCCTCGGTGACCACGAACATGCCCTCGGCCTCGACCGCCTCCCGCAGGGCCGACAGCAGGTCGTCGTAGGCAAGCGAGGTGGGCGTGACCTGCCAGCCCTCGTCGGGCCAACGAGGTTCGGCGCTCACGGGCAGCGCCACGACCAGTAACAGCAGCCAGATCACCAGTCTCATGCGCATCATCAGGCACTCCTTCGCGTGAGGGACGTCGACTCCGCGGGCACCCGCTGCCAGTGGCGAAGCGTGGAGGGATGTACCCCGAAGGTCTCGGGCAGATGGCTACCCGACTGCTCGGCCAGCAGGGCAATGATCGCCATGTGATGAATGCTGTGACTGGTCAGGAAGGCAAGCTCGCGGTTCAGGCTCGACGCCAGGGAAAGCGCCCCGTCGTCCAGGGGATAGGCCAGGGTCGGCACGGCCGGCGACGGCTCGCTGCAAAGCGCCGACAGCCTTGACTCGATGTCGGCCAGATGGCTCGCAGCCTGCTGCGGCCACTGCTCGAGGGTCTCATCGCGTCGGCGCTGTTCGTAGTCGATGACCTCCCCGCCTCGCTCGAGGCCGTCGAGGAGAGCGTCATAATGATCGATGATGTGGCGCACATGCTTGCCCAGGGTGTGGCGCCCATGCTCACCGAATGCCTGTCGATAGTGCTCGGGGGCGAGGCCGGTGACGAAGCTCCTCAGCTGGGCAAGGGTCAGCAGGTTCTCCTCGACGAGACGCGCGGTGTCGGGAGAGGGCGGAGAGGGACGTGATGTCATGACGGGTATCCTGTGAGGTCCACTGGGGTTACGTCAGGGAAATCGCCCTGAGGCGGCCGCGGGGGAAGTCAGGCCGCCACCGTGGTGACGGACCTGATCTCTCGCCGGTGGGGAAGGAAGGGCTCATCCCTCCCCTTCGCCCTCGCCTTCCGCTTCTGCTTCACCCTCGCCCTCGGCTTCACCTTCCGCCTCACCTTCGGCCTCGGCGCCACCCTCGGCGTGGGCCTCGGCCAGCATCAGGGGCGCCTCCTGGCCATTGGTATAGCTCAGCTCGGGGGACGTCTCGCCGGCCACGGCCTGGAACGCCGCCCCGCTGGCGACCAGGGCGAGGGCCGGTGCCGTGTAGCCCAGCTGACGGCTGAGGCGACTCAGCAGGCTACGACGCTTCTCGTCTTGCAGTGTCATGATCATGACCTCCTTGATACCGGGTGGGCGACACGTCGCGCGTGTCGTGTTGCCGTGACGCCGGTCCGGTGACCGACGTCTTCATCGGCGATGCCGGGGGCATCACCGTATGCTCGTGCCCCTGTCATCCTCTCGCCATGGCGGGAGAATGATCCGTGGGGGCGGGGTCTACCCGCGCGACCAGCCATTCGGTCAGGGACGCGGCATCCGACGCCCCCGGGCCCGCCCTCACCGCGCTCAAGGCCAGGGTAGAGAGCCAGTCGCCCAGGGCCGCGACACTCTGGGCATCCAGCGCCTGGTCATCGACGGTCAAGCAGTGCGGCAGCAGCTCGCCAAGCGCCTCCAGCATGGCCACCGGGACGAGGGCCTGGTCGGCGGACGCTTCGGCCGGAAGCAGCATGCCGCCAAGCGAAACGGTGGCGGGCAACCCGTACGGGGCCACGCCGGCGATGCCTGGCAGGGGAAAGTCCAGGGGTTCGGCGATGCTCGGATCCGAGAGGTCCAGCCGTACGCCGCGGGTCAGCACGCCATTCGCGGCCTCCCGCAGCCGCTGCAGCAGGGCGCGGCTCTCCTCCTCGTCGGGGAGCAGGCAGAGCACCCCGCGGCCCTGGGGGGTGACCAGCAGGGTCGCGTCGACGACCGGGCGGCCAGGCCTCGCGGCCTGCCGCATCAGGTGCGACGTCACTACCGGGCCCAGCTGCGCCAGGGTCAGCCGCGAGGCCAGCAGGCGGTCGTCGGTGGCCAGGGCATAGCCCACGGACGCGCGCAGCACCGAGAGCCGCGGCAGCCGGCTTGATGCCTCGGCGTCAAGCGGCGAGAGCCGTTCGCCGAACCATGTCACCAACCGCGCCATGGCGGCGCCGCTTCCCGCGTGAAGGGCCCAGTCACGGCCGTCCAGCTGGAGCCTCATGGCCCGCCCCGACGACGACACCGGCGTGGCCTCGTCAGGGATATCGCACGCTTCCGGCGGCGCAGTCGGGGGGGTGCCCCGCTGACAGAGCAGGCCGGCACGACACCAGTCGTGCAGGGTGGCCCAGACCTCCCGGCGCAGGCGCTCGTGATCGGTCCCCCGCTCGTCCGTGATCAGGTCCGTGGCGTTGGCCAGCGCCTCGACGATGGCATCCAGATCCAGCCCCTCGGTCGCCAGCAGCCAGATCAGCGCGGCCGTGTCGTTGGGTCGGTAGAGATCGCCGCGACCGGTGTGGTAGAGGGCGAGACGCTCCTCGTCGACGATCTCCGCGACGCGGCGGCGCGCCAGACGCGGAGCCGGCAACGCCCGCCCGGCGAGCCCCTCGGCCAGCCGCCAATCGGCCAGGCTCGGCAGCGTGAAACAGGGCAGGTAGCGCTCCGGCTCGGCGGCGGGGAGCAGCCGCAGGAAGCCGCCGGCACGCGCCCGCTCCGCCTCGGCCTCGGCGACCAGCGCTGCGGCGGTGTCCCGCCCCGGCGCCTGGTCCGCCTCTCCGCTCGCCAGCTCTCTCGCCCCCTTTCTCGCCCCCTTTCTCGCCGTCCGGCCGGGGATATCGAGCAGCGTCACCAGGTCGCGGACCAGCCCGCCCTTGACCGCCTCCTCGACGCGCCCGCCCGACTCCGGGGCGGCGCAGATGCCAAGCGAGGGGCTCAAGTTGCACTCGAGGATCCACGGCGTGAGGGTGTCGTCCACCAGGCAGTCGAGCCCCAGCAGCTCGTAGCAGCCGCGGGGATCGGCGCCGGCCTCGGCGGTGCGCGCGCGCATGGCGTCCACGGCGGAGATTGCGGTGAGCGCCACCAGGTCCTCGATGCGAGCGAAGAGGGCCTCGTCGTCGTGCCCTTGGTCCTTGAGCCACTGGCGGTAGCGATCCAGATCGATGAACTCCACCGGCACCTCGGCGCGGTCGTTCAGGGCATTGATGTCCGGATTGGTCAGCTGGCTGTAAGGGTTGTCGGCATCGTCGGGGTCCCAGGGCTCCGAGGCCAGCTTGGCGAAGCCCTGGCGGTAGAGATAGACGCGCAGCGGCGCAAGCGAGCTGATCAGCACATAGAGGCGCAGCACGTACTTGTGGCCGCGGATGGTGTGGGGGTTGGCCAGGTACTCCTGCACCAGCCAGTCCCGGGCGAGGGGCGCCTCGGCGACATCAGAGAGCACGCGTACGCCCTTGCCCTTGGAGGCGTTGGTGGGCTTCAGGATCCAGCGCTGCTCGGGATGCTCCCGGGCCGCCTGCTGCAGCGCGTGGTAGTCGTCGGGCATCACGTAGGCGCGGGGAAAGAAGCCCAGGCGCTTGGCAAGCTCATGGTCGGGTCCGTGGCTCTCGATGATGCGCTCGCGCAGGGCGGCGAGGCTCTCGTGCAGGCGACTCTTGACGGTGAGCGCGGCGTTGCCCGGGAAATGGTTCATGATGCGTCTCGGCGAGACCCGCCGGAACTCTCCGGCCTCCGGCATGCCGGTGATCCAGGCGGCGTCCCAGTCCTGCGAGTCCCCGACCCGCCAGCCCAGGGGTTCCAGGGCCTCGCGGAAGAAGCGGTCCTGCTCCGCGGCCCGCTGGCCGCCCAGCCAGAAACGTCTCGGCGAATGCTGCTCCGTCATGCTCGGATTCTCCTGTGCGGCCATCGCGTTGGTGATGCCGTGGCGGTGAACTCTGGACGCTCTGTCGTCGCGGCCAGGCGCTCCTTACAGCGATAGCAACCGTCGGGCGATCTGTCGCGCCTTGATTTATGGAACGATCGGTACTAAATTCATCCCCCATGACACGAGGACGCCCCATCGCTTTCAGCCCCGACGAGGCCGCCAGCGCCGCCATGCAGGTCTTCTGGGCACGAGGCTACGACAGCGCCTCGACCCGCGACCTGCTGGAGGCCATGCGCCTCTCGCGCAGCAGCCTCTACCAGGCCTTCGGCAACAAGGAGCAGCTGTTCCTCGAGGCCCTGCGGCGCTATCGCGCGTCGCTGCTCGGCCGGCTCGAACGCCGGCTGGCGGCGGCGCCCTCGGCCATGGGCTTTCTGGAGGCGCTGTTTCGCGAGACGGCCGGCGAGGCCGGCGACGAGCGCGCCGCCCTGGGCTGCCTGATCTTCAACTCGGCAAGCGAGCTCGGCCAGCGAGGCGATGCGCCGTCGCAGCACGCCCAGCAGAGCGTGGCCGCCATCACGGCGCTGTTTCAGCATGCCGTGGAACGGGCCCAGGCCGAGGGCGACGTTGACCCCGAGCGAGATGCCGATGCCCTGGCCGGCTACCTGACGATGGGCATGGCCGGCCTCAGGACCCTGTTGAAGAGCGGAGCGGACGGCGAGCAGGCCCGCCAGGCGGTGGAGCTGCTGCTGGACGGCCTGCGACGCCGATGATCGCCCAGCAGAAGGTCCCTATTTGCCATTTAAGGAACGATCGATCCAGAAATAGCACGACACTCAGCATCCATGACGACGCAGGAGGTACGCCACATGTCAGCCAGCTATCAGATGCAACTCCCTCCCCAGACCCTCGAGACCGCCGACGCCAAGGCGAAGCCGCTGCTCGAGCAGGCCAACGAGACCCTGGGCTTCGTGCCCAACATGTACGAGGGCATGGCGAAGGCGCCCGGCGTGCTGGACACCTACCTGCACGGCTATGCGCTGTTCCGCGAGGACTCCGGCTTCGCGCCGCCCGAGCAGGAAGTAGTCTTTCTGACCATCAGCCGGCTCAACGGCTGCGGCTACTGCATGTCCGCCCACAGCATGCTGGCCGACAAGATGTCCCAGGTGCCGGCCGAGGTGCTGGAGGCGATCCGTCACGACCGGCCGATTCCCGACGAGCGCCTCGCGGCACTGAGCACGTTCACCCGGGTGATGTTCGAGACCCGGGGCATGCCCGGCGAGGCGGACGTCGAGGCCTTCCTGGCGGCGGGCTTCGAGGAACAGCATGTGCTGCAGATTGTCCTGGCGCTGGCCGTCAAGACGCTCTCCAACTACGCCAACCACGTCAATCACCCGCCCGTCGACGAGGCCTTCGCCGACTACGCCTGGCAGGGCTGAGGCCTGCTGCCCCACACGACGACGCCCTGGCCGGATGATCCGGCCAGGGCGTCGTCGTGTGGGGCGTATCGGTGCGGGGCCAGGCGGCTCAGGCCAGCCGCTCGGCCAGGGCGTCGAGATCGGCCACCGTGAGGTCCGGATCGATGCCCCAGGGATCGAAGGGCGCATCCGGGCTGCGCCGCACCCAGGCGGCGTGCAGGCCGGCATGGCGGGCGCCGATCACGTCGAAGGCGTTGCTGGAGATCAGCCAGGTATCGCCTGGCTCGCTCTCCAGCCGATAGCGCAAGTGGGCGTAGACCGCCGGGTCGGGCTTGAAGCGCTTGATCTCGTCGGCGCTGACCACGTCGTCGAAGTGCTCGCGAATGCCGGCCTGGTCCAGCAACCCCTCGACCGCCTGGCGGCTGCCGTTGGAGAAGGCCACGCAGCTCATCCCCCCCGCGACGAATCGCTCCAGCGCCGCCGAGGCCTCCGGGAAGGCCGGCAGGCGCGCATAGACGCCCATCAGGTGCTCCTTGTCGGTCTCCGAGAAGTGCGTCTGCAGGGCCCGGTCGGTGAACTCCAGTGCCTCGCGGGTGCAGCGGGCGAAGTCGACGTAGGCGCCCATCAGGCCGCGGCGGAAGCTGTACTCCAGCTGCTTGTCGCGCCAGCGCCGCGAGAACTCGGGCGCCAGGTCCGAGCGGTCCTGCCCGGCGAGACGCTGCTCGAGTTCGGCGACCACGCCGTGGGTGTCGATCAGGGTCCCGTAGACGTCGAAGGCGAGTATCGTGGCCATCTCCTTGCTCCTTCCATCGGTGAAGGCTCCCAGCGTGCGCCAGGACGCCCGCCGCGACAAGTCGGCGCGGGCGGCCTCAGCCGGCCTTGAGCCGCGACAGGGCGAAGCCCGCGATGGCGGTGTCCTGCACGCCGGTGCCGGTGAGATCGCATACCGTCAGGGTGGCATCGGACAGGCGCAGGCGCTGCCCCTCGGCGATGACCCGACCAAGCTCATGGACCTTGAAGGGCACCTCGCCGCCGGCGAAGGCCTTGAGCTCGCCGTTGCTCTCACTCTGGGCGCGAGTGTCACAGACGAAGGCATCGGCGCGGGTCAGCACCGAGGCGTCGAGTTCGCGCTTCTCCGGGCTGTCCGAGCCCATGGCGGTGACGTGCACGCCCTCGGGCAGGTCCCGGGCGTGGAGCAGCGGCGTGCGCGACGGGGTGGCGGTGACGATGATGTCGGCCGCCGCGCAGGCGCTCGCCACCTCGTCGTGCACGGTCACCGCGAGCCCCGCGGCCCGCATCCGCTCGGCGTAGGCCTCGGCGCCCTCGCGGCGGCGCGCCCAGACGTCGAGGGTATCGATGTCGCGCACCAGCCGCAGCGCCTGGACCTGCTGCTCGGCCTGCTCTCCCGCGCCCAGCACCGCGACCCGGCGGCTGTTCGGCCTCGACAGGTGCTTCGCCGCGATGGCGCCGGCGAGTGCCGTGCGCACCCGGGTGAGGTAGCCCTCGTCGAAGAGCACCGCCTCCACCTGGCCGGTGCGGGCGGAGAACACCATCATCAGGCCGTTGAGGCTCGGCAGCCCCAGCCGCGGGTTGTCGAAGAAGCCGGGGCTGACCTTGATGGCGAAGCACTCGGCGCCGCGGATATGGGCGGTCTTGACGTCGACCTCGCCGTTGGCCTCCTCGATGGCCATGGAGAGGATCGGCGGCTGCACCACCTCGCCGCGACCCAGCGCCGCGAACCCCGCCTCCACGGCGGCAAGTGCCGCCTGGTCGATGCCGACGGCGGCCTCGATGGCCTCGCGCTGATAGAGCTGCATGGCAATCTCCATGAAACACTGAGGGCTCACTCCAGGACAAGCTGAGGGCTCACTCCAGGACAAGCTGAGGGCTCACTCCAGAAAAGCTGAGGGCTCAGCGTCCCGCCAGGGCCCGGGCCCGGTCAAGGGTCGCAAGCGACACGGCGTTGCCGGAGAGGATCAGCGCCACGCGCTGGCCGCGCACGTCGAAGGCCGGGGGCTCGAGTGCATGCGCCTCGAGGGCCGCGAGCCCCACCGCGGCGGCGCCCTCCACCAGCACCTTCTCGTGCTCGAGGAGCGCCACCATGGCGCCGGCGATGGCGCGCTCCGAGACCTGGAAGTGGTCGTCCATCACCTCGCGCACCAGCGCCAGGGTGCAGCGGTTATCCGCCCCGATGCCGCCGCCCAGCGAATCGCCCAGGCTCTCGACCTCCTCGACGGCCACGGGTCGCCCGGCCTGGAGACTTGCCCACATGGCCGCCCCCTGCGACAGGCTCACCCCGGTGACCCGGCAGGCGGGCCGGATCGCCTTGATCGCGGCGCCGATGCCACCCAGCAGGCCGCCGCCGGAGAGCCCGACGATGACGCGATCGAGCGCCGGACAATCCTCCATCAGCTCCAGGCCGATGGTGCCCTGCCCCGCCGCGACGAGGGGATCGTCGAAGGGCGGGATCAGGGTCATGCCGCGCTCGTGCACGAGTCGCTCGACCTCCTCGAAGGCCTCGTCCTGGCTGGCCCCGACGCGCCTCACCTCGGCGCCCAGCGCCTCGACGGCGGCGACCTTGTCGGGCGGCACCAGCTGCGACAGGCAGATCACCGCCGGCAGCCCCAGCCGCGCGGCGGCGTGGGCCACCGCCCGACCGTGATTGCCGGTGGAGGCGGTCACCACGCCGGCCGCCAGGGCCTCGCGGCCGTGGCGCTCGATCAGCGCGGCGATCATGTTGGTGGCCCCGCGCAGCTTGAAGGCGCCGGTGGGCTGGTGGGTCTCGAGCTTGAGCAGGATCTCGGCGTCGAAGCGGGCCGAGAGCGCCGCCGAGCGCACCAGCGGCGTGCGCACCGCCTCGCCGGCGAGGCGCCGACGCGCCTGATAGAGGCTCTCCAGGGTGACAGCGTGATGGGGCATC
The DNA here is from genome assembly GCF_043496965.1 of Halomonas sp. B23F22_3. Taxonomy (NCBI): domain Bacteria; kingdom Pseudomonadati; phylum Pseudomonadota; class Gammaproteobacteria; order Oceanospirillales; family Halomonadaceae; genus Halomonas; species Halomonas sp. B23F22_3. Next base: position 314,690 of record NZ_JBIEKG010000001.1, read on the forward strand.
TTTCCTCCCTGCCAACGGCGTCGCCGCGGGCGAGCCCGCGGCGACGATGAGCAATGCTGAGGGCCGCCGGCCCCGGGCGGGACCGACGACGACTGAACCGTCAGGCGACGGTGGCAGCCAGGCCCTTGACGGCGCCCTCGCGAACCAGCTCGTCGAGCACCGCGTCCACGGCGCGACGGGCCCGGGCGACGATCTCGTCGACCTCCTCGCGGCTGGTGGTCAGCGGCGGCGCGAAGCCCAGGATGTCGCCCTGTGGCATGGCGCGGGCGATCAGGTTCTCCTCGAGCGCCGCGGCGGCGATGCGCGGACCGACCTTGAGCGCCGGATCGAAGTCCTGGCGACGAGCCGGGTCCGCGGCGAACTGCAGCGCCGCCAGCATGCCCACGCCGCGCACGTTGCCGACGATGGGATGGTCGCCGAAGGCGGCCTGCATCTGCTGCTGCAGGTAGGCGCCGGTCTCGGCGGCGTTGTGGGTCAGCCCCTCGCGCTCGATGATCTCGAGGTTGGCCAGGCCCGCGGCGCAGCCCAGGGCGTGGCCGGAGTAGGTCCAGCCGTGGCCGATCGGGCCGTACTCGCCGGTGCCCTGCTCCAGGACCTTCCACACGCGATCGCCGACGATCACCCCGGAGAGCGGCTGGTAGGCGCTAGTCAGGCCCTTGGCCACGGTGATCAGGTCGGGCTTGATGCCGTAGAAGTGGCTGCCGAAGTCGGTACCGATGCGCCCGAAGCCGCAGACCACCTCGTCGGCGATCAGCAGCACGTCGTACTTGGCCAGCACCGCCTGGATCTCGCTCCAGTAGCCCTCCGGCGGCGGCACGATGCCGCCGGTGCCGAGCACCGGCTCGCCGATGAAGGCGGCCACGGTCTCCGGGCCCTCGGCGAGGATCATCTCCTCGAGCTTGGTCGCGCAGTGCTTCGAGAACTCGCGCTCGGTCATGCCCTCGAGCTCCGCGGCCCGCTGGTAATAGAACGGCGCCTCGGTGTGGCGGATGGTGTCGATGGGCAGGTCGAAGTGGTCGTGGAACGCCTTGAGGCCGGTCAACGAGCCCGAGGCGATGCCGGAGCCGTGGTAGCCGCGCATCCGCGAGATGACCTTCTTCTTCTGCGGCAGGCCACGCACGTTGTTGTAGTAGCGCACGATCTTGAGCTGGGTCTCGTTGGCATCACTGCCCGACATGCCGTAGTAGACCTTGGACATGCCGGGGCCGGCGAGCTCGAGGATCTTCTCGGACAGCGCGATCTGCGGCTCGTTGGAGTGCCCCACGTAGGTGTGGTAGTAGGAGAGCTCGAGGGCCTGGCGATAGATGGCCTCGGCCACCTCGGTGCGGCCATAGCCGATGTTGACGCAGTACAGGCCGGCGAAGCCGTCGATGAACTCGCGGCCATCCTTGTCGACGATGTGGATGCCCTGGCCGCCGGTGATCACCCGGCCCGGCGCATCGCCGTGGGCGAAGTCGCGCAGGTGGGTGGAGGCGTGGAAGGTCACCTTGCGGTCGCGCTCGATCAGGTCCCGGTGCTGCTGGCTCATCTCGTTCTCTCTTCTCATGTCAGACTCCCCGGCATCCTGCGGGGAGAAGGTTTAAATGGTTGTCGCAAGATCACTCATCTGGAGAGCTCTGCGAGCGAAGGCCAGAGAAAGCGGATCCTGGAGAGAACAGCGGAGTTTACGTTCCGTAAATGAGCATGTTCGAACCAGGATCCAACGCCCTATGGCCGAGCGCAGCGAGCTCAACTACCAGACACGGAGCCCAGGGCGCCGAGGCAGTAGTACTTGGTCTCCAGGTACTCGTCGATGCCGGTCACGCCGCCCTCGCGGCCGAGGCCGGAGTGCTTGACGCCGCCGAAGGGCACCGGGGGGCCGGTCATCTTCACCGAGTTCACCGACACCATGCCGAACTCCAGAGCCCGCAGGATCTTCCAGATGCGGCGAATATCATGGGTGTAGAGGTAGGCCGCGAGGCCATACTCGGTGTCGTTGGCCATCTCGATGACCTGGTCGTCGTCGGCGTAGGCGGTGATCCCGGCCACCGGCGCGAAGCTCTCCTCGTGCCAGAGCTTCATGTCGTGGGTGACGCCCGAGAGCAGCGTCGGCATGAAGAAGTTCTCGCCGGGCGCCTGGCTCTGGTCGCCGGCCACCAGGGTCGCGCCCTTGGAGATGGCATCGTCGACGATGGCCGCGGCCTTCTCCACCGCCTGGCGATGGATCAGCGGGCCCAGGTCGATCTCGCCCTCCAGGCCGTTGCCCACGGTCAGCGCCGCCATGCGTTCGGCGAAGTGCGCGACGAACTCGTCATGGATCGACTCGTGGACCAGGATGCGATCCGCGGCCAGGCAGTCCTGCCCGGCGGTCTGGAACTTGGCCGCCACCGCGGCGAAGGCCGCCTCCTTGGGATCCATGTCCGGCCCGACGATGAAGGGGGCGTTGCCACCCAATTCGAGGGAAACACGCTTCACCGTGTTCGCGCACTGCTCCAGCAGCAGCCGGCCGACCCGGGTGGACCCGGTGAAGGAGAGCGCCTTGACGCGATCCTCGCCGCACAGGATCCGCGACACCTCGGGCGGGTCGCCCAGCACCACGTTGAACACGCCGGCCGGGATGCCGGCGCGCTCGGCCAGCTCGGCGAGCGCCAGCGCCGAGAACGGGGTCTCGCCGGCGGGCTTGACGATCACCGTGCAGCCGGCGGCCATGGCGGCGGCGGCCTTGCGGGTGATCATCGCCAGCGGGAAGTTCCAGGGCGTGATCAGCGCGGCGATCCCGACGGGCTCCTTGAGGGTGCCCAGTGCGGCGTTGGGGATGTGGCTGGGGATGGTCTCGCCGAAGGTGCGCTTGCCCTCCTCGGCGAACCAGCGCACGAAGCTGGCCCCGTACTCCACCTCGCCCCGGGCATCGGGCAGCGGCTTGCCCTGCTCGAGGGTCATCAGCAGCGCGAGGTCCTCGCGGTTGGCCTGCAGCAGGTCGTACCAGGCGAGCAGGCGCTCGCAGCGCTCGTCGGCGCGCAGGGCGCGCCAGTGCACGAAGGCGGCCTCGGCGGCATCCACGGCGCCGGTGATCTGGTGGGGCTCCAGCCAGGGGATGTGGCCCAGCGCCTCGCCGGTGGCCGGATCGAACACGGCCTCCTCGCGGTTGCCGTCGCCATGGGTCCACTTGCCATCCACGTAGGCGTACTGACGGAACAGACGCGGATCGCTGAGCTTGTTGGACAGAGTCATGCGCTACCTCCCCTGACGCGCCGGCGTGTGTCAGCGCCGGCGATATTCCGGCGCGGCTCTGGGCGCCGAGAAAACGAAGAAACGGACGAGCCGCCTGTCGCTAGGTCGCAGGACGGCTCGATGGGTACAGGGTAAGGGCGATGGCGGGACGAGACTTTTCGTTAACCAATGAATAAGGCGCAGGATTTTTTGTCCTGCGCCGTGACGCTGCGGTTTTTTCTGTAGGTTCCTTTTTCCGTTGGCCCCGGCTCTCAGCCAAGCGGCGGATCGGCCAGCGCCTCCTCGGTGAACACCAGTAGCCCGAGCTCGGGCCGGTAGCCGTGGATCTCGGTGACATCCAGGGCCTGCAGGAAATGCAGGATCTCCTCGCTGACCACCTGCCCGGGCACCAGCACCGGGAAGCCCGGCGGATAGGGAATCACGAAGCTCGCCGAGACCACGTCGCGGCCATCGCGCATCTGGGCCTGAAGCTCGCCGTTGTCGAATCGCAGGTACTCGGTGTGCTCCTCGTCGTAGCTCAGGAAGTAGGCGCGGCGGATGTCCCCCTCCGGGGTCTGGCTGTCGGCCACCGGGCGGAAGGCGTCGTGGAAGCGGCTGAAGTCCGGCAGCGGCGGCAGCTCACAGGTCAGCGAGTGGACACGGTTCTCGATGATCTTGCGCTCGGGGCGGCTGCTCTCCTCCCAGCGGTACTCGAACTCCTTGGCCAGCTTGATCAGCACGTCGAGCAGGTAGGCGATGGCGCCCCGGGAGGTGCCGATGTTGGTCATGAACAGCACGGTGTTGCGCGAGGTCTTGTTGATCTGGATGCCGTACTTGTTCATCAGGTATTCGTTCTTGAAGGTATCGCCGTCGATACCCGTGGCGCCGATGGCGATGGTGATGCGGCTGGGGTCGACGACGAACTCGTCGTTGGCCCAGGCCTCCTCCATCTTGTTCCAGCCGGTGACCGGGTCGTAGAAGGTCTCGACCCCCGATTCGCGATACTCCAGCGGCACCATGTCCTTGTTGATCAGCACCCGGAAGTACTTCTGCAGCAGCGGGTGGGTGTAGAGCTGCTCGCGCAGCGACAGCGCCGCCTCGACCTGGGCGTGCACCAGCTCGAAGCCCTCCATCTCCGCCTGCATGCGTCCCACGTCCAGCGAGGCGATGATCTGGTAGTTCGGCGAGGTCGAGGTATGGGTCATGTAGGCCTCGTGGAACGGCGCCTCGACCTTCTGGCGATAGTCCTGATCCCAGATATGGATCATCGAGCCCTGGCGCAGCGAGGTCAGGGTCTTGTGGGTGGAGTGGGTGGCATAGGCGCGGATGCGCACCGTGTCGGGGTCGGGCATCAGGCGACGCTCGAGCCAGGTGGCATCGTCGTCGGGATCGAGGGCGTCGAACTCGGCCTTCCAGGCCTCGTACTCCTCGCGGTAGGACTCGCTGCGGTAGCGGTCCCGCAGGGTGCGGGCGGCGTGCATGGCGGTGCGCGGCCGATAGGTCGGGTTGAAGCCGGCGAAGGCGAACCAGGCCTCGTCCCACAGGAAGACCAGGTCGGGCTTGATCGCCAGGCACTCCTCCATCACCCGCCGCACGTTGTAGACCACGCCGTCGAAGGTGCAGTTGGTCAGCAGCAGCATCTTGACCTTGTGGAGCTGGCCCGAGCGCTTGTAGCCGAGCAGCGTCTTCTTGATCTCGTGCAGCGGCACGGCGCCGTACATCGAGTAGTCGTCGAGGGGGTAGGAGTCGAGATAGCTGACGTGGGCACCGGCCAGCACCATGCCGTAGTGGTGCGACTTGTGGCAGTCGCGGTCGATCAGCACGATGTCCCGGGGCTTGACCAGCGCCTGCACCACGATCTTGTTGGCCGTGGAGGTGCCGTTGGTGACGAAGAAGGTCTGGCGCGCGCCGAAGGCCCGGGCGGCGTACTCCTGGGCCTTCTTGATCGGCCCGTAGGGCTGGAGCAGGGAGTCGAGCCCGCCGGAGGTGGCCGAGGTCTCGGCGAGGAAGATGTTGATGCCGTAGAAGTCGATCATCTGCCCGGCCCAGTGGGAGCGGGTGATCGACTTGCCCCGCGAGATGGGCATGGCGTGGAAGACCCCGGTCGGCTTCTTGCTGTACTCGCGCAGGGCATCGAAGAAGGGCGTGCGGTAGCGATTGTCGATGGCCCGCAGGATGGTGTGGTGCTGCTCGATGTAGTCCGTCTCGCGGTAGAAGATGCGATTGAAGTGACGGATGTCGCGGCTGGCCGTGGCCTCCACGTCGCCGCTGGTGACCAGGAACTGATCGATCTCGGGACGCAGCTCGTGGATCATCGAGCTGAGCAGGATGCTGCGTTCGGCCTCGGTCTGGTTCTCGAGCGACTTTTCCGAGATGCCCTCGAGGTAGCTGCGCAGGGCGCTGAGGTTGTACTTCGACTTGTAGGGAAACTCGTAGCGGATCAGGCAGGCCTGGATGTTGGGGTTGACCAGCACCGCGATCAGCGCGTCCTCGAAGCTGCGCACCGTGACCACATCATAGACGAAGCGATCTTCCGGGCGACGCATGTTGTGGAAGGCCTCGCGGACCACCTCCTCCTCCGGCGCCGAGAGGTTGTCGACGATCAGCAGCTCGAAGTAGGGCTGGGCCGAGCTGTTGGAGGCCGGGTGGCCGCGACGCAGCTGCGCCAGGGCATCGAGGGTCTCGAGATCCTCGGCGTCGGCATCGGTCTCGGAGAGATCGACGTGGCGGCGCCGGTAGGACTCGCTGATCAGCGCCCGCACCAGGCGCTTGACCACCTTCTCCAGCAACCCATACTCCTCGCGGTCGAAGAGCGCCCAGAGGTGGCGAAAATCCTCCTTGGAGGGGAAGGCGTGATAGTCCTCGATGATCTCGAGCCGCGTCAGCTTGACGTCGACCGCCTTGACCAGGTTCTTGGCCCGGCCCTCGTCCTCCAGGCGCACCAGCTGCCCGAGGTCGCGCTTGAGCGCATTCCAGGTGTCGGCACGCAGCTGGGAGATCTTGTGGTAGAAGCCCAGGGCCGTGTAGGGCGTCTCGGTGGGACTCGTCTCTGGCATGTCAACACCCATCCATGTTCGTTGTTGTGAAAACGCAGCGCGACGGCGAGCGAGCCGGGATCAGCCGGCAGGCAGGCCGCGCGCCCCATAGCGCACGGTGACTCGCTCCTCGGGAAAGTGATCGAAGCTCAAGTCGAGGGTCAGGCCGGGCCAGTGAAACTCCGCGCGCCCCGTCGCGGGACGATAGACCGCGGTATAGACCGTCCCCAGGCCGCGGCGATAGTCGTGGCGGAACAGCGGCGGCGACGAGAAGGCGGCGATCAGCCGCTCGTCGGTGGTGGCCTCGTCGTCTACCAGGATCGACAGCTGGCGCTCGCGGATCAGCGTCTCCGAGGCCAGGGCGTGGGCGTACCACTCGATCTTCTTCTGGTGATTGGTCGCCACCGGCACCCGCCGGATGCTGGCGCGACGATCCGGGCCGATCATCGCCGTGACGTAGCGGCCGGCGGCGTCGGCCACGGTGATGTTATAGGCCATGTGGGTGGGGATCCGCGCCAGCACCTCGGCCGCCTCGGGCACGCTGTCGCAGAACTCCAGCAGGTAGCGCAGGATGATCGGCGCGCCGAAGCCCTGGCCCACCGTCTTGCGCCCGCCGAAGGCCAGCGAAACGGCGAGCCCGCGGTCGTTCATGCCGTCGAGCACGCCCCACAGGCAGTCGGTCATGGCGATCACCCGCCGCTCGTTCCAGTGGGTGTAGAGAATGGTCCCCTCGCAGAGCTCCGGCGGGTAGTCGTAGTTACGCGCCAGCACCGTGGAGGAGGGACTGGCCAGCACCGCCTGGGAGCAGCCGGTGATGTAGGGCGGCGGCTGGTAGAGGCTCAGGAAGCGCGCGGCGAGGTCACCCCCGCCGGCCAGCTCGCAGAGCGACCGGTAGGTATCGAGCAGTTCCGGCATGTGCCGGCGCAGGGCGTTGTAGCAGGCGAGATATCCCGGCCGCTCTCGCTCCCCCTCGCTCAGGTACCACTGCTCGTAGGCCGGCCAGTGGTACTCGAACAGCGCCTGCCAGCGCGGCCCCGCCGTCGCCTCGTGCACGGTGCGAAAATCGAGCATCTTGTCCATGTCGCCCGGCGGTACCTCCCGCGACGAAGGGGAACCGATCCCGGTGTTCACAGGATCTTGAAGTTGCCGCCGCCGACGGCGTGGCTGACGGCCACCTCCTCCACCACCGGATCCTGGAGCGACTGTCCCGCGTACTGGCCGCGGATGCCGTCGATCCACGCCTTGGCGCGCTCGTTGAGCTGGAAGTCGTCGTCCATCAGGCGCCCGCGGGTGATCAGGATGCCGAGATCGGCGCCCTCGTAGCGGAAGTCGCCCGCCCCGCTGATGCGCAGGAAGAAGCCTTCGCTTTCGTCCTCGGCGGCGTGGGGGTGATAGTTGTAGTGGTGATAGCCGATGCTGGCGTCGGCGGCCATCTTCCAGACCCCGGTGCGCGGCGCCTGGGTCAGCAGATCGACGCTCTCGTCGGTGTGCTTGATGACCAGCTGGCTCCAGCTGTCGACGCTCTCCGGATGCGCCCAGCGCTCGTTGATCTCGTTGATGTCGAGGTCGAAGTCGACGTCGGAGAACTCCAGCAGGTGGAACAGGAACAGCGGGATGTCGGAGTGGGCGAAGGCCGCCACGTTGGTCAGCGAACTGGCCCCGGTGACCCGCGGATTGAGCTCGCCGAGATAGACCTCACCATTGTCCATGTCGATCAGGAAGTCGAGCTCGAAGTAGCCGCGATAGCCCTCCTCGCGCAGCGCCTCGCCGAACTGGAAGGTGTACTCACGGGCCTTGTCGCGGACCGACTGGTCGAAGGCGCCGGCGAACATCTCGTTGCCGCACCAGCCGCCCTTGTAGGGGGTCAGCGTCTTGAAGCCAACCAGCTCGGTCATCAGCGGGCCGACCACCGTGCCGCAGCGCGTGGCGCAGGCCTCGATGGCCGAGCCGCGGCAGTTGATGCGCTTCATGATCTTGACCTCGGCCTCGGCCTCGATCTCCTCGGCGTGCTTGTAGTAGTCATCCTCGCTGGAAATGAAGAAGGTGGTGTGGCCAGAGTCGCCGAAGGCGGTCTGCACCACCAGGTCGTCGCCGAGCTCCCGGCTGACCTCGCACAGCTCCTGGTAGCTGCCCACCTTGGCCAGCACGTTGGGCACGCTGGGCACGCCGGCCTTGTTGCCGATGCGCACCGTCTCGATCTTGTTGTCCATCCGCGAGCGCAGCTTGGCCGGCGGGAACGCCACCTTGAGGCCGAGCTGCTCGCAGACCTCCTCGGTGTGCTCGTCGAACATCAGGAAGGCCGCCACGCCGGCGTTCTCGCCCTGGGCGCGGGACTGGATGAAGTCGATGACCTCCTTGTGCTCGAGGAGGTAGTTGTTGATGTCCTCGATGCTCTCGAAGTCGCGGGGAAACTTCTCCTTGGGCACGAAGACGTTGCGCTGCTGGCCCTCGAAGCAGTCGATGTAGTTGATGTGGCGAAAGTTGCCGACCCAGTCGCCGATACCCAGCAGGTTGAAGTTGGTGGCCGAGATGAAGTAAATCGGCTCCTTGTTATTGAGGAAGTGGCGGCGTACGTCGGCAATGGTTGTTATTTTGCTCATCGAGGTCGCTCCATCGGGGACGGGGGTGGCGCCGGGCGCCTGGTGCGCGGCAGGGGCCGCCGGGGGGTTGCCAAACAGGCGGCGCAGCAATCGAAGCAGTGGCTCCAGCATGGAATCTCCTTGTCACTGCACCGCCCGAAGGCGAGGGATCAGTACTCTTCGATGTCGGCTCGAACCGGCTTGGCCAGCGGCCCGAGGGTATCGAGGAACGGGCTCGAGCCGGTCTCGCTGCGATACAGCGAGAAGTCGACCTTGCGATCGCGGAAGCTCTTCAGCGGCTGGCCCAGGCCGCGCAGGCCGGTCTCGCGCTCGCGGCGCACGCGGTTGAGGTCGACCTCGATCGGCATGACCTCCTCGCCGGTGCCGGCCTGGTGAATGACGTCGCCGGAGGGCCCCACCACGATGGAACGGCCGTTGCCGATGGCGCCGGCGCCGTTGATATCGAAGAAGTAGCACTGATTGACCGCCGCATTGGTACGCGCGATGGACAGCTCGATGTCACGGTCGATGGTGTCGGTCATGGTCGGGTGCAGGATCACCTCGGCGCCCATGGCGGCCAGGGTGCGGGTGGTCTCGGGGAACCACATGTCGTAGCAGATCGAGACCCCGAAGCGCGCCACGTTGGGCACGTCGAAGACGACGAATTCACTGCCGCTCTCGACGCCCGCCTCGTAGGGGCGGAAGGGGAACATCTTGCGAAAGCGGGACACCACCTGGCCGTGGGGGTTGATCACCGACAGGGTGTTGTAGATGCCATCCGGGGTCTGCTCGAACATCGAGCCGGGAATCAGCCAGATGCGATGCTGCTCGGCGATCTGGCAGAACAGCGCCTCGGCGTCGTTGGGCAGCGGTTGCGCATGGTGCGGCGAGGCCCCCATCGGCATCAGCTCGCTGAACAGCACCATCTGTACCTGAGGAAAGCGGCTCATCAACACGTCGATGCGGTGGCGCATGGCCTCGGTGTTGTCACCGTGGTGCAGGGCGTGCATCTGCACCCCTGCAATCGTGAAATAGGACATAGGAGCTCTCTGCGTCAGGCGATCTTGAACACTTCCGGGGCACTATCGAACACGAACCGGCACCAGCGGATGCATGCCGGCAGGATCGCCCGGCCGGGTGGGCACACGCCCACCCTCCAGTACCAGCTTATGACACATGTACCGCCATCACATCAACGCTGACTTCGCGGTCGGCGTGAATCCATTCAGGCGAGATCGTCGGGGCGAAACCCCGGGGAGGGACGCTTCACCGCCTTGGTGACGATGTAGGTGAAGTAGCGCTCGATGCCGGCCTCACCGGTCAGCCAGGCATCCATGAGGCGCTGATAGGCATCGATGGAATCGGTCTCGAACTTGATCAGGTAGTCGACGCCACCGCCGACGGCCACGCACTCGGTGACCTCGGGGGTGGCGTGGACCAGGGCCTCGAAGCGGGCGAAACTCTCGGCATTGTGGGCCTTGAGCTCGATCTGCACCCACACGGGGGTGCGCTTGACCAGCGCGTCGGGGTTGATGCGCGCCGCGTAGCCCTCGATGATGCCGGCCTTCTCGAGCCGTCGCACCCGTTCCCAGCAGGGACTGACCGAGAGGTTGATCGCCTCGGCCAGCTTCGACTTGGTGATGCGACCATCGCGAGAGAGGATCTCGAGGATCTTCAGATCGTAGCGATCGAGCTTCATGCCAGCGACTCGACCACCTCGGCGATCACCGCAATGGTATCGCCCATGTTGACCTGCGCAGGGAAGCGCCGCGCCGCGAGGATGCCGCTGCGCTCGGCGCGGTACTCCACCGGCGGCGTGCCGCTGCGGGTCATGTCGTAGACGCGGGCGATCACCTGGCCCTGCTCCACCGCCTCGCCCAGCGCCAGGGTCAGCTCCAGCAGGCCGGAATGCTCGCTCTGCACGTAGCAGCTGGCATCGGGCATATCGAGGTAGACCTGGGGCTCGGCGGGCATCTCCACCTGGCCCTCGATCAGCCCGTACTGGATCAGGAAGTTACGCACGCCCCGCTCGGTGATCGCCAGGCTCTCCGGGGTGGAGGTGCCGCCGCCGCCGAGCTCGGTGGCCACGAAGATCTTGCCTTGACGCTCCACCGCGGTATCGAACAGCGCCTCGGCGTCGAGTTCGAACATCATCATGGCGTAGGGCGCCCCGAAGGCCTTGGCCCCCTCCAGCGCCCGGCGCTGCTGGTCGGCGTTCTCGAGCACGTGGGAGGCGCCGAACGGGATGATGTCCAGGGTGCGACCGCCGGAGTGCAGGTCGAGCACCACGTCGCTCATCGGCACCATCACGCGGGTGAAGTAGTCGGCGATCTTCTCGGTCACGCTGCCGTCCGGGTCGCCCGGGAAGCTGCGGTTGAGGTTGCCGCCGTCGAGCCCTGAGGTGCGCTTGCCGGCCATCGCCGCCGGGGTGTTCATCATCGGCACTATGATCACCCGACCCTGGACGTCGTCCGCCTCGAGGGCGCTTGCGAGCTTCATAAGCGCGGTGATGCCCTCGTACTCGTCGCCGTGGTTGCCGCCGGTCAGCAGCGCCGTGGGGCCGTCGCCGTTCTTGACCACGGTGATCGGGATCATTACCGCTCCCCAGGCCGACTCGTCGTTGGAGATCGGCAGCTTCAGGAAGCCGTGCTGCACGCCGTCGGCATCGAAGTCGACGGTGGCGGAAATCGGGCTGGGCCGCTTGGTCATGGTGAAACTCCTTGTTAGGCAGTAGCGAGCAGACGCTCGCGGCTGATCCGGCGATTGGCCTTTCGGGAGGCGCCATGAACCCCTCCCTAGGGGCTACCTCGGCCGTCCCTGGTCCTCGAACCTCCCTTACGGCCTATCCCCGGCGCCACTCGCTGCGATGATGCCCGCTGGCAATCAGCGTACAAATAATTGACGAGGAAAGTCGGCCAGGGTCTCGCAGCCGGTCTCGGTGATCAGGATGCTCTCGGTGATCTCCAGGCCCCAGTCGTCCTCCCACAGGCCCGGCATGAAGTGGAAGGTCATGCCCGGCTGCAGGATGGTCTCGTCCGAGGGGCGCAGGCTCATGGTTCGCTCGCCCCAGTCCGGCGGGTAGCTGATGCCGATGGGATAGCCGCAGCGGGCGCCGCCGCGGTCGAAGCCGTACTTGTCCATGGCCGAACCCAGCGCCATAGCGATGTCTGCGGTGCGATTGCCGGGCTTGGCCACCGCCAGGCCGTTCTCGATGCCCTCGAGCAGCGCCGATTCGGCGCGCACGAACTCCTGGGGCGGCTTGCCCAGGAAGACGGTGCGCGACATCGGGGCGTGATAGCGCTTGAAGACCCCGGCGATCTCGAAGAAGGTGCCCTCGCCCTCGCGGAACGGCGTGTCGTCCCAGGTCAGGTGCGGGGCGGCAGCATCCGAGCCGGTGGGCAGCATCGGCACGATGGCGGGGTAGTCGCCGCCGTAGATCTTGCCCTGGTCGTCGCGCCAGCCCTCGATGGCCACTCGGTAGATCTCCGAGACCAGCTGGCTCTTGGGCAGGCCCGGCTCGATCACCTCGAGGATGCGCGTGTGCATGCCCTCGACGATCTTCGCCGCCACCCGCATGTACTCGATCTCCTGGGGCGACTTGATCGCCCGGCACCAGTTGACCAGCGAGTTGGCGTCCATGAAGCGCGCATGAGGCAGCTCTCGCAGCAGGCTCTGGTAGGCCTTGGCCGAGAAGTAGTAGTTGTCCATCTCCATGCCCACCACGCCCTCATGCCAGCCCCGGTCAGGCAGGATGGTCTGGGCGAGATAGTCCATGGGGTGCATGTCCGGATTCTGGACGTAGTAATCCGGGTAGTAGGTGATGTTGTCCGGGTCGATCCAGCAGGTACGCAGGGCCCCATTGGCATCCATCCGCCGGCCATACCACACCGGCTCCCCTTCCAGGCCGACCAGCACACACTGATGCACATAGAAGGACCAGCCGTCGTAGCCGGTCAACCAGGCCATGTTGGAGGGGTCGCTGACGATCAGCACGTCGATACCGCGGCTGGCCATCTCGGCGCGCACCTTCCACAGGCGGGTCGCATATTCTTCACGAGTGAAGGGCAGAGAAACCTGAATCATGAAGCCACTCGCCATCGCATCATCAACAAATCGGCCCTCTCTGCGTCGAGAAGGCCGGGCCTGGTGCCGCGTTACTGCCGAGTGACATCCCGGTCACGGGCCGGGGTCGCGTCACGCAGTCGATCGCTTATCTAAGAGCAGGTTACTGCCAACCCATGGTAGGCGGTCAAGCATTTCTTGGGGGGCGCAGACCCCGCGTCACGAGCGCCCCGAAGGCCATGGTGACGCCGCCCGGGACAAAAGGGATCAGCAGACCGGATATGCTCGCTCGGAGCACCGCCTATCGATGGCAAATGGCTCAGAGGCCGGCGGCCAGAGACCGCGATCATCGAAGGGGTCACGGCGACGGAACGCGGCTCGGAGCATTCGGCCTGAGCGGGGCTTTTCCCGCGTCGGCGAAACCCGGAAGATGGAGGCCAACGTCCATCTTCCTCCTGGAGGTCCCATGCGAGTGCTGGTCCATATCGACGACGCCGATCAGTGGCGAGAGGCCCTGGCCCGGCGGCTGCCCGAGGCCGAGGTGATCACCAGCGCGGCGCCGGCCGAGCAGCGTCGCCGCGCGGACTATCTGGCCGTGTGGAAGCCCTCCGCCGAGCTGCTCGGCGAGCCCGAATCGCTCAAGGGCATCGTCAATCTCGGCGCCGGGGTCGATGCCCTGCTGAACAATCCGGGGCTGCCCGAGGGGGTGCCGATCGTCAAGCTGCGCGATGCCGGCATGGCCGAGCTGATCGGCGACTACGTGCGCTACGGCGTGCTGCACTTCCAGCGCGACTTCGACCGCTATCGTCGCCAGCAGGCGCGCCACCAGTGGCGGGAACATGCGGTGGTCGACAAGGCCGACTGGCCGGTGGGCGTGCTGGGGCTGGGCGCCATCGGCGCCAAGGTGGCGGCCATGGTGGCCGCCGACGGCTTCCCGGTGCATGGCTGGAGCCGCTCGCCCAAGTCGCTGCCCGGCATCACCTGCCACCACGACGACGCCGGCCTCGAGGCGCTGCTCGAGCGGGTGAAGAGCCTGGTGCTGCTGCTGCCCGACACCCCCTCGACCCACCACCTCATCGATGCGACCGCCCTGGCGCGGCTGCCCGAGGGGGCGAGTCTGATCAACCCGGGCCGCGGCAGCCTGATCGACGAGGCCGCGCTGCTCGACGCCCTGGGTGAAGACGACGGCGAGGGCGAGGCGACGGGCCGACTGCGCGGCGCGCTGCTCGACGCCTTCCCCGAGGAACCGCTGCCCGAGGCGAGCCCGCTCTGGTCGCACCCGCGCGTCTGGATCACCCCCCACATGGCCGGCCCCACGCCGCTCGCGGAGGCGCTCGACCAGGTGGCCGAGGCGCTGCGTGCCTTCGAGGCCGGGGCGCCGATCGATACCGTCGATCCCCAGGCCGGCTATTGAGCGGCTGACGGGGCCGGGGCCGACCGGCCCTACACCAACGGCGACACAGCCCCTACCCTGTGGAGGGACACCCGACGACCTCCCTGGAGGTGCGTGATGAGCGTTAACGAACACTATGAGCCCCGCGACGCGCTGCTCGTCGTGGACATGCAGAACGACTTCTGCGAGGGCGGCACCCTCGCCGTGAGCGGCGGCGCGGCACTGGTGCCCGCCATCAACACCGAGATCGAGGCGGCCCGGGCGGCGGGGGCGCTGGTCGTCGCCTCGCGGGACTGGCATCCCGTCGACCATGTCAGCTTCGAGCATCGCGGCGGCCCCTGGCCGGTGCACTGCGTGCAGGACACCCCGGGCGCGGCCTTCCATCCCGACCTCACCCTGCCCGCCGACACGGTGCGGGTCAGCAAGGCCACGGCCTTCGATGCCGACGCCTACTCCGCCTTCGACGGCACGGGGCTAGCCGGCTATCTGCGCGAAAAGGGCATCGAGCGGGTGACCGTGTGCGGCCTGGCGCTGGATGTCTGCGTCAGGGCCACGGCGCTGGATGCCCGCCGGGAGGGTTTCGAGGTGCGCCTGCTCGAAGCCCTCAGCGCCGCGGTCGACCCCGACGCCATTGACGACGTCCGCAACGCGCTGCTCGATGCCGGCGTCGAGGTGCACCCATGAGCGAACGGCTCCCGCTGACGGTAGACGAGGACGAGCTGGCCCTGCTCACCGACCTCTACCAGCTGACCATGACCCAGGCCTACTGGAAGGAGGCCATGGACGGGGTCGCCACCTTCAGCCTGTTCTTCCGCCGGCTGCCGCCCGAGCGTCGCTTCATGCTCGCCTGTGGTCAGCAGCACGCCGCCGCGCGACTCAGCCGGCTTCGCTTCGGTGACACCGCCCTCTCGCGCCTGGCCGACACCGGCCTCTTCGAGGCGGGGTTTCTCGACTGGCTGGCCAACTGGCGCTTCGAGGGAGATATCTGGACCCTGCCCGAGGGCACGCCGGTGTTCGCCAACGAACCGCTGATGGAGGTGGAGGCCCCCATCGCCCAGGCCCAGCTCCTCGAGAGCCTGGCGATGAACCTGGTGCAGCTGGAGACGGTGCTGGCGTCCAAGGCGGTGCGCATCGTGATGGCGGCACGGGGCCGGCCGGTGGTGGATTTCGGCATGCGCCGCATGCACGGCATCGATGCCGCGGTGCGCGGGGTCCGAGCCTACCGCACCGCGGGGCTTGCCGGCACCAGCAACGTGCTCGGCGGCCTGCGCCACGACCTGGCCCTCAACGGCACCATGGCCCACAGCTACGTGCTGGCCCACGACAGCGAGCGGGAGGCCTTTCGCGCCTTCGCCCGCCACTATCCTGGCACCACCCTGCTGGTCGACACCCACGACACCCTGGAAGGGGTGCAGAAGGTGATCGAGCTGATGCGCGAGGAGCCGGCGCTCGCGGTGAAGGCCATCCGGCTCGACTCCGGCGACCTGGGCGAGCTGGCCCGGGGCTCACGCCGCCTGCTCGACGACGCCGGCTTCGAGGAGGTGCAGATCGTCGCCAGCAGCGGCCTGGACGAGAGTCAGATCGAGGCGCTGCTCGAGGCCGGGGCGCCCATCGACGCCTTCGGCGTGGGCACCCAGATGGGGGTCTCGGCGGATGCCCCGGTGATCGATCTCTCCTACAAGCTGGTGGCCTACGCCGGCGAGCCGCGCGTCAAGCACTCGCCGGGCAAGATCAACCTGCCCTGCCCCAAGCAGGTGTATCGCCGCCGGGACGAGCAGGGCCGCTACCTCGGCGACATGATCGCCCTGCGCGATGAGCCGGTCGCGGTCGGTGAGCCGCTACTGTGCCCGCTGGTGAAGGCCGGCCGTCTGGTCGAGGCCGAGATGGCCCGCGCCGATGCGGCCCGGGAACGGGTCGCCGACGCCCTGCCCCGCTTCCCGGCGGACGTCAGGCACCTCGAGACGGGCAAGAGCGACTACCCGGTCACCCTGAGCCCGGGCCTGGAGCGCCTGCAGTCGCGCTCCTGAGGGGCGGTCGGATCACGGCGCTCCCCACGCCACGCGCCTGATCGACGAGCCCACGCCAGGCACCTAAGCAAGGCGCTTACGCAAGTACTTACACAAAGCACTTACGCAAAGCACTCACGCAAAAAACCAGGGCACGGCGCCTCGCGCCGTGCCCTGATTCGTGGGGATCGCTCATGATGGCCGATCGCCCGGCGGCGCTGAGCCCGCCGGGCGCACCGCTCAGAGCGGCTGCTTGGTCGGCCGGATGATCAGCTCGTTGACATCGACATCGGCCGGCTGCTCGATGGCGTAGACGACCGCCCGGGCGATGGCGTCGGCGTCGATGGCCATCTCGTAGAGCTCGTTGACGCCCTTGGCGGTCTCCTCATCGCTGATGGTGGAGGTGAGCTCGGTGGCCACCGCCCCCGGCGAGATGTTGGTGGAGCGGATCTCCTCGCCGCCCTCCTGACGGATGCCCTCGGAGAGCGCCTTGACCGCGTACTTGGTGGCGCAGTAGACGGCGGCGGAGGGGAAGACCACGTGGCCGGCCACCGAGGAGAGGTTGATGATATGCCCGGCATGCTGCTCGCGCATGGTCGGCAGCACCGCGGCGACGCCGTAGAGCACCCCCTTGATGTTGACGTCGACCATCTGCTCCCACTCGTCGACCTTGAGCTGGTCGAGCGGCGACAGCGGCATCAGGCCGGCGTTGTTGACCAGCACGTCGATGCGGCCATAGGCCTCCTTCGCGGCCTCGGCCAGGGCCTCGACCTGGTCGCGCTCGGTGACGTCGGTGACGCGATAGATCGCCTCGCCGCCCTGCTCGACGATGGCGTCACGCAGCTCCTGCAGGCGCTCCTCGCGGCGGGCGCCGAGCACCAGCTTGGCGCCGGCCTTGGCCAGGCGGTGGGCGGTGGCTTCGCCGAGGCCGCTGCTGGCCCCGGTAATGATCACGACCTTGCCTTGAATCTCGGACATCGATGCAACTCCTGTGCACTCGTTCTGCGAAATAGGTCTCGATAGACCAGTCTACTAGAAGCGGGGTAAATGTTTGAATCGTGAGGCCGTCATCCTGGCGCGCGCCAGGATGAGGGCCTCGCTGGGCTAGGGCGTCTCGGGCGCCGCGCCGGCGGCCATCTCCCGAGATTCCACCTCACGGCCCAGCAGCTCGTGGAACAGTACCTGCTCGAAGGCCTCCATGGGCGCCAGGGACTTGGTGGTCTTGGCGCGCAGCATGGCGCCCTGCCAGCCGGCCAGGATGAAGCCGGCGAGGCGCTCGACGTCGAGGTCCTCGGCCACCTCGCCCGCCGCCCGGGCCTCCTCGAGGCACGCCACCAGGTGCCGCTCCCACTGGCGAAACACCTGATCGAGCCGCGCGCGAAACGCCTCGCTGCGCGAGGAGAGCTCTTGGCCAAGGTTGCCGATCAGACAGCCCCGTGCGTGATCGCAGGAGTGCATGTCGGCCCGGCCGGCGTCGAAGTAGCGGCGCAGGCGCTCCAGTGGCGGCTGATCCGGCGCCTGGAGGATCGCCACCAGGCGGTCGTCGTACTGCTCGGCGAAGGCATCGATCACGGCCAGGCCGAAATCTTCCTTGCTCGAGAAGTAGTGATAGAAGGAGCCCTTGGGGACCCCCGCACGGCTCAGCACCGCGTTGATGCCGGTGGCGTTGAAGCCCTGCTCGGCGATCAGTTCGGCGCCGATCTGGATCAGCTTGTCACGGGTGGCTTGCGTCTTCATGCGGAGGAGAATAGACCAGTCGTCTAGTGGCGTCAAACCCCACCGGGCTCTATCAGTCCAGCAGGGCAGCGAACTGCTTCAACCAGGCCGGGTGGGCGGGCCAGGCCGGAGCGGAGACCAGCATACCACTGGTGACGGCCTGATCGACCGCGATCTCGGCGAAGTCGCCGCCGGCCAGGCGCACCTCCGGCGCGCAGGCGGGATAGGCCGAGACGCGAAAGCCCTCGAGGGGCACCGCCGCCGCCAGCAGCTGGGCGCCGTGGCAGATGGCCGCCGTCGGCTTGTCGTATTCGAAGAAGTGACGCACCAGCTCCAGCACGCGTTCATCGAGGCGCAGGTACTCCGGGGCGCGGCCGCCGGGCACCACCAGGCCGTCGTAGTCATCGGCACTCACCTCGGCGAAGGTGGCATTGAGGACGAAGTCGTGGCCCGGCTTCTCAGAATAGGTCTGATCCCCCTCGAAGTCGTGAATGGCGGTGCGCACCTTGTCGCCCTCGCGCTTGTCGGGACAGACGGCATCGACCGTGTGCCCCATGGCCTGCAGGGCCTGGAAGGGCACCATGATCTCGTAGTCCTCGACGTAATCGCCGGCGATCAGCAAGAGTCTGGCCATGGGAGTCTCCTCGTTAGCGTGAGCCCGCGGACGTAAGCTCGCGGTCAGTGATGCGGCAGACGCCGCCTTCACGGCAAGCCTAGCAGCCCCGCCGGGCACCGCCGAGGCGCATTGGCGCTCGCCTCGGGAACCCCGCGGCTCGCCTGGACTCTCATCCCTGCCGACCGAACGCCCTGGAGCGTCAACATGCCCTCACTGCCGCGATGTCGCCGCGCCCAGCTGCTTGTGCTGCTGCCCTTTCTGTTGCTGGCCGGCAGCGGCGTGTTCGCCGCCGAGCCGCGCCCCTTCGATGCCCGCTATCACCTCGAGGTCGACGGCTGGCCGAACGCCACCATCGAGCATCGCCTCTCCCGCGATGGGACCCAGTGGCTGAGCGACATGCGCGCCGACATCACGCTGGCCCAGGGCCGCGAGCGCAGCCGCTTCCTCGCCGACGGGGCCGTGCGCTCGCTGCACTACGCCAGCGGCTACTCCCTGCTGGGGGTCGGCAAGCGCTACGCCCTCGACCGTGAGGCCCTGGCCCGGCTGCCCGACCGCCAGGCCGCGCTGTTCGAACTGTCGCGTCGCGCCACGGCCGCGCGGTGCGCCGCCCCCTGCCGGCTGCGCTACCTCGACCATCGCGGTCGCGAGACGCTGGTCGAGTACCGACTGCTGCCGCGCACCGCCCTCTCGCTGCCGGCCGGGGAGTTCGAGGCGGTACGCGTGGAGGTCGTCGAACCCGACGAACCGGATCGCCGGCTGCGCTTCAGCTTCCATCCCGGTGTGCCCGGCCTGCTGCTCGCCATGGAGTACCACCGCGACGGCGAGCGGCGCAGCCGCCTGTCGCTGACCGAGCTCGACCTCCCCCCGCGCTGAACGCGCTTCCTCCCCGCAGGGAAATTGACTAGAGTGGGCGGCTTTTGGTCGCCGCCGGCGGCCCCGACGAGAAGGGAATCTCGATGCTGAGTGGCCTGCTGATCGTGCTGTTGCCCCTGGTCCTGGGCTACCTGGTCCGGGTCCGCGATCCCCGCTGGATGGCCCCCATCAACCACGGCGTCAACGCCGCGATCTACGTGATCCTGCTGCTGATGGGCGTGAGCCTCGCTGGCCTGGACGATCTCGGCGGCCAGCTCTCGCGCCTGGGCAGCCAGGCGCTGCTGCTGTTCGCGGTGATCTCGACCTGCAACCTGACGGCGCTGTGGTGGCTGTCACGACGGCTGGGCCTCACCGCCGGCACCTCGGCGGTGGTGGCCGGGGCGCCCACCAGCAAGTTCGCCGCCATGCTCGGCTCGCTGACCCTGGTGGCCGTGGTGGTGGCCGGCGTGGTGATCGGCCTGCTGCTGGAGTGGCTGACCGGCAGCGGCCTGTTCGCCCTCGCCGAGCGCCTGGCGGAGTGGGTGCTCTACGCGCTGCTGGCGCTGATCGGCTGTCAGCTGCGCAACTCCGGCATGCCGCTGCGCCAGATCCTGCTCAACCGCTTCGGGCTGGCCATCGCCCTGACGCTGGCCGGAAGCTCGCTGATCGGCGGCCTGCTCGCCGCCCCGCTGCTGGACCTCGCCTGGAACGAGGGACTCGCCATGGCGGCCGGCTTCGGCTGGTATTCGCTCTCCGGCATCCTGATCGGCGATCAGCTCGGTCCGCTGCTGGGCGGCGTGGCCTTCTTCAACGACCTGGCCCGGGAGCTCGCCGCCTTCGTGCTGATACCGCTGGTGATCCGCCGCCATGCGGCGCTCGCCATCGGCTACGGCGGCGCCACCTCCATGGACTTCACCCTGCCGGTGATCCAGCAGCACGGCGGTGTCGCCTGCGTGCCGGTCGCCGTGGTCTCGGGCTTCATCCTCTCGCTGCTCTCGCCCCCGCTGATCCTCTTCCTGCTGACGCTCTAGCCCCCGACGGCCGGCGCCCGGCCGTTGGCCCGCGCCCTCGCCGCCGGCCGGACCGTCGCCTACGCTATCGGGGACGCCCCGAGACCCGCTCGCGAGTCGCGGCCACCGGTGCGCGCCTGCCTACCCCCTCACGAGGCGACGGGATGCCGCAACCTCACGCGATGACGACGCTCTCACTCCTGCGCCGTGGGCGACGCCCCCGGATGGCCCCACTCCGGCTGCTGGCCGCCCTGTGGCTGACGGTCGCCCTGATCCTTTTGACGACGGCCCTGTCGGCGACGGCCCAGGAGCCCGAGCTTCCCGACGAACCCTTCACGACCTGGGAGCGTACCGCCGCCCTGGCGGAGGAGCTCCTCGACGAGCGCAACGCTTCCACGTCGCTGCTGGAGAACGTCCGCGCCCGCCTGGCCAAGCAGCGCGACGAGGCCTTTCGCATGATGCAGGAGCCCGGGATCGGGATCCGCGCCCTGGAGGCCCAGCTGAACTCCCTGGGCCCACCGCCGGAGGAGGGCGTGACGGAATCCGAGGAGTTGGCCAGCCGCCGAGCCGAGTTGAGCAAGGCCCTGGCCAGGGCCAAGGCGCCGATCGTCGCGGCGGAGGAGTCCTACGAACGCGCCAACCTGCTGATCGAAGAGACCGACGATCTGATCCGAGAGCAGATCACCCAGGAGCTGCTGGTCCGCAACCCCTCACCGCTGGTCCCCGGCCACTGGCTGCAGGCGCTGGAAGAGCTCGGCGACTATGGTGCCCAAATCGACAGCGAACTTAAGGATCGACTCGAGGAGCCCGGCGTCCGGGAGCACCTGAGGCGCATCCTGCCGGCGGCCCTGGTACTACCCGGGCTGGCCCTGGCACTGCTGTTCTGGCTCCAGCCGCTGGTGACCCGTCGTCTCGAGACACGCATCCCGCTGACGGACTCTCGCCCGAAGCGCTGGGCCCTCTCGTCGCTGAACAGCCTGGCGCGGTTGCTCATCCCCTCCGCCGCGGCCGCCGCCCTGATCGGCGTGGTGCGCATCGCTGACGTCACGACGGACGCCATCCGTCCATTGGCCGAAGCCCTGCCGGCCTTGGCCATCTGCATCGTGCTGGGCCATGTCCTGGGGCATCTCATCTTCCGCCCCAACCTGGCCCTCCAGAGGCCGCTGCCCCTGGATGACGCCCAGGCGATGGCCGGACTCCGGATCAGCCAAGGCCTCGGCGTCTTCGTCGCGCTGGAGATCGCGCTGACCACCCTCGAGCAGGCCTATCCCCTGACGCCGGCCACCGTCGGCGTGCTCTCCACGCCACTCATCCTGATGGGCGGCCTGCTGTTCTGGCGTCTCGGACGGCTCCGCCAGCCGGCCCCGGACGCCGCCGACCCCGAGCAGGCGGAAGACCCGTCCCAACAAGCCCCGCCGTCCGGCAAGGGGCTGCTCGGCCTGCTCGGGCGCCTGCTGAGGATCGCGGCCGTGCTGGGCGTGCTCTTCGTGATCAGCGGCTATGACAACCTGGCGCGCCTGGCCATGGTGCCGATGGCCGTGTCGATGGGGCTGATCGGCATCGCGCTGGGCGTCTATTTCCTCGTGATTCGCACCCTCGAGGACACCCTGGAGCCGGATACCCTGTCCCAGTCGAGCGGCTTCGGGCTCATTCCCATCGGCACCGTCTTCCTGCTCGGCCTGGCCCTGGCACCCCTGCTGGCGCTGACCTGGGGCGCCCGCCCCTCGGATATCGCCGAGATCTGGCGGCTGCTGACGGAAGGCGTACAGCTCGGCGACACGCGACTCTCGCTGGAGGTGCTGATCACCCTGGTGCTGGTGTTCTTCCTGGGGCTGCTGGCCACGCGGTGGCTGCAGCGCCTGCTGAGGGTCACGGTGCTGCCGCGCACGCGCATGGACCCGGGCGCCCAGATCGCCCTGGTCACCGGCGTCGGCTACCTCGGCCTGACCATCGCCGCCCTCACGGCGGTGTCCACGGCGGGGCTGAACCTCGCCAGCCTGGCCGTGGTGGCCGGCGCGCTGTCGGTGGGGATCGGCTTCGGCCTGCAGGCCATCGTCTCGAACTTCGTCTCGGGGATCATCCTGCTGATCGAGCGCCCCATCAAGGAGGGCGACTGGATCGAAGTCGCGGGCCATTCCGGCCACGTTCGCAAGATCGCCGTCCGCTCCACCCGCATCGAGACCTTCGATCGCCACGATGTGATCGTGCCGAACTCGGCGCTGATCGCCGAGACCGTCAAGAACATGACCCTGACCTCCCAGGTCGGTCGTCTCGTGCTGCCGGTCGGCGTCGCCTACGGCAGCGACCTCGAGCGCACCCGTACCATTCTGCTGGAGGCCGCCCAGACCCAGCCGTCGGTGCTGGCCACCCCGGCCCCCGCCGTGCTGTTCATGGGGCTCGGCGAGAACTCGCTCGATTTCGAGCTGCGCTGCTTCCTGAAGGACATCGGCGACCTGCTCAGCGTCCGGTCGGACCTGCTGTTCGCCGTCTATGGCGCGCTGGAGGAGGCCGGCATCGGCATCCCGTTCCCCCAGCGCGACGTCCATCTCCAGGGGCTCGAGCCGCTGCTGGCCGCGCTCGCGGGCCGGCACGGCGAGCAGAGCGGCGCCGAGCCCCCCCGCCAGGCCGGATCGGCCGACGGCTGACGCCGCTCACCGCGGCCGACGAGAGTGCACACTCTCTGCACACTTCTTGCCCGGTGCCTCCATCGCGGTCGCCGATGATAGGATGCGGCATCTTGCCTTCATCCCGCCAGCGGAGCCCTGCATGCGTCTACGGCGCGTTTTCACCCCGGCCGTGTCCCGGCTCGGCATCAAGCTGTTCGCGATCATCCTGGTGGTCAACGTGGCCATCTCGGGGCTGGTGTTCCTGGCGGTCTCGCGCAGCCTCGACCGGGGCTTCATCGACTACCTCGACCAGACCCAGACCCGGCGAGCCGAGACCCTGGCCACGGGGCTCGCCGAGGAGTGGTCGCGCCGCGGCGACTGGCAGTGGCTGCGCCAGTCGCCGCGCGCCTGGCATCGCCTGGTGCGCCGCCAGCTGTGGCCCGGCGATGCCCCGCCGCCGGAGGGCATCGAGCGTCGTCTGGGCGATCCCAAGGACTTCGTGCTTCACGATGCCGGCGGCCTGCCGGTGATCGGCCTGCCCCCGGACGGCGACCAGGAGGCGGCGGAGCTGCGCTGGCTACCCATCGAGAGCGACGGCGAGGAGGTCGGCATGCTCGGCTATCGGCCGCCCCAGCAGCTGATGGCACGCATGGATCGCATCTTCCTCTCCCGCCAGCAGCGCAACCTCGGGATCATCGTCGCCGCCCTGGGCCTCGCCTCGCTGCTGCTGGCCGGCGGCCTCTCCTGGTGGCTGGGGCGGCGCACCCGCGGCATGGCCCAGGCCACCCGGCGCCTGATCGAGGGCGACTACAGCACCCGCCTGGCCGAACACGGCCGCGACGAGCTGTCGAGCCTGGCCCACGACTTCAACGTGCTGGCCGCGACCCTGGAGGCCAGCCGCGAGGCGCGTAGCCGCTGGGTCTCGGACATCGCCCACGAGCTGCGCACGCCGCTCGCCGTGCTGCGCGGCGAGATCGAGGCGATGCAGGACGGCATTCGCGCGCTGGACGCGGACAACCTGCACTCGTTGGCCCAGGAGGTCGGCCAACTGGAGCGCCTGGTCGCCGACCTGCGGCTGCTCTCGCAGAGCGATGCCGGCGCCCTGGAGGTTCAGCTGGCCCCGCTGGACCTGGCCGAGAGCCTCGCGACACGGCTCGACGAGGCCGTCGGCTGGCTCGACGACAGCGGCATCCGCCTGGAGCGCGAGATAGAGGGGCCGGCCTGGATCCGCGGCGACGTCCAGCGCCTGCGACAGCTGTGGAACAACCTGATCGACAACACCTGCGCCTACACCCGCTCGCCGGGGCGACTGCGCGTGCGCCTCATCTGCCGCGCCGGCGAGGTGCGGGTGACCTGGGAGGACAGCGCCCCCGGGGTGCCCGAGGCCGACCTGCCGCGGCTCACCGAGCGACTCTATCGGGTCGAAGGGTCGCGCAGTCGCGCCAGCGGCGGCAGCGGCCTGGGGCTCTCGATCGCCACCGCCCTGGCGCGCGCCCACGGCGCCCAGATGGTAGCCTCGCCCTCCGCGCTCGGCGGGCTATGCTGGACCCTGACCTTCACCGCCATCCAGGACCATTCGTCCAGGGAGGACGCCGCATGAATACTCACGAGGCCGATACGACCCCGATCCTGATCGTCGAGGACGAACCCAAGATCGCGCGTCTGGTCGCCGACTACCTGCAGGGCAGCGGCTTCACCAGCCACCACCTGGCCCACGGCGATGCCGTGCTGCCCTGGCTCGAGGGCCGCGCGACACGCCCCGAGCTGATCCTGCTCGACCTGATGCTGCCGGGCACCGACGGCCTGACGCTGTGCCGGGAGGTGCGCCAACGCTGGCCGGACATCGCCATCGTCATGCTCACCGCCCGGGTCGAGGAGGTCGATCGCCTGCTCGGCCTGGAGCTGGGTGCCGACGACTACATCTGCAAGCCCTTCAGCCCCCGGGAGGTGGTGGCACGGATCAAGGCCGTGCTGCGGCGCAGCCGGGCGGCCCATGATCCCGCCCCCGGCGGCGGCAGCGACCTGGTCCTCGACGAGGAGGGCTGGCGGGCACTGGCCGACGGGCGTGACCTGGGGCTGACCGCGGTGGAGTTCCAGCTGTTGAAGGTGATGATGCAGTCGCCCGGGCGCATCTTCGCCCGCGAGCAGCTGATGGATCACATGTACCGCGACCATCGCATCGTCTCCGAGCGCACCGTGGACAGCCACATCAAGAAGCTGCGCCGCAAGATCGCCGAGACCTGGCCGGAACGCGAGGTGATCCGCTCGGTCTACGGGGTCGGCTACAAGTACCAGCCGGAGGAGTAGGCGCCGAAGGGCTAGAATGGGAAAGCCGGCGGATTCATGGCTTTTGCACCGTCGCTACATGCCGGCTGCACCCTGGGCGACGAGACTGGCAGCGTCAACCAAGGAGAACTGCCATGAAACGCTCTTTCACCCGTACCCTACTGGCTCCCGCCCTGCTCGCCGTCGCCATCGCGCCTCTAGCGCTGTCCGCCAGCGCCGCGCCCCAGGAAGGCTGGCAGCACGGCGGTAGCGAGGATCATCGTCAGCAGCACGAGCAACGCCGCCAGGCCCTCTTCGAACGTGCCGGCATCGACGAAGAGACGCGCCAGGCGCTGGAAAAGGCCCGCCGGGAATACCGCGAGGCCCTTCAGGAACTCCGTGAATCGCACCGCCAGCGCATGGACGAGATCCTCGACGACGAGCAGCGCGAGGCCTTGACCACGGCGCGCCGGGAACTCCGCGACGAGCATCGCGAAGCGCGGCGCGCCGAGCACCGCGAAGCCATGCAGCAGCGCCTGAGCGCGCTGGTCGACACCTGGGAGCTCTCCGATGCCGAGCGCGAATCGCTTCGCGAGGCCCGCGAGGCGATCTACACCGACATGCAGGATCTGCGCGGCCGCGAGTTCGATTCACCCCAGGCGCGGCGCGAGGCGATGCGGGAACTGCGCGAAAGCCATCAGGAGGCGCTCGGTCGAATCCTCAGCGACGAGCAGCTCGCCGAGATGCGCGAGGCGCTCGAACCGCGCCCTCGCCCTGGCCTGGAGAACCAAGGCCACGACGGCGGCAAGGACAGCGGCAAGGGAGAGACTCTCGACGACTGAGCCCTGCACGTCTGCCCGCCTCAACCCAACCCAGCGCCCGGCCACGTGCCGGGCGCTGTCGTTGCGAGACCCGTCGGCCGTATGACTATCGGTCGAACACCACCGTGCGACCGGCATCCAGGAAGACGCGACGCTCGACATGCAAGGCGACGGCCCGGGACAGCGTCAGGCACTCGACATCGCGCCCCTTGGCGACCAGGTCTTCCGGGTAGTCGGTGTGGCTTACCGGCTCCACGCCCTGGGTGATGATCGGGCCCTCGTCGAGGTCATCGTTGATGTAATGGGCGGTGGCGCCGACCAGCTTGACGCCCTTCTCGTAGGCCTGGTGGTAGGGCCGGGCGCCCTTGAAGCCCGGCAGCAGCGAATGGTGGATATTGATCGCGCGGCCGTTGAGCTTCTCGCACATGTCGCTCGAGAGCACCTGCATGTAGCGCGCCAGGATCACCAGCTCGGCGCCATTCTGCTCGACCACCTGCCACACCTGGGCTTCCTGCTGCGCCTTGGTCTCGGCCGTGATCGGGAAGTGGTGATAGGGAATGGCGTGCCACTCCGCCAGGGTCGCCAGGTCCGGATGGTTGGAGACGATGGCGCGGATCTCGATGGGCAGCTGGCCGATGCGGTAGCGATAGAGCAGGTCGTTGAGGCAATGGTCGGCCTTGGAGACCATGATCACCACCGGCATGCGGCGTCCCGGCGGGGTCAGCTCGAAGATCATCTCGAACTCGGCGGCGCGCTCGGCGAAGCCGGCCTCAAAGGCCTCGGCATCGAAGCCCTCGGCCTCGGGCCGGAACTCCGTGCGGATGAAGAAGCCCCCACTCTGCCGGTCGTCGAAGGAGTGCTGCTCGGTGATATAGCAGCGGCTCTCCCTGAGGAAGCGCGTGACCACGTCCACGGTGCCGAGCCGGCTCGGGCACTGGGCCGCGAGGATCCAGCGGTTCTTGTTATCTTGCATCTCGTCTCTCCCGAAAAGGGCCGGCTTACGCCGGCCCTCTCTTCACTATTAGACCTCAGCTGTCACCTTGCCACGCCAATGCCATACTCGGCGCCGGCATCCCGGATCCAGCGATAGAGGTAGTCGGCGAAGCTTCTGCGCAGCACCAGCTCATAGCGCTCCTCGCTGGAACGACGCAGGATCAGGCTGGACTTGCCGAACACCACGCTGACCGCCTTGCCCACCGGGAAGCGGCTCGGATGGACGTCGTAGGGGGTCGACTTCATCAGCAGCTCGCGGGCCTTTTCCCCCTCCAGGGAGACCAGGGTCTGGCCGCCACTGACATCGACGATGGCATAATGGGCATCGCCCAGGGCGTCGCGCAGCCGCTGCTCGAGCTCGAACTCCTCGCCACCCGGCACGATCACCAGCCACTCATCCGGCGACAGCCACTGAACGCTGCGCTCGCCGCTGGCATCCAGCGCCAGCCCCAGGGGCTGGCCGGGCAGGCCGATGCCCAGCACCTTGCGAACGGCTTCATCGAGGACGATCGCACCACCGCGCAGGATCAGATGGCCCAGGAAGGCCTGCTCCTTGAGCAGGACCCGGCTGCCGGGTGTCGCGGCCGGCACGCTGCCCGTGTTGAACGCCACGGACAGCGGTGACTCCATGGGAATCGAGGCGTCCGGATGGGTGTTGAAGGTCGCAACCTTGCCGTAAGTGATATCAGACATGCTGACGCTCTCCCTTGGGATCGATGAAGACGGGGCTGACGACCTCGACCTCATGGGCCTGACCGTCCGGCATCGGCACATAGAGCGTCTCGCCCATGCGGTCGCGGCCGCCCTTGATCACTGCCAGGGCAAAGCCGCTCTCCAGGTTCGGGCTGTAATAGCTCGAGGTCACGTGGCCCAGCATGTCCATGGGGATGGGCTGGTCCTTGTCGACGACGATATGGGCGCCCTCTTCCAGCACCACCTTCGGGTCGACGGGCTTGAGCCCCACGAACTGCTTGCGGTCCTTGCGCGCCGTGTCCGGACGCGTCAGGGCGCGCTTGCCGATCCAGGCGAACGGCTTGTCGTAGCCGATCGCCCAGAACATGCCCAGGTCCTCGGGGGTGACCGAGCCGTCGGTATCCTGACCGGCGATGATCAGCCCCTTCTCGGCACGCAGCACGTGCATGGTCTCGGTGCCGTAGGGCGTCAGGTCATACTTCTTGCCGTGCTCGAACAGGGTCTTCCAGACGTGCATGGCGTAGTGGGCCTGGACGTTGATCTCGTAGGCCAGCTCCCCGGTGAAGGAGATGCGGAACACCCGCGCCGGGACGTCGGCCACCTTGCCGTTGCGCCAGTCCATGAACTTGAACTGATCCCTGTCGAGATCGATATCGGTGATCTCGCACAGCAGCTTGCGCGCATCCGGGCCGGTCACGGTCATGGTCGCCCAGTGGTCGGTGACCGAGGTGAAGTACACATCAAGCTCGGGCCACTCGGTCTGGTGCCACAGCTCCAGCCACTCCATCACGCCGGCGGCCCCGCCGGTGGTGGTGGTCATCAGGAAGTGGTTCTCGCCCAGGCAGCTGGTGGTGCCGTCGTCCATCAGCATGCCGTCGTCCTTGCACATCAGGCCGTAGCGCACCCGTCCCGGTGCCAGCTTGGCCCACTTGTTGGTGTAGACGCGTCCGAGGAACTCCCGGGCATCCGGCCCCTGGATATCGATCTTGCCCAGGGTGGAGGCATCGAGGATGCCGACGCCGGTCCGCACCGCAAGGCTCTCGCGGGCCACGGCTTCGCCCATGGTCTCCAGCTTGCCGTTGACCTTGCGCGGGAAGTACCAGGGGCGCTTCCACTGGCCGACGTCCTCGAACTCGGCCCCCTGCTCCACGTGCCACTGGTGCAGGGCGGTGTAGCGCTCGGGGTCGAACAGCTCGCGGCAGTGGCGCCCGACGATGGCGCCGAAGGTGACCGGCGTGAAGTTGGGCCGGAATACCGTGGTGCCCACCTCGGGAATCGACTTGCCCAGGCAGCGCGCCGCGATGGCCATGCCGTTGATGTTGCCGAGCTTGCCCTGGTCGGTGCCGAAGCCCATGGCGGTGTAGCGCTTGACGTGCTCGATGGACTCGAAGCCTTCTCGGGTGGCCAGCTCGATGGCCGCCGCGGTGACGTCGTTCTGCATATCGACGAACTGCTTGGGCGCCCGCAGGGTCGGCTTCTCGTGGGGCACCTGATAGAGGGCACAGGCCTTGCCTTCGCGGATGGCGGCGGCCCGGGGCGGCTCGATGGCGCTCGCGGACCTGCCCAGCGCGGCCAGGGCCTCACGCGCCTTGGCCGCACCGTCTGCCAGGGCCGCGGCCAGGTCATGCACACCACGGGCGCTGCCGGCGGCATGCACGCCCTTCACCAGGCTGGGCACGAAACCGAGGATCTCGTCGTCCCAGGTCGGCCGCGCACCGGTGTGGGAGGCCAGGTGGATCACCGGGCTATAGCCGCCGGAGCTGGCGATGGTGTCGCACTCCAGGACCTCGGCCTGACCGGTGACCGTGAAGGCCTCGGCGTCGATGGTAGCGACCCGGGCGCCGCTGACGCGACTGCCGCGCTTTCCGTTCCCTGCTTTGGCCTCGAGCACGGCCGAACCTTCGATGATGCGGATGCCGCTGGCCCGGGCCTGCTCGACCAGCTCACCGTCCGGCGCCTTGCGGGCATCGACGATGGCCACCACCTCGCGGCCGGCATCGATCCAGTCCAGGGCGGCGCCATAGGCGTGGTCATTGCTGACGGAGAGCACCAGCCTGTTACCGGGCACCACGCCGTAACGGCGGATGTAGGTGGAGACCGCACCGGCCACCAGGTTCCCCGGCACATCGTTGTTGCCATAGACCAGCGGACGCTCATGGGCCCCCGTGGCCAGCAGCACCTGTCCCGCGCGCACCCGATGCATGCGGGAGCGCGGGGGCCGGTAACCGTCGACCGTCGGCGCGGTCTCACCGAGATGCTCGGTGCACCGCTCGTGCAGGGTCACGAAGTGATGGTCATGATAGCCATTGGCCGTGGTGCGCGGCAGCAGGGTGACGTTGTCGTTCTCGACCAGCTCGCCGATCACCTGCTCGGCCCACTGGGCGGCCGGCCGGTCGTCGAGCAGCTCGCGGCTGTCCAGCAGCGAACCGCCCATCTCCTCCTGCTCATCGCAGAGGATCACGCGCGCACCGGCCCGGGCGGCGGTAAGCGCCGCGGCGAGGCCCGCCGGGCCGGCACCGACCACCAGCAGATCGCAATGCTGGTGGAGGTGATCATAGCTATCCGGGTCGTTCTCCATCGGACTGCGACCCAGGCCCGCTCCCTTGCGGATGACTTTCTCGTAGGTCATCCACATGGAGGCCGGGGCCATGAAGGTCTTGTAGTAGAAGCCCGGCGGCATGAAGCGCCCGCCCAGCTTCCCGACCAGGCTCATGACATCGCGCTGCACGTTCGGCCAGCCGTTGGTGCTCTGCGCCGTGAGGCCCTCGAACAGCGCCTGCTGGGTGGCACGCACGTTGGGCACCTGGGCCGCCTCGGTGCTGCCCAGCTGGACCAGCGCATTGGGCTCCTCGGCACCGGCGGCGACGATGCCGCGCGGACGCGAATACTTGAAGCTGCGGTTGACGAGATCCACCCCGTTGGCCAGCAGTGCCGAGGCCAGGGTGTCACCGGCATGGCCCTGATAGCGCTTGCCGTTGAAGGTGAAGCTCAGGGTGCGAGCGCGATCGATGCGCCCACCCTGGCGAAGACGATTCGGCTGATTCGACTGACTCATGCCTTGACTCCTTCCTGACCTGCGACCATTGCCACCTCTTCGGCGACGCTCACGGCAGCCCCTTGCTCGGCGGACTTACCCTCGGGGTGCTCGGCGCTGAAGCGAGGCTGCTCCCCCATTCGATAGGTCTCGAGGATCTCGTAGCTCACCGTGTGACGGGTGATGTTGAAGAACTTGCGGCAGCCGATCGCGTGCACCCACAGCTCGTGGTGGATGCCCCGCGGGTTGTCACGGAAGAACAGGTAGTCGCCCCACTGCTCGTCGGTGCAGGAATCGGGGTCCTCGGGGCGCGCGATATGCGCCTGTCCCTTGGGATGGAACTCCTCTTCATCGCGGTACTCGTCGCAATAAGGGCAATGGATATGGAACATCGTGTTTCTCCTTAGTGCGCGACGCCGGCGGCGCCATGTTCGTCGATCAGGGCACCGGTATTGAAGCGGTCGATGGAGAACGGCGCGGCGATGGGATGCATCTCGCCCTTGGCGAGACTGGCGGCGAATATGTGCCCGGAGCCCGGGGTGGCCTTGAACCCACCGGTGCCCCAGCCGCAGTTGAAGAACAGCCCCTTGACCCTGGTCTTGGAGAGGATCGGGCAGGCATCCGCACAGGTGTCGACGATGCCGCCCCACTGGCGGTTCATGCGCACCCGCGAGAAGATCGGGAACATCTCGACGATGGCCTGCAGGGTGTGCTCCACGGTGGAGTAACTGCCGCGCTGACCGTACCCGTTGTAGCCGTCGATGCCGGCGCCGATGACCAGGTCGCCCTTGTCGGTCTGGCTGATGTAACCGTGCACGTGATTGGACATCACCACGGTGTCGAGCACCGGCTTGAGCGGCTCGGAGACCAGCGCCTGCAGCGGATGCGACTCCAGCGGCAGCGTGAGACCGGCCATCTTGGCCACCACGCCGGAGTTGCCTGCCGTGACACAGCCGATGGTCTTGGATTCGATATCGCCGCGATTGGTGTGCACGCCATACACCTGGCCATCGTGAATCTTGAAGCCGGTGACCTCGGTGTTCTGCAGGATATCCACCCCCAGGGCATCCGCCGCCCGGGCGTAGCCCCAGGCCACCGCATCGTGACGCGCGACGCCGGCGCTCTTCTGCCAGGAGGCGCCGAGGATCGGATAGCGGGCACGCTTGGAGGTGTCGATGACCGGCACGATCTCCTTGATCTGGTCGGGGGTGATCACCTCACTGTCGACGCCGTTCAGCCGGTTGGCATGCACCCGGCGCTGGATATCGCGCATGTCCTGCAGGGTGTGGCCCAGGTTCATCACGCCACGCTGGGAAAACATCACGTTGTAGTTGAGGTCCTGGGACAGCCCCTTCCACAGATCCAGCGAATGGTCATAGAGGCGTGCCGCCTCGTCCCACAGGTAGTTGGAGCGCACGATGGTGGTGTTACGCGCGGTATTGCCGCCCCCCAGCCAGCCCTTCTCCAGCACCGCCACGTTGGTGATGCCGTGGTTCTTGGCCAGGTAGTAGGCGGTGGCCAGGCCATGGCCGCCGCCGCCGACGACGATGACGTCGTACTGTTTCTTGGGGGTGGGATTGCGCCACTGGCGCTGCCAGTTCTCATGGTGGCTGAGTGCGTGCTTGGCCAGCCCGAAGCCTGAATAGCGTTGCATGTCTCTCTCCTGAAGCCGCTGCGGAATCGTTAAGGCGATCAGACCGCTGACGCGGCATCGGCCTGGGCAGGGGTCTGGCGATTCGTGGCGGCAGATTCGCCATAGACCGGGTGGCGTCCGCAGAGCGCGGCCACCTTCTCGCGCACCTCGTCCTCCACGGCACTGGTATTACCGCGCTCGGCCAGGACATCGAGGATGTCGCAGATCCAGCCGGCCAGATCGCTGCACTCGGTCGCATCGAAGCCGCGGCTGGTCACCGCCGGGGTGCCGATGCGCAGGCCGGAGGTCACGAAGGGGCTCTGCGGGTCGTTGGGCACGGCGTTCTTGTTGACGGTGATATGGGCACGGCCGAGTGCCGCGTCGGCGTCCTTGCCGGTGACGCCCTGCTTGATCAGCGAGACCAGGAAGAGGTGGTCGTCGGTGCCGCCGGAGACGACGTCATAGCCGCGCTCCAGGAACACGCCGGCCATGGCGCGGGCGTTGTCGATGACGCGCTGCTGGTAGCGCACGAACTCCTGGCTCATGGCTTCCTTGAAGGCCACCGCCTTGGCGGCGATCACGTGCATCAGCGGACCGCCCTGCTGGCCCGGGAAGACCGCGCCGTTGAGTTTCTTGTAGAGCGCCTCGTCGCCGCTGGCGGAGAGGATCAGGCCACCGCGCGGGCCGCGCAGCGTCTTGTGGGTGGTGGTGGTGACCACATGGGCATGGGGAACCGGGCTCGGGTAGTGACCGGCGGCAACGAGCCCGGCCACGTGGGCCATGTCGACCATGAACCAGGCGCCGACCTCGTCGGCGATGGCGCGGAAACGACGCCAGTCGACGACCCGCGCATAGGCGGAGAAGCCGGCGATGATCAGCTTGGGCTTGTGGCTCTTCGCCAGGCGCTCGACCTCCTCATAGTCGATCTCACCGGTCTCCGGGTTCAGGCCATACTGAACGGCATGATAGTGCTTGCCCGAGAAGTTCGGCGCGGCCCCGTGAGTCAGGTGGCCACCGTGAGCCAGGCTCATGCCGAGGATGGTGTCGCCGGGCTTGACCATCGCCATGAACGCCGCGGCATTGGCCTGGGCGCCGGAGTGCGGCTGAACGTTGGCGTAGTCGGCACCGAACAGATCACAGGCGCGATCGATGGCCAGCTGTTCCACCACGTCGACGTGCTCACAGCCACCGTAGTAACGCTTGCCGGGATAGCCTTCGGCGTACTTGTTGGTCAGCTGGGTGCCCTGGGCCTCCATCACCGCACGGCTGGCATAATTCTCGGAGGCGATCAGTTCGACATGAGCCTCCTGGCGGATCACCTCGTCGGCGATAGCGGCGGCGATCTGGGAATCGAAGTTGGCGAGACCTACCTGGTTCATGACTGACTCCTGTTGTTATCGATGTCGGGCGAGGTGTAGCTCGAATCTATCGCCAACCCACAAGAAGGAAAAATTTGAAATCCTTATGCGTGGATAACCGCCACACAGCATGTCTCTCTGGCACAAGGCGTACCCAGCCTCCCGTTTTACTGCCACGATAATGGTGTCATGATGCATTCAGATGCTCAGATTACCTGCTAGTGTCTCGCCACTTACTGAAGTCGGCACTTCTCGAAGGGCCGATAGCTTGATAGAACATGAGATTTTGCCAAGATGACCAACATTCCTACTGATCTTCTAAGAACCTTTGTGACTATCAATGACCTCGGCGGATTCACCAGCGCTGGCGAGCTACTGGGCCGATCACAACCCGCTATCAGCCTGCAAATAAAGAAACTGGAAGAGATCCTTGGCACCAAGATCTTCCTTAGAGGCGCCAGCCTTGAGCTCACAGAAGACGGAGAATATCTATATAATTCGGCCAGAAAAATACTGGAAATCAATGATCAGATCATCGCCAAGGTAAGAGGCGAAAATATCTCAGGAAAAGTTCGACTTGGCATTCCCAACGACTTCGAACTAGCTTTTCTTCCCAAGGCATTAAGAAAACTTTCGCGTGTTTATCCCAACATCATCGTCGAGGTCGACTGCGAGATCAGCAAGGTCATTCTCCAGCGCTACCAGAAGGGACACTACGATATTGCCATGGCCATGGAGCGCGAGAAGGAGCATGAAGATAGAGACTCTCGCGACTATCGCCTGGAAAAACTTGAGTGGGTGTTCAAGGAAGACCATCTGGTCCGCGAAACAGATAGTCCGCTTCCCCTGATTGCCTACCCTCATGGCTGTATCTATCGCTCGATGATGGAGGAGGCCCTGCAGAGCCAGGAGCACCCCTATCAGTTCATGTATACCAGCACCAGCCTGCTAGGCATCTTCTCTGCCGTGGAGGAGGGACTTGGCATCACCGCCATGGCCAGTTCCGTAATTCCTGTCCACCTCAAGCATGCCGTAAACACGGATTCGCTGCCTGGCCTGGAGCGTGTCTGCATCGGCCTTTACTACAAGGAGCCCGAATTAAATGTCGCGTCCCGCCATGTGCTCGATTTCCTGAGGACGGGAATCGCCAATATCTAGCCCACTCCAGAACCGTCGAAGGCAGGTGGCCCGACAGCGATAACAATCGGCTGTCGGGCCACCTGCCTTCTGCTAACGGCTACCCACCATCCCATCGCCAAGCGAGCTTATCGACAGGAGTGATGGACAGTCTGGCATCAGGAGCTCAACGCCCCCGGCTTCATTTCGCTGGCGGATACCGTTCGGATATCCCCCTCCTCGTTAACCTTGAGTTCTACATCGGGATCGGGATCGTTGACCACCATTTCCAGCTCCCTGGTCGCCCTGTCTCGACTACTAAGGCGCCGTATGGTGTTCACGATCATCAGCAGAATCACGATGGAAAAGGGGAAGGCTCCGATGATGGTACCGGTCTGAACCGTATCGACCACCCCACTGCCGCCCAGGGTGAGCAGTACCGTCGCCACCGCGCCGATGCTGAGCACCAGGACCACGCGGAACCAGGCGCCTGCGCGCTTCGGTGCGGAAACAAAGTCCGCCAGGGCATAGGTGCCGGCATCCAGCGATGTCACGTAATAGGTAGCCACCAGAACCGTTGCCACGACAAGCAGCAGGCTACCCACCACCGGTATGGATTCCAGCATCGCAAAGAGCCCGCTGGCGACATCCGCATTCACCGCATCGGAGATACCACGGCCGCTCTTGTCGTCATAATAGATGGCTGCGGAACCGAGAACGCCGATCCAGAGCATGACGATGAATGAGGGAATGATGGTGACACCGATAACGAATTCACGCAGCGTGCGACCACGCGAGATCCTGGCGATGAAGCCGGCCACGAAGGGGGAGAAGGCAATGACCCAGCACCAGATGAACACGGTCCACCAGCCATTCCAGCTTTGCTGCCAGGAGGTCAGAGGCTCGGCCGTGCTCGGGGCATCGGTCCAGAAACTCATGGGAACAAAGTTCGTGAAGTAGGAGCCGAAGGTCTGGGTGATATTGGAGATGATGAACAGCGTCGGGCCGAAGATGAAGGCGGCCACCACCAGCACGACACTCAGGATCGAGTTCGTCTCACTGATCAGGCGCATTCCCTTGCTGATACCGAAGAAGGCCGATATGGCCGCGGCGGTACCGAGACCCACGATGACAAACAGCCAGATGGTGGGCCCGGAGGTCACGCCGGTGAATGAGGTGAGACCCGCAGTGAACTGCATAGCCGCAAAGGCAAAGGAGGTAGAAAGCCCCAGGATGGTTGCCATGATAGCAAGCAATTCGACAACCACACCCGCACCACCACGCGCCCAACGCGGCAGCAGATCCACCGTCGCCTCGCGGAAGGTAAGGGTCTTGCCCAGATTGTGGTGCGAATAAGCGAGACACACCGCGACGACGCAGTACATGGCCCAGGCGGTGAAGCCCCAGTGGAAGTATGCCCAGACGATACCACCGCCCGCCACATTGCCTTCCATTGCCTCGAAGACCGGGCTGGAGTCACGCAGCATGATGGGCTCGGCCACTGACCAGAAGATCAGGCCGATCCCCTGACCACAGGCGAACAGCATCGAGTACCAGGCGAAGTTGCTGTATTCGGGCTTCGCCTTGGGGCCGCCCAGCCTGACCCGGCTTCCGACCTTGCTGAACACCAGCCAGCCGCATACCGCGACGGCAAAGAGCGAATAGAGGATAAACAGCCAGGTGAAGCCACCCGTGACATAGGTCCTCATGTCGAAGATGACCGAGGCAACGCCATCGGGGTTACGAAGTACCATCAGGATCAGCGCAATGATGGCGATGGGAGGGGCAAACTGGATGACCAGTCGGCCGAGGGGGGGCAGGTCTCGTCCCGTGAATCGTGGGACCGTTACCGGTTCTTTATCTGACATCTTGATACCTCGCTATTATTGTACTTGGCATCATCCCTGACATCTCGGGCCCCGAGGGTGGTTCGGGGCCCATGACAGTGAATCAGTTCAAGTGCGACACGATTCCCGATATACACTCCTCAAGAATCATTTCTCCCTTCTCCGGCGTCGACTTGAGCGGAGACGACAGGGTCCCGGATGGTGCTACCCAGGAAGGATCGGGGGGAAAGACATCGTAGGGAGGGAAGGTGGCCGGCTTCACGTCGACAGCCTTCGACATATCGACGAGCTCAGGGTGAAGCTTGAGCATGATCGACGTTTCCAGCACGCCGCCATGCTCAACGGCCCAGCCTGTGAAACCGTCGGGGAACACCTGCTCGATGGTCTCCTCGCTGATGAAGTCCCAGTAGGAGAGCAGGTAGATCTTGATCGAAATGCCCTCCCCCTTGCATTTGTTGACCAGCCTATCGGCGGCCTCACAGAGGTGCATGGAGTTCTCGAAGTGGCCATTGATCAGGATGAATTCTCGATTCCCATGGTTGACATAGGCCTGCAGCACATCGAACACATAGTTTTCCAGCGAGGCGCCTGATACGCAGGTCGTGCCGGGAAAGAAGTTCCCTCCTCCGGACTTCACCTGTGACTTGTATCCATAGCTTATGGCGGGTGCGACCAGCATTTTGCTGCTTCTTTCCGCCACTTTCTCGCCAATATGGCCGGGAATAAGCACATCGGGGTTAAGCGACATATGGGGCCCATGCTGCTCGATAGCCCCCACCGGGAGGATGATTCTGCACTGACCACTTTCCGTCAGCGATTGGTAGGTTACCCAGTCAAGGTTCTCTATCTTGACACTGCTCATCTCGGTTCTCCCCGCACGTTATCGTCAAGAAGGGGGAGCAGAGCTCCCCCTTTGTAGTCAATATATTACTTGATGATATTGTGCTCCGGGCCATACGGGAAGCCGGTGATATTCTCGGCCCCATGCTCGTTGACCACCAGGATATCGTGCTCGCGATAGCCGCCGGCACCGGGCTGCCCTTCCGGCACGGTGATCATCGGCTCCATCGAGACCACCATGTTGGGCTCGATCACGGTCTCGATGTCCTCGCGCAGCTCCAGACCCGCCTCGCGGCCGTAGTAGTGGCTCAGGGTGCCGAAGGAGTGGCCGTAACCGAAGGTGCGGTACTTGAGCAGGTCATGCTTGGCGAAGATCTCGTTGAGCTCGTGGGCGATGTCACAGCAACGCACGCCAGGCTTGATGAGCTCCTGGCCGCGGCGATGAACCTCGCAATTCACCTCCCACAGCCGCAGGTGTTCGTCGGAGGCATGGCCGAGGAACAGGGTGCGCTCCAGCGCGGTGTAGTAGCCCGAGATCATCGGAAAGGTGTTCAGGCTCAGGATATCGCCCGGCTGCACGCGACGACTGGTCACCGGGTTATGGGCGCCGTCGGTGTTGATACCGGACTGGAACCAGACCCAGGTATCCATCAGCTCGCTGTTGGGGTAGGTCTTGGCGATCTCGCGCACCATGGCGGCCTGACCGGCCAGCGACACTTCGTACTCCGGCACACCGGCGTAGATGGCATCGCGCACGGCCACGCCGCCCACGTCGGCGATGCGGGCGCCCTGGCGAATCAGCGCGATCTCCTCGGCCGACTTGACCATGCGCATCTGCATGGTGGGCACCCCTGCGTCGACCAGCTCAACGTCACCCAGCGCATCGAGGAGTTTCTGCTTGTTCTGCAGCGTCATGTGGTCGAACTCGATGCCGACGCGACGCTTGCCTTCGCAGAGCTGCTTGACGGCCTTGAAGAAGTTGTCCTTCTGCCAGTCGGTGTAGACGATATTGTCGCCCAGACGATTGCGGCGATACGGCTGCCCGCCGTCGATGTTGGCGGTCACGGTGGTAAAGCGATCCTGGGTCACCACCAGGCCGTAGTCGCGGCCAAACTTGCAGTAGACGAAGTCGCTGAAGTAGTTGATGTTGTGATACGAGGTCAATACCACGGCCTCGACACCTTCGGCCGCCATATACTGGCGTAAACGATCCAAACGACTCTGCATCTCGGCGTCAGAGAAGGTGGGTACGACCTTGTCACCGTTGGGAATCTCGATCAGCGATGGAAGTTGCATCTTGTTATCTCCTTCGTCTTTCAAGCGACAATTGCCGCGGGTTTGTAACCGATCTTTATTGTCATTCCAGGCCCACTCTCATCCTTCAGTTCGCTGAACTGCAAGATGGAGAGTCGATATCTGGCCTCGAGAATTTTCACCAGCCTCATGATGTGACCGAATTCGTGATCGTCGGCGAGAAAATCGACGCCCAACATACGAATCCCGAGACAAGTCACCTCATAGATCTCCGCCACTCGCATGAAGGTTTCGATATCGCGCTTCAACATCCTGATGTCTTGTGGCGCTTCGCAAGCGGTCGCCATGCGCAAGACCAATCTCCAATGTTTCATGACGTGACCTCCTGCCGGTATCGAAGAATATGGCCAGCGGCGCGAGGCAATACCAATGACTAGTGCAAATCGGCCCATTGGTGAGGGTAATGCCGAGAATTTTCCGTGGTGCGTGTGCCATTCCCCCGCCTCTTCGCATCGGTTCGCGGGTCGGGGGCTTATCCACCGTCGTCGATCGCCTCCCCCGGCTGGCAGGGAAAGCAACACGACCCGCGGGGGCTTTGGTGGGGAAATCGAACGAAGCGCCGACGACGCTCAAGAGGGCTGGGCTGGCTGGATGGGTTCCGTTGAGGGAGGCGCTCGGGAGTGAGGCTCACCTCACTCCCGAGCGCAGAGCTCGTGCAGCCAGTCGCGGCAGGCCGCGAGGGCGGGGTTGCCCAGGGCATCGGCCCGGTAGGCCAGGTAGTAGTCGACACCGGCCGGCAGCCAGGGCTCGAAGGGGGCCACCAGCCGCCCCGCCCGGAGTTCCTCGCGGACCAGGCTGAAGGGCCCCAGCGCCACGCCCCGCCCGGCTACCGCCTCCATGATCGCCAGATACCAGACGCTGAAGCGCGGCCCCGAGCGGGCGTCCACCTGGGGCGCGTCGGCCATCGCCAGCCACTCGCGCCAGCCGGTCACCGGGGGGCCGGGGTGCGGGTCGAAGATGTGCAGCAGCCGCTGGCGGCCGAGGTCGGCAGGTTCGGCCAGCGCCCCTTCGCCCTCGAGCAGCGCCGGCGCGCACACCGGCGCCAGGGTCTCGCGCAGCAGCAGCTCGGAGACCACGCCCGCCTCCCGCGACGGCCCCAGGCGCACCGCCAGATCGACGTCCTCCCGGCGCAGGTCGACGTTGCGCTCGGTGGCGCCGATGCGCACGTCGACTTCCGGGTGGCGCGCATTGAACTCCCAGAGCCGCGGCACCAGCCATTGCGCACCCAGCGACGGGGTCACGTTCAGGGTCAGTACCTGGCCGGCCTCGCGGCTCTGCAGCACGCGCGTGGCCTGCTCCAGCCGGTCGAAGGCCTCGCTGAGCTCCGGCAGGTAGCGCTCCCCCGCCTCGGTCAGCTCGAGGCCGCGGGCATGTCGGGCGAACAGCGCCACCTCCAGCCAGGCCTCCAGGGCACGCACCTGCTGGCTGACCGCCGAGGCGGTGACATGAAGCTCCGTGCCGGCGGCGGCGAAGCTCTCGTGGCGGGCGGCGGCCTCGAAGGCGCGCAGGCCGTTGAGGGGGGGCAGTCGGCGCATGGGTGACCCTTAGTTTTTCTTGTGCATCGATGTAGCAAATCGCGTTTGTCAGCATAGCACCGGGGCCCTATTTTACCTGCCTGCGTCGTCTTCGGCGCCCAACCGACAAGCCCCACTTTTTCTTTCGTCAGGAGCCGCCCATGGCGATCACGGCCCCCCGCCCCGGTACCACCACCGTCTCCGCCGCCTGGAGCCTCTGGGCGCTGCTGCTGGGTGTCGGTCTGCTGATGCTCGGCAATGGCCTGATGGGCAGCCTGCTGGGCATGCGCGCCGCCGAGGAGGCCTTCGGCAATACCGCCACCGGCTTCATCATGTCCTCGTACTTCGTGGGCTTCCTGGCCGGCTCGACCCTGACGCCCCGCAAGCTGCGCGAAGTGGGCCACATCCGGGTCTTCGCGGCGCTGGCCTCGATCACCTCGATCGCCATCCTGGTGCACGTGATGGTCATCGATCCCTGGATCTGGGCCGGCATGCGCCTGGTCACCGGCTTCGCCTACGCCGGGCTCTACGTGGTGACCGAGAGCTGGCTCAACGGCTACGCCTCCAACCAGCTGCGCGGCCGCCTGCTGGCGTTCTACATGGTGATCAGCTATCTCGGCATGGGCGGCGGGCAGCTGATGCTCAACCTGGCCGACCCCAGCGGCGTGATCCTCTTCCTGCTGGTCTCGATCCTGGTGTCCCTGGCGCTGGTGCCGATCCTCTTGAGCCACACCCCGCAGCCGGACACCAGCCAGCCCGAGTCCATGAGCCTGCGCCGGCTGTGCCGCCTCTCGCCGCTGGGCACCATCGGCTGCCTGCTCACCGGCATCGCCAACGGCACCGTGTTCGGCATGGGGGCGGTCTACGCCACCCGCTCGGGCATGGCGGTGGACGAGGTCGCCGCCTTCATGGGCGCCTTCATCCTCGGCGGGGCGCTCCTGCAGTGGCCGCTGGGCAAGCTGTCGGACAAGACCGACCGCCAGAAGGTGATCGTGGTGGTGGCCGGCCTCGCCACCCTGCTGGCACTGGCCGGCCTGACGGTCGGCGCCGACGCGCCGCTGCTGCGGATCGCGCTGGGAGCGGCACTGGGCGGCACCAGCCTGACCCTCTACTCGCTGTGCCTGGCGACTGCCAACGACGACCTGACCTCGAGCCAGGTGATCGCGGCCAGCAGCAGCCTGGTGCTGGCGCTGGGCATCGGCGCCACCCTCGGCCCGGTCAGCACCGGCCTGCTGATGGAGTGGCTCGGCCCCGGCGGCTTCATGTGGGACATGGCGGCGATCCACGCCCTGCTCGTCGCCGTCGGCCTCTACTGCCTGGTGCACTTCCCGAGCGGCGCCTCACAGACCCACGGCCACTATGTCGCCATGCCGGCCGGCAGCGCGGCGCTGGGCAGCACCTGGGCCGAGGAAGCCGCCAACGAAGCCGAGCAGCTGGTGCTCGATCTCGAGGGCGAGGCGCTTTCCACCGCCGAGGCGACGACGGGGATCGACGACGCCTGGGCGGATCACGAAGCCCCCCGCATGGCGGCGCCATAGGGGGCCTGGAGCGGCATGGCCGACGTCCCGATGGCCAGAGGCATCGGGACGGCTACCGCGTCGACTAGAGCGCGCGCTGCGTCGACTGCACTTCCTGGCCCTGTCCGGTGCCGACGGCAGCGTGCAGGCCATGCCGGGCGAGCCTCCCGCCAGCACCTCGCCGGCCTGATCGCGTCGGCTCCCCCCGCAACGGCGACGCCCCTGGCGTCGCCGTTGTCGTTTCCGACTCGCCTGGAGAGGCCCATGGCCCCGCCCAGGGGCGGCATGGGACGGGCGAGAAAAAGCCCGCGGCCTTCATGGCCGCGGGAAAGGATCGGTACAGCAGTCGAGACGGGCCCGTCAGGCGCCGGGCCCGTTCATCAGAACCAGACCTCGGTCTGCACGCCGAAGGTCCACTGGCTGCCGGTGAAGCCGTCGCTGCCCAGTGAGTCGTCGTCCGCGTAGGCGTTCAACTCGTCGTCCCAGTCGCTCCAGGAGGCGAAGGCGCGGATCTCGGGCCGCTGCCAGAAGCCGCCCACCTGGGGCTTGAAGGTCGGGGCGATGGTGAATCTGGTGTAGTCGCCCTCGACGGCGGTGCGACCGTCGAAGCCCTGGGGGTCGAGGTCCATCCACTGGTAGCTGGCCTCATACTGCATCTCGAAGTTCTGGGTCAGCTCGTTGGCCAGGCGCACGTTGAGGGTCGCCCAATCATACTGGTCGCCGTCGACGTAGCGATCATCGCTGGTCTCGGCGAGTAGCGCCGGGGCCACTCGCCACTTGGGGGCCACATAGGTGGTGCCATAGAGGGCCAGGCGGGTCGAGGCGGCGTCGTCGGTCAGCTTGCCGTCGGAACCGAGGCTCTTGGTCTCGGCGCCCAGGCCCTGGCCGTATAGCACGGCGGCTTTGAAATTGCCCTCGTTGATCCCGAAGAAGCTATCGCCATGGTAGGCCACCATGGTATGGAAGCCGTTCTCGGCGGCCTTCTGGCCTTCGCCGATATCGCGCTCATCTAGGTCGGCGGCGGACATGCCGTTGAGCATCCACTGCCAGTTGCCGAAGTAGTTGTTGGAGGTGAGGATCAGGTTGTCGGTATCGCCGCTGTCATCGCCTGGCGACTCGCGTGTCACGGGGAAGTCACTGAAACTGCGACCGTAGAGCGAGAGGTTGGATTTCCAACTGTCGGCCAGCTGCATGTCGTAGATACCCGCGCCGGTACCGGACAGGAAGACGATGTCGCTGTCGAGCCAGTGGATATCGAAGTTGTCACGGTCGAAGCGCTTTCCGGCCCAGATGGAGGCGTTCTCGAAGGCGCCGGTGAAGCTCGGCAGGTCGCTGAACTCGGCGTAGACCTGGCGCACGTTGAGGTTGGATTCGTCGGCGGTCCAGTCGTTGCTGGTGGTGGTACCGTCGGCGATCATGGTGGTGTAGCGCGCCTTGGCCCCGTTATCGAAGCGCATCCGGTAGTTGAAGATCGCCTCGGCGTAGGTGTCCGGCTCGTTGCCCAGGCGTCCCACGGCCCCGCCCTGGGAGCCGGCCGGGGTCAGGTAGGGGCCGCCCTCGGCACTCTTGCCATCCTCGCCGATCAGCAGGCCAGAGCGGGCGTAGACGTTGAAGGAGAAGCCCTCCTCCCCGCTGGCCTGGCGCTCGACCTTGGCCAGGCGTTCCTCGACCTCCTCCTGCGAGAGACCCTCCTCGGCCTGCTGTTCGGCGAGTTCGGCGCGCTGTTCGGCCGCATCGGCGCGCTGCTCGGCGGCGGCAATGCGGGCTTCCAGCTCGGCCAGGCGTTGCTCGAGGTCACTGGACTGGGCGTTGGCGCTGCCGGCCAGGGAGAAGCCGGCCGCGGCAATGGCAATGGCGAGCGGCGTCTTGAGCGTGACAGAGTTCATGGTCGTTCTCGTCCTTTGTTGTTGTCGAGGCTGCGGGCATCACGGGGGCAGGCTGCCCTGGTGCCGGACCCGGTCCGACGCGGAAGCCCACCGGGAACTTAATCGATTCAGAACTCGAACACCAATGGTACTCTGTAATATTACGACTTATGTCTACCGCCGGCTCACGAAACCCGAGAATTCCATGTAACAAAACTACAAATCGTGCACCATCCTGACATACCCTGCCTCGTGTCACCGACCACGAGGACACACGATGACCACCGACAGCCTGCCGTTCATGCTGGGCATGATGCGCCTGCACGAGACACCCGGCCTGCACGCCCCGGAACGCCTGGCCGACTGGATCGAGGCTCGCCTGGACCAGGGACTCGACTGGTTCGACCACGCCGACATCTATGGCGGCGACGGGCTCAACGAGCGCCTGTTCGGCCAGGCGCTACGCTGCCGCCCTGGCCTGGTCCGGCGTGTCCGGGTGATCACCAAGGCGGGCATCCGGATGGACCGGGGCGATACCAAGCACTATGACAGCTCGCCGGACTGGCTGGCCGGTGCCATCGACCGCGCCCTGTCTCGGCTGGGCGTCGAGCGTCTCGACGCCTTCCTGATCCACCGACCCGACCCGC
Source organism: Halomonas sp. B23F22_3 (assembly GCF_043496965.1). Classification (NCBI taxonomy): domain Bacteria; kingdom Pseudomonadati; phylum Pseudomonadota; class Gammaproteobacteria; order Oceanospirillales; family Halomonadaceae; genus Halomonas; species Halomonas sp. B23F22_3. The sequence goes on from NZ_JBIEKG010000001.1 coordinate 359,211, forward strand.
TGATGGAGGCCGAGACCACCGCCCGGGTGCTGGACGATGCCGTGCGCGACGGCAAGGTGGCGGCCCTGGGGATCTCCAACTTCCTGCCCGACCAGTGGCGTCGCCTCCAGTCGGCGCTCTCCTCGCCGCTGAGGCACCACCAACTGCAACTCTCGCTGAACCACGCCAGTCCGCTGTTCGATGGCCAATTCGATGCGCTGCGCCAGGACGGCCTGGCCCCCATGGCCTGGTCGCCGCTGGGAGGAGGCGCGCTGTTCGAGGGGCAGGCCGGAAGGGCCCTGGAGAACGTCGCCGCCCACCATGAGGTCAGCCCGGCCGGGGTGGCCCTGGCCTGGCTGCGTTGCCTGCCGGGTGCGCCGGTGCCGGTGATCGGCACCTTGACGCCTGCCCGCATCGAGACTCTCGGAGGCGAGGCCGGGCTGAAGCTCTCCCGACGCGAATGGTACGCACTGCTGGAAGCTACCCGGGGGCATGAGGTGGCATGACGGGCCCCGCGCCCACACCCCCCGGCCGAAACCGCCTGCGACCAACGTCTAGGTTGATGTCCTACAGGGGCGAGGTCTACCTTTGCCGTCGAACTTAAACGTTTAAGACAAGAAGAAGGGGGCGAGCGACTCTCCGGTGCCCGGGGTGCCGGCGGGACCGACCCTCGGTTCGTCACATCGACAACAACAAGCGACGAGGAAGCCAGCATGCTCAAGAAGACTCTGATCTCCGCCATCGCCCTGGTCGGCGCTGCCGCAAGCGGCAGCCAGGCCCAGGCCGCGGAACTGACCATATCCTGCGGTGCCGTCGGCGCCGAACTGGCCCTGTGCGAGGAAGGCGTGAAGGCCTGGGAAGACGAGACCGGCCATAGCGTCAACATCGTCTCGACTCCCAACTCCTCCACCGAGCGCCTGTCGCTCTACCAGCAGATCCTCTCCGCCCAGTCCAGCGACATCGACGTGATGCAGATCGACGTGGTCTGGCCGGGCCTGCTCGCCAACCACCTGCTCGACCTCAACACGGTCATCGGCGAGGACGCCGCCGCCGGCCACTTCGACACCATCGTGGCCAACAACACCATCGATGAGCGCCTGGTGGCCATGCCCTGGTTCACCGATGCCGGCGTGCTCTACTACCGCAAGGACCTGCTCGCCCAGCACGGCTTTGAGGCGCCCGAGACCTGGGAGGAGATGACCGCCATCGCCGAGGAGATCCAGGACGCCGAACGCGCCGACGGCAACGACAAGATGTGGGGCTACGTCTTCCAGGGCCGCGCCTATGAGGGCCTGACCTGCAACGCGCTCGAGTGGGTGGCGAGCCACGGCGGCGGCACCCTCGTCGATGCGAAGGGCGAGATCACCATCGACAACGCCCAGGCCGCCGAGGCGCTGGATCTGGCCGCGAGCTGGATCGGCGACATCTCCCCGGCCGGTGCGCTCAACTACACCGAGGAAGAGGCGCGCGGCGTCTTCCAGTCCGGCAATGCGGTCTTCATGCGCAACTGGCCCTACGCCTGGTCGCTGGCCCAGAGCGAGGACAGCGACGTGGCCGGCAAGGTCGGCGTGGTCAAGCTGCCCCATGGCGCCGATGGCGAGAGCGCCGCGACCCTTGGCGGCTGGAACCTGGCGGTCTCCAAGTACACCGAGTCCCCCGAGGTTGCCGCCGACCTGTTGGCCTTCCTGACCGGCGAGGCCGAGCAGAAGCGCCGCGCCATCGAAGGCGCCTACAACCCGACCCTCGCCAGCCTCTATGAAGACGAGGAAGTGCTGGCCGCCGTACCCTTCTTCGGCACCCTCTACAACACCTTCACCAATGCCGTGGCGCGGCCCTCCGCCCCCACCGGCGACAACTACGGCCGCGTCAGCAACAGCTTCTTCAATGCCACCCACAGCGTGCTGTCCGGCGACATGACCGGCGCCGAGGCGGTCTCGCAGCTGGATAGCGAACTGTCGCGCATCAAGCGTCGTCGCTGGTAACCGGAGGTCGACATGTCCACCCCTGCAACCGACAGCGCCCCCCAGGTGGGGCGCACTTCTAAGGCGGGCTACCGGGGCACCAAGGTGCGCCGCCAGCGCGTCCGCGCCGCCTGGCTGTTCCTGGCCCCGATGCTGATCACCTTGGCGATGGTGGCCGGATGGCCGCTGCTGCGCACCTTCTACCTGAGTTTCACCGATGCCTCGCTGTCGGATACCGCTGGGGCCGCCTTCATCGGCATCGAGAACTACCTGGTCTACGCCGATGGCGCCTGGTATGGCCTGCTCACCGATCCGGTGTGGTGGAATTCGGTCTGGAACACCATCTATTTCAGCGTGGTGTCGGTGTCGCTGGAGGTGGTATTCGGCATCATCGTCGCCCTGCTGCTCAACGCCGAGTTCAAGGGACGCATGCTGGTGCGCGCCGCGGTGCTGATTCCCTGGGCGATCCCCACTATCGTCTCGGCCAAGATGTGGGCCTGGATGCTCAATGACCAGTTCGGGATCATCAACCACCTGCTGATGACGCTGGGCCTGATCGACGCCCCCCTGGCCTGGACCGCCGACGCCGACCTGTCGATGTGGGCGGTGATCATGGTCGATGTCTGGAAGACGATCCCCTTCGTCGCCCTGCTGGTGCTGGCCGCCCTGCAGATGCTGCCCAAGGACTGCTATGAGGCCGCCGAGGTCGACGGCATCCACCCGGTCAAGGTGTTCTTCCGCGTCACCCTGCCGCTGATCACCCCGGCCCTGCTGGTCGCCGTGATCTTCCGCCTCCTCGATGCCCTACGCGTGTTCGATGTCATCTACGTGCTGACCTCGAACTCCACCAACACCATGACCATGTCGATCTACGCCCGTCAGCAGCTGGTCGAGTTCCAGGACGTGGGCTATGGCAGCGCCGCCTCGACGATGCTGTTCCTGATCATCGCCCTGGCCGTGGTGATCTATCTCTACCTTGGCCGCCGCCAACTGGGAGTCGACGAATGAACCGCTATCAGCAGATCAAGCTCGCCAAGCAGATCGGCAAGTGGGCCCTGATCGCGGTGATCATGGTCTACGCCATCTTCCCCTTCTACTACGCCGTGATCACCTCGCTGAAGCCGTCCAGCGAGCTGTTCCAGGTCGACTACTGGCTGTCCTCGGTCGACTTTAGCAACTACGCGCAGATCTTCTCCCAGAAGAGCTTCATCCAGGCCATCGGCAACTCGATCCTGGTCGCCGTCAGCGTGGTGGCCATCGCCCTGCTGCTCGGCATCACCGCCTCCTACGCGCTGGGCCGGGTACGCTTTCGCGGCCGCACCACGGTGATGCTCACCATCCTCGGCGTCTCCATGTTCCCCCAGGTCGCGGTGCTCTCGGGCTTGTTCGAGGTCGTTCGCAGCCTGAACCTCTACAACAACCCCGGCGGCCTGATCCTGAGCTACACCATCTTCACCCTGCCGTTCACCGTCTGGGTACTGACCACCTTCATGCGTCAGCTGCCGATGGAGCTCGAGGAAGCCGCCATCATGGACGGCGCCACGCCCTGGGTGACCATCACCAAGGTGTTCCTGCCGCTGATGTGGCCGGCCATGGCGACCACCGGCCTGCTGGCGTTCATCGCCGCCTGGAACGAGTTCCTGTTCGCCCTGACCTTCACCCTGACCGACGACCAGCGCACCGTGCCGGTGGCCATCGCGCTGATCTCCGGCGGTAGCCAGCACGAGCTGCCCTGGGGCCCGATCATGGCCGCCTCGGTCACCGTCACCGTGCCGCTGGTCATCCTGGTGATGATCTTCCAGCGCCGCATCGTCTCCGGTCTCACCGCCGGCGCCGTCAAGGGATAACACTCATGTCATCGATGGACTCCAAGATGCAAGACTCTACTTTCTGGTGGCGCGGTGGCGTCATCTACCAGATCTACCCGCGCAGCTTCCTGGACAGCAATGGCGATGGCATTGGCGACCTGCCGGGCATCACCGAGAAGCTCGACTACGTGGCGAGCCTCAATGTCGATGGCATCTGGCTGTCGCCCTTCTTCACCTCGCCGATGCTCGACTTCGGCTACGACATCAGCGACTACCGCGACGTCGACCCGATGTTCGGCACCCTCGACGACTTCAAGGCGCTGCTGGATCGTGCCCACGCGCTGGGCCTGAAGGTGATGATCGACCAGGTGATCAGCCATACCTCGGATCAGCACCCCTGGTTCCAGGAGAGCCGCCAGGACCGCACCAACGACAAGGCCGACTGGTTCGTATGGGCCGACCCCAAGCCCGACGGCACGCCGCCCAACAACTGGCTGTCGATCTTCGGCGGCTCGGCCTGGACCTTCGATTCGCGCCGTCGGCAGTACTACCTGCACAACTTCCTGGCCAGTCAGCCGGACGTGAACTTCCATCACCCCGAGGCGCGTCAGGCCCAGCTCGACAACCTGCGCTTCTGGCTCGAGCTGGGCGTCGATGGCTTCCGCCTCGACACCGTCAACTTCTACTTCCACGATACTGAGTTGCGCGACAATCCGCCGGTGCCGGCGGGCGAGGCCAAGACCCTGGGGGCGCCGGACACCAACCCCTATACCTGGCAGCGTCACGTCTATGACCTGAGCCGCCCGGAGAACCTCGATTTCCTCAAGGAACTGCGCGCCCTGATGGACGAGTTCCCCGGCACCACCACGGTCGGCGAAATCGGCGACGACAACCCGCTGGAGCGCATGGCCGAGTACACCGCCGGTGGCGACAAGCTGCACATGGCCTACGGCTTCGATCTGCTCAACGAGCCGCACTCGCCGGCCTATATCCGCGAGGTGATCGAACGCTTCCAGCGCCTGGCGGGCGACGCCTGGCCGTGCTGGGCGCTGTCCAACCACGACGTGGTGCGCAGCGCGACCCGCTGGGGCCAGGACGAGGATCCCGTCGCCTATCCCAAGGTGGCGCTGGCCATGGTGCTGTCGCTGCGTGGCAGCGTCTGCCTCTACCAAGGCGAGGAGCTCGGCCTGCCCGAGGCCGAGGTGCCCTTCGAGCGCATCCAGGACCCCTACGGCAAGGTGCTGTGGCCGGAATTCAAGGGCCGCGACGGCTGCCGCACGCCGATGCCCTGGACACAGGGACCCCAGGGCGGCTTCTCGTCCGCCGAGCCCTGGCTGCCGGTCGACGAGCGGCATCTGCCGCTGGCCGTCGCCAACCAGCAGGACGACGCCGACTCGGTGCTCAACGCGACCCGCGCCCTGCTGGCCTTCCGGCGCCAGCATCCGGCCCTGATCGAGGGCGAGATCACCCTGGTCGAGGTCGGCGAGGACCTGCTCGGCTTCATCCGCGAGGCCGACGAGCGGGCAGGCGGCGAACTCCTGCTGTGCGTCTTCAACCTGACCGGCGAGCCTCAGGAAACCGCGCTGCCGGCGTCCCTCGCCGAGACCGCCCGGCCACTCGAGGGTCCCGGCTTCGAGGCCCATCTCGAGGCATCGCGGCTGGCTCTTCCGGCCTATCAGGCCGCCTTCCTGGCGCTCGATTAACCCCTTTCCAGATGCCGGCGCCAAGGCGCCGGCAGGGAGTCGCAAGATGGCAAGCGTAACCCTTCAAAAGATCAACAAGGTCTTCGGCCACACCCATATCATCAAGGATCTCGATCTCGAGGTCGGCAACGGGGAGTTCGTGGTCTTCGTCGGCCCCTCCGGCTGCGGCAAGTCCACCCTGCTGCGCCTGATCGCCGGGCTCGAGTCGATCAGCGATGGCGACATGCATATCGCCACGGACCGGGTCAACGACCTGCCGCCCCGCGAACGCGGCGTCGGCATGGTCTTCCAGTCCTATGCCCTCTACCCGCACATGACGGTGTACGAGAACATGGCCTTCGGCCTCAAGCTGGCCAAGACCGACAAGCAGAACATCGAGCAGCGGGTGATGGAGACCGCCCGCATCCTGCAGCTCGAGGAGCTGTTGCACAGGAAACCCAAGGAGCTCTCCGGCGGCCAGCGCCAGCGCGTGGCCATGGGCCGGGCGATGGCGCGCGAGCCGCGCATCCTGCTGTTCGACGAGCCGCTCTCCAACCTGGATGCCTCGCTGCGTGTGCAGATGCGCAACGAGATCGCCCGCCTGCACCACCGTCTGGGCTCCACCATGATCTACGTCACCCACGATCAGGTGGAAGCCATGACGCTCGCCGACAAGATCGTGGTGCTGCGCGATGGCCGCATCGAGCAGGTCGGCAGCCCCCAGACCCTCTACCAGCAGCCGGCCACCAGGTTCGTGGCCGGCTTCATCGGCTCGCCGACCATGAACTTCATGCCGGCCGAGCTGCTCGCGGGCAGCGCCGACGGCTGCCGGATCAAGACCCCCGGGCTCGGCGAACTGGCCCTGCCCCAGGGTGCCAGCGGCGAACGCCATGGCGCCGCCCTGACCCTGGGCGTGCGCCCCGAGCACCTGCGCCTGGCCGAGGCCCACGGCGACAACGCCTTCGAGATCGTCAATGTCGAGTACCTGGGCAATGAGGTCTATGTCTATCTCGAGCCCCACGCCGGCGACACCCTGCTGATCCATCGCAGCGAGGCACCGAGCCAGTGGCAGATCGGTCAGCGGGTCGCGCTGGTGCCCGAGACCGAGCACGTGCACCTGTTCGACGCAGAGGACCAGGCCCTGGGCCTCACCACGCGGCGTCAGGTGGCCTGAGCGTCATCCCGTTCACTCCCTGTACTCGCGACGGAAGCCCCGGCTTCCGTCGCCAGGAGATCCCCATGACCTTCTCTCGCCCCCCACAGGGTGACGATCACGACTGGTGGCGTGGCGCGGTGATCTACCAGGTCTACCCGCGCCACGCCACCAGTACACCGATGGTGATGGCATCGGCGATCTGCAGGGCGTGATCGACCGACTCGACTACATCGCCTCGCTGAATGTGGACGCCATCTGGCTGTCGCCCTTCTTCACCTCGCCGATGAAGGACTTCGGCTTCGACGTCAGTGACTACCGCGGCGTCGATCCCATGTTCGGCACCCTCGAGGACTTCGACCGCCTGGTCGAGGCCGCCCATGCCCGCGGCCTCAGGGTCGCCATCGACCAGGTACTCTCGCACTCCTCCGATCAACATGCCTGGCTCCAGGAAAGCCGCCAGAGCCACGACACCCCAAGGCCGACATGAAGGATTGGCACCAGCTCGCCTCGCCGGGCATGCCGTCTACACGGCGGCTAGACGGCACGCTGAGGTTGATGCCCGGCACCGCCACCTGGCTGACGCAGCCCTGAGGCAGCGCGACACGACCATAAGGGCCCGCCATCGCCACGGCGCTGGCGGGCCCTTCGCTCATGCACGCGACTGTTCGCACGACAGGGCGTGCCTGTCGATGCCTATTCATCTTCGACATTCACGGCTATGATAGGATCCTAACTAAATCGATTCAGAAGCGATCGCCATTTCGTTGTCCAACAAGCGAGCCTTCCCGTGTCTTCGTCACGCCATATCACCTTGAAGGAATTGGCCGCCGAGCTCGGCGTGTCCACGGCCAGCGTCTCCAATGCCTTCAACCGCCCCGACCAGCTATCGCCGCGACTGCGGGAACGCATCCTCAGCGAGGCCAGCCGACTGGGCTATTCGGGCCCCGATGCCAAGGCACGCAGCCTGCGTACCGGCCGCTCGCGGATCATCGCGGTGGTGCTCGCCGAGACCCTGACCTACAGCCTCAACGACGCCGTGGCCAGCGAGCTGCTGTCGGGGGTCGCCGAGGTACTGGATGCGCATGGCCATACCCTGCTGCTGCTCTCCGGTCGTCAGCACATCTCTCAGGCCCCCGGCTCGGCCAGCATGGCCGACGGCTTCATCGTCTACGGCCTGATGCCCAGCATGAAGATACTGGCCGACCTGCCGGCCCAGCGGCCGATGATCGCGGTGGACTTCGACATCGCCGGGCGCCCCTGCGTGCATGTCGAAAACGAACCGGCCAGCTACGCCATTGCTCGCCATGCCCTGACAGCGCCTCCCAAGCGCCCCGGCATCATCAACCTGCGCCTCACCGAGATGCCCTGCAACGGCAGGATCACCGAGGCGCATACACTGCTGGCGGCCGATCAGACCATCACCCGCTCGCGGCTGGCCGGCTTTCATCGCGCGCTGGCGGAGCAGGGCATCGACCCCGCCGAGGTGCCGATGTGGAATGTCGAGGAAAATACCTTCGAGGTCTGCGCCCCGGTGATCGAGGCGATTCTCGATCTGCCGGATGACCAGCGCCCGGACCTCTTGCTGTGCATGTCCGACCGCATCGCCCTGACCGTGCTCACCCTGGCCGAGCAGCGCGGCCTGCGCATTCCCGAGGACCTGCGCCTGACCGGCTTCGACGGCATCGCCGAGGGCCAGTATCGCGCCCCGCGCCTGACCACGGTGCGTCAGGACAGCGTCGAGAAGGGGCGCATCGCCGCCCGCATGATCCTCGGCCTCGCCCCCCACGAGGATCGCCTGCTCAGCACCGAGCTGATCCTGGGCGACACCTGTCCCTGATGCCCGCCGGTCACCCGGCCTCTGCTCTCTCCCTGGTCAGGGCGCGCCCCGCCCCTCGCCGCTATAGTGAGTTCAGGCTAGTGCTCGTGAGTGACGCCCCCCGGCGGCTGCCCCGCGCACGAGGACTCTGCCATGACCACGAACGTCGCGGTGATCCAGTCGCCCCCGGTCCTGCTGCAGCGAGACGAGACGCTGCACCAGATGCTGGCCTCCATCGACGCGGCGGTCGGCGCCGGGGCGACCCTGCTGGTCTTCCCGGAGGCCTACCTTCCGGGCTATCCCACCTGGGTCTGGCGACTCGCGCCGGGTAGCGACATGGCGCTCTCGAGCGAGCTGCACGCCCGGCTGCGCGAGAATGCCGTCGACCTCGATGGCGACGACCTCGCGCCCCTTAAGGACGCCGCCGCGCGCCATGGCGTGACCCTGGTGACGGGCCTTAACGAGATCGACCGTCGCTACAGCGGCACCACCCTGTACAACAGCGTGGTGGTGATCGGGCCGGATGGCCGCCTGCTGAACCGCCACCGCAAGCTGATGCCGACCAACCCCGAGCGCATGGTCTGGGGCATGGGCGATGCCAGCGGGCTGAGGGTCGTCGACACCCCCGCCGGGCGCATCGGCTGTTTGATCTGCTGGGAGAGCTACATGCCGCTGGCGCGCTACGCCCTCTATGCCCAGGACCTGGAGATCTTCATCAACCCGACCTGGGATTCGAGCGATGCCTGCCTCGCCAGCCTGCGCCACATCGCCCGGGAGGGCGGCTGCTGGGTGATCGGCACGGCCACCGCGATTCAGGGCAGCGACATCCCCGCGTCCTTCCCGGAACGCGACCGACTCTTCACCCCGGAGGAGTGGATCAACGTGGGCAATGCGGTGGTCGTCGCGCCGTCGGGCGAGGTGGTGGCGGGGCCGCTCAATCGCGAGAAGGGCATCCTGCATGCCGAGATCGAGGTCGAGAGCGCGCGACGGGCGCGCCGCTCGCTGGATGTCTGCGGCCACTATGCCCGCCCCGACCTCTTCTCGCTGTCGGTGAACCGTGCCCCGCTCCCCCCCGTCTCCTTCTCTGACGACTGAGGCCGCGCTCACTCGGCCTCGGGCGAGTCCCGCGTGAACAGCGCCACCTGGGTCGGCTGGCCGAGGTGGGGGTCGAGTTCACCGATGCCCGAGAAGCGCACGCGATAGCCGTTGCGACGGGCGACCCCCTGCCCCCAGTCGCGAAAGCGCGCACGGCCCCACTCGAACTTGTGATCGGGATCGCGAAACTCGCCGCGGGCGAGGCCGTAGAGCGGGTTGTACTCGCCGTTGGGGGTGGTCATCACCAAAAGCCGCGGACGCAGGCCGGCGAAGACCGCCCGCTCGACCCGGGAGAGCGCCTCGGGAGGCACGTGCTCGATGGTCTCGACCATGGCCGCGGCCTCGAAGCCGACCAGCGCCGGGTGGGCCTCGGCATAGGAGCCGCAGATCAGCTCGAGGCGCCCCGCCCGGGCGGCCGGCAGGGCCGAAAGCCGCAGCTTGGCCTGGGCGAGCAGCTCGCCACTGAGCTCCAGGCCGACTACCCGCTCGAACTGTGCGTCGCGCAGCAGGTACTGCAGCAGGCCCCCGGAACCGCAGCCGAGATCGAGAACCCGCCGCGCCCCGCTGCGGCGGATCAGCGACGCCGCCCGCTTGAGGCGCGCCTGATGGAGGTCGGGGTCTTCGTGCTCGGTCATCGCCGTGTCGTCCAATCGGAGGCGGGACGAATGATGATGACGCAACGCCAGCGGGGGGTGTAGCGAGCCACGAAAAAAAGGCGCGACTCGCGTCGCGCCCAACTGCCTGCTCGATGCTCGCCGAGGCGTCTTCCGGTCAGAAGAAGCCCAGCGGATTGATGTCGTAGCTCACCAGCAGGTTCTTGGTCTGCTGGTAGTGCTCGAGGGCCACCTTGTGGGTCTCGCGGCCGACCCCGGACTTCTTGTAACCGCCGAAGGCGGCGTGGGCCGGATACTGGTGATAGCAGTTGGTCCAGACGCGGCCGGCCTGGATGCCGCGGCCGATGCGGAAGGCGACGTTCATGTCGCGGCTCCAGACGCCCGCGCCGAGGCCGAACTCGGTGTCGTTGGCGATGGCGAGGGCCTCCTCCTCGTCCTTGAAGGTGGTCACCGCCACCACCGGGCCGAAGATCTCCTCCTGGAAGACGCGCATGCTGTTGTTGCCCTTGAGCAGGGTCGGCTGGATGTAATAGCCGTTGTTGATGGCCGGGTCCAGGGTTTCCCGCTGGCCACCGGCCAGGAACTCGGCGCCCTCCTCACGGGCGATGTCCATGTAGGACATGATCTTGTCGAACTGCTCCTGGGAGGCCTGGGCGCCGACCTGGACGTCGGTATCCAGCGGGTTGCCGCGCTTGATCGACAGGGTGCGGTCCACGACCCGGGCCATGAAGTCGTCGTACATGCTCTCCTGGATCAGGGCGCGCGAGGGACAGGTGCACACCTCGCCCTGGTTGAAGAAGGCCAGCACCAGGCCCTCCACGGCCTTGTCGATGAACTCCGGCTCGGCGTTCATGATGTCGGCGAAGTAGATGTTCGGCGACTTGCCGCCCAGCTCCACCGTGGAGGGGATGATGTTCTCGGCGGCGCACTTGAGGATGTGCGCGCCCACCGGGGTAGAGCCGGTGAAGGCGATCTTGGCGATGCGCTTGCTGGTGGCCAGCGCCTGGCCGGCCTCGGCGCCGTAGCCGTTGACGACGTTGAGCACGCCGGGCGGCAGCAGGTCGCCGACCAGCTCCATCAGCTTGAGGATGGAGGCCGGGGTCTGCTCGGCGGGCTTGAGCACCACGCAGTTGCCCGCCGCCAGCGCCGGCGCCAGTTTCCACACGGCCATCAGCAGCGGGAAGTTCCAGGGGATGATCTGCCCCACCACCCCCAGCGGCTCGTGGAAGTGATAGGCCACGGTGTTGGCGTCGATGTCCGCGGCGGAGCCCTCCTGGGCGCGGATGCAGCCGGCGAAGTAGCGGAAGTGGTCGATGGCCAGCGGCAGGTCGGCGTTGAGCGTCTCACGCACCGCCTTGCCGTTGTCCCAGGTATCGGCCACGGCGAGCATCTCGAGGTTCTGCTCCATGCGGTCGGCGATCCGGAGCAGCACGTTGGAACGCTCGGCGGCCGAGGTCTTGCCCCAGGCCGGAGCGGCCTGGTGGGCGGCGTCCAGCGCCTTGTCGATGTCCTCGGCGGTGGAGCGGGGAATCTCGCAGAACACCTCGCCGTTGACCGGGCTGACGTTGTCGAAGTACTGGCCCTTCACCGGGGGCACGAACTCGCCGCCGATGTAGTTGCCGTAGCGCTGCTCGAAGCTGACGACCGAACCGGCCTGGCCGGGGTTGGCGTAGATCATGGCGTGACTCCTGAATATTGTCGTTATGGAAGTTCATCTCTCAGTGTTGGTGAGCGCGGCCGTTCGCGACATACTCCGATGGCAGGAGCCGGGCTCCTCCTTCGGGAGGAGGCCCGAATGTCGCGCGCGGTGCGCCGCCCCGAGGCCGCGACGGACCTCGCGCCTCGTTGAGCGTGACCGGGGGAGTCTCACGACATCATGTCGAGCACCACGCGGCCTTCGATGCGGCCCTCGATCATGCGCTGGAAGACATCGTTGATGTTCTCGAGCCGGTCGGTGGCCACCGTGGCCTTGACCCTGCCCTCGCCGGCGAAGTCCAGCGACTCCTGCAGGTCCTGGCGGCTGCCGACGATGGAGCCGCGGATGGTCAGGCCGTTGAGCACGGTGCCGAAGATCGGCAGCGGGAAGTCCCCCGGCGGCAGGCCGTTGAGCACCAGGGTGCCGCCACGGCGCAGCATGCCCTGGGCCTGATCGAAGGCCTTGGGCGAGACCGCCGTGACCAGCGCCCCGTGGGCCCCGCCGATCTCCTGCTTGATGTAGGCCGCCGGGTCGGTCTTCATGGCGTTGACCGTCACCGCGGCACCCAGCCGCGCTGCGAGCGCCAGCTTGCCGTCGTCGATATCGACGGCCGCCACGTTGAGCCCCATGGCCCGGGCGTACTGCACGGCCATGTGGCCAAGGCCGCCGATGCCGGAGATCACCACCCACTGGCCGGGGCGGGTATCGGTCATCTTCAGCCCCTTGTAGACCGTGACGCCGGCACACAGCACCGGAGCGATCTCGAGGAAGTCGACGTTGTCGGGCAGGCGTCCCACGTAGCCGGCATCCGCCAGGGTGTAGTCGGCGAAGCCGCCATTGACCGAGTAGCCGGTGTTCTGCTGCGACTCGCAGAGCGTCTCCCAGCCGCCCAGGCAGTGCTCGCAGTAGCCGCAGGCCGAGTAGAGCCAGGGCACTCCGACGCGATCGCCCTCCTTGACGTGGCTGACCCCCTCGCCCACGGCCACGATGTGCCCCACGCCCTCATGGCCGGGAATGAACGGAGGCTCGGGCTTGACCGGCCAGTCGCCGTGCGCGGCGTGCAGGTCGGTGTGGCAGACCCCCGACGCCGCGACCTTGACCAGGATCTCCCCACGCTTCGGCCGCGGCGTCGGCACCTCCTCGATGGTCAGCGGTTCGCCGAACTTGCGCACCACGGCAGCCTTCATCGTTGCATCCATCTCGAATCTCCTTTTCCATTGCGGGTTCGCGGGCCGCGCCAAGGGTGGTCTCGCGGCCTTACCCCAGTCTTGGTCAGCGGGATCTTGTGGGACATACTGCGTTGGCAGGAGAGCGCCTCCCCCTTCGGTAGGAGGTGAGACGATGCCAGGAGGATTGCCATGCACACCCTGATGGTCGCCGATGACCATCCGCTGTTTCGCGAGGCCATCGGCGCGGTGATCGCCGCCGGGCTGCCCGACAGTCGACTGCTGGAGGCCGAGAGCCTGGCGCACGCCCTGGAGCATGCCGAACAGCACCCGGACGTCGATCTGGTGCTACTGGATCTCGGCCTGCCCGATGCCAGCGGACTGGAGGGGCTCCGGGCGCTGCGCGAGGCGTATCCCGCGCTGCCGGTGGCGATCCTCTCCGCCGACCAGGAGCGGCGCACCATCCTCGAGGCCATCGACCTCGGCGCGGTGGGCTACATCCCCAAGTCGACGCCGCGCCCGGAACTCCAGGCGGCCCTGACCCGCCTGCTGGAGGGCCAGCTCTACCTGCCGGCGGACATCATGCGCCGCCCCCCGGCCTCAGCGCCTTCGCCGCCGGATGAGGCGGGCCAGCAGGACGCGCAGCGCCAGCGCCTGGCCGAGCTCACCGACAAGCAGCTCGAGGTGCTGATCCGCCTCTCCCGCGGCGCCTCCAACAAGGTGATCGCCCGCGAGCTGGAGATCGCCGAGACCACGGTGAAGACTCACGTCTCGGCGATCCTGCGCAAGCTTCACGTCTCGGGCCGCGTCCAGGCGATACTGGCCGCCGGTGCGCTCGACCTCGAGGCCCTGCTGGCCGAGCGCCACGCCCCCTCACCCTGAGCCGACGCCTCGCAGGCCGACCAGCTGCATGCGCAGCCGCAGCGGCTTGACGGGCTTGAGCAGGCAGCCGTAGCCCCGCTGGCGCGTCAGGCTCTTGATCGAGGCGTCGTGATTGGCGGTGATCACCACCACCGCGAGCCCCGGCCGGCGCTCGCGCAGCCGCGCCGTCACCGCCAGGCCATCGGGGTCGCCCTCCCCCAGGTGATAGTCGACCAGCAGCACGTCGGCGGCCTCACCGGGCGCGTGAGCGTTCAGGTCGGCCTCCAGGGCGGCCAGGGAGGTGGCGGTGCGCACCTCGCACCCCCAGCCGTCGAGCAGCGCCGCCATGCCCTCGCAGATCCCCGGATCGTCGTCGATGACCCAGACCCGCGTGCCCGCCAGCACATCGCCCTCCCAGGCAGGTGCCGGCGCGCTCGCTGGCGCCGCCGGCAGCCGGCCGGCGGGCACGCGCACCGCGAACAGCGAGCCGCGCCCCGGCACCGAGGCGAGCCGCAGGGGATGATCGAGGATCCCGGCGATGCGATCGACGATCGCCAGCCCCAGCCCCAGGCCGCGATCCTCGGCGTCGCGGCGCTCGCCCAGGCGCTGGAACTCCTGGAAGATCGCCTCGCGCTGCGCCTCGGGGATGCCGGGCCCGGTATCGCCCACCAGGATCTCGAGTCCCCCGGGGCGCCGACGGCAGCCCAGCAGGATCCGCCCCTGCTCGGTGTAGCGAATGGCATTGGTCAGGAAGTTGCGCACCACCCGCGCCAGCAGCGCCAGGTCCGAGGCGACGACCGCGTCGCTTGCCACGTAGTGCAGCGCAAGCCCGCGCGCCGCGGCCATCTGGCGGAACTCCTCGGCCAGCACGTCGAGCAGCCGCGCGACGGGGAACGGCGCGATGTCCGGTTCGAGCACGCCGGCATCGAGCCGCGAGATATCCACCAGGGTGCCGAGCAGCGCCTCCACGTCCTGGAGGGAGCGCCCGACGTGCCCCACCAGCCGCGTCGACTGGGCGGGAAGCTCGTGCTCCTCGAGGGCGCTGGTGAACAAGCGGGCGGCATTCAGCGGCTGCATCAGGTCGTGGCTGACCGCGGCCAGGAAGCGGGTCTTGGAGAGGTTGGCCGCCTCGGCCTCGGCCTTGGCGGCATGCAGCTCGGCCAGGGTCTGCTGCAGGGCCTCAGTGCGCTCGCGCACCTGCTCGGCGAGCAGCACGGCATGCTCGAAGGCCGCATAGGGCGCCGCCCCCGCCACCCCCGCGGATTCCACCCGCTCCATCAGCGCGGTGGCGATCCGGCGCAGGCGCGCGTTCTCCTCCAAAAGCTCCCGCTCCCGGGCGGTGGCGTCCTCAGGCATCGTCCGTGGACGGTCGAGAGCCAATGGCGACCCCGGTGAAGGTCTGGTTGATGTGCATGCCATGATGCTGCTCCCCATAGGAGTTGAAACCGATCACCCGCGAACGGGCCAGCAGCCGTGAACCCGCCTCCACGCGCTCCAGCGTTTCCAGCTCCAGCCGACGCAGGAAGCAGTCGCAGGCGATGATCAGCGCCGGGTCGCCGAGGCGCTCGGTCAGCCCGGCGAAGACCGCCTCGAGATCCTCGAGCAGGGGCGCCGGGCGCATGGCGGTGAGCACGATGCCGTTCTCCACGGCGCAGTAGAAACTCAGGCTGCCGTCGTCGTTGACCCGCTGGATGGCGCGCACGAAGTGCGCCTCGCCCAGCCGCACCGCCAGGGGGTGGCGGGCGAAGACCGCGGCATCCAGCGACGCGACCGGCAGGCCCACCAGCCGGGCATACTCCTCGGCGGCCGGCAGGGCGTTGAGCTCCAGCACCCGGCGGCGCTCGCGATCGGCGCGGGTGACCACCAGCTTCTCGGTGCGCGGTCGCAGGTGGTGGGTGGTGAAGACCTCGAAGGGCAGCCGGGTGTTGATCAGCACCACCACCGCGGCCTGGCCGTGGAAGCGCCCCTCGGCGTGCACGTGGGTATGGGCCAGGCGATTGTCGTCACCGGCGGAGCCGCCGAAGCTGGGAATGCGCCCCAGGGCGGCATCCAGGGTCGCCAGCACCTGCTCCTCGCAGCTGGAGAGCCCGTCGAGCAGCGTCAGGGCGAAGCTGTGCTCGGCCAGGGGCGCCAGGGCGCGATGGCGACAGTCATCGAGCAGGCCGTCGACCAGCCGCTGGGCGCGCATCAGGTCGAAGCCCGACAGATCCTCGATGAGCGCGAAGGAGACGGCGAAGTGGCGCCGGTCGAGGCCGATGGCGACGATACCGCCACGCTCGTAGCCCTGCGGGGTGATCTCCCCGGCGGTGGTGCAGCCCGCCACCGGCACGCCGTGAAAGGCCGCATCCAGGGACTCGGAGAGCGCCGCCAGGGGATACTCGGCGCTGCAGAAGAACAGCACGAAGCCGAGTTCAGGATGGCCAAGCTCGCCGGCGAGCTCCTGCGCCGCGGCCCGGGGGTCGCTTCGGCGGCTCACGGCGGTGCGCAGCGGCAACGCCTCGTCTGCCGTGCCCTGCTCTGACGTGCCAGCGAGCCCGGGGCTGGCGGGGAAAGGATCACGCATGTCGGCCTGCCTGTCGGGTTTCGGGCAGTGTATGCCCCGGGGCCGGGAGCGACAACGCCGGCCCAGGGCGCGGCTTGATCACGCTGCACGGCGCTCAGGGAGCCTGGTACTTTCTGCTGATCCGCGAACGAAATTGACCAATATCAAGGAGGGAGCTGCCCCCCTGCGTCTACCTTATCTGGACGGTGCCCGGAAGAGGCCCGGATGACAAGAACGGAGATGCCCATGCCTGCCTGCCCGCCCGAGATGCACACCCACCCCAGCCCCGCCGATCAGCCGCTGTCGCTCACCTACGATCACGAGTCGCACGAGATGGAGCGCTACCGCGGCCTGGCCCTGAGCTTCCTGCCCACCCGCCCCGAGGTCAGCCGCCTGATGGCCACGCTGGGCATCGAGTGCGAGCGGCGCCTGGGCGCCCTGGAGACCCTCGCCGAGCAGCTGCAGCGGCGTCACTGCCTGCCGGCGACCCTGGCCCGGCGCCGGGCCATCGCGGAGCAGTACCGGCTGCACCTGTTCATCAGCGACGACGCCATGGCGGCCCAGACCCTGAACTACGCCCTGGCCTTCGCTCAGCACTCGCTGCAGTTCAGCAAACTGATGGCCCGGCACTGCGAGCTCGCCAGGCTCGATACCCTGCTCGACCGGTTCGTCGACAGCAAGCGACACGAGTGCCGGCTCCTCGAGGAGATGCGGGACCAGATCCATCGTGCGTTCGCCGGAAGCCGAGCCGCGGGCTCAGTCGGGTGATGACCAGGCCTCCAGCGCCACCAGCGTCTCGGCCAGGCCGCGATGCAGCGCGCTGAGGATGACGGCGACTTCGTCCAGCCGCTCCTGCGCGCAGAGTCGCTCCAGCTGACTGGCCAGGCCAGCGACCCGCACCGCCCCCAGGCTCGAGGATTCCCCCTTGAGCCGATGGGCGAGGTATTCGACCTGGCGGGCCGCCCCGTCGTCGAGGGCCCGCTCGAGCCCCGCCAGGTGCTCCGCCGCCTGGTGCCGGTAGAGGGTGATCAGCGCCGTCAGCCCCTGTCGACCCAGGCTCTCTTCCAGCGACGACAGCGTCGCCTCCTCGAGCGGCGAATCGACGGGGGGGAGCGTCTCGCCGCGCGGCAGATGCCGGTTCAGCAGCGCCACCAGGGCCTGCTGGAAGAGCGGCTTGGCCAGATAGCCGCTCATGCCGGCGGCCAGGCAGCGCGCCTGATCTCCGCTCGGCCCTCCGGCGGTCATGGCCACGACCGGCACCTCGGCGGACCAGCCGCCACGGGTGCGCAGCCGTCGCGTCGCCTCTAGCCCGTCCATGCCGGGTAGCTGCACGTCCATGAAGATCAGGTCGAAGTGTTCACGCGCCGTCCAGGAGAGCGCCACGTCCGCGGCCTCGGCGACACTGACACGACAGCCCAGGCGTTCGAGCATGGCCCGCGCCACCTGCTGGTTGACCGGGTCATCCTCGACCACCAGCAACCGGGCGCCGGCCAGCCCCCCCGCCGGGGCGACCGCCGACGCATCGGCCGCCACCTCGTGGGCCGTGGCCTCCGGCAGCGTCAACACGAACCAGAAACGGCTGCCCCGGCCCGGCTCGCTCTCGAATGCGAGCCGCCCGCCCTGCGCCTCGACCAGGCGCTGGCTGATCACGAGCCCGAGCCCGGTGCCGCCGAAGCGGCGCGCGGTGGAAGGGTCGCCCTGCTGGAAGGGTTCGAACAGCTGACGCTGGCTCTCGGGGGCAATGCCGATCCCGGTGTCGACGACCTCGAAGCGCACCGTGCCATCGTTCAGGGCGCGCACGCCCAGTCGCACCTCCCCCCGCTCGGTGAACTTGATGGCGTTGGAGAGCAGGTTGAGCAGCACCTGCCGCAGACGGCCGGCATCGCCGACGACCCGCATCGGCAGCCGCGGATCGATGTCGCACGTCAGGCGCAGGCCTCGGGCCTGGGCCCGCGGCGCAAACAGCGCCACCGCCCCCTCGACCAGCTCGGCCAGCTCGAAGGGTCGCTCCTCGAACTCCAGGCGCTGGGCCTCGATCTTGGAGAAATCCAGGATGTCGTTGATCAGCTCGAGCAGCCGCTGGGCACTGTCATGAATGGTGTCGGCGAAGTGGCGCGCCTTCACGGGCAGCGGCTGATCCTGCAGCAGGTCGCTCATGCCGATCACGCCGTTGAGCGGCGTCCGGATCTCGTGGCTGACGGTCGCCAGGAAGTCCGACTTGGCGCGGCTCGACGACTCGGCGCGCTGTGCGGTGACCTCGAGCTCGCGGCTCAGGGTCTCCAGCTCTCGTCGGGCGGCGGCGTTGTCGCGGGACTCGCGAAACAGGAAGACCACCACCAGCAGGGCCGTCAGGCTCATCGCCAGGATCAGCAGCAGCAGGACGACGTAGAGCGTCTGCAGGGCGTGCCGCTCCCGGGTGGTGGCCTCGGCCAGGTGGCCATTGATGGCGATGATCAATCGCTCGGTGACGCCTCCCAGGATACCCAGGCGCGAGATCAGCTGGCTCCGGGCATCGGCATCGAGGCGCTCCATTCCGCTCAGCTGTGCCTCCATGGCATCCAGATGCGACTCGACCTGCCCAACGAGCTCCTCGGCGACATCGATCTCGGCGAGCAGCCGGGTGATGTCGCCCTCCTGGAGCAGGTTCAAGCGGCTATAGAGCAGTTCCAGGCGGATGCGCATGGCCAGCAGCGGCCGAGTGGCCGCCGGGTCGGGACGGGCCAGGAAGCTTCGCAGCTCCACGGTGTCACGATCGAGCTTGTAGGCGTGCCAGACGGCATTGCCGCCCACGCTCTCGGAGAGCGCGTGCTGGCGCCAGGCGACCAGGCCGACCACCACCAGGGCGGAGGCGAAGAACAGCAGGGCGGCGATGGCGCCCAGCTTCAGACGCAGGGGGTAGTGCGGCATCAGGCCTCCTCGCCCGGAACCTCTCAGGGTACGATGATCCGTTCGACGTGCCAGACCGAGCGGAAGCGCACCGCCTCGGTCAAGAGCTCGGGATGCGCATCGAAGGGATAGACGACGAACAGCGGACCGAAGTCGCGAATGCCCAGGGGCTCGCCGTCCCGTGACATGGCGAGGATCACGTCGTGGTCGTAGAAGTCGGACCGCGGGGCCTGCGCCTCGAAGTCGTTGAGGGCCCGGATGCGCAGGCTGTCGCCGTCGGCCCCGACGGTGTCGAGCAGGGCCCGGACCAGGGGCCCCTCGAAGCGCCCCTTGTCGCTATGCCAGGGGGTGTGGGTCTCGATGACCCGCGACGGCAGGGCCTCCAGCATGGCGCGATCGAAGTGCGCCTCGTCACCCACGTTGGGATAGGCGATATCCCCGCTGAGGGTGAGGATCACCCTGTCGGTGGGCCCGGGCAGGGGCATCGGCTGCTCTTGAGGATGGGCCGGGGCGTGAGAATGCGCCTGGGCGTGGGACAGCGCGATCAGCAGGCACAGCAGCGGGGCCAGCAGACGCACGATGAATCCGGTCGACATGAGCGGGATTCCCGAGACGAGAAAGACCGGCACAGAGTACGTCACTCGGCGCCCTGGGTCAGGCGCGGGGCCGCCAAAAAGCGAGAGGGGCGCCAGGGCGCCCCTCGTGTCACTGCTGGTACGGCCGCCGTCGGCAGGCGTGGTCTCAGCTTTCCAGCTTCTCGACCGGCTCGATGCGCACCAGGTCCTCGTAGGCGTGCCAGCTGGCATGTCCGAGCACCGGCAGGATCAGGGCCAGGCCGATATAGAAGGTCATCACCCCGACCAGCACGCAGCCGGTGAGGATGGCCGCCCACAGCAGCATCGGGCGGAAGTTCTTGGCCACCGAGCGGATGCTGGCCTCGATGCCCTCCATGAAGGTGAGATCCTGATCCATCAGGGTGGGGATGGCCACCACGCTGATGGTGAAGGCGCCAAAGGCCAGCACGGCGCCGATCGCGGTGCCGACCGCCAGCATGATCAGGCCGTCGGCGGTGGTCAACAGCGAGGCATAGAGCGTCTCGGGGTTGGGCGCCTCGAGGCCGAAAAACAGCGCGAAGAGCAGCGTGGCCAGGCGAATCCAGGCGAGGAAGAAGATCATCATCATCACGCCCATCATCGCCAGCTGGCCGGCGTGCCCCTTCCAGCCGCCGAAGGCATCACCGAGATTGGGGACGCGCCCGGCCTCGATCGCCCGGCTGATGCCGTAGGACCCCACCGCCACCAGCGGCCCGAGGAACATGAAACCGGCGATCAGCGGCAACAACCAGTGCCAGAGCCCCAGCGTGAAGGCACCGGCGGTGATGGCGATACTCAGCCCCACCCAGAACATCCCATAGGCGAGACTGACCGCGGTGGCCTGGCGAAAATCCTCGAAGCCTGCCGCCAGCCAGGCTCGTGGCTTGTCCATACCCACTGATCGGATGTTGATCCTGACACTGGGTGCAGCAGTCTTGTCCTGCTCTCTGGTTGCCGCATTCATGGTCACACCCCTGTTTCCGCCTTTGGTGTCCCGGTTCCGCCGGGCCGGTTCGGGGCGCCTTCGCCGCATGGCCGAAAGAGCGCCCGTCATCTCTTAATGTCTGATTAATGTAGACGACGTCCGCCGTTAACGCAGAGGGCCAGGGGGTGAGGCCCTCAACGCACAGTGTCCTCAGGACGCGAAACCGCCGGAGGTCGTGCCTGGCGTCATCCCCCGCATGTCGTCGGCGCCCCTCATACGCGAACGCCTCCCTTGAGGGGAGGCGTTCGCAGGGGGCTGGCCGATGGCCATCGGCCTCGATGGCCGACCATGGCCAGGCCGACTCAGCGCACGATCATCACCGACACCTTCGAGTGGTGCACGACGTGCTCGGCATTGGGCCCGAGCACGTAGTCGACGAACTTGCGCTTGTTGTGGGAGGCCATGACGATCAGATCGATCTCGAGCTGCTTCGCCGCCTTGATGATCGCCTCCCACGGTGAGCCATCGACGATCACGCTCTGGACGGTGATGTCCTCCGGCACGTGCTCACGGATGAACTCGTGCTGGGCATCGGAGACCGCCTGATGTGCCTTCTGGGCGAAGTCCTTGGGGAAGTAGGAGCCCACCAGCGGCATGCGGTAGTCGGGCAGCACCGTCACCACGTGCAGCGAGGCACCGAAGCTCTGGCACAGCGACAGGGCCGTGGGCAGCGCCTTCTCCCACGACGCCTCCTCGTTGAGATCCACCGGCAACATGATCTTCTGGTACATGGTTGCGCCTCCTTCAGGCTTGAGCCAGGGCGGCATCGCGATCACGCCGCCGCCGTTGCAGCATCAGGACCAGGCCGAACACCAGGAAGGCGGGAATCCACATCCACTCCTTGGTCCAGCGATCCACCGGAGCCAGGACCTGGATGATCTCCTGGTCGAAGTCGAAGCCCATGTCGGCGGCCTGGCTGCCGTAGGCGACCATATCGACCACCGCCTTCTCCTCTTCGATGAACAGTTCCAGCCCAAGGTTCTCCAGGCGCTCCTCGCCGGTCTCCCCTTCGGGCACCGGCAGCGTCATGTAGGTGGTCATGGGATCGCCATAGGCGTCCAGGCCCGCCACCTGCAACCGCAGGGTCGTCTCGTCACTGACGCTGCCCAGCGCCTCGACGAACTGCGCCGGCGGCACCTCGCGATAGGGATCGTGGATCATGTCCATCCAGAACCCGGGGCGGAACAGCGTGAAGGCCACCAGCAGCAGCAGCACGGACTCGTACCAGCGGCTGCGCGTCACCATGAAGCCCTGGGTGGCCGCCGCGAAGATCAGCATCGCCACCGTGGCCACCACGAAGATCAGGATCCCCTGCAACCAGGAGACGTCGATCAGCAGCAGGTCGGTGTTGAAGATGAACAGGAACGGCAGCGCCGCGGTCCGCAGGCTGTAGTAGAAGGCCTGGAAGCCGGTACGGATGGGATCACCGCCCGACACCGCCGCCGCGGCGAAGGAGGCCAGGCCCACCGGCGGGGTCACGTCCGCCATGATGCCGAAGTAGAACACGAAGAGGTGCACCGCGATCAGCGGCACCAGCAGGCCGTTCTGCTCGCCCAGCTGGACGATCACCGGGGCCAGCAGCGCCGAGACCACGATATAGTTGGCCGTGGTGGGCAGGCCCATACCGAGGATCAGGCTGAGCACCGCGGTGAGCAGCAGGATCAGCATCAGGTTGCCCATGGAGAGCACCTCGACCACGTCGGCCAGCACCAGGCCCACGCCGGTCTGGGACACCGCGCCGACGATGATGCCGGCGGTGGCCGTGGCGATGCCGATGCCGATCATGTTGCGCGCGCCGGTCACCAGCCCGCTCCACAGGTCCAGCAGCCCCTCGCGGATGTCCGCCGCCATGTCGCTGCGCCCCCGGAAGATCGAGGTGATGGGGCGCTGGGTGATCATGATGAAGACCATCAGCACCGTGGCCCAGAAGGCCGACAGCCCCGGCGACAGGCGCTCGACCATCAGGCACCAGATCAGCACCACGACCGGCAGGATGTACTGCAGGCCGACCATCACCGTGGGACGCGTCTGCGGCAGGGTGTAGACCGGCTCATCGGGATCGTCGAGCTCGAGCTCGGGATAGCCCGCGGCCAGCTTCAAGAGTCCCACGTAGACGACGGCCAGGACCAGGGCCACCAGCCAGGGGGTGGCGTCGCCCATCAGCGGCTTGATCCAGCCCAGGCCGTAATAGACCACCATGGCCGTGATCATCATCAACAGCAGGCCGCCGAGGAAACCGATCACCTTGCGCACCAGGGGCTTGGGCGGGTTGCTGCTCTGAAGCCCCTGCATGTTGGCCTTCAGGGCCTCGAGGTGGACGATATAGATCAGCGCGATATAGGAGATCAGCGCCGGCAGGAAGGCGTGCTTGATCACGTCGACGTAGGAGATGCCGACATACTCCACCATCAGGAAGGCCGCGGCCCCCATGACCGGCGGCATGATCTGGCCGTTGACCGAGGAGGCCACTTCCACCGCCCCGGCCTTCTCGGCGGGGAAGCCGACGCGCTTCATCATCGGCACGGTAAAGGTCCCCGTGGTCACCACGTTGGCGATCGAGGAGCCGGAGATCAGGCCGGTCATGCCGGAGGCCACCACGGCGGCCTTGGCCGGCCCGCCCTTGTAGTGGCCGAGCAGCGAGAAGGCGACCTTGATGAAGTAGTTACCCGCGCCCGCCTTGTCGAGCAGGGCGCCGAAGAGTACGAACAGGAAGACGAAACTGGTCGAGACCCCCAGGGCGATGCCGAAGACCCCCTGGGTCGTCAGCCACTGGTGGTTGACCAGGCCGAACAGGCTCACCCCGCCGTGCGCCAGGATGCCGGGCATCCAGGGGCCGGCCAGGCTGTAGACGAGAAACACCGTGGCCACGATCATCAGCGGCGGCCCGAGGGCACGACGCGTCGCCTCGAGGAGCAGCAGGATGCCGATCACCCCGATGATCACATCCTGCAGGATGGGGGCGCCGGGACGCTGGGCCAGCTGTTCGTAGAACATGAACATGTAGGCGCCGCAGAAGGCGGCCGCCGCCGCCAGTACCCAGTCCTGAAAGGGAATGCGGTCACGCGGCGAGCGCTGCAGCGCCGGGTAGGCCATATAGGCCAGGAAGAGGGCGAATGCCAGATGAATCGATCGGGCCTCGGTGGCATTGAAGACCCCGAAGCCCAGCATGAAGGGGATCGGCGAGGCGATCCACAGCTGGAAGAGCGACCATACCGCGGCGATGCTGACCAGCAGCTTGCCCGGCATTCCGGCCGGCTTGCGCGCCCCCGAGTCGGTAGAGGCGACCATATCCTCCAGGTCGACCTCATCACCCGGAGACCTCATCTTGTCCTCGGTCATAAGCGAGCCCTGCTCTAAGTTATCGATTGACACTGGTAATCATTCGTCAGAACCAGAGTGCGCGGCCACCTATCCGGATGACCGCGCACTCAACACCTGGATGAGGTGATCTCAGATACCGGAGATCACTCGATCCAACCCTGCTCGCGATAGTAGCGTGCGGCACCTTCGTGCAGCGGCGCCGACAGACCGGAGCTGACCATCTCCTGCGGATCGAGATTCTCGAAGGCAGGGTGCAGACGCTTGAAGCGATCGAAGTTGTCGAAGATCGCCTTGACCGTCTGGTAGACCACTTCGTCGTCGGTGTTGCTGTCGGTCACGAAGGTGGCCGCCACGCCGAAGGTGGGCACGTCGTCCGGGTTGCCCTTGTAGAGGCCACCGGGGATGGTCGACATGGAGTAGTAGGGGTGCTCCTCGACGATCTGCTCGATGACCGGGCCATCCAGCGGGACGAGACGCGCGTCGACGGTGGTGGTGGCTTCCTGCAGGGAACCGTTGGGGTGACCGACCACATAGACCATGGCGTCGATGTTGTTGTCGGACAGGGCCGCGGCCTGCTCGGCGGCATCCAGCTGGGAGGCCAGGGAGAAGGTATCCATGGTCCAGCCCTTGGCATCCATGACCACTTCCATGGTGTTGCGCTGGCCGGAGCCCGGGTTGCCGATGTTGACGCGCTTGCCTTCCAGGTCGTCGAGGCCCTCGATGCCGGCATCGGCGCGGGCCAGCATGGTCAGAGGCTCGCCATGAACACGGAAGACGGCGCGAAGGTCCTCGTAGGCATCGCCTTCGAAGTTGCCGGTGCCGTTGTAGGCCTGATACTGCACGTCGGACTGCACCACGCCCATGTCCAGCTCACCGGACTTGATGCCGTTGACGTTGGCCACCGACCCGCCGGTGGAGGGGGCGTTGCACTTGATGTTGGCGTCTTCCAGACGGTTCACCAGGCGGCAGACGGACTGGCCGACCACGTAGTAGACGCCGGTCTGGCCACCGGTACCGATGGTGATGAACTTCTCGTCCTGGGCCATGGCCGGCGATGCAAACATCGCGGCTCCCAGCAGCGCGCCGGAAAAGGCAGCGGCAGAGAAAGCATGACGTGTCATGAACACACCTCTTGTGTTGTGAAAACGGGTTCCGTGGTGGCGGTCTCGATCCTGAACCGCCGACGGCTCTGAGCCGCTCCCTCCTACTTTAGCGAAAAAAGCGGTCGTATGATGAGGCCTTTTTGCTTATGAAGGAGTCTAGACCCAGCGTAGATGACGCGAGCGTTAATTTTCAGCGCCTCTGTCCACGTAGGGACGACCCGGTAACCGCGGGAATAGACTGAAGAGATGCGCGCAAGCGCAGCGGCCTGGATCACGTGCCCGGGCGTCACTACAGGAGAGACCATGCAGATACTCG
Organism: Halomonas sp. B23F22_3; assembly: GCF_043496965.1. Taxonomy (NCBI): domain Bacteria; kingdom Pseudomonadati; phylum Pseudomonadota; class Gammaproteobacteria; order Oceanospirillales; family Halomonadaceae; genus Halomonas; species Halomonas sp. B23F22_3. Next base: position 384,791 of record NZ_JBIEKG010000001.1, read on the forward strand.
CCGGCCAGATCACCATTCCGACGACGCGTTGTCGCGCCGACCAGCTCAGCCACCTGAGCCGGTTGGCGGAGCGTATGCGCGCGGCCTGTGACGATGGCGTGCCGGATCTGATCGTGCTGCCCGAGCTCGCCGCCCAGGAATATAGCGACGACGCCTTCGACTGCCTGGAGGCGCTGGACGACGATCTCGGCGGCCCGGTGGTCGAGGCCTTCGCCGGGCTGGCGCGCGAACTCGGCACCGCCATCGCCTTCGGCATGGCGCGCCGCGCGGGCGGCCGCCGCCATATCAGCCAGGTGCTGGTCGGCCCCGACGGCCGCCTGGCCGGCGTCTACGACAAGCTCCACTGCGCCCAGTTCGGGGCCTCCGGCGAGGCGGCCCACTTCTCGCCCGGCGAGCACCTGCTGGTCACCGAGATCGCCGGCTGGCGGGTCGGCGTGGTCATCTGCTACGACCTGCGCTTCCCGGCACTGGCGCGGCGCCTCGCCGCCGATGGGGTCGAACTGATCCTGCACCCGGTGGCTTTCACCCGCGACTTCAGCTTCGCCAGCTGGCACGCCTTCGTCACCACCCGCGCCATGGAGAATCAGCTCTATTGGTTGAGCCTGAACCGTGCCGGCGCCGAGTGGGGCCGGTCGCTGTTCTGCCCGCCGCTGGTCGACGACGAGCACCCTGCCCTCGCCTTCGGCACCGGCGAGGAGTGGCATCGGCTGACCCTGGACAAGGCGACGCTCGACGAGGCGCGCCGGCGACTGCCGCTCGGACCGGACCGTCGGGCAGACCTTGATGCCCTGCCGCTCTGGGCACCAGACTGAGGGCAGGCCAGGCCACCAAGGAGTCGCGTCATGACCGAGCGCATCGAGTGCGTCCAGGGCGATATCGCCCACCAGGCCGATATCGATACCGTGGTCAATGCCGCCAACGCCCAGCTGAGAAGCGGCGGCGGCGTGGCCGGCGCCCTGCACCGGGCCGCCGGCCCCGAACTCGCCGAGGCGTGCCGGCCGCTGGCACCGATCCGCCCCGGCCAGGCGGTGATCACCGAGGCCTTCGCGCTGCCCAACCGCCACGTGATCCACTGCCTGGGGCCGGTGTACGGCGTCGACGAGCCGGCCGACGAGCTGCTCGCGGCCTGCTACCGCCGCGCCCTGGAGCTGGCCGAGCGCCACGGCATTCCCTCGATCGCCTTCCCGGCCCTCTCCGCGGGCGCCTTCGGCTATCCGCCGGCCGAGGCGGCGCGCGTCGCGATCTCGACGGTGCTCACCACCCTGCCCCACTGCCCCGCCATCGAGCGCGTGCGCTTCGTGCTCTTCGATGCCACCAGCCGGGACCTGCATCGCCGCACCCTGGCCACCCTGCAGGACGGCCAGGCCCGAGGTGACGACTGAGCCCGTCGCGGCCCCAGCTACGCGACCCTGGCCTAGACGTTGTAGCCCAGCACCCCGGGCAGCCACAGGGCGATGGCGGGGAACAGCGCCACCAGCGCCAGGGCGGCCGCCATGGCCACCACGAACAGCAGCGCCCAGCCCACGGTCTGCTCCAGGCGGATCTTCGCCACCTCGGTGGTCACCATCAGGTTCACCGCCACCGGCGGCGTGAACTGGCCGATGGCGATGTTCATCGCCAGCAGGATGCCGAACCACACCGGGTTCCAGTCGAAGTGCTGCATCACCGGAATCAGGATCGGCATCATGATCAAATAGATCGAGATGGCGTCGAGCAGCATGCCGGCCAGCAGGACCGCCAGCATGATCAGCACCAGCAGCAGCGTGCCGTTGTCGGTGAGCCCGACGATCCACTCCGCCAGATGACGGAAGGTGCCGAGCATGGTGCCGGCCCAGGCGAAGATGCCGGCCAGGGCGATGATCAGCAGCACCACGCCGGAGATCACCGCCGCTTCGCCCAGCAGCTCCCAGAGATCCCGCCAGCGCATCTCCCGGGTCAGCACGAGGCCGACCAGGGCACCGTAGGCCACCGCCACCACGGCCGCCTCGGTGGGCGTGAAGAGCCCGCTGCGCAGCCCGCCGAGAATGATCACCGGGGCGAACAGCGCCGGCAGTGCCTGCCGGAAGCTCTCGCCCAGCGCCGGTCGCTCGACCCCGCCCGGGGCCTCCCAGCGATGGCGCCGGGAGAGCAGCAGCGCCGGCACCAGCAGCGCCGCCCCGGCCAGCAGTCCCGGGAAGAGTCCCGCCGCGAACAGCGCCCGCAGGTCGACTCCCGGCACCACGATGGAGTAGAGGATCAGCGCCACCGAGGGCGGGATCAGGATCGCCGTGGAGGCCGAGGCGGCGATCAGCGTGGCCGAGAAGGGCTTGGGGTAGCCGGCCCTGGTCATGCTCGGCAGCATCACCATGGCCACCGCCGCGGCATCGGCGGGGCCCGAGCCGCTCATCCCGCCCATGATCATGCAGACCAGCACCGCCACCACGGCCAGGCCGCCGTGGCGCGGGCCGATCAGCGCCTGGGCGAAGCGCACCAGCCGCGCCGCCACCCCGGCCCGCTCGAAGATCAGCCCGGTGAGGATGAACAGCGGGATGGCGATCAGCGGGTACTTGGCCACGCCGTTGTAGGTGTTGGTGCCCAACGTCGCCAGCATGGCGGGCGACAGCCCGGCCAGGATGCCGACGGCGCCCCCCAGGCCCAGCGCGAAGGCCACCGGGACCCCGCTGATCAGCAGGCCCGCGAAGGCCAGCAGCATCCACAGGTCAGGCGTCATCCTCGAGCCTCCCGCGCAGGCGATCCAGGGTCTGCTGCCCCTGGCGCAGCATCATCAGCGCCGAGAGCAGCGGCAGCCAGGCCAGGTACCACCACTGCGGCAGGCCGAGGCCCGGGGAGAGAGAGCCCCACTGGATCTCCTGCCAGGTCATCCGGGCGCCAAACCAGGTGATCAGCCCCAGCACCGTCAGGCCGCAGGCGCCCTGGAAGAGGATCAGGGCGCGGCGCGGCGCCGCCGGCAGGGCCCGTTCCAGCAGGCCGATGCGGATATGGCGATCGCGGCGCAGGGCCACGGCGGCGCCGGCGAAGGTCAGCACCACCAGCAGGAACACCGAGAACTCCTCGGTGAAGGCGAAGGAGCCGCCGGTGAGATAGCGCACCACCACGTTGGCGAGGCTGATCAGGCCGATGATCAGGATCGCCAGGGTCGCCAGCAGGCGTTCGAGTCTTGCGTCGGGGTGTTTCATGGGCGTCGGGTGTCCGAGGCGTGGAGACGAGATCGGCCCCGCAAGGGGCCGATAATGAGGGCCGATGGTGAGAGTCCGATCAGGACAAGCCGCCGAGCGGCCTAGGCGCCGGGGATCAGTCCGGCTGCATGTCGGAACGGGCGGCCTCGACGATCGCCTCGCCGATGCGCGGCACCCACTCGTCGTGGACCGCCTCGGTCGCCTCGACGAAGGCCTGGTGCTGGGCCTCGTCGAGCTCGGTGACCGTGACGCCGCGCTCCTGGATCGCCGCCAGTCGCGCCGGCTCCTCCTCGCGGGTCATGGCGATCTCCCAGGCACCGGCCTCCTCGGCGGCGTCGCGCAGGATGGTGCGCTCCTGATCGCTGAGCGACTCCCACACCTGACGGTTCACCGCGAACACCAGCGGATCGTTCATGTAGTTCCAGAGGGTCAGGTGCTCCTGCCCCACCTGGTCGATGCGCGCCACGTCGAACACCGACAGCGGATTCTCCTGGCCGTCGACCGCGCCGGTGGTCAGCGCCGGCTTGGCATCGGCCCAGCTCATCTGGGTCGGGTTGGCACCCAGGGCCGTGAAGGTGTCCTGGAACAGCGGCGAGCCCACCACGCGGATCTTCAGACCCTCGAGGTCGGCGGGCTCGTCGATGGGGCCCTGGGAGTTGGAGAGCTGGCGAAAGCCGTTCTCGCCCCAGGCCAGCGGCACCACGCCCCGCGACGCGATGGCCTCGAAGACGAGTTCGCCGGCCGCACCGCCGGTCACGGCATCGACCGCCCCCACGTCGGGCATGAAGAAAGGCAGCGAGAAGAGGTTGAGCTCCGGCACCTGGGGCGACCAGTTGATGGTCGAGCCGACGGCCGCATCGATCAGGCCCGAGCGCATGGCCGAGAACTCGCGGGTCTGGTCGCCGTTGACCAGCTGAGAGTTCGGGTAGACCCGCAGGGTCAACTCGCCATCGGAGCGCTCTGCCACCAGCTCGGCCCACTTCTCCGCGGCCTGCCCCCAGGGGAAGGCATCGGAGAGCACGGTGGAGACGGAGAGCTCGCGGGCCTGGACGGACGAGGAGAGGGAAACGCTGACGAGCAGGACGCCGGCCAGGGCGGCGGCGACTCTGCGAGCGGGGCGTGATGAAGGCATGGCGTGTCCTTGCGGTGTTGGGCGCGGGGAGCCCATCGGCGGCCTCCCCGGCGTCGTTGTTGTCAGGGCGTCATCGACGCCGCGAGCCTCAAGATGCCCTGTCATCCGAGGGTCATGCAAGACACGCCTGCGGCCCGCCCTGTCCCCGCATTCAACGGGCTTGCTATGCTGTGACGCTTTTCCCTGCCCCCCGAGGAGACACCGTGCCGCTTCGTGACCTGGCCCTGGGCCTCGCCGTCATCGCCATCTGGGCGCTGAACATCATCGTCATCAAGCTGGGCGTGGCCGAACTCCCCCCCTTGCTGCTGACCACGCTGCGCTTCGCCCTGGTGGCGGTCCTGCTGGTGCCGTTCCACCCGGTGGCGCGTCACCAGCTGCCCTTCCTGGCGCTGCTCTCGGTGACCTTCGGCTCGCTGCACTTCGCCCTGCTGTTCATCGGGCTCGGTCAGGCCGAGGCGGGCACCGGTGCCCTGCTGGTGCAGATGGGTACGCCCTTCGCGACCCTGCTCGCCGTGGTGTTCCTCAAGGAGCGCCTGGGGCCGCGTCGACTGGCCGGCCTGGCGCTCTCTTTCGCCGGGGTCGCGGTACTGGCCGGTGGCCCCACCCTGCCGTCGCCGCTGCCCACCGCCCTGCTGCTGACCAGCGCCCTGGGCTGGGCCATCTCGCAGCTGCTGATCAAGCAGGGCCCCAGCGTCTCGCCCATGGCGCTGGCCGGCTGGGTGGCGCTGTTCGCCACGCCTCAGGTGGCGCTGGGGTCCTGGTGGTTCGAGCAGGGCCAGTGGCAGGCCATCCAGGCGGCCGGATGGGCCGGCTGGGGCGCGGTGTTCTACACCGCGGTGATGTCCTCCATCGTGGCCTACGGCCTCTGGTACGGGCTGTTGCGCCGCCATCCGGTGAGCCGGGTCACGCCGCTGACGCTGCTGATGCCGGTGGGGGCGGTGCTGCTGGGGGCCTGGCTGCTGGGCGATAGCCTGGGCATCAACAAGCTGGCCGGGGGCGGCCTGGTGCTATCGGGACTGGCACTGATCACGCTGCGCCTCGGCCCGCGCCGCCCGGCATCTTGATCGAGGCGAGGCCTGATCAGGGCGTCGACGACTCGGCGGCCTGGCCCGCGCAGAGCCCGCCGCCGCCCGGCCAGCTGATGCAGTCCCCGGCCTTCACCCCCATCGCCTCGAAGGCGCCGGCGTTCACCTCCAGGGCCGCGCGGTAGGACACGCCGGGGCGGGTCACCGGGCAGTCGCCAGGTGAGTCGGCCGTGCAGGGCGTCATCTGGTGGATCTCGGCGATACGCCCGGCCTCATCGATGAAGGCGATATCCAGCGGGATCCGCGTGCGATACATCCAGAAGCCGTTGCGCGAGGGCTGGGGATGGCGATACAGGAAGAGCATGCCGGCTCCCTCGTCGAGGTGGTCACGCTCCATCAGGCCGCGGCTGCGCTCGCGGATGCTCCGCGCCACTTCCACCTGCAGGCGCTGCGGCCCCTGGGCACCGTGGATGACCAGCGGCATGGTCGCCAGGGCCTCGGCCTCCTCGGGGTCGGCGGCGATCAGCGGGCGCGGCAGCAGGCCGGCCGCGGGCAACAGGGCCAGGCCCAGCAGCAGCTGGCGACGGGTCGCATTCATGGGGGTCTCCTCAGCGGTCGGAAAGATCGTCAGGGTGGATATCGGCCGGCGCCCCCTCGGCGGGGGCGGGGGCAAGGGCGCCGGAGCGGGCATCAGCCTCGGGCATCAGGTGAATCCCGGCGGCGAGCAGCGAGACGCCGACCCGTTCGCCCCGGGCCAGGCCATTACGGCGCGCCGCATGGGTGGGCAACTCGAAGCGCAGGGTATCGTCGCAGTGATCGAAGCCCAGCGCCACGAAGCTGATGCCGCCGAGCACCGCCATCTCCACCACCCGGCCCTCGACGGGGTTCTCGCGCTCCCCTCGGGAGGGGCGGCCTCGACGGTGCAGCACCACGTCCGACGGCGGCAGGTACCAGCTGACCCGCTGTCCCGGCGACAGGCGCTCGAGGCCGTTCGCCACCTCCAGTCGCCAGGGCCCCCACTGCAGCCTCCGCCCCGCCGCGTCGTCCGTCACGCGGCCCACGAAGACGTTGTGGCGATCGAGCAGCCGCGCCACCGCCGGGCTCGCGGGGCGGCGGAAGAGCGCCTCGGCCGGGGCCTGCTGAAGGCTCTGCCCCGCATGCAGCACGCAGAGCCGATCGGCCAGGGCGGCGGCCTCGTCCAGGTCGTGGGTGACCAGCACGATGGGGATGCGGATCTTCTCGCGCAGCAGTGCCAGCTCCCTCTGCAGGCGCCGCCGGGTGACCTGATCCACCGCCGAGAAGGGTTCGTCGAGCAGCAGCACCCGGGGGTTGCGCGCCAGCGCCCGGGCCAGGGCGACGCGCTGCCGCTGGCCGCCGGAGAGCGCCGCGGGATAGCGCTCGGCGAGCCCGTCGAGGCGCACCCGGGCGAGCCACCGCTCGGCGGCCAGGCGTCGCTCCGCGGCGGGCAGGTGATCGAGCGCGACCATCACGTTGCCCCGCGCCGTCAGGTGCGGGAAGAGCGCATAGTCCTGGAACACCAGCCCCACCCGGCGCTGCTGGGGGGGCAGCGAGCGACCCGCCGCCGCCTCGAACCAGGTCTCCCCGGCACAGCGAATGATGCCGCCCGCCGGCCGGTAGAGCCCGGCGATGGCGCGCAGCAGGGTGGTCTTGCCGCTGCCCGAGGGGCCCACCAGCGCCAGCAGCTCGCCGGCCTCGCAGTGGAAGTCGGCGGCCAGCGGAATCGGCCCCGGCTGGTGCAGGCTGACCGCCAGCCGCTCGCCGTTCGCCTCCGGCGACGAGGTGCGATTCGACTCAGCCACGGCGCCACCTGCGTCGCCCGGCGAGCCCGTAGACCACGCCGATGGTCAGGAAGGAGACCAGCAGCAGCATGGCCGACATCACCGCGGCGCCAGACTCGTCGAAGGCCTGGACCCGATCGTAGATGGCGATGGCCAGGGTGCGGGTCTCGCCGTCGATGGCGCCGCCGACCATCAGGATCACCCCGAACTCGCCGAGGGTATGGGCGAAGGTCAGCGCCAGGGCCGAGACCAGCCCCGGCCACACCAGCGGCAGCTCGATGCGCCACAGCGTCTGGAACGGCGAGAGGCCGCTGCACCAGGCCGCCTCGCGCAGGTTGGGGGGAATCGTCTCGAAGGCGCGCTGGATCGGCTGAACGGCGAAGGGCAGGTTGGCGATCAGCGAGGCGAGCAGGATGCCGGTGAAGGTGAAGTTGAGCCCGCCGCCGGTCAGCGATTGCCAGAAGGCGCCGAACGGCGCCTGCGCCCCGAAGGCCTGCATCAGGTAGAAGCCCAGCACTGTGGGCGGCATCACCAGCGGCAGCGCCACCAGCGCTTCACAGAGCGCGCGGCCGCGAAAGCGCGACAGCGCCAGGGCGCGTCCCAGCCACAGCCCCAGCGGCAGCAGCAGCAGGCAGGTCAGCCCCGCCAGGCGCAGCGAGACCGAGAGCGCCGTCCAGTCCATCAGGCGCCGTCCGCCGTCGGCGGCTGGAAGCCGAAGCGTGCCAGGATCTCGCGTGCCTCCTCGCCCTGCAGCCAGGCGTAAAGGGCGCGGGCCGACTCGCTCGCGCCGGGCATCAGCGCCATGCGCTGGCGCAGCGGTGCGTGTCGGTCGGCGGGGATCAGCACGTGCTCGGCCCGCTCGGCGAGCGTCGGGGCCAGGGCCAGCGAGTAGGCCACCAGGCCCCCCCGGGCCTCGTCGGCCAGGGCGAAGCGCGCCGCCTGGGAGACGTTCTCGCCCATCACGCGAAGCGGCGCCGACGCCTCCCAGAGACCGGCCTGCTCGAGCGCCTGGCGCGCGGCGATCCCGTAGGGGGCGTGTTCCGGGTTGGCCAGCGCCACCCGCGGGCGCCCATGCCCCGCCCGATGGGCGGCGATGGCCGCCTCGACACCGGAGAGCGCCTCTTCCTCGCTCGGCAGCGCACCGCGCCCGGCCGGCTGGATCCAGGCCAGACGACCGACCGCATAGACCCGGCCGGCATCCTCCGTGAAGCCCGCCTCGTGCAGGGCCAGCACGCTCTGCTCGTCCGCCGAGAGGAAGAGCTCGAAGGGCGCGCCCTGGGCGATCTGTCGACGAAAGGTACCGGAGGCGCCGTAGTTGATGCGCAGCGGCGCGCCGCCCTGGGCGCGAAAGCGCTCGACCAGCGCGGGGAAGGCGAACTGCAGCGACGAGGCGACGGCCACGGTGGCCTGGCCGGCGAACGCCGGAGAGGCGATCGCCAACAGCCAGGCGGCCAGGGCGAGGCGAAACACTGCGGACATGAAGGGATCCCGAACCCGAGTCAATGAGCCAGCATTGTCGGCCAGCTCCGCGGAGGGAACAAGGCGGGTGACGCCGGGGCGCCACCCGCCTTGATGCGCATCAAGGCCGGGTCAGGCCTCGACCTCGCCGGCCTGGCCGAGGATCGCCATCAGGTCGATGCGGGTCTCCCGGGCGCTCAGGTCCAGCAGCGCCTCGAGGCTCTCCAGGTGCGCCAGGATGGCACTCCGGGCCGCCTCGCCCTCGCCCTGCTTGAGGGCGTCAAGCAGCACGGTGTGGTCCCCCTCCAGGTAACAGGAGCCGAGGCTCGGGCGCTTGTAGAGGGCGATCACGATGGAGGTGCGCAGGATCAGATCGGTGAGCATCGCCCCCAGCACGCGATTCGGCGACTGCTCGGCCAGCAGGTGGTGGATGGCCAGGGAGTGCTCGATGCGCGCCGGCTCGTCGCCGCGTCCGTGGGCCGCGATCTCGCGTTCGACCTCCAGCTCGAGCCGCGCCACCGAGGCGGCGTCGAGGCCGCCGGCCAGCAGCGCGGCGACCTCGCCCTCGACCAGGCGCCGGGCGGCGAAGGTTTCGCGGGTCTCCTCGACGCTCGGCGCGCGGACCCGCGCCACCTGGTTGGGGCGCTGGTCCACCACGTGCTCGGAGGCGAGCCGGGTGAGGGCCTTGCGCACCACCGACCGGCTGACCCCGAACACCTCGCCCAGCGTCACCTCCGGCAGGCGCGTGCCCGGCGGCAGGCGCTGCATCAGCACGGCGCGCCGCACCTGGTCGACGATATCCCGGTCGCTGATGCGACGCCCGGCCCTGACCTCCGCCAGCACCTCCTCCTGCCACTCCTCGTGCATGATCATTCCTCTAGGTTGTTTGCCGACAGCTTCTCATCCCGTCACCGGAATGGCCACAGCAGACAGACCTATCGTATACAAGAATCACGCCTCGGCCTGATGTTCCGTCCCCACGTCGAGGATCTTCAGGGTGTTGGTGCCGCCGTGGGCGTTCATGTGATCGCCCCGGGTGAGGATCACGTGGTCGCCCGGCTCGGCGATGCCCTGGCGAACCAGCAGCGCCAGGGCCCGGTCGTTGAGCTCGGCGGCCGTCATCTCGCTGGTGTCGAAGGGCAGCGAGACCACCCCGCGATAGAGCGCCATGCGCCGCTGGGCGACCGGGTTGTGGGCCAGGCCGATGATCGGCAGCCCCGAGCTGATGCGCGAGGCGATCAGCGGCGTGTAGCCCGACGCGGTCATGCAGGCGATGGCGGCCACGCCGGCCAGGTGGTTGGCGGCGTACATCGCCGAGAGCGCGATGGTCTCGTCGATGCGGCTGAAGCCCTCGTGGATGCGGTGGCCGGACTCCTGGGCGCGCCGTTCGCGCTCGGCCCCCAGGCACACCCGGTCCATCGCCTCGATGGTCTCCACCGGGAAGTCGCCGGCGGCGGTCTCGGCGGAGAGCATCACCGCGTCGGTGCCGTCGAGCACCGCGTTGGCCACGTCGAACACCTCGGCCCGGGTGGGCAGCGGCGACTCGATCATCGACTCCATCATCTGGGTGGCGGTGATCACCGCGCGGTTCAGGGTGCGGGCGTGCTTGATGATGCGCTTCTGGGTGCCGATCAGCTTGGCATCGCCGATCTCCACGCCGAGATCGCCGCGGGCCACCATCACCGCCTCGCTGGCGCGGATGATGCCGTCCAGGGTCTCGTCATCGGCCACCGCCTCGGCGCGCTCGAGCTTGGCCACCAGGCCGATCTCCTTGCCGGCCTCGCCGAGCAGCTCGCGGGCCTCGAGCATGTCGGCGGCGCTGCGCGGGAAGGAGATCGCCAGGTAGTCGACGCCGATATCGACGGCGGTCGCGAGGTCGGCGCGGTCCTTGTCGGTCAGCGCCGGGGCGGAGAGGCCGCCGCCCTGCTTGTTGATGCCCTTGTTGTTGGAGAGCTTGCCGCCCACCACCACGCTGGTGTGAATCAGGTGGTCGACGACGCGATTGACGTCGAGTACCAGCCGGCCGTCGTCGAGCAGCAGGCGGTCACCCGGGGCGACGTCGTCGGCCAGGGTCTTGTAGTCACAGCCGACCCGGGTGGCGTCGCCCTGGTCACCGTCCAGGCCCATGTCGAGGATGAAGGACTGGCCCTCCTCCAGGGTCACGGCGCCCTCCTTGAAGCGGGCGATGCGGATCTTGGGGCCCTGCAGGTCGCCCAGCGCGGCGACGCTGCGGCCCAGGCGCGCGGCGATCTCACGCACCCGCGCCAGGCGCTGGCGGTGATCGTCGGGCGTGCCGTGGGAGAAGTTGAGACGCACCACGTCGACGCCGGCGGACAGCATCTCTTCCAGCACGCCCTCCCGGTCGCTGGCCGGGCCCAGGGTGGCGACGATCTTGGTGCGGCGAATGGGGGCGTGAATCGGGGCGTGAGTCGGCAGCGTCATGAGGTCCTCGGCAGTACCAGGATGGCACGAAAATCGTTGACATTGGTGCGCGTCGGCCCGGTGACGATCAGGTCGTCCAGGGCCTCGAAGAAAGTATACGCGTCATTGCGTGACAGGTAGTCGTCGGGATCGAGTCCCGCCGCCTGCGCCCGCCCCCAGTCCTCGGGGGAGCAGTGCGCGCCGGCGTTGTCCTCGGAGCCGTCGATGCCGTCGGTATCCACGGCCACGGCGTGGATGCCGGGGGCGCCCTTGAGGGTCGCGAACAGGCCCAGCAGGTACTCGACGTTGCGCCCGCCGCGGCCATCGCCCTGGACGGTCACGCTGGTCTCGCCGCCGGAGAGGATCAGCAGCGGCCGCTCGAGGCCGTCCTGGGCACAGAGCGCCATGCGGCCCTGGGCGTGGCCCAGCGCGCGCGCCTCCCCTTCCAGGTCGTCGCCGAGCAGGCGCACCTCGATGCCGTCGTGCTCGGCGGCGGCCTGCCCGGCCGCCAGGGCGTCCCGGGCGCGGGCGAGGATCTCGCTCTCGTCCCGGGCGAAGCCGGCATCCTCGGGCCGGGGCGGCGTGGCCTGCCCCGTCAGGCAGCGGCGCACGCCGTCGGAGACCTCGATGGCGTGGCGCTCGAGGATCGCCAGGGCCTCGGCCGGACGGCTGGCGTCGGGCAGGGTCGGCCCGGAGGCGATCAGCGAGGCCTCGTCGCCGGGCACGTCGGAGATCAGCCAGGTCAGCACCCGGGCCGGGTGCGCGGCGGCCGCCAGGCGTCCGCCCTTGATGGCGGAGAGGTGCCGACGCACGGTGTTGATCTCGCGAATCGGCGCACCGGAGCGCAGCAGCGCCTTGTTGATCGCCTGCTTCTCGGCCAGGCTCACGCCGGGTGCCGGCAGGGTCATCAGCGACGAGCCGCCGCCGGAGACCAGCGCGATCACCAGGTCATCTTCCCCCAGGTCCTGCACGGCCTCGAGCATGCGGCGCGCCGCCCGCTCGCTGAGGTCGTCGGGCATCGGATGCGACGCCTCGAGGACCTCGATGCGCCGGCACTCACTCTCCGGCCCCTGGGGGCCCTGCCCTTGAGGACCATGGCCATAGCGGGTCACCACCAGGCCCTCGAGCGGCGCCTCGGGCTGATGGGCCTGCCAGCTGCGCTCCAGGGCCGCGGCCATGGCGGCGGCGGCCTTGCCCGCGCCGACCACCACGGTGCGACCGCGGGGCGGCTCGGGGAGCCGGTCGGGCAGCAGGGTATCGGGATGCACGGCCGCGATCGCGGTGTTCGCCAGCTGCCGAAGCCAGTCGCTCGGCGCCGCGAGTACGCCGTGAGAGACCTGGGGGCTGAGTGTGTTCATGGGAGTCTCCTTCACGAAAAAGGCCCGGTGACGGGAGGGTACTTCAGGGGGAACCCACCACCGGGCAACGATCGCCAGCGGCGACCCGGCAGGCGACGACCCGACGCCTGCCGTCAGGGAGCAGTCACCTCCCTGTCACCCGTCGGCCCACAATGACAGCCAACGGGTAGAGTTCACGACCTGTCATTGGACGTGTCGTCACTCAGTCCTGGCCGATCTCGTGGTTGGCCAGAGACTCCAGGGCACGCACCATGCCGGCGTGATCCCAGTCGGCACCGCCGTGGGCGACGCAGGACTGGAACAGCTGCTGGGCGTTGGCGGTACCGGGCAGCGAGAGGTTCAGGGTGCGCGCGCCTTCCAGTGCCAGGTTGAGGTCCTTCTGGTGCAGCTTGACCTTGAAGCCCGGATCGAAGGTGCGCTGGATCATGCGCTCGCCGTGCACGTCGAGGATCTTCGACTGGGCCAGGCCGCCGAGCAGCGACTCGCGGACCTTGGCCACGTCGGCACCGGCCCTGGAGGCGAACAGCAGCCCCTCGGAAACCGCCTCGATGGTCAGGGCGACGACGATCTGGTTGGCCACCTTGCAGGTCTGGCCGGCACCGTGTCCACCGATGTGGGTGATGGTCTTGCCCATCACCTCGAGGATCGGCTCGGCGCGCTGGAAGCCCTCCTCGGTGGCACCGACCATGATGGTCAGCGCGGCGTTGATGGCACCGCCCTCGCCGCCGGACACCGGGGCGTCGACGTACTCGCCACCCGCCTCATGAACGCGCTTGGCGAACTCCTGGGTGGGGATCGGCGCGATGGAGCTCATGTCGATCACCAGGGTACCGGGCTTGAGGCCCTCGATCACCCCGCCCTCGCCGAACAGCACCTCCTCGACGTCGGGGGTGTCCGGGACCATGGTGATGACCACCTCGGAGGCCTCGGCGACCGCCTTGGGGTCGGCCAGCGCCTGCAGGCCCTTGGAGGCCAGGGTCTCGTCCAGGGTGCCGCGCTTGACGGTGGTCAGCTCGTGGCCGGCGTCCAGCAGGTGCCCCGCCATGGGACGACCCATGATGCCCAGTCCGATAAAACCGATCTTGCTCATGATATCTCTCCTGTCACTTGCGTGATGCGTCGCAACGTTTCTCGATCTTTCCTGGTGCTAAACGCGTTACGAGCGATGGCAGGTCGGTCGCCGCCGGAGCGGAGGAGCCGGAGTGTACTTCAGTACATGAGGACTCCGAGCACCGCCGGCGATCGAGATGCCGAGCGCAGTAGCGTTTCAGCGAACGCCGTCCAGCCAGCCCAAGCCTTCCTGGGTGCCCGCCTTGGGCTTGTACTCGCAACCGATCCAGCCGTCATAGCCGAGACGATCGAGGTGCGCGAACAGGAAGGGATAGTTGATCTCGCCGGTGCCCGGCTCGTGGCGGCCCGGGTTGTCGGCCAGCTGCACGTGGGCGATGCGCGCGAGGTTCGCCTCGATTGTCGGGGCCAGATCCCCTTCCATGATCTGCATGTGGTAGATGTCGTACTGCAGCTTCAGGTTGTTCGAGCCCACCTCGTCGAAGAGCGCCAGCGCCTGGGCGGTGCGGTTGAGGAAGAAGCCCGGGATGTCGCGGGTGTTGATCGGCTCGGCGATCAGCAGGATGCCCTCGGCCGCGAGCTTCTCGGCGGCGAAGCGCAGGTTCTCGACCAGCGTCTGGCGCGCCTGGTCGTCGCTGACGCCCTCGGGCTTGATGCCGGCCAGGCAGTTGACCTGGGTGTTGCCCAGCACCTTGGCGTAGGCGATCGCGCGATCGACGCCGGCGCGGAACTCCTCGACGCGGTCCGGATGGCAGGCGATGCCGCGCTCGCCCGCGCCCCAGTCGCCGGCCGGCAGGTTGAACAGCACCTGCGCCAGGCCGTTGTCGTCGAGGCGCTTTCTGATCTCGGCGGCCTCGAAATCGTACGGGAAGAGGTACTCCACGCCCTTGAAGCCGGCCTTGGCGGCGGCCTCGAAGCGGTCGAGGAAGTCGACCTCGGTGAACAGCATGCTGAGATTGGCGGCAAACTTGGCCATGTGCATCTCCCTGTCTCTTTTCGTGTGTTTCAGCGTAGTCTCGGGGCTCGCCGCCGGTCCCCACCGGCGGCGCGCCTCCTGTCCCTCTCAACGAAGGGCAATTCAGCGCAGGGCGGCGATGGAGCTCGGGGCGTCGGCGACGTTCTCGGCCAGCGCCTCGAACTCGTTGATGCCGCCCAGGTCGGTCCCCATGGCGATGTTGGTCACCTTCTCGAGGATGACCTCGACCACCACCGGCACGCGATGCTCCTTCATCAGCTCGCGGGCCTCGGCGAAGGCCGGCGCGATCTGGTCGGGCTCGGTGACGCGGATCGCCTTGCAGCCCAGGCCCTCGACCACGGAGACGTGATCCACCCCGTAGCCGTTGATCTCCGGGCAGTTGATGTTCTCGAAGGCGAGCTGCACCTGGTAGTCCATCTCGAAGCCGCGCTGGGCCTGGCGGATCAGCCCCAGGTAGGAATTGTTCACCACCACGTGGAGGTAGGGCAGGTTGAACTGCGCCCCGACCGCCAGCTCCTCGATCATGAACTGGAAATCATAGTCGCCGGAGAGCGCGACGATGTCGGTGTCCGGATCGGCACGACGCACGCCCAGCGCGGCCGGGATGGTCCAGCCCAGCGGCCCCGCCTGGCCACAGTTGATCCAGTGGCGCGGCTTGTAGACGTGCAGGAACTGCGCGCCGGCGATCTGCGAGAGGCCGATGGTGCTGACGTAGCGGGTGTTCTTGCCGAACGCCTTGTTCATCTCCTCGTAGACGCGCTGCGGCTTGACCGGCACGTCGTCGAAGTGGGTCTTGCGCAGCAGGGTGCGCTTGCGCTCCTGGCACTCCTCGGCCCAGGCGCTGCGATCCTTGAGCTTGCCCTCGGCCTGCCACTCGCGGGCCACCTCGATGAACAGCTCGAGCGCCGCCTTGGCGTCGGAGACGATGCCGAAATCGGGGCCGAAGATGCGCCCGATCTGGGTCGGCTCGATGTCGACGTGAACGAACTTGCGATCCTTGGTGTAGGTCTCGAGCGTGCCGGTGTGGCGGTTCGCCCAGCGGTTGCCGATGCCCATCACGAAGTCGGACTCGAGCATGGTCGCGTTGCCGTAGCGGTGCGAGGTCTGCAGGCCGACCATGCCCGCCATCAGGCGGTGATCGTCCGGAATGGTGCCCCAACCCATCAGGGTCGGGATCACCGGCACGCCGGTCAACTCGGCGAACTCGGTCAGCAGGTCGCCGGCATCGGCGTTGATGATGCCGCCCCCGGCCACCAGCAGCGGCTTGTCGGCCTCGTTGAGCATGCCCAGCGCCTTCTCCACCTGGGCGCGGCTGGCGGCCGGCTTGTAGACCGGCAGCGGCTCATAGGTATCCGGATCGAACTCGATCTCGGTCATCTGCACGTCGATGGGCAGGTCGAGCAGCACCGGGCCCGGGCGCGCGCTGCGCATCAGGTGGAAGGCCTGCTGGAAGGCGCGCGGCACCTGGGCCGCCTCCAGCACGGTGATGGCCCACTTGGTGACCGGGCCGGCGATCGCCTGGATATCGACCGCCTGGAAGTCCTCCTTGTGCAGCTTGCCGGTCGGTGCCTGGCCGGTGATGCAGAGGATCGGAATGGAGTCCGCCGAGGCGGAGTAGAGGCCGGTGATCATGTCGGTGCCGGCCGGTCCGGAGGTACCGATGCACACGCCGATGTTGCCCGGCTGGGTACGGGTGTAGCCCTCGGCCATGTGGGAGGCCCCCTCGACATGGCGCGCCAGCACGTGGTCGACGCCCCCAACCTTACGCATCGCGGCGTAGAAGGGGTTGATGGCGGCGCCGGGCAAGCCGAAGGCGACATCGACGCCCTCCTTGCGCAGCACGTGAACGGCAGCTTCCGCGGCGG
This sequence comes from Halomonas sp. B23F22_3, assembly GCF_043496965.1. Lineage (NCBI taxonomy): Bacteria > Pseudomonadati > Pseudomonadota > Gammaproteobacteria > Oceanospirillales > Halomonadaceae > Halomonas > Halomonas sp. B23F22_3. The sequence goes on from NZ_JBIEKG010000001.1 coordinate 401,069, forward strand.
TCATGCGAGCCATGACGAATCCTCCAGTGGCGGGTTTTATTCTTTGGAAAATATTTCTGTATACAGAGACTAGGCGCCATTCCCAGGGTCCGTCAAGATTTTCTGGAAAACATTTCCAGCTTATTTTTAATCCAAAAAAAATCCATTAATATCAAAAAGATATATTAATGGAAAAAATTCCCAAAAATCACCGCACCGCCTAGCCGTCGACCGAGGTGCACTCCGGCATGGCCAACATCTTATCGAACAAGTGTATGCAATCCTTGCGAGCAGTGTGCGACAGAACGGGTCGTCGGGCGGCATGGTGCCGCGCAGCCCCGTCGCGAGAGCGAGGCGCAGGGAGGGGAAGTAAAGCGGTGAAAGGGGGATGAAACGGTGATGAGGACGGCACCAGGCGCCACGGCGCCCGAGGGCGCCGCGGTGTTGTGCGTCGTGCACGTGGAGAGGATCGGGTCGCGGGCCGGCTACGCCAGGTCCAGCGTTGCCTCGCCGAGGCCGGCGAAGGCGAGCCTTGCCCGCTGACCGGCACGCATCTCCACCACGCCGTTGAAGGTACCGGTGGTGATCACCTCGCCGGCCGCGATGCCCTGCCCCGTGGCCGCCATGTGATCGTTGATCATCGCCACCAGCAGCCGTGCCGGGTCGCCCCCCGGGTGGCCGCCCCGGCCCTCGAGCACCGCCTCGCCATCGAGCTCGAGGCGGTAGGCGGCGTCGCGCATCTGGCGAAGGTCCCCCGCCGGCGCCGCCTCGCCCAGCACGAAGGCGCCGTGGCTGAGCCCGTCGGCGAGCTGCCAGAGCGCCGGCACCGCCGGCCACTCGACGAAGCGGCTGTCGACCAGTTCGATGGCCGCGTGCAGGCTCTCGACCCGGGCGGCGACCTCGTCGAGCCGATAAGGCGTCTCCCGGCAGGGCAAGGCCTCGCCCATCACCACCGCGAGCTCCGGCTCGAGGAAGACACGATGGAAGGCGTCGCGGGCGAAGCGCCCCGGCGAGGCCTGGCTGCCCTCGGCGAGCAGCCGCGAGTAGCGCGGCGTCTCGCCCGGCACGATGCCGCCGAGCTTCCAGCCGCTGGGCGTGCCCAGCGCGGCGGAGACCCGCGCCTGCACGGCATAGGCCTCGCGTTCGCCCTCGAGCGCCAGGTCCGTCGGCACCGGGATCATCGCCGCGGGAGGATAGGCCGCCAGCAGGCGCTTGGCGGCGCGGTCGATCCGCTCGTCGGTTCGCTCGTCGATTCGCTCTTCCTGGGCCATGCTCAGAACCCCTTCGCCTGGCCGCGCGGCCGGGCGGGCGTGGGCTTGTCGCAGGTCAGGAAGCGACCGTGGCCGGCCGGCGCGGTGAAAACGCCGTCGCGGGATACCGTCCGGCCGCGGCACAGCGTCAGCACCGGCTTGCCGGTGAGTTCCACGCCCTCGTAGGGGGTGTAGTCGACGGCGTGGTGCAGGTCGGCGTTGCGGATGGTGGTGCGCGCGGCGGGATCCCAGAGCGTCAGGTCGGCGTCGCTGCCGATGGCGATGGTGCCCTTCTGCGGATAGAGGCCGTAGATCTTGGCCGGATTAGTGGCGGTCAGGGCCACGAAGCGCGTCGGGTCGATGCGCTCCTTGACCACCCCCTCGGAGAACAGTATCGAGAGCCGGGTCTCGAGCCCCGGGATGCCGTTGGGGATGTGCTCGAAGCTCGCCGACTCGCCGTGCAGCTTCTTGCCCTGAGGGTCGTCGAAGCGGAAGGGGGCGTGGTCCGAGGAGAACACCTGGAAGACGCCGCTCTCCAGGGCCTGCCACACCGCCTCCTGGGCCGCCGCGTCGCGGGGCGGCGGGCTGCACACGCACTTGGCGCCCTCGAAGCCCTCCTGGTCCAGATCGGCGGCGGTCAGCATCAGGTACTGGGGACAGGTCTCGCCGTAGACGCGCAGCCCGCGGCCCTGGGCCCAGCGGATCTGCTCGATCGCCTCGGGGCCGGAGACGTGCACGATCAGCAGCGGCACGTCGATCAGCTCGGCCAGCGAGATGGCCCGGTGGGTGGCCTCGCGCTCGGCGATCGCCGAGTGCGCCACGCCATGGTAGTAAGGCGAGGTCTGGCCCTGGGCCTCGAGCAGCTCGGTCAGGTAGGCGATGCAGTCGGCGTTCTCGGCGTGGACCATGACCATGCCGCCCTCGCGCCGGGCCATGGCCAGCACGTTGAGCACCTCGCGGTCGTTGAGCTTCAGGTCGTCATAGGTCAGGTAGATCTTGAAGGAGCTGTAGCCCTCGTTGATCAGCGCCGGCAGCTCCTCCTTGAGCACCGTCTCGGTGGGGTCGGTGACGATCATGTGGAAGGCGTAGTCGATGAAGGCCTTGCCGTCGCTGCGCCGGTGGTAGTCGTCCACGGCGGCGCGCAGGCTCTGGCCCTTCTGCTGGGCGGCGAAGGGGATCACCGTGGTGGTGCCGCCACAGGCCGCCGAGCGGGTGCCGGTGTAGAAGTCGTCGGCCATCACCGCGCCGTCGCCGAGCGGCTGGTCGAGATGGCAGTGGGCGTCGATGCCGCCGGGCATCACCCAGAGCCCCTGGGCGTCGATGACCTCGTCGGCCTCGCCCAGCGCCTGGCCTAGGGCGACGATGCGCCCGCCCTTGATGCCAATGTCGGCCGTGTAGCGGTCGGCCGCGGTGATCAACTGGCCGTTCTTGATGATGGTGTCGAAGCGTGACATGTCGCGTGCCTCGTCAGGGGTGTCGGAATGGGCCGGCGAGTTGCCGGCCGTGAGAGCGTCAGGGCCCTAGCCCATGGCCTCGGGGAGCCACAGCACCAGGCCCGGCCAGAGGATGATCAGCGCCACGAAGGCCAGCATGATGGCGAGGAACGGCAGGCTGCCGAGCATCACGTCGGAGATCGAGCCACGTCCGCGCACGCCCTGCACCACGTAGAGGTTCATGCCGATCGGCGGGGTGATCAGCGAGATCTCCATCATGATCACCAGGAAGATGCCGAACCACACCGGGTCGAAGCCGAACTGCACCACCATCGGCACCACGATGGGCACGGTGGCGATCATCATCGACAGCGTCTCGAGGAAGCAGCCCAGCACCAGGTAGAAGATCACCAGCGCGAGGATCAGCCCCAGCGGCGAGAGCCCCAGGTCGGCGACCCACTGGGTCAGGGTGTGGGGGATGCCGAGGATGCCGACGATGTAGTTGAGGAAGAAGGCCGCCACGATGATCAGCATGATCATCGCCGTGGTCCGCGCCATCGACAGGAAGCACTCGTGCAGCATGGTGAGCGTCAGCTTGCGGTTGATCGCCGCCAGCAGCAGCGCCGCCACCACGCCCAGCGCCGCGGCCTCGGTGGGCGTGGCCCAGCCGCTGTAGATGCTGCCGATGACGATGGCGAAGACGAAGGCCGGCGGCAGCAGGTCCACCAGCGAGGCGAGCCGTGCGCGCAGCGCCACCCTGGGCTCGCGCTCGCCGGCGACCTCCGGGCGCAGCAGGCTGAACGCCATGATCGCCAGCATGAAGGCCCCGGCCAGCGCCAGCCCCGGCAGGATGCCGGCGATGAACAGCTTGCCGATGGAGGTGTTGGTGATCGCGCCGTAGATGATCATGTTGATGCTGGGCGGGATCAGGATGCCGAGCGTCGCCCCGGCGGCCAGGGTGCCCAGCGCCAGACGCTCGCTGTAGCCGCGCTCGGCGAAGGCCGGCAGCGCCACGGTGCCGATGGTGGCGGCGGTGGCGACCGACGAGCCGGACATGGCGGCGAACACCGAGGAGGCGCCGATGTTGGTGTGCAAGAGCCCCCCGGGCATGCGGTTGAGCCACACCGAGAGCGCACTGTACATCCGCTCGGTGATGCCGCTACGAAGGAGTAATTCCCCCAACAGGATAAACAGCGGGATGGCGGTGAGGATGAAGTCGTTGAGGGTGCCCCACAGGGTGTCGCCGAAGGAGTAGAGCAGCGGCGTGCCCAGGTACATCAGGGTGCCCAGGGCGGCGACCGAGAAGATCGCCACCGCCACGTGGATGCCGGCAGCCATCATGCCGAGCATGATGCAAAAGCCGATCAGGACCTCGAGTGCGCCGATCATGTCGCGTCACCTCCCTGGGTGGCGGGGGTAGCGGCGGGAGCGGTCGGGGAGACGCTGCCGCCGTAGTCCTGCTGGGCCTCGTCCAGCTCGTCCTGGGCGCTGCGCGGGCCATAGTCCCGGTTGAGCGCGCGCACGCGGCCGGTGACCAGCTGCGCCAGGGCATGAAGGGCCAGCAGGCTGGTGAGCAGGGCAAACACGGCGAGGCCGATCACCCACAGGCTCTGGGGGATCCACAGCGGGGTCTGCAGCGGGGTGCTGGCCAGGCTGCCGAACTCCAGGGTCTCGTGGAGCGTCTCGATCGCCCGCCACAGCATGAACAGCGAGAAGGCGGCGAGCATCAGCATCGCCGCGGCGTTGAGCGGCGCCTGCAGCAGCGCCGGCAGCCGCGCCATCAGCACGTCGACCCGGGTGTGGGCGCGGTGCAGCAGGGCGTAGGCGAAGCTGAACGAGACGCCGATCGCCAGCACGTAGCCGCCGATCTCGTCGACGCCCTGCAGGGAGAAGTTGAACAGCTTGCGCGCGATCACCTCGAAGGTGATCAGCAGCGACAGGCCCAGCGCGGCGTAGCCGGCGGCCACGGCGGCGCCGTGGGCCAGGCTGCGGGCGAGCCAGTAGGGATTCCGGGGTAGCATCGGGCACCTCCAGGGGCGCCCCGGCCGCGGCCGGGGCGCGAATTGACGACGCTTACTGGATGCTCAGGCCGGCGGACTCGCCCACGGTGCGATTCCAGACCGCGGCGCAGTCGTCGTACTGCTGACTGCAGGTCTCGGCCCACACCGGCAGTACTGCCTCGCTGGTGATCGACTCGACGAGCTCGCGGGAGCTTGGGTCGATCTCCACCAGGTCCATGTCGTAGGCCTCGTGATTGGTGCAGCTCTCCTGGCCGGTGTTGCAGGCGATGGCGTCGTCGTTGACCTCGGAGGCCAGTCCCCACATCTGTGCTTCCAGGCGGGCGAAGGCCTCGGTCAACTCCTGCTGCTGGGCCTCGCTGAAACCGTTCCAGGTGTCGAGGTTCATGAAGTGGCCCTGCACCGAGTAGGCCAGCGGCAGCGGCACGAAGGTGTCGGTGACCTCCGGCCACTTGCCGTTGTTACCGGCGGAGGGCGCGGTCACGCCGCAGTCGGCCACGCCGCGCTGCAGGGCCAGGTAGACCTCGCTGAACTGCAGGGTCACCGGGGTGGCGCCGAGGCCTTCCACCAGGCGCGACATGGAGGGGGTGAAGACGCGCACCTTCTTGCCGGCGAGGTCCTGGACGCCGTCGATGTCGCCATTGCAGAACATCATCTGCGGGCCGAAGGGCCAGAGCGTCATCAGCTTGGCATTGAAGCGCTCCTGCAGACGCGCATCGAACGCCTCGCGCACCGCATCCACCGCCTCGCGCTGGGCATCCAGGCTCGGCGACACGCCGGCCAGGTCGATGCCCTCGAAGAAGGGCTCGTCCCGGGAGGCCATGCCGATCTGCACCGACATCACGTCGAAGGCGCCGGAGCGGATCAGGCGCAGGGCGTCGGCCGCCTCGACGCCGATGGCGTCCATGGGGTTGTAGACGACCGCCAGGTCGTCCCGGGCGTTCAGCTCGTTGAAGAACGGCCGCTCGACCTCCTCGACGTGCAGCTTGTTGCCGGAGAAGTTGCCGACGGTGCGCAGCATGGTCTCGGCCTGGGCCAGGCCGCCGAGCAGCAGGCCGGTGGCCAGCGTACCGCCGAGCGCGATCTGTTTGGGGGTCATGGTTGGCATCGGGTCACCTCGTGATTGGGATTGTTGGTGGTGGTCTTGCCGTGGAGGTCGGGGAGCGCTGCCCGGCTCACGCCGTCAGGCGCGGGTCCTGGAACAGCCCTCCCCAGCCGGTGATGCGGGCGGGATCGACGCCGGCCAGGGCCAGGGTCTTCCACACCGTGACGCTGACCGAGTCGTAGATGGGAATGCCGAGCTCGCGCTCCAGCGCCGGCACGATGCCCGCGCCACGCAGGTTGGTGCAGAGGATGGTGATGGCCTGGGGCTTTGCCTTGGCCACCTCGCGCACCATCTCGGCCAGGGTCGCCTCGTCGTACTCGGAGAAGGAGAAGTTGCCGCGGTCGTTGAGGTGGCGCTCGGCGACCACCTCGATCCCCTCGGCCCGGTAGTTGTCGATGATCGCCGCCTGGATGTCGTCGAGGTAGGGGGTCACCAGCCCGAGCCGGGTCACGCCGGTGCGCTCGAGGGCCTCGTTGAGGGCCAGCACGCTGGTGGTCGTCGGCGCGCCGGTCACCTCGGTGATGGCGGCACACAGCCGGCGGTCGGCCTCGAAGCCCAGCCAGCTCGCCGAGGTGCCGTTCCAGGCGATGACGTCCATGCGGGCGTCGTTGAGCAGGCCGGCGGCCTCGAGCAGCGGGGCCGGGTCGAACTGCGCCAGCGCCGTCTCGCTCAGGGAGATCTCCCTGACCGTGAAGCGCTGGAAGTGGGCGGTCACCTCGGGCATCAGCTCGCCGAGCAGGGCCGCGGTATAGGGCTCCAGCACGGTATTGGAGGAGGGCGTGAGCATCCCGATCAGGGTGCGTTGCATGGCAGGATCCTTGTTCTTGTCGGCTGTCTTGTCGGGCGTTGTATCACCCTTCTTGTTCGGGCCTGTTATCGGGCCTTTGGCGTGCTTTGAATTTTGAATTCAAAATACAGTATGCAAAGAGTCGCACAAGATCCAGATTTTGCAAGTACACTTTTCGGCAACCGGCGACGCGGGGGTTCGCGTCGCCTTCCAACAGGAGATGACCATGGACGACACCGCAGATGTGAAGGCCCCCGAGGCCCTCGCCGGCTCGGCGCCGCTTCGCCGCCTGTCACTCTACGAGGTGGTGGCGGAGCAGCTTCGCGAGATGGTGCTCGAGGGCGAGCTGTTGCCGGGCAGCCGGATCTCCGAGAAGCGCCTCTGCGAGTCCTTCGAGGTCTCGCGCACCCCGCTGCGCGAGGCCCTCAAGGTGCTCGCCAACGAGGGGCTGGTGGAGCTGCTGCCCAATCGCGGCGCCAAGGTGACCGAGGTGGACCCGCGGGAGGTCGCCGACCTGTTCGAGGTGATGGTGGAGCTGGAAGCGCTCTCCGGGCACCTGCTCGCGCGGCGCGCCGGAGAGGCCGAGATCGCCGAGCTGCGCGCGCTGCACCAGCAGATGCTGGATCACTACCGGCGCCAGGAACGGCCCGAGTATTTCCGCCTCAACCAGCGGATCCACCGCCGATTGGCCGAGATCTCGGGCAATGGCGTGCTGCTCGAGCTCGAGACCGCGCTCAACCTCAAGATCACCCGCGCCCGCTACGCGGCCAACATGAAGCTCGGCCGCTGGGATGAGTCGGCCCGCGAGCACGAGCGCATCCTCGAGGCCCTGGAGCGCCGCGACGGCGAGGCCCTGGCCGACGCCATGCGCGACCACATGCGCAAGACGGGCGACGCGGTGCTCGAGGGCCTGGCGGCGCGCTGAACCCGGCCGGCTCTCGCCGGCCGCCTTGGGCCTCGGGCCATCGCCCCCTTGCGCCCTCCCGCCTGGCTTCGCTCTCTCGCCGCTCTCTTGGCGCTCTCTTGGCGCTCTCTCGCCCTGACCTGGTGCCTCCTTCCGTGCGGGGGAGCATGCACGCCCCTCGGCCGCCGATTCGGGACGAAAGCCGCTGACCTCACCTTTTACAAAAATTCAAATTATTGATTTTATTTGGTAAATAAAAAAAACGTATTCTGTATTTTGAATTTCCAAACGCCCTGCCCTATGGTTTCCCTGAGTCGTCGGCGCGCTTCGGCACGCCCCCGCTTCCCCTCCATTGCCGCGAAGGACCCTCGGATGACAACAACAACCCGAACCACTCGATACGCTACCCCCCTGCTGCTGGCCCTGGGCCTCGGCGCGCCGCTGCTGGCCGGCGCCGACACCCTGCGCTTCGGCGGCAACTTCACCGATGATCACTCCAGCAGCCGCGCCATGGAGATCTTCCAGGAGCGGCTCGCCGAGCGCACCGACGGCGACCTGACCGCCCAGCTGTTCCCCAACATGCAGCTCGGCGGCGCCGGCGAGAACGTCGACCAGGTGAACTCGGGCGCCATCATGGGCACCTGGATCGGCATCTCCTACCTGTCGCGCACCGTGCCCGAGCTCGAGGCGCTGAGCCTGCCCTTCGCCTTCGACAGCCGCGAGGACGCCTTCTCGCTGATCGACGGCGAGGTCGGCGAGCTGCTCGACGAGAAGCTCGCCGAGGCCGGCTTCACGGCGCTGGGCTACATGGAGCTCGGTTTCCGCCATGTCACCAACAGCGTCCGCCCCCTCGAGACCGTAGCGGACTTCCAGGACCTCAAGATCCGCCTGCAGCCCAACCAGACCCACTTGGACACCTTCCGCGCCATCGGCGCCAACCCGGTCTCCATGGACATCAACGAGGTCTACGGGGCGCTGCAGCAGGGCGTGCTCGACGGCCAGGAGAACCCCTACAGCATCATCAGCACCAAGCGCCTCGACGAGGTGCAGCAGTACCTCTCCGATACCGGCCACTTCTACGACTACATCGTGGTGGTCGCCAATCGCGACAAGTTCGAGGGGCTCGACGAGGACGAGCAGCAGGCGGTGCACGCCGCCATGGCCGAGGCGGTGGCCTGGCAGCGCGAGACCGCGGCCGAGGAGGACACCGCGGCCCGCGAGACGCTGATCGAGCGCGGCATGCAGTTCACCCCGATCAGCGACGAGACCCGCAGCGCGCTGCGAGACGCCAGCCAGGGCGTGGTCGACGACCTGCGCGAGAAGGTCGGCGCGGAGATCGTCGACCGGGTGCTCGAGGAGCTGGGGTCATGACACCCGCCTGGCACCGGCTGGAGGCGCACGCCTCCAGCCCGTTCACCCGCCATTTCCTGCACGGCCTGGCGCTGCTGGATCGCACCTCCTACTTCGCCATCCTGCTGGCCATGACGCTGATGACGCTGCTGGTGTCGGCCCAGGTGTTCGCCCGCTACGTGCTCGGCACCTCCATCGACTCCGCCGATGAGCTGTCGCGCCTGTGCTTCGTGTGGGCGATCTTCCTGGCCATTCCCCACGGCATCAAGGTCGGCATCCACGTCGGCATCGACGCCCTGGTGAGCCTGCTGCCGAAGAGCGTGCGGGACTCGCTGGCGCGCCTGATGGCGCTGGTCGGCGCCGTGCTGATGGCGGTGCTGGCCTGGATCAGCCTCGGCGCGGTGGCCGACAAGTGGCAGGAGATGATGCCGACCCTGCCGATCACCGCCGCCGTCTTCTACATCGCCGTGCTGGTCTGTGCCGTCCACTGCTGCCTGCACCTGATCGCCCAGGCCTGCCGGCTGGAGCCGCTGCAAAGCGCCCCGCCGGAGCGTCAAGGAGGGAGCGCCTCATGACCCCCGCCATCATCTTCACCTTCCTGGGCTTCGCCCTGCTGCGCATGCCGCTGGCCTTCGCTCTGGGCCTGGCCTCGCTGGTCGGCCTCTACGTCGGCGGCATGGACTTCTCGGTGATGCCCCAGCGCATGATGCACTCGGTCAACAGCTTCCCGCTGATGGCCATCCCGCTGTTCATGCTGGCCGGCGAGCTGATGGTCGCCGCCGGCATCCTGCAGCGCCTGGTCGACTTCGCCAATTCGCTGATCGGTCGCGTGCATGGCGGCCTGGCCCACGTCGCCATCGTCGCCGGCATGGTGCTTGCCGCGGTGAGCGGCGCCGCGGTGGCCAGCGCCAGCGCCCTGGGCAGCTCGCTGGTGCCCTCCATGCGCCAGCAGTACGACACCGGCTACAGCAGCGCCGTGGTCGCCTCGGCCGCCAACCTGGGCGCCATCATTCCGCCCAGTAACGCCATGATCATCTACGCCCTGATGGCCGGCTCCTCGGTCTCGGTGGGCGGGCTCTTCATGGCAGGAGTCATACCCGGTGTGATTCTTGCTGTGGGCTTCATGGGCCTGGCCAGCTTCCTGTCGATGCGCCGCGGCTATCCGCTGGTCGGCGGCGTGGTGGGGCTGCGCCACGTGCTGGTGCAGACCTGGCGCGCCCTGCCGATCCTGCTGATGCCCATCGTGGTGGTCGGCGGCATCGTCGCCGGGGCCTTCACCCCCACCGAGGGGGCGGCCATCGCCGTGGTCTACGCGCTGCTGATTGGCTTCTTCGTGACCCGTCAGCTGCGCCTCTCGGACCTGCCCAAGGCGATGTTCAACGCCGCGGTGACCGCCGCCATGGTGGGCGCGCTGATCGCCTTCGCCTCGACCATGACCTTCGCCTTCACCATCGACCTGATCCCGATGCAGCTCACCAACTGGATCCAGGGGCTCACCGACGACCCGCTGATGTTCCTGCTGCTGGTCATGGCGCTGCTGATCGGCGTGGGCATGTTCATCGAGTCCAACGCCGCCTACATCATGCTGGTCCCGCTGCTGGCCCCCATCGCACTGGCCTACGGCGTCGACCCGCTGCTGTTCGGCTTCCTGTTCGTGATGAACCTGGTGGTCGGCATGATGACGCCGCCGGTGGGCGTGCTGCTGTTCGTGATGTGCGGCATCTCCAACCTCAGCCTCAACGAGCTGATGAAGAGCGCCTGGCCGTTCATCCTCTTCCAGTACGCCGTGCTGATCGCCTGCATCGCCTTCCCCGGCATCGTCACCTGGCTGCCCCGCACCCTGGGCTACTGACCACCACCCGACCCTGACAAGATCCCCGCGCGCCCCCGCCCTCACGGGCGCGTCACGGGGGCCCCTGCGCCCTGCGCGCGGCATTGACAACCCGAACACGAGAGCACGCCATGAAACTGCTGGTCATCAATCCCAACATCTCGACCGACGTGACCCGCCTGATCGAGAACGAGGCGCGGCGCAGCATCCGCCCCGACACCGCCCTGACCATGGCCACCGCCCCCTTCGGCGTGGCCTACATCGAGACCCGGGCCGAGTCCCAGGTCGGCGGCTATGCGGCCATGCAGGTCGCCGCCGAGGCCCACGCCGACCACGACGCCGTGGTGGTCGCCGCCTTCGGCGACCCCGGGCTCGCCGCGCTGCGCGAGATCCTGCCCATCCCGGTGGTGGGCATGACCGAGGCCGCCCTGGTCACCGCCTGCCAGCAGGGCAGCCGCTTCTCGGTGATCGCCATCTCCCAGCGCATCCAGGCCTGGTACCGCGAGACCATCGCGGGCTACGGCTTCGCCGATCGCCTGGCCAGCATCCGCGCCCTGGACGAGCCGCTTGCGCATATCGGTCGCGTCCAGGAGGACCAGGGGGATCGCCTGGTGGCGCTGGCCGAGCGGGCGGTCGCCGACGATGGCGCCGACGTGCTGATACTGGCCGGCGCGCCGCTGGCCGGGCTCGCCCGCACGGTGGCGCATCGCCTACCGGTGCCGGCCCTGGACGGGGTGACCTGCGCCCTGCACCAGGCCCAGGCGATGGTCGACCTGGCCCCGACCACGCCCCGCGGCGGCAGCTTCGCCGCGCCGCCCAGCAAGGACTGCCAGGGCCTGGGCGAGGCGCTCTCGCGGCTGGTCGGCCGCCAGCCGCTGGCCACCACGCGGGCCTGAGCGGAGACCGAGCCGCCGCCGGGATCCCCCGGCGGCCTTCCCGCCCCGCCGCGACGCGCCCTATACTGAGCCCATTCGCCGACGGGCATCGTCCGGCTCACCGCCGCTGCCCACCCAAGGAGGCCCTCCCCATGACCCTGGACAGCGATGCCGCACCCGACATCGCCGACTCGCCGCCCGGCCGGCGCCGCATCCAGACCACCTCGCTGGCCCAGGAGGCCTACGCGGTGCTGCAGCGGATGATCGTGCGCGGCGAGCTGGCGCCCGGCGAGCGCATCGCCGAGCCGGCGCTCTGCGAGCAGCTGGGCATCTCCCGCACGCCGCTGCGCGAGGCGCTGCGCATGCTGGCAAGCGACGGCCTGATCGCCACGCGACGCAACCGCAACGCGGTGGTCACGCGGATCGATCCCCAGGAGCTCGAGCACCTGTTCGAGGTCGAGGCCGGCATCGAGAGCCTCGCCGTGAGCCTGGCCGCCCGGCGCATGACCAACACCGAACTCAAGCAGCTGGATACCCTGCAGGAGCGCCTGGAGAAGCTCCATGCGAAGGGCGACCGCGACGGCTACTTCGCGCTCAACCAGCGGATCCACGCGCTGCTGGTGGCCGGCGCCAAGAACCCGGTGCTGGAGGAGACCCACCGGCGGCTGCTCGGTCGCCTGGAGCGCGCCCGCTACCTGGCGCTGGACCGCCTCGGCCGCTGGCAGGAGTCCACCGACGAGCACCGCGCCATTCTCGAGGCCCTCAAGGCTCGCGACGGCGAGCGGGCAAGCCGCCTGCTGGCCGACCACGTCCAGCACACCGGCGAGTCGATCACCCAGATCAATCGCGACTGACGCCTCCCCCTTCCCAGGCGCCCCCACAACGACGACACCCGCCGGCTGGCGGGTGTCGTCGTTCGACGTGGCCGTGGCCCGCCTCAGCGGCGCTGGCTGTAGGGCAGCGCCATATGCCGGTTGACGTCCTTGTAGAGCAGGTAGCGGAAGGGCCCCGGGCCGCCCGCGTAGCAGGCCTGCGGGCAGAAGGCGCGCAGCCACATGTAGTCGCCGGCCTCGACCTCGACCCACTGCTGGTTGAGGTGGTAGACCGCCTTGCCCTCGAGCACGTAGAGGCCGTGCTCCATGACGTGGGTCTCGTCGAAGGGGATCACGCCGCCGGGCTGGAAGGTGACGATGGTCACGTGCATGTCGTGGCGCAGGTCGTCCGGGTCGACGAAGCGGGTGGTCGCCCACACCTCGTTGCAGTCCGGCATCACCGTCGGCGCGATGTCGTTCTCGTTGACCACGAAGGCCTCCGGCACGTCGATGCCGTCGACATACTCGTAGGCCTTGCGGATCCAGTGGAAGCGCACCGGGGCGTCGGCCTCGTTGCGCAGCTGCCAGTCGCAGCCAGGCGGCAGGAAGGCGTAGCCGCCGGGCACCATGCGGTGCTTCTCGCCGTCGATGGCAAGCGTCATCTCGCCCTCGACCACGAACAGCACGCCCTCGGCGCCGGCGTCGGTCTCGGGGCGCTCACTGCCGCCGCCCGGGGAGACCTCCATGATGTACTGGGAGAAGGTCTCGGCGAAGCCGGAGAGCGGCCGCGAGAGCACCCACAGCCGGGTTTTCTCCCAGTGCGGCAGCTTGCTGGTGACGATGTCGCGATACACGCCCTTGGGGATCACCGCAAAGGCCTCGGTGAACATGGCGCGATCGGTGGTCATTACCTTCTGGCTCGGGTGGCCGCCCTGGGGGGCATAGTACTGGTGAGAGGCCTGACGCGGCTGATTCATGAAGCGGACTCCTGTTCGCTGTGGGCTGGCGCGACGGCCTCGCCTTGCGGCAGGGTCACGCGGATGTCGATGGGGTACTCGTCGCAGTTGTTGCCCTCGCCGCCGCGGTCGACCACCAGGAACTCGCCCTCGCGCTCGAGCACCGACTGGATGGCGTGCCAGGTGCCGGCGCGGTAGTTGACGCCCTGGCGGCCATCGGTGAGAAAGGCGCGCACGTCACTCGGCTCGATGGCCTCGCCGGGTGGCGCCACCACCACGATGAAGCGCTCCTCGTGCATCGGCACGAAGGCTTGGCTGCCCTGGGGATGGCGCTCGAGGAACGGTAGCTCGAGGGGCACCTCGACCGGCTGGCTGACGAAGATGCTGATCAGCGCGCGGGCCTGCTCGCCGAGGGTCTCGACCCGGGCCAGGTCGTGGTAGCGGCGGGTGCGGCCGGCGTTGATGGGGAAATAGTCGGAGGTGCGGGTATCGATCACGTCACCGAAGGGCGCGAAGGCCTCCGGGGTGAGGGGCTGGGCCTCGAGTTCAAGCATGACGGCTCCTGAAGAATGCAGGGCGGGGCGGACGGCACACCGACCGCCCCGGGCTCGGGGATGACGCCGGATCAGGGCGCCGGGTGGTGATCGGCCCAGTGGCGGGCGATGTCCACGCGGCGGGTGACCCAGACGCGATCATGGGCCTCGATGTGGTCGAGGAAGCGCTGCAGGGCGCGGAAGCGACCGGGGCGGCCGAGCAGCCGGCAGTGCATGCCCACGGAGAGCATCTTCGGAGTGTCCTCGCCTTCCGCGTAGAGCACGTCGAAGGCATCCCGCAGGTAGGTGAAGAAGTGATCCGCGGTGTTGAAGCCCTGGGGGGCGGCGAAGCGCATGTCGTTGGTGTCCAGGGTATAGGGCACCACCAGGTGGCTACGCTCCTGGCCCTGGCTGTCCGCCTCGCGGGTCCAGAACGGCAGGTCATCGCCGTAGTAGTCGCTGTCGTAGAGGAAGTTGCCCTCGTCGAGCACCAGCCGGCGGGTATTGGGGCTGTCGCGACCGGTGTACCAGCCCAGCGGCTTCTCGCCATAGAGCGACTGGAATATCTCGATGGCGCGGCGCATGTGCTCGCGCTCGAGCTCTTCCGGGACGTCCTGGTAGTGGATCCAGCGATAGCCGTGGCAGGCGATCTCGTGACCCAGCTCCTTGAAGGCGTGGGCCACCTCGGGGTGGCGCTCCAGCGCCATGGCCACGCCGAACACCGTCAGCGGCAGGCCGCGACGCTCGAACTCGCGCAGGATCCGCCACACGCCGACCCGGGAGCCGTACTCGTAGATCGACTCCATGCTCAGGTGGCGATCGGGGAAAGCGGGGGCGCCGATGATCTCGGAGAGGAATTGCTCGGAGCCCTCGTCACCGTGGAGCACGCAGTTCTCGCCGCCCTCCTCGTAGTTGAGCACGAACTGCACGGCGATCCGCGCCTTGCCGGGCCACTTGGCCTCGGGCGGCGTGCGGCCGTAGCCGATCAGGTCGCGCGGATAGTCCCCTCGGGTCGGTGACGTCATGGCGTAGCTTCCTTCTTGTTAGGGGCCGATGGTTAGGGCCTGGCTCGATGGCACGTAGCAGCCATTTTGAGCAACACTAAATGTATACAATTAAAGGATAGGGTGTGCCCATTGCAGTTGCAAGATCCCCTACCCTCAGTCGGCGGTCAGCCGCATCAGCGCCAGGCTCTGGGCCAGGCCGGCGTCCAGGGAGTCGATCAGCCGCGTCCCGGAGGGCGCGGCGAGCTCCGCGGCCAGGCCGGCGAAGGCGGCCCCACCGACGATGATCGCCTCGGGCGAAAACCGCGCCTGCTGGTCGTCGATGGCCGCCTGCACCCGCTCGCGGGCGGCCTCGCGCTCGGCCGGCAGCGCCAGGTCGCCGATCTCGACCGGCGTGATGCCGAGGCAATGACGCGCGGCACCGAGGTCGTGGAGCACGTCCTCGATCATCCGCGGCCAGCGACGCCCGGGGGTCACGATCGAGAAACGCGCGCCGAGCTGCAGCGCCGAGAGCAGCGAGGCCTCGAGCAGGCCGATCACCGGCACCGGGCTGATCTCGCGCGCCGCCGCCAGCCCCGGTTCGCCGAAGCAGGCCAGCAGCACGGCCGCGTGGTCCTGCGCGCCTCGCGCCTCGAGACTCTCCACCACGGCGGCACCGGCCAGGGCGCAGTCGCGCCGCGAGCCGATGTAGGCCACGCCCTGCTCGGCCGTCTCGGCGTCCACCTCGACCGCCGCGCCGAGAAAGGCCCTGGCCCGGGCGGCCATGGCGTCGGTCATGGCGGCGTTGGTATTGCCGTTGAGCATCAGCAGACGCATCGCGTTTCCTTCGATCGAGCCGGGGACGTCCCTCAGACTCCATTTTTGTATACAAGAAATCAACCCCCACGCCAAGGGAAAGGGGCCGCCTCGTCATCTCGCGCCGGATTCGCCCGTTTCTCCGCCCTCCCGGGGGGGCGTCCGTCTCCGTCAGGGTGCCGGGGCGATGAGGGATAAACCGTCACCGCCGCCATTGTATTCACTAGACAATAAAAAATGTATGCATTTCACCCCAAAAAATAGCAACATTTAGTTGTATACACTGAATGACGGCACGATAATTTCTCTAATTATTATTTATATTTATGATTTTAAAGGATTTAATGACAGCTCCCGGCGGCGAATTCGGGCTTGATTTGCCGATCCCGGCATCCTACTTTGTGTACAAGAAGCAAATTCCTTGTTCACAAAAATAACGACACAGCGAGAGCCCCCATGCAGATTCGCGTCATCAATCCCAACACCACCCGCGGGATGACCGACACCATCGGCACCGCCGCCCAGGGCATCGCCGCCCCCGGCACCGTCATCACCGCCACCCAGCCGGCCCACGGGCCGGTCTCCATCGAGAGCCACTTCGACGAAGCCATCAGCGCCGTGGGCGTGCTCGAGGAGGTGATGGCCGGCGAGCGCGACGGCGTGGATGCCTACATCATCGCCTGCTTCGGCGACCCGGGCCTGCTGGCGGCCCGCGAGCTGACCCGGGCCCCGGTGATCGGTATCGCCGAGGCGGCCTTCCACATGGCCACGCTGATCAGCACCCGCTTCTCGGTGGTCACCACCCTCGGCCGCACCGGCATCATCGCCGAACACCTGCTCGACCAGTACGGCTTCGGCCATCACTGCCGGCGGGTCCGCGCCGCCGAGATCCCGGTGCTCGACCTGGAGGACGACGGCGACGCCGCGCTCACCCGCATCATCGAGGAGGGCCGCCGCGCCCGCGAAGAGGATGGCATCGGCGCCATCGTGCTGGGCTGCGGCGGCATGGCCGACCTCACCGACGAGATCAGCGCGGCCGTCGGCCTGCCGGTGGTCGAGGGCGTGACCGCCGCCGTCAAGCTGACCGAGGCGCTGGTCGGCCTGGGGCTCGGCACCAGCAAGGTGGGCGATCTCGCCTTCCCGCGCGCCAAGGCCTTCAGCGGACGCTTCGAGCACCTGTCCCACGGCGCCGGCCTGCGCTGACGCCGAGGCTTGCGCCGCGCATCGCAAGCGATCCCGGCCCCTGAACGGGTCGGACAACAACCACAACGACTGCACCCCCTTGCGAGGAGAGCACCATGACCCTCTCGACTTCCCGCGCCGCTCCCGGCGATGATATCCGGGTGACCCACGACGCCTCCCACGACACCAAGGCCGCCGGCAGCGAATCGCTGGCCCCCCAGAAGACCCGCATCATGGGGCGCACCTCCTACCTGTTGGCCTGGTTCGGCGGCTGCGTCTCGATCGGCACCTTCACCATGGGCTCCAGCGTGGTCGGCACGCTGAACCTGCTGCAGGCGACCCTGGCGATCGCCATCGGCTGCTTCGTGATCGGCATCGCCCTGGCCCTGAACGGCGCCGCCGGCTACAAGTACGGCATTCCCTTCATGGTCCAGGCGCGCAGCGCCTTCGGCTTCGCCGGCACCCGCCTGCCGGGGCTGGTGCGCGCCGTACCCGCCATCGTCTGGTACGGCTTCCAGAGCTGGATCGGCGCCGGCGCGCTGAACATGGTCTCGGCGACCCTGTTCGGCTTCGACAACCTGATCTTCTTCTTCATCACCTTCCAGTTCCTGCAGATCGCCCTGTCGGTGCTCGGCTTCCAGGGCATCAAGTGGCTGGAGAACATCGGCAGCGCCTTCATCCTGGCCTCGCTGGTCTACATGTTCTACAGCACCGTGCAGCGCTACGGCGACGAGCTCTCGGCCAGCATGCTGACCATGGAAGGCTCCTGGGGCATGCCGTTCTGGGGCGCCACCATGCTGTTCCTGGGCATCTACAGCACCATGATGCTCAACGTCAGCGACTACTCCCGCGAGCACAAGGAGGGTAGCGGCCCGGGCCTTCTGACCACCCTCTACGCCATGTCGATCCTGCCCTGCACCCTGTTCATGGGCCTGATCGGCTACATGGTCTCCGAGGCCACCGGCGTCGCCGACCCCGTCCAGGTGTTCGCCAACGCCGTGGACAACACCCCGCTGCTGATGACCACCCTGCTGTTCATCGCCTTCGCCCAGGTGACCACCAACGTGCTCAACAACGTGGTGCCGCCGACCTACGTGCTGATGGACGCCTTCAAGCTGAAGTTCCGCACCGCCACCGTGATCGTCGGCCTGCTGGCCTTCGCGACCTTCCCCTGGGAGCTGGTGCAGCCGGACTCCGCCGACGGCCTGCAGCTCTTCGTGCAGACCTACTCCGCCTTCCTCGGTCCGATCTTCGCCATCCTGGTGGTCGACTACTACCTGGTGCGCCGCCGCACCCTGGACCTCGGCAAGCTCTACGACGAGCAGGGGCCCTACCGCGGCGTCAACCCGGCGGCGCTGATCGCCACCGCCGTGGGCATCGCCGCCGCCCTCTCCTTCTCCTCCGTCTCCTGGTACGCCAGCCTGATTCCGGCCGGTGTCACCTACTACCTGCTGATGAAGCACTGGGCCCCCTGCCAGCGCTTCTGCCAGTAACGCCCCGGCATCGGGGATAGCCTCCCCAGCACCCGGTCCCTTCCCGATGGAAGGGGCCGGGATCACCACAAGAACACAAGGCCTCTTTCCATGACGGACATGACGGACCAACAGCTGGAGATCCAGCATCGCGACCCGAGCCTCTACAACGAGGACCTGGCCCCGATCAAGAAACGCGACCGCAACTGGGGCTGGTTCGAGATCTTCAACGTCTGGTCGAACGACATCCAGAGCCTGTTCGGCTACACCCTGGCGGCCTCGCTGTTCATCTCCTACGGCCTCAACGGCTGGGCGGTGATGGCGGCGATCATCCTGGCCGGCGTCGTGGTGATGTGGCTGGTCAACCTGACCGGCAAGCCGAGCGTCAAGTACGGCGTGCCCTTCCCGGTGATGATCCGCGCCAGCATGGGGGTGCGCGGCGCCAACTTCCCGGCGATGCTGCGCGCCATCATCGGCATCTTCTGGTACGGGGTGCAGACCTACTTCGCCTCCACCGCGATGGCGCTGCTGCTCACCGCACTGTTCGGCGACCCCGGCGGCGAGTTCCTCGGCATGTCGCCCATCGGCTGGCTCTCCTTCGTGATCGTCTGGGTCTTCCAGATCGCGCTCTTCTGGCAGGGCATCGAGAAGATCAAGCACTTCCTCAACTGGGCGGGGCCGCTGGTCTACGTGGTGATGGTGGCGCTGATGATCATCGTCTGGTTCCAGGCCGGCAGCGACCTGCTGCCCGCGGTGGGCACCATCTTCGGCGGCGAGAGCGAGTACCAGGGCAGCGCCATCGGTGCCTTCCTGGCCATCACCGGCACCATGATCGCCTACTTCGCCGCGGTGGTGATCAACTTCGGCGACTTCACCCGCTTCGTCAGGAGCGAGCGCGAGATGAAGCTCGGTAACCTGCTGGGCCTGCCGCTCAACGTCGCCTTCTTCTCGTTCATCGCGCTGATCATCACCGCCGGCACCCTGGCGCTGTTCGGCGAGACCCTGACCAACCCCTCGGACATCATCGAGCGGGTCGACTCGCTGCCGCTGACCATCATCGCCGCGATCACCTTCTTCGCCGCCACCGTGGGCATCAACCTGGTGGCCAACTTCATTCCGCCGGCCTACGACCTGGCCAACCTCTTCCCGCGCAAGATCAGCTTTCGCATCGGCGGCCTGATCACCGCCGGGGTGGCCTTCTTCGTCGGGGCACTGTGGGTCTCGCTGATCAGCCAGATCGGCATCGCCGGCTTCGTCAACGCCCTGGGTGCCATCGTGGCTCCCTTCTACGGCATCATCGTGGTCGACTACTACCTGGTGAAGCGCCAGCGCCTGAACATCCAGGACATGTTCTCGAGCGACCCCGACGGCGCCTACCACTACGTCAAGGGCTGGAACAAGCGGGCGCTCGCCGCCTTCGGCCTGGCCGCGCTGTTCTCGGTCTCCTCGGTCTGGGTGCCGGCCCTCGAGGCGCTGGGCGGCTATGCCTGGCTGATCGGGGCCGCGCTGGGTGGCGCCTTCTACTACCTGCTGATGCGCTCCCAGCGCGAGTCGATTCCCGTGCACTCCTGAGGCGACGCCCCAGGGCCACGCTTGACGACATCACTCGCCATGATCGGCGCCCCGGACTCACGACCCGGGGCGCCGCTATTGGCTCTCGGCCTTCCAGAAGGCTTTCACTCCCCACGCCTCTATTCGCCCGCCTCTCTTACCGA
Source organism: Halomonas sp. B23F22_3 (assembly GCF_043496965.1). Taxonomy (NCBI): domain Bacteria; kingdom Pseudomonadati; phylum Pseudomonadota; class Gammaproteobacteria; order Oceanospirillales; family Halomonadaceae; genus Halomonas; species Halomonas sp. B23F22_3. The sequence continues at coordinate 421,070 of NZ_JBIEKG010000001.1, forward strand.
AAACCCCGCCTTCCTTAACGAGATATCTTCCGGCGCCTACTCTTCTTATACCTAGCCGCTTTCTCGCGATAAATTCCGAATAAAACGCTCGCCTTTCCGAGCCAATCACCTCCCGACCCCCTCCAGCCATCCTCCCCCGACTTCATCGCCCCCTTCGGCAACATGGCCGCATGTCGCCTGCCGGCCCATGCCCACCCTCATCTCAAGAAAAACTCTTTTAAAATGGTAATATAGCGACATAACCGCCCTTCACTGAGCGACCATCACTGTATACAACTGGCAACGACTTCCTGGCCATCATCGACATGATAGCGGCGGACAATCTTCTGGTTTTCTCGAAATAATCTTTCTTCGATTTTTTGATCGACATTACGATATATGACACGACATAAGGCAGAAAATATCTGGCACCAATCGGGACAAAAAACTGGACCTATTAGCCATTAATTCACGGGTGTTAACTGTCATAACGATCCCATAGGGGATCCGTCAAACATCGTAAAAAAGAGGCAAAAACCCCACCCACCATCCCACCACCTGAGGAGCCACCCCAATCGACAGGAATCGAGAGCAACGGTGGAATCGACAACAACAACTCCTGGGAGTCAACCATGAAACCCATTGAAAAGACCCTGGCCATGACGCTGCTCGCCACCTGCATGGCGACCGGCGCGGCTCACGCGAAGACCATCACCTGGGCAGACACCTCCGACGTCTACTCGATGGACCCCCACGGACAGGCCATCAGCCCGACGCTGGCCTTCCTGCACCATATCTACGAGCCGCTGGTGCGCTACAACAAGGCGCTGGAGATCGAGCCGGCGCTGGCCACCGGCTGGGAAGCGGTGGAACCCGACCGCTGGCGCTTCACCCTGCGCGAGGGGGTGACGTTCCACGACGGCAGCGCCTTCACCGCCGAGGACGTGGTGGCCTCGCTCACGCGGGCGACCCACCCGGACTCGCCGATCCGCGGCAACCTGCCCGCCGTGGCGAAGGTCGAGCAGGTCGACGAGTACACCGTCGACATCCACCTGAACGGCAACTACCCCCTGCTGCTCAACGACCTCACCAACGTCTATGTCCTCGACAAGACGTGGATGGACGAGCACGGCGCGCTCAATCCCGTCGACCCCAGCAAGGGAGAGCAGAGCTATGCCACCACGCACACCAACGGCACCGGCCCCTTCGTGCTGGACACCCGCCGTCCCGATGCCGAGACGGTGCTGACCGTCAATGAACAGTGGTGGGACGAGGCGGAGCACAACCTGACGCGCATCGAGTTCACCCCCATCGCCTCGGACGCGACGCGGGTCTCGGCCCTGCTCTCCGGGCAGATCGACATGATGCTGAGCGTGCCGCTGCAGGACATCTCCCGCCTGCAGAATGCCGCGGGCTTCCAGATCCTCGAGACCCCGGGGCTGCGCACCATCATGCTGGCGCTCAACCAGACCCCGGAGACCCTGGCGGACGGCGGGGCCGGCGACAATCCGCTGCGCGACGTCGGGGTGCGCAAGGCGCTCTACCAGGCCATCAACATGGAGCTGATCCGCGACAAGCTGATGCGCGGCAAGTCGCGCAACGCGGCCCTGCCGGTGGCCCCGGCCGTGCCCGGCCACGTCGCCGAGCTCGACGAGCGCTTCCCCTATGATCCCGAGGCCGCGCGGCAGCTGCTCGCCGAGGCCGGCTACCCCGACGGCTTCAGCATCGGCCTGGACTGCCCCAACGATCGCTACGTGCGTGATGAGGAGATCTGCCAGGCGATCGCCGCCATGTGGGCGCGGGTCGGCGTCGAGACCCGGGTCAATGCGCGCAATGCCAGCAACCACTGGCAGACGGCCCTGAACGGCGGCTCCGACGTCTGGATGTTCGGCTGGGCCACCCTGCCGATGCTCGACTCCTTCAGCATCCTCTCCCAGGTACTGACCAGCCCCCACGACAAGTACGGCGCCTGGAACCCCGGCGGCTATGAAAACGCCGAGGTCGACACCCTGGTCGAGAAGATCTCCGTCGCCCAGGACGAGCAGGAGCGCCTGGCGATGATCGGCGAGGCCTTCGCGCTCACCAAGGCCGAGGTCCCGCTGATCCCCCTCCACCAGCAGCCGCTGATCTGGGCCGCCAACGACAACATCCAGCTGCCGCAGACGCCCGATAACAAGGTGCGCCTGTGGTACGCCACCGTCGACTGAGCCTCGCTGGCAGGCGACGGCCCGCATCGGGCCGTCGCTCCCCCTCACCATCCAACGGGATAGGGCAATATCATGATTGCATTCCTGATTCGCAGGCTGCTGCAGGGCGCGCTGGTCATGCTCACGGTCGCCTTCATCGCCTTCAGCATGTTCCGCTTCGTCGGTGATCCGGTCACCAACATGCTGCCCCAGGACGCGACGCTCGAGCAGCGCACCGAACTGCAGGAGCGGCTCGGCCTCAACGAGCCGCTGCCGCTGCAGTTCGGCCACTTCGTCACCAATGCGGTGCAGGGTGACTTCGGCATCTCCTATCGCAACCAGCGGCCGGTCTCGGACCTGATCGCCGAGCGGCTACCCGCCACCATGGAGATGGTCTTCGCCGCGGTGGTGCTGTCGCTGGTGATCGGCATTCCCATGGGCGTCTACACCGCCCTGCGGCGCGACAGCTGGCTGAGCCACCTGTTCCAGGGCGTCTCGCTGACCGGCATCTCGGTGCCGACCTTCGTCACCGGCATCCTGCTGATCCTGGTCTTCTCGGTGTGGCTCAACTGGCTGCCCTCCTTCGGGCGCGGCGAGGTCGTGGAGATCGGCGGCTGGAGCACCGGGCTGCTGACCGTCAGCGGCATCAAGGCCCTGATCATGCCGGTGATCACCCTGTCGCTGTTCCAGATCACCCTGATCATGCGCCTGGTCCGGGCCGAGATGCTGGAGGTCCTGAAGACCGACTACATCCGCTTCGCCCGGGCGCGCGGGCTGACCAACCGGGCCGTGCATTTCGGCCATGCCCTGCGCAACACCCTGATGCCGGTGATCACCATCACCGGCCTGCAGATCGGCGCCCTGATCGCCTTCGCCATCATCACCGAGACCGTCTTCCAGTGGCCGGGCATGGGGCTGCTGTTCATGCAGGCGGTGAGCTTCGTGGATATCCCGGTGATGTCCGCCTACCTGGTCATGGTGTCGCTGATCTTCGTGGTCATTAACACCATCGTCGACATGCTCTATTTCGTGGTCGATCCGCGCCTGCGCGTCGATGCGGGCAAGAACACCACCGGCGCCTGAGGAGTCCCACCATGAGTACCGTAACCCAACGCCTCAACGACGACTGGCGCAGGTTCATCGACAGTGACCTGTTCTACAGCTTCCGTCGCTCACCGATCACCATCGTCGCCTTCGTGGTGGTGGTCACCCTGATCCTGGCGGCGATCTTCGCCCCCTGGATCGCGCCCCACGATCCCTTCGACGTCAGCACCCTGAGCCTGCTCAACAGCGAGCTGCCCCCCGCCTGGGTGGCGGGCGGCGACCCGGCCTTCCTGCTGGGCACCGACGGCCAGGGGCGCGACGTGCTCTCGGCGCTGCTCTACGGCGCCCGCATCTCGATCCTGGTGGGCCTGGCGAGCGTGGCCTTCGCCATGACCCTGGGAGTCTGCCTGGGCCTGCTGGCCGCCTACGTGGGCGGCACCGTCGATGCACTGATCATGCGCATCGCCGACGTCATGATCAGCTTCCCGCCGATCCTCGTGGCGCTGCTGATCAACGGCGTGGCCCGCGGCGTGCTGCCCCCGGAGATGCAGCACGACGCGGTGATCTTCGTGCTGATACTCGCCATCGGCCTGACCACCTGGGTGCAGTACGCGCGCACCGTGCGCGGCTCCACCCTGGTCGAGAAGAACCGCGAATACGTGCTGGCCGCCCGGGTCATCGGCCTGCGCTCCCGCGCGATCATGGCCAAGCACATCCTGCCCAACGTGATCGGCCCGATCCTGGTGGTGGCCACGGTGAACCTGGCGATCGCCATCCTGATCGAGGCCGCCCTCTCCTTCCTGGGCGTGGGCATGCCGCCCACCGAACCCTCGCTCGGCACACTGATCCGCATCGGCAACGAGTTCCTGTTCTCCGGGGTCTGGTGGGTCGTGATCTTCCCCTCCGCCGTGCTGGTGCTGCTGGTGCTGTCGGTGAACCTGCTGGGCGACTGGCTCCGCGACGCCCTCAACCCCAAACTGCGCTGAGCGAGGCGATCATGACAGACCACAACAACACCTCCCCCGTGCTCGACGTGAAGGATCTGCACATCGAGTTCGACACTCGCCACGGCGCCCTGAAGGCGATCGACGGCGTCTCGCTGCAGATCGCCCCGGGCGAGATCCTCGGCGTGGTCGGTGAGTCCGGCGCCGGCAAGTCGCTCACCGGCACCGCGATCACCGGCCTGCTGGAGCGCCCCGGGCGCATCTCGGGCGGTGAGATCCGCCTCGAGGGCCAGCGCATCGACACCCTCTCCCAGGACGAGATGCGCCGCCTGCGCGGCCGGCGCATCGGCGCCATCTTCCAGGACCCGCTGACCAGCCTGAACCCGCTCTACACGGTCGGCCGCCAGCTCATCGAGACCATCCGCACCCACCTGCCGATGAGCAAGGCCCAGGCGCGAAAGCGCGCCATCGAGCTGCTCGCCGAGGTCGGCCTGCCGGCGCCGGAGACGCGCATCGACCAGTACCCGCACCAGTTCTCGGGGGGCATGCGCCAGCGCGTGGTCATCGCCCTGGCGCTGTGCGCCGACCCCAAGCTCGTGATCGCCGACGAGCCGACCACCGCCCTGGATGTCTCGGTGCAGGCGCAGATCATCACCATGCTCAAGCGCCTGTGTCGCGAGCATGGCACCGCCGTGATGCTGGTGACCCACGACATGGGGGTGATCGCCGAGGCCGCCGACCGCGTGGCGGTCATGTACGCCGGCCGCCTGGTCGAGGTCGGTCCCGTCGCCGAGGTCGTGAAATCCGCCAAGCACCCCTACACCCAGGGGCTGATGAACTCCATTCCCACCGTGCTCCACGACGTGGAGCGCCTGGAGCAGATCGAGGGCTCCATGCCGCGGCTGACGGCGATCCCCCCGGGCTGCGCCTTCAACCCGCGCTGTCCGCACGCCGTCTCGCGTTGCCGCGTCGAACGCCCGGACCTGATGGCGGCCGGCGAGGGTACGGCCGCCTGCTGGCTCGTCGAGGAGGGCGCCGCCCAGGCCTCGCCCGCGCGCGCCACCGCCGACACGCTCGTCGAGCACCAAGACTGAGGAGGCAGGGACCATGAACATGACCGAAACCATGACACCGACCCGGCGCGAGGCCGCCACGTCGTCATCCGCACCGGGCGCACGAGACCGCGCCGCCGCGGTCGAGCCGGTGTTTCGCATCACAAACCTGAAGCGCCACTTCGACGTCTCGCCGCCGCTGCTCAACCGCCTGCTGGAGCGCAAGGGCCGGCAGATCGTCAAGGCCGTGGACGGCGTCGACTTCGAGATCTATCGCGGCGAGACCTTCAGCCTGGTCGGCGAGTCCGGTTGCGGGAAGTCGACCATCGCCAAGCTGGTCGTGGGACTCAACGGCACCACCGAGGGCAGCATCGAGTTCGAGGGCCAGGACATCGCCCGCCACAGCCGGCGGGACATGGACGCCGTGCGCCACCGGCTGCAGATGATCTTCCAGGACCCCTATGCCAGCCTCAATCCGCGCTGGCGGGTGGGCGAGATCATCGCCGAGCCGGTCCGCACCTTCGGCCTGCTCGACGACAAGGCCGCGATCAACCGGCGGGTCAGGGAGCTGCTCGAGGGGGTCGGCCTCAACGCCCAGGACAGCGAGAAGTACCCCCACGAGTTCTCGGGCGGCCAGCGCCAGCGCATCTCCATCGCCCGGGCGCTGGCCAGCAATCCCGAGTTCATCGTCTGCGACGAGCCGACCTCGGCCCTGGACGTCTCGGTGCAGGCGCAGATCCTCAACCTGATGAAGGAGCTGCAGCAGCAGCACGAGCTCACCTACCTGTTCATCAGCCACGACCTCTCGGTGGTCTACCACATCTCCGACCGGGTGGGCGTCATGTACCTGGGGCGGCTCGTCGAGGTCGGCGAGAAGCACGAGCTGTTCCGCCGGCCCCAGCACCCCTACACCCGCATGCTGCTCGACTCCATCCCCGACCTGGAGATGACCGGCCGGGCACGCACCCCGGTGGGCGGCGAGGTCCCGAGCCCGCTGGATCCGCCCAGCGGCTGCGCCTTCCATCCGCGCTGCCCGCACGCCACACCGCGCTGCCAGCAGGAGGTGCCCCTGCCGATCCACAACGTCGAGCGCGGCTTCGTCGCCTGCCATGCCGTCGAGGAAGGGCGACTCATCGCCACCGACTGAGCCCTGCTCGAGAGACTCCAGAAGGAAGAGATTATGGACTTCGATTTCAGCCAACTGAACAAGCAGGAGCGCTACAAGCTGCTGGTCAGCTTCATCGTGCCGCGCCCCATCGCCCTCGTCACCACCGTCGATGCCGAGGGGGTGTCCAACGCCGGGCCGATGAGCTTCTTCAACGTGTTCGGCGACGAGCCGCCGATCCTGATCCTGGGCATCCAGCACCGCCCGGACGGGCGCTTCAAGGACACCACCCGCAACATCCACGACAGCGGGGAGTTCGTGGTGAACCTGGTCAACGAGCGGATCGCACCGCACATGATCACCACCTCCCTGGACTTCGCCCCCGAGGAGGACGAGGTCTCGGCCGCGGGGCTGACCCTGGCGCCCAGCCGTCACCTGCGCGCCGGGCGCATCCTCGAGGCGCCGGTGGCCCTGGAGTGTCGCAAGACCGAGTCGCTGGAGTACCCCAACCGCTCGGTGATCGTCGGCGAGGTGCTGCACATGCATGTGCAGGACGAGTACATCGACCCGGCCACGCTGCGGGTCCGCCCCGAGGCCTACCATCCCCTGGCGCGCCTGCACGCCGACGCCTACCTCTACGCCGAGACGCAGTTCGAGCTGCCCCGGCCGAGCCTGGAGCAGTGGCGCACCGCCCAGGTGAGCGTGGCCGAGCACGGCGCCGCCGCGGCCTGCGCCACCCCCGTCATGAGCCACGACATCGACTAGCCCTCGACACGACAAGGAGACGTACATGTCGACCACCCTGCTACTGCGCAACGTCCGCCCCCTCGAGGGCGAGGCCCAGGACGTGCTGATCCGTGACGGCCACATCAGCCGCGTCGGCCCCGCCCTCGAGGCGCCCGAGGCGCGCGTCGTGGACGGCCGGGGCGGCCTCCTGCTCCCCGGCCTGGTGGATGCCCACACCCACCTCGACAAGACCCACTGGGGCCAGCCGTGGCACCGCCACAGCGCCGGTCCCACCATCGCCGAGCGCATCGCCAACGAGCGCGAGGTCCGCCACCGGCTCGGCTACTCGCCGGCCGAGCAGTCGGCCAACCAGGTGCGCCAGGCCATCGCCATGGGCACCACCCATATCCGCACCCACGTCGACATCGATACCGACGTCGGCCTGGCCCACCTCGAGGGGGTGCTGGCGACCCGGGAGCGCTTCCGCGACGCCCTGACCCTGCAGATCGTCGCCTTTCCCCAGAGCGGGCTGCTGGTGCGCCCCGGCACCCGGGAGCTGATGGCCGAGGCGCTGCGCGTCGGCGCCGACCTGGTAGGCGGCATCGATCCCTCGAGCATGGACCGCGACCCCGTCGGGCATCTCGACCGCATCTTCGCCCTCGCCGAGCAGCAGGGCCGCGGCGTGGACATCCACCTGCACGAACCCGGCATGCTGGGCGCCTTCGCCCTGGAGCTGATCGCCGAGCGCACCGCGGCGCTGGGGATGCAGGGGCGGGTGACGGTGAGCCACGCCTTCTGCCTGGGCATGGTCGACGACGCCTACCTCGAGCAGCTCACCGGTCTGCTGCTCGACAACCGCATCGCCATCATGACCCACGGCCCGGGCCACATCGAATTCCCGCCCGTTCGCCGCCTGCTCGATGCCGGCGTCACGCTGTGCTGCGGCTCCGACGGCATCCGCGACTCCTGGGGGCCCTACGGCAACGCCGACATGCTGGAGCGCGCCATGCTGGTCGGCTTTCGCAGCGGCTTCCGACGCGACGAGGATCTCGAGGACACCCTCGGCATCGTCACCCACGGCGGGGCGACGGTCATGGAGGCCGAGGCCTACGGGGTCACACCGGGCTGCCGGGCCGACCTCGTCGTGGTGGAAGGCGAGACCCGCGTCGAGGCGATGATGAACCGCGCCCCGCGCATCGCCGTGATCAAGGGCGGCCGGCTGGTGGCCGCCGACGGCGACTGCCTGGTCCGAGAATGACCGATACCCCACAGGAGGCCTCGATGACGAGGACACTGATCACCGGCCGCTACGTCGTCGGCTACGACGGCGAGGGGCATGTCATCCTCCCCGGCGGGGAGGTCGTCTATGAGGGCGACACCATCGTGCACGTCGGCTTCGGCTACGACGGGCCGGTAGACGAGCGCATCGACGCCGGCAACGCCCTAATCGGCCCCGGCTTCATCGACCTGGACGCCCTGGCGGACCTCGACTCCACGGTGCTCGGCTTCGACAACGCGCCGGGCTGGCGCCACGGCCGGGTCTGGGCCAGCAGCTACGTCGAGCGCGGCCCGCGGGAGGCCTACACCGCGGAGGAGGAGGACGCCAAGAAGGAGTACGCCTTCGCCCAGCTGCTGCTCAACGGCGTGACCACGGCGCTGCCCATCACCTCGCTGCTCTACCGGGAGTGGGACGAGACCTACACCGAGTTCGCCCGCGCCGCGGCGATCGGCGCCGAGCTCGGCATCCGCCTCTACCTGGGGCCGGCCTACCGCACCGGCGCCTCGGTGGTCCATCCCGACGGGCGCTTCGACATCCACTGGGACGAGGCGCGGGGCAGGCACGGCCTCGAGGCCGCCATCGCCTTCGTCAAGGACTACGAGGGCTACGCCGACGGCCTGGTGCGCGGCATGCTGGCCCCCGACCGCATCGAGTGCTGCACCCGGGAGCTTTTAGAGCGCACGGCCGAGGCCGCCCGCTCGCTGGACTGTCCCGTGCGCCTGCACTGCTGCCAGTCGCCGCTGGAGGTCGAGACGATGCAGGCGCGCTTCGGCCGCTCCTCGATCGGCGTGCTGGACGAACTCGGCTTCCTGGACCGCCGCGCCCTGCTGCCCCACGGCATCCGCCTCGGCGGCCACCGGCCGACGCCGGCGAGCGTCGAGCGGGACCTCGACGCCCTGGCGGCGTCACAGGCCACCCTGGTGCAGTGCCCGCTGGTGAGCGCGCGCATGGGCCACTTCATGGATTCGTTTGCCAGGATGCGGCGCCGCGGCATCAACGTCGGCCTGGGCACGGACACCTTCCCCCCCGACGTCATCACCAACCTGCACACCGGCATCATGGCCACCCGGCTGGTGGAGGGCGACGAGTCGGCCTGCTCGGCGGCCGACTACTACACCGCCGCCACCCTGGCCGGGGCGAAGGCGCTGAACCGCCCCGATCTGGGCCGGCTCGCGCCGGGCGCCAGGGCCGACATCACGGTCTTCGACCTCGGCGGCTTCCACCTCGGCCAGCTCATCGACCCCATCCAGACCATGATCATGAGCGGCTCCGGGCGGGACTTCACGCGGGTCATCGTCAACGGCCGCACGGTCATGCAGGACCGCCGGATCCGCGGCCTCGATCTGCCTCGCCTGGCCGACCAGGCCCAGCGCCAGTTCGATCGCCTGCGCGCCTCCTACCCGGAGCGCACCCACCTCCACCCGCCGGCACACGAGATCTTCCCCGGCGCCTTCCCGGTGCGCCGCACCTCCCTGTAGCGCCCCCCAAACGCGACGCGCCCCGTGCCGATGGCACGGGGCGCGTCGTCGTTCGCGCGGCGGGGGCGGCACTAGCCGGAGAAGATCTCGAACAGGTCAGGCGCCTCGTCCTCCTCGACGTGGATCGACAGCGAGGCCTCGATCGCCTTCAGGTGGCGGCCCATGAAGGCCTCGGCCCGCTCGCCGTTGCCGGCCTCCAGGTAGCCGATCAGGTCGTCGTGGTCGTGGGACTCGCAGCCCAAGTGGCCGGCGTTGCCGTAGACCGCGAGGATCAGCGAGGAGCGCGAGCAGAGCCGCTCGACGAAGTCGGCCAGGGTGGCGTTGCCGGAGATGCTCGCCAGGCGCGTGTGGAAATCCGCCGAGAGCCGGATCGCCGTGCTCTGCTCGCCGGATTTCAGGGCCTGGCGTTCGCGCTGTGCCATGTCGCGCAGCGCGGCCAGGTCCTCGGCGGTGATGCGCCGGGCGATCTCGGGCATCAGGCCGCACTCGACCATCAGCCGCGCATCGAAGACGTCCTTGGCCTCGTCGGCGGTGGGCCGCGTCACGCTGGCCCCGCGGCGCGGCGTCAGGGTCACCAGCTGCTCAAGGGCCAGGCGCTGCAGGATCTTGCGGATCCCGGTGCGGCTGACGCCGAACACCTCGGCCAGGGCATCCTCGCGCAGGCGCGCCCCGGGCTTGAGGCGGTGCTCGATGATCGCATCGCTGATCGACTGGTAGATCGCCTCGTGACGCTTGGGGCCGTCGCCGTTCTTGCCGGGGCGACCGCCGCCGTCGCTGGACTTGCCCCCGGCAACGAACTGACGCTGGTTCATGGACGCTACGCCTCCGTGGAAAACCCGATTTGTCGATCATTGTATACGCTTTTCGGCCCCCAACACGACAGCCGCCCGCCAAAAAGGCGGGCGGCTGACGGCGACGCAGGGCCAGGACCTCGACTTACGGGGTCCAGTCGGCCACCGCCGCGCGCTCCTCGTCGGTCATCTGGGTGATGTTGCCCAGCGGCATGTAGCCGCTCGCCACCACCTGCTTGACCTGGTCGATCTGGCGCAGCAGCTGATCCTCGGTCTCGAGGATCACCCCCGCCGGCGCCGCCGCGAAGCCGGCATGCTCGGGCGACTGGGCGTGGCAGCTCACGCAGCGCTGCTCGATGATCGCATGCACCTCGCCGAGCGAGCCCGAGGCGGCGAGCACCCGCTCCTCGCCGCTGACCGCGGGCGCTCCGGTAGAGGCGGTGGCCACGCCGTCGTTGCCGCTCGGCGCACCGACCCAGATCGCCACCAGGATCAGCGCCACACCCGCGGCCGGGTAGGCCGGCTGGATGGAGCCCGCGTGCATCAGCACGAAGAACTGGCGAATCAGCGCGCCGGCGAAGATGAACAGCGCCATGATCACCCAGGAGAGCTCATGGGTGTAGGTGAAGGAGTAGTGGTTGCTGAGCATCAGCAGCACCACCGGCAGCGTGAAGTAGGTGTTGTGAACCGAACGCTGCTTGCCGCGCTTGCCGTCGATGGGGTTCGGGGTCTCGCCGGCTTTCATCGCCTTCACCATGCGGCGCTGACCCGGAATGATCCAGAAGAAGACGTTGGCCGACATGGCCGTCGCCATCACCGCACCGGTGAGCAGGAAGGCGGCGCGGCCGGCGAAGATCTGGGTGCTCAGGTAGGCGACCACCACCATCATCACCGCCACGGCCAGGCTCAGGATACCGTCGCGTTCCATGTTGGGGCTGATGCGCTTGCACAGCTCGTTGTAGATCACCCAGCCCGACAGCAGGAAGAGCAGCGCCACGGCATTGGCCTGCCAGCCGGTCATCTCGGCGGCCCAGGCCCAGTCGCTGCCCGGGTTGACCAGGTAGAAGCCGGGATTGGTCATGTAGAGCAGCACGAAGAGGCCGAAGCCGGAGAGCCAGGTGGTGTAGGCCTTCCAGAACGACCAGTGCAGGTCCGCGGGCAGCTTCGCCGGGGCGCTGGCGTACTTCTGGTTGTGGTAGAAGCCACCGCCGTGCACGGCCCACATCTCGCCGAACACGCCCTTCTTCTTGTCCTCGTCGGCCTTGGGCGGACGCAGGCCGTTATCCAGCATCACGAAGTAGATGGACTCACCGATCCAGGCCACGGCGGCGATCACGTGCAACCACCGCAGCAGGAGGTTGGCAAAGTCCAGTAGATACGCTTGCATGAGTCAGCTCTCGTCTTGTGCGTTGTTAGTCATCGCCCGGGCAGGGGGACCCGGGCCAGCGGCGCCGAGGGGATCAGCTGCCGCGATAGGTGGAGTAGCTGTAGGGCGATACCAGCAGCGGCACGTGATAGTGCTGCGAGGCGTCGGCGACGCCGAAGCGCAGCGGGATCACGTCGAGAAAGCGCGGGGTGTCGCCGGCCAGGCCCTGGCGATCGAGGTACTCGCCGGCATGGAAGACCAGCTCGTACTCGCCCGCGGTGAAGGCCTCGCCCTCCAGGATCGGCGCGTCGCAGCGGCCGTCATCGTTGGTCACGACCTCACCGATCCGGCTGCGGCTCTCGCCCTCGAGGCGATAGACCTCGATGCGAATGCCCTGCCCCGGGCGGCCCTGCGCCGTATCCAGCACATGTGTGGTCAAGCGTCCCATGAGTCTCTCCTCTACGCGGTAGCCGGCTCCCGTGGCGCGGGTGACCGGCGGGCAAGTGTATGGCGACGGCCGGAGCGTCCTCCCGGATGTCTATACACACATTTTTAGCTCGAAAGGGAGTACATTTCAAAGCATTTTTTGTATACAGTCTAAATCTGTCTTGCGAGACACGCATCACCACCCGCAATGGAGGTCACGGCATGAGCGACAACACCCTTTCCCCTCGCCCCAGCGAGCTCGATCAGGCGCGCTTCGTCGAGCAGTACGGCGAGATCTACGAGCACTCCCCCTGGGTCGCCGAGCTGGCCTGGCAGCAGGGCCTGGGCAGCGAACAGGACACGCCCGAGGGCCTGGCCGAGGCCATGGGTCGGGTGCTCGCCGGCGCCAGCCCCGAGCGTCAGCTCGAGGTGATCCGCGCGCACCCGGACCTGGCCGGCAAGGCGGCCATCGCCGGGGAGCTCACCGATGACTCCACCCGCGAGCAGGCCGGCGCCGGCCTGGACCAGTGCACCCCCGAGGAGATGGCGCGGTTCGAGCGCCTCAACGCCGCCTACAAAAAGAAGTTCGGCTTCCCCTTCGTGATGGCCGTCAAGGGCAACGACCGTCATGACATCCTGGCCGCCTTCGAGACGCGCCTGGAGAACGACCCGGCCGAGGAGCGCCGCACCGCGGTCGAGCAGATCAACCGCATCGCCCGCTTCCGCCTGCAGGCCCGCCTGGGCTGAGCCCAGGCGGTCGGCGTTTGGGCACACGCCGAGACCGCCCCCGCATCGACGAGCCGCCGGCCTGCCGGCGGCTCGTTTTTTTATGCCCCGCCGTGATGTGCCGGGGGCGCGGCGCCATCATTCCCTCGGACACGCCGACGCGGATGGCCGGCCGCTCATCAGCCGGGCATCCGCGCTCGCCTGCTTACCGGTCGTGCTACTTGGTGGCGCTCGCCACCCGGGCGGCACGGCCCGGGTCATCGCCACCATCCGACGCTTCGGCGTTGGCGTCGGCCGCCTCGGCATCCGCCTTGGCGATCTCCTCACGCTCCCGCGCCTCATCCGACAGCGACTTCTTCGGCAGCACGATGTTGAGCACGAAGGCGGTGATCGCCGCCACCACGATGGGCGCGCCGCCGATCACGTTCTGCAGCATCGCCGGGAACTGCTCGATGGCCGACGGCACCGAGGAGATGCCCAGGCTCAGCGCCAGCGCCAGCCCGACGATGGTCATGTTGCGGGCGGAGAGCTCGTCTTTGATCAGCAGCTGGATGCCGGTCATGGTGATCATGCCGAACACCGTGATGGTGGCCCCGCCCAGCACCGGGTAGGGGATGGTGGTCATGATGGCGCCGAACTTGGGGCTGAGGCCGGCCGCGAGCATGAACACGCCGGCGATGGCCAGCACCGAGCGGCTGATCACCTTGGTCATGGCCACGATGCCGACGTTCTGGCTGAAGGTGGAGGTCGGCAGAGCGCCGAAGAAGGCGCTCGCCGCGGTGGTCAGGCCATTGCCCAGCAGGCCACCGGTCAGCTCCTTGGTCTTCAGCTCGCGGTTCATGCCCGCCACGCTGGTGGCCGAGAGATCGCCGATGGTCTGCACCGAGTTGATCACGCAGATCACCACCATGGAGACGATGGCGGCGGTGTGGAACTCCATCTCGAAGGGCATCACCTCCGGCACGGCGATCCAGCGGGCGTTGGCCACGGCCTCGAAGCTGACCATGCCGAGCGACAGCGACAGCAGGTAGCCGACCACGATGCCGACGATGATCGCCGAGAGCTTGACCACGCCGCGCCCGAACTGGGAGGCCGCCAGCACCGTCAGCAGCGTGACGATCCCCACCATCCAGTTGAGCGGCTCGCCGAAGTTCGGCGCGTTGACGTTGCCGCTGCCGGCCATGTAGCGAATCGAGATGTCGTAGAGCGACAGGCCGATGACCAGCACCACGGTGCCCGCGACGACCGGCGGAAAGAGATGGCGGATGTACTGGATGAAGTAGCCCACCACCATCATGGTGATGCCGCCCACCAGCTGGGCGCCGAGGATGCCCTCGATGCCGAACTGGCCGCCCACCGCGATCAGGGTCGGCACGTAGGCGAAGCCCACGCCGAAGATGGCCGGCAGGCGGGCGCCGAACTTCCAGACGCCATAGAGGTGGAACAGGGTGCAGATCCCCGAGGCCAGCACGGCGATCTGGATCAGCAGCAGCTTCTCACCCGGGGTGGCGCCGACCACGCCGGCGATGATGATCGGCGGGGTGATGACGCCGGCGATCATCGCCAGCACGTGCTGCAGGGAGAGCGGCAGGGCCTTCCCGAGAGGTGGCCTGCCGTGGAAATCGAAGATCGAGGTGTTCCTGGGATTGGTTGGCATGCTTGGACCACAGCTGTTGTTATGAGGGGAGGGAGCGGCAATTGTTGTATGCCAGTCAAGCTGCCACATTGTCATACGATTTGAAATGCAACTAGATACAAAGTCGTACACAACGGGCACCAGCAAACGTATACATTTGCCACCAGCAGCGGGGTGTGAGGCCGGCGACCTCACCCACCCCGGTTAGAGGTGCCACTCCAGCTGGAGCATCAGGGCATCGGTATCCACGCCCGGCTTGTCCTGATTGCCGAACTTGTTGCGCCAGTACTCGTAGCCGGCGCCGACCCACAGGGTGTTCTCCCCCATGCCGGCCAGCTGCCCCGCATCGAGCATCAGCGAGGTGCGCATCAGCTGCTCGGTCGCGGTCTCGTCACCGACGTAGTCCTCGCCCTTCGCGCCGTTGAGGTTGAAGAAGCCCTGAAACTTCATCGGCAGTTCCCCCGCCTCGAACGGCAGGCCCCAGGCCAGGTTGAGCTGGTAGTAGGGATCGAAGCTGATATCGGTCTCGTTGCCCGGTGACGTGCAGGAGCCCGGGAAATCGAGGCCGCAGTGGTTCCACTCGTAGGAGGTGAAGAGGCTCAGGTCGAGGAAACCGCGGGGCACGTCGAACTTCAGGGTTGGCCCCAGCAGCAGCTGGCGCTTGCGCGGGGCGAAGGCGGTGTTCTTGGTATTGAGATCGAAGCCGCCGCTCAGCGCCACGTCCTTCACCGGCCCGAAGGCCAGCGGCGCGTCGAACACCTTGCCGGCGTGCAGCTGGTGGCGATAGACCAGATAGGCCTCGGTGGCGCCCTCCTCGCTGTTGCGGGCGGGGTCGGCGCTGTCGGACTGCAGCAGCTCGAGGTTGAAGAAGTTCTGGCCCAGCGAGTAGCCGCTCGCGTGGGTGAACTGCAGGACGTGCTTGGCCACGTCCTCGTCATTGCCGGGTTCCTGGAACTGGGTGCCGTAGCGATAGCCGATGGCGGTATCGCTCCAGGTGGCGGCCTGGGCCGAGACGGAGGCGAGGGCGAGGCACAGGGCCGCGCCCGCGACCAGCGGCTGGGAGGAGCGTTGGAACATGACGAGCATCTCCGGTTGTTGGTGTTATACCGAGACCATTCCGTAGCGACGCGGCACCCATGGGGTGTCGCCATCCGACGGACAACATGTCCAACACTACCTAACAATTTTGTATACTGGAAATAATTTCCGATAAATACATAAACGGGACACACTTCCCGGTCAGGTGGTCGCCCGGAGCCCGCCAGGCAGCCGACCGGCGGGACGAGACACCCGGCAAGAAGCGGCGGCGAGGACCTACACTGAGAGGACACCTGCCAGCCGGGAGCCCGCCATGTTTCGTGATCGCCGCGAAGCGGCCGAGCACCTCATCGACCGCCTCGCCCACCTCAAGACCGAGAACCCGCTGATCCTGGCCATCCCCCGCGGCGCGGTGCCCATGGGACGACGGATGGCCGATGCCTTGAACGGCGAGCTGGACGTGGTGCTGGTGCGCAAGGTGGGCGCGCCGGGCAACCCCGAGTATGCGATTGGCGCGGTCGACGAAAACGGCCGCGTGGCCCTGGAGCCCGCCGCCGCCTACTACCGCGAGGATGCGGTGAATCGAGAGGTGGAACACCAGCGCGCCCTGATCGAGGAGCGCCGCCGGCGCTATACCCCGGTGCGCTCGGCCATCGATCCCCAGGGACGCATCGTGGTGGTGGTGGACGACGGCAGCGCCACGGGTGCGACCATGGCGGCGGCCCTCACCGCCCTGCGGGCCCGGGGCCCGCGACGGCTGATCGCCGCCCTGGGGGCGGCGCCGCCCGATACCGTGGCACGACTCGAGTCGCTGGCCGACGAGGTGGTCTGCCTGGAGGCCTCCCCCCACTTCCAGGCCGTGGGGCAGTTCTTCGCCGACTTCGGCCAGGTAGAGGACGAGGAGGTGATCGCCCTGCTGGGACGCGAGCGCGGCTGAGCCTCGACGGGGCGGGCGAGGCCCCGCAACGGCAGGCGCCAAGCGCGGCCCCGTCACGCAAACGGGCGCCACCCGAAGGTGGCGCCCGTTTGCGTTGGCGTGGCTCCCGCTCGCCCGGTCTTTACCGAGGCATCCGGCGGGCCCGGCCGAGCCTTACTTGGTGGCCGGGGTGGCGGCCTTGATGCCGTCCTCGGCGAGCTTCTGGCTCTCGCGAACGTACTCCTGGCTCAGGCTCATGATCTTCTCGGCGTCGCCACGCAGGCGCTCGCCCATGTCCTGGCTGGCCTTCTGCTGGGCGTCCACGGCCTTCTTCAGGCCCTCGGCGTCACGCACGTCGAGCCAGCCGCGGGCCTGGGAGAGGCCCAGGTCGGTCAGCGCTCGCACGGCGTCGAACTGGGCGGCGACCAGCTTCTCGGTGTAGTCGAGGTTGAGGGCGCCGAGACGGCGGGCGGGTGCCACGAACGTGGACTCGAGCTGTTCGGTCGCTTGCTGTGTGGTTGCCTTGCTCATGTAACACCTCCATCGGTAGTGGACAGCGGGGGGATGTGTCCCCGTGCTGCATTGCAACATAGCAGCCTGTTTTGTGCAGCGCAACATCTCTCCGATGGAGGATGCCGCCACGCCGAGAGGCCCCCAACGACAACGCCCGGCCGAGGCCGGGCGTGGCGAGAGACATCCGTGGCGCGACAAGCCTGCTCAGCGATAGGCGCCTTCGATGTCGGTGACGCGCAGGGCCCGGCGCCCCAGGCCGTCGTGCTGGTCGAGCATGCGCTCGAGCCAGCCGTGCACCGGATCGGCGTTGGAGACCAGGTCGGCACTGGAGACGCAGCGCGCCCACATGAAGTTGCCGAAGACCAGGTAGTCGGCGCCGGCCGGGGCGTCGCCGTCGAGGAAGTCACCGTCACCGAGCTGGGCGCGCAGCGGCTCCAGGGCGGCATCCAGCTGGGCGAGCCCCTTGGCCGGGGAGTGGAACTCCTCGAGGGTGCGACCGAAGCGCTTCTCGCGGGTCTCGCGGAAGTAGGCTCGGTCGTCGGGATGAATGGCGTTGAGCAGGTCCATGATGATGGTGCGCAGCATGGCCGGGGCCATCACCCGCTCGGCGTAGTGCTTGAAGAAGCGTCCCCGCGCCTGGGCCAGTCCCTCGCCGAGCAGCGGCGCCTCGGGATAGGCGCGATCCAGGTAGCGCAGGATCTCGTAGCTGTCGGTGATCACCTCCTCGCCGTCGACCAGCACCGGCACCCGGTCGTGATCGGCGAAGGCCAGGGCCTCGGTGTCGTTGAAGCGCCAGGGGCGCGTCTGCACCTCGAGGCCCTTGTGGGCCAGGGCGTAGCGCACTCGCCAGCAGAAGGGCGAGAAACGCAGCCCCTCGTCGATGCCACAGAGATCATAGAGCACCCGTGTCATGCCGCCTCCTCGTGTCGGGTTCAGGGCCCTCGATAGTGCCAGCCTTTGCCGGCCGCCGCCAACGCCGCGCTCGCCCGGTAATCCGGCGACAGCGGCTTGCCCATTAGTCTAATCACCACCCGCTCCTGCCGAGGTGGAAAAGGGCCGAATGATGCTTACAAGCCATTGAATGAATGGCTATTTAACGCTCCGCCGACGAAGCAATCGGGACTCACCACTTTGGTCAGACCAATGTTCCAGCAGTAGTCAGGGCCGCAGCTTGCGCTTAAGGTCGCCCGCTCACCATGCCCTGAGCGGGCAACGCCAACGCTCCACCGTTCCCACGCGAAAGGAACTCCTTCATGAACGAAACCATACTCGCGCTGCTCGCCTTCGTGCCCCTGGTGCTGGCCGGGGTGCTGCTGATCGGCCTGCGCATGGCCGCTCGGGTCGCCATGCCGATCGTCTTCGTGGTCACCGCGCTCATCGGCCTGCTCGCCTGGCAGATGAGCTTTACCCGAGTCCTGGCCTCGACCCTGCAGGGCCTGATGCTGACCGTGGCGATCCTGTGGATCATCTTCGGAGCCATCCTGCTGCTCAACACCCTCAAGCACTCCGGGGGCATCACCGCCATCCGCAACGGCTTCTCGGGCATCAGCCCGGACCGCCGCGTGCAGGCAATCATCGTCGCCTGGCTCTTCGGCTGCTTCATCGAGGGCGCCTCGGGCTTCGGCACTCCTGCCGCCGTGGCCGCGCCGCTGATGGTGGCGCTCGGCTTCCCAGCGCTGGCCGCCGTGGTGGTGGGCATGATGATCCAGTCCACGCCGGTCTCCTTCGGCGCGGTGGGCACGCCGATCGTGGTCGGGGTCACCGGTGGCCTGGACCGCGCCGGCATCACCGAGGCCCTGGACGCCGGCGGCCAGAGCTGGCTTGCGTACTACCACCTGATCGCCGGCGAGGTCGCGGTGATCCATGCCATCGTCGGCGTGCTGATGCCGCTGATCATGGTGGTGATCATGGTGCGCTTCTTCGGCGCCAACCGCTCCTGGAAGGAGGGGCTCTCCATCACGCCCTTCGCGCTCTTCGCCGGCATTTCCTTCGTGGTGCCCTACGCCCTGGCCGGCGTGCTGCTGGGGCCGGAATTCCCGTCGATGATCGGCGCCATGGTCGGCCTCGCCATCGTCGTGCCGGCGGCCCGTCGCGGCTTCCTGCTGCCCAAGGACACCTGGGACTTCCCGCCCTCCTCCGCCTGGCCGGACCAGTGGATCGGCAAGCTGGTGATCAAGACCGAGGACGTGGTGGGCAAGACGCCGATCACCACCGTCATGGGCTGGGTGCCCTACGTGCTGCTGGCCGTCTTCCTGGTGGCCTCGCGCACCATCGAGCCGCTCAAGAGTGCCCTGACCTCGTTCGCCTTCGGCTGGAGCGACATCCTGGGCGAGGCCGGCGTCTCCGGCAGCATCCAGCCGCTCTACCTGCCCGGCGGCATCCTGCTGGCGGTGGTGCTGGTCACCGCCGTGCTGCACCGCATGCGCCTGGGCGAGCTCAAGGCGGCCTTCAGCGAGTCCAGTCGTACCCTGCTGGGCGCGGGCTTCGTGCTGATCTTCACCATCCCCATGGTGCGGATCCTGATCAACTCGGGCGTCAACGCCGCCGACCTGGTCTCCATGCCGGTGGCCATGGCGCAGCTCGTCGCCGACGGGGTGGGCGGCATCTACCCGCTCTTCGCGCCGGCCGTGGGCGCCCTGGGGGCCTTCATCGCCGGCTCGAACACCGTCTCGAACCTGATGCTCTCCGACTTCCAGTTCAACGTCGCCCAGCAGCTCGGCGTCTCCACCACCATGATGGTCGCCCTGCAGGCCGTGGGCGCCGCGGCAGGCAACATGATCGCCATCCACAACGTGGTCGCGGCCTCCGCCACCGTGGGCCTGCTGGGCCGCGAGGGCGAGACTATCCGCAAGACCATCCTGCCGACGCTCTACTACATCCTGGCCGCCGGCGCGCTCGGCCTGGTGGCCTTCTACGTGCTGGGCATCGGCGACCCGCTGCTGGGCCTGGGCTGATCGGCCCTGACCTGAAGTGAGCCTGGCCCGAGGCCAGGCGAGCCCACAACGACGCACCGCCCCCACGGCCTGGCCGTGGGGGCGGTGCGTTTTCGTGAGCGCGTCGTGCGCTTGGCTTGGCGTCGCTACTCCCACCCTTCCAGGCGCATGGCCGAGCGCTCCAGGCGCTGCTCCTCCGCCTCGATCTCGCCCAGCTGCTCGCCGATGCTCGAGAGGTGCTCCAGGGCGGCGCGCCGGGCGAGCTCGGGCTTGCCCTCGATCACCGCGTGATAGAGCCGCGCGTGCTGGCGGTTGATCATCTCGCGACAGCGGGGACGGTGATAGAGGTTCTTCACCGAGGCGAACACCGAGCTCAGCAGCAGGTCCGTCAGGCTCTGCAGGGTGTGGACCAGCACCGGGTTGTGGGAGGCCTGGCAGATGGCCAGGTGGAAGCCGTGATCGAAGCGCGCCAGGCGCTCGGCCTCGATCGTCTCGGCGCTCTCCACGTAGTCGACCATCTCCCGGTAGCGGCGGGTGATCAGCACCCGGTCCGAGGCCGTGCCGCGACTGGCCGCCAGGCTCGCCGACTCGCCCTCGAGCAGCGCCCGCACCTCCAGCAGGTCGAACAGGGTCCGCGGGTGGTCGCGAAAGAGGTGCATCAGCGGGGAATCCAGCGGCGTCGCCACCAGCGGGGCGACCACCGAGCCCCGCCCCTGGCGGGTATCGATGACGCCCTTGCTGCGCAGCGTTCGTAACGCCTCGCGCAGGGAAGCACGCGACACCTGCAGGCGCTCGCTGAGCCGCCGCTCCGAGGGCAGCAGCTGGCCCGGGCGAAACACGCCGTCGAGGATCAGCTCCTCGAGCCGGGCCGCGATGGCGTCGGGCGTGCGCGAGGTGATCCGCAGCTCTTCATGGTAACGGGGCATGATCGTGCTCTCCGGGGATGCCAGGGCAAGCCTCAAGGGTGTATTGTGGAAAAACTTTCCACAATACTACCAACGACTGGTCTGACCAGCGAACCAGAGACTGGACACGCCCCCCATTAAGGCACAGATTGGTGCGACACAGGTCATGTGCCCGGCCCGGGTGGGCAATGGGCACGCTAGCGAGGAAGCCCCATGAACATCCTCTACGACGAACGGCTCGACGGCGAGCTGGTCCCCACCGACAAGGCCGAGGTCCTGGCCGACCTTGAGCGCTCGGCGCCGGGTCTCACGCTGCTGCACCGCGAGGAGGACCTGCGCCCCTTCGAGTGCGACGGCCTCTCGGCCTATCGCGTGCTGCCGATGCTGGTGGCGCTGCCCGAGACCCTCGAGCAGGTCGAGACGCTGATGAAGCGCTGCCGAGCACTCGGCGTGCCGGTGGTGACCCGCGGCGCCGGCACCGGCCTCTCAGGCGGCGCGCTGCCGCTGGAGCAGGGCGTGCTGCTGGTGATGTCGCGCTTCAATCGCATCCTCGACGTCGACCCGGATGCCCGCATCGCCCGCCTCCAGCCCGGCGTGCGCAACCTGGCCATCTCCGAGGCGGCGGCGCCCTATGGGCTCTACTACGCCCCCGACCCCTCGTCGCAGATCGCCTGCTCTATCGGCGGCAACGTCGCCGAGAACGCCGGCGGCGTGCACTGCCTGAAGTACGGGCTGACCGTGCACAACGTCATGAAGGTGGAGGTGATCACCATCGAGGGCGAGCGCATGACGCTCGGCAGCGAGGCGCTGGACGCCGCGGGCCTCGACCTGCTGGCGCTGTTCACCGGCTCCGAGGGCATGCTCGGCGTGGTCACCGAGATCACCGTCAAGCTGCTGCCCAAGCCCGAGACCGCCAAGGTGCTGATGGCAAGCTTCGACGACGTCGAGAAGGCCGGCCAGGCGGTCGGCGACATCATCGCGGCGGGCATCATCCCCGGCGGGCTCGAGATGATGGACAAGCTCGCCATCCGCGCCGCCGAGGATTTCGTCAAGGCCGGCTACCCCGTCGAGGCCGAGGCCATCCTGCTCTGCGAGCTCGACGGCGTGGAGGCCGACGTCGACGACGACTGCGCCACCGTGCGCGCGGTGCTCGAGAAGGCCGGCGCCACCGATATCCAGCAGGCCCGCGACGAGGCCGAGCGCGCACTGTTCTGGGCCGGGCGCAAGAATGCCTTCCCGGCGGTGGGGCGCATGTCGCCGGACTACTACTGCATGGACGGCACCATCCCCCGCCGGGAGCTGCCGCGGGTGCTCAAGGGCATCGCCGAGCTCTCCGAGGCGTATGGCCTGCGCGTCGCCAACGTCTTCCACGCCGGCGACGGCAACATGCACCCGCTGATCCTCTTCGATGCCAACCGCGAAGGCGAGCTGGAGCAGGCCGAGGCCTTCGGCGGCAAGATCCTCGAGCTGTGCGTCGAGGCGGGCGGTTCGATCACCGGCGAGCACGGGGTGGGCCGCGAGAAGATCAACCAGATGTGCGCCCAGTTCGCGCCGAACGAGCTGAGCGTCTTCCATGCGGTGAAGGCGGCCTTCGACCCCGACCGCCTGCTCAACCCGGGCAAGAACATCCCGACGCTCGCCCGCTGCGCCGAGTTCGGCGCCATGCACGTCCACAACAACGAGCTCCCGCACCCCGAGCTGCCCCGATTCTGAGGAATTTCCATGGCCGAGACACGTTCCACATCGACCGACCAGGACATCAGCGAGGCGCTCGGCGAGCGCGTGCGCCGGGCCGCCGAGGCGGGCACCCCGCTGCGCATCGTCGGCGGTGACACCAAGGCCTTCTACGGTCGCCCCGTCGAGGGCGAGACGCTCTCGACCCGTGAGCACCGCGGCATCACCTCCTACGACCCGGTAGAGCTGATCGTCTCGGTGCGCGCCGGCACGCCCCTGGCCGAGCTCGAGGCCGCCCTGGCCAAGCAGGGCCAGATGCTCGGCTGCGAGCCGCCCCACTTTGGCGCAAACGCCACCGTGGGCGGCATGGTCGCCACCGGCCTCTCTGGCCCACGCCGCCCCTGGGCCGGCAGCGTGCGCGACTTCGTGCTGGGCATCCGCCTGATCACCCAGGACGGGCAGCAGCAGCGCTTCGGCGGCGAGGTGATGAAGAACGTCGCCGGCTACGACCTGTCGCGGCTGATGGTCGGCGCCCAGGGCACCCTGGGACTGGTCACCGAGGTGTCGCTCAAGGTGCTGCCGCGCCCCGGCGCCCGCCACAGCCTGCGCCTGGAGATGCCCCGGGCCGAGGCCATGGCGAGGCTCGCCGAGTGGGGCCGCTCGCCGCTGCCCCTCACCGCCGCCGCCTGGCTCGAGGGTGCCCTGCACCTGCGCCTGGAGGGTGGGCCGAGCTCGGTGGCCGCCACCCGCGAGCGGCTGGGCGGCGACGACCTGGACGACGACTTCTGGGAAGCGCTGCGCGAGCAGCGCCTGGGCTTCTTCTCCCGCGAGGACGCGCGCCCCCTGTGGCGCCTCTCGCTGCCCCACAACACCCCGTCGCTGGACCTGCCCGGCGTCGAGGAGGCGGACCTGCTCTACGACTGGGGCGGCACCCAGCGCTGGCTGCGCAGCGACCTCGACGCGGACACCCTGCGCGAGGCCTGCGCCCGCGCCGGCGGCCACGCGACCTGCCTGGGCAACCGCGAGGGAGCTGGCCAGGCCGACCCCTTCATGCCGCTGGAACCCGTGGTGGAGAAGTACCACCGCGCCCTGAAGGCCCAGCTGGACCCGAAGGGCATCTTCAATCCTGGCCGACTCTACGCGGCACTCTGAGACCTGAAGGGAACGCCCGAGATGCAGACGCACTTTACCGAGGAAGACCTCCAGAAGCCGCACATCCGCGAGGCCGACCGGGTCCTGCGCAGCTGCGTGCACTGCGGCTTCTGCAATGCCACCTGCCCCACCTATCAGCTGCTGGGCGACGAGCGCGACGGCCCCCGCGGGCGCATCTACCTGATGAAGGAGATGCTCGAGAGCCGCGACGACGACCATCGGGTCACCGAGGAGACGCGGCTGCACCTCGACCGCTGCCTCACCTGCCGCAACTGCGAGACCACCTGCCCCTCCGGGGTGGAGTATCACAAGCTGCTCGACATCGGCCGCGCCGAGATCGAGCGGCGGGTGCCGCGCCGGCCCGCCGAACGCGCCCTGCGTCTCGGGCTGCGCAAGGCGCTGGTCGAGCCCGCGCGCTTCAAGGCGCTGCTCAAGCTGGGCCAGACCTTCCGACCGCTGGTGCCCGGCACGCTCGCCGACAAGATGCCGCCAGCCCCGGTGGATGCCGGCGTGCGCCCCGAGGGCAACCGCCACGCGCGACAGATGCTGATCCTCGAGGGCTGCGTGCAGCCCGGGCTCTCGCCCAATACCAACGCCGCCACCGCCCGGGTGCTCGACCGCCTCGGCATCGGCCTGACGCCGGCGCCGGAGGCCGGCTGCTGCGGCGCCATCGACTACCACCTCAACGCCCAGGAAGCCGGGCGAGCGCGCATGCGCGCCAACATCGACGCCTGGTGGCCCCACGTGGAGGCGGGCTGCGAGGCCATCGTCCAGACGGCCAGCGGCTGCGGGGCGATGGTCAAGGAGTACGCCGAGGTGCTCGCCGACGACCCCGACTACGCCGAGAAGGCGACCCGCATCAGCGCCCTGGCCAAGGACCTCGTGGAGGTGCTGCGCGACGAGGACCTCGCGAGCCTGGAGGTGAAGGAGGGCCGGCGGCTCGCCTTCCACTGCCCCTGCACCCTGCAGCACGCCCAGAAGCTCAACGGCGCCGTGGAGCAGGTGCTACGCGGGCTCGGCTTCACCCTCACCCCGGTCCAGGACGCCCACCTCTGCTGCGGCTCGGCCGGCACCTACTCGGTCACCCAGCCGGCGCTCGCCACCGAGCTGCGCGACAACAAGCTCGATGCGCTGGAGGCCGGCAATCCAGAGGTGATCGTCACGGCCAACATCGGCTGCCAGACCCACCTGGCCGGCGCCAACCGTACGCCGGTGCGCCACTGGATCGAGATCGTCGACGAGGCACTGGCATGATGCTCGCCTCACATTCATAACGAGGGGCGTCGGTGGCAAGCAGACGGGGAGGTCCTACGCCAGGGATGGCGTCGGTAGCGTACAAGGATGTATTCATAGCGCCTCCCCGCTGGCTTGCCGCCGAAGCAGCCCCGAGACACCTGCAACTCGTAGTCGCTTTCCATCAACCCAAGGAGTTCCTCCGATGAAAACCAAACCCGTGCTGACCCTGGACGACGTCAACGCCCTGCTCGACGCCGGCCAGAAGGAAGCCGAGGCCAACGGCTGGGCCGTGACCATCGCCGTGGCCGACGACGGCGGCCACCTGCTCGGCCTGCGTCGCCTCGACGGCGCGCCGCCCTTCAGCGCCGACGTGGCCACCGAGAAGGCGCGCAACGCCGCCATCGGCCGCAAGGAGACCCAGGTCTTCGAGGACATGATCAACAACGGCCGTACCGCCTTCGTCACCGCGCCGATGCAGGCGCTGCTGGCCGGCGGCGTGCCGGTGATAGTCGAGGGCCAGGTGGCCGGCAGCGTCGGCATCTCCGGCGTCACCCCGCCCCAGGACGTGCAGGTGGCCAAGGCCGCGGTCGCTGCCCTCGGCTGACCGTCGCCCGCCCCGCCCTTCTCGAGGCCCCGCCATGGCGGGGCCTTCTTGATGCGGCCGCCCTGGACCGACAGGGCATGGAACTCCCCCCGGGCGTGGTCCAGACTGACACCGTGTCCGCGCGGATCGACGGCGTAGGGGAGGAGCTCATGGCCGGAGGCTGGTCGAAAGACGGCGATGTCCAGCAGCAGATCGACGACAGCGTGCGCGACGAGCTCGAGCGCGCCAGACGGGCGCTGCCTCAAGGCGAGAGCGCCCGCTTCTGTCACGAGTGCGACGAGCCGATTCCCGAAGCACGACGGCAGGCCGTCCCCGGGGTACGCCTCTGCATCGATTGCCAGGCCGAACTCGACAAGCGTCGGGGCCCCGCCGCTGGACACAACCGGCGGGGCAGCAAGGACAGTCAGCTTCGCTGAGACGCCACTCAGGACGCCCCTTCCACCTCACCGGCCTCATTGCGCGACTTTTCGCACTCTTCCTCCTGCTCCCCCTCCTGACCGGGAGGACAACCGAACCAGTTCTCCGTCGGCTCGGCCCCGCCCCCCGGGGCTTCCTCGGAGCCCTGCGATTCCGACTCGGACGACTCGAGATGCTCCTCCATCCGCTCGGTGGCCTCGTTCGAGGCACCCTGGCCCCCGGAGGATCCAGATGATTCCTCGGCGATGGCCGTCGTCGCCAGCAGGCATAGGGCCAGGATGGCCAGTACCTTGTTCATGTGCCGCCTCCTTGTGGATAGCACGGGATGTGTTGCCCTCATTGAGCCAAGCGGCAATCCCGAGGAATCGCAAGGGCAAACGTGCCGTCCACCTGCTGATCGCGAGCCGTGTCGCTGTCCTTTGCGATGTGCTGGCTACACTGAAGGGCATCGACCGAGATCCCCTGCCCGCCTGAGGTAATCGCAATGACCGAACCCGGCCACCAAGGCAACAGAGGCCATTCGGGCCCGAGCCTCGAGGAGACCGGCCTGGCCGAGAGCGCCGATCGACTCATGCGGGCGTCGCTGTCAAGGCTGACATTCGGCCTCTCCCCGGCGGCGATGATCCTCAGCTACGTCGACTGGCTGACCAGCGTGGCCGTGTCGCCCGGCAAGCAGGCGGTGCTGGTCCACAAGGCGGTGAAGAAGCAGCTGCGCCTCGCGGCCTGGGCCAGCCATTCAGCGCTCGATCCCGAGGCCACCCCCTGCATCGAGCCGCTGCCCCAGGATCGACGCTTCCGCGATCCGGCCTGGCGCCGCTTTCCCTACAACCTGATCTACCAGTCGTTCCTGCTACAGCAGCAGTGGTGGTGCAACGCCACCACAGGGCTCGCCGGCCTGTCGCCGCATCACGAACAGGCGCTGGAGTTCGGCGCGCGCCAGCTGCTCGACACCATCTCTCCCGCCAACTTCCTGCTCACCAACCCCCGGGTGCTGGACAAGACGCTGGCGACCGGGGGCGCCAACCTGAGGAAGGGGGCGGAGCAATTCCTCGATGACTGGCAGCGCCAGCTGCGGGGCGATAAGCCGGCCGGGGCGGAGCAGTTCAAGCCCGGCGAGGCAGTCGCCGTGACGCCCGGCCGGGTGGTCTACCGCAACCACCTGATCGAGCTGATCCAGTACGCCCCCGCTACCGACGAGGTCTACGCCGAGCCAGTGCTGATCGTGCCGGCCTGGATCATGAAGTACTACATCCTCGATCTCTCGCCGGACAACTCGCTGGTGCGCTACCTGGTCGGCCAGGGCCACACGGTGTTCATGATCTCCTGGCGCAACCCCACCGGGGAGGATCGGGAGATCGGGCTCGACGACTATCGGCGCCTGGGCATCATGGAAAGCCTCGCGGTCATCGGCTCGATCTGCCCCGGATCGCCGGTGCACGGCGTCGGCTACTGCCTCGGCGGCACCCTGCTGGCCATCGCCGGCGCCACCATGGCACGCGATGGCGACCAACGCCTGGCGTCGATGACGCTGCTGGCCGCCCAGACCGACTTCCGCGAGGCCGGCGAACTGATGCTGTTCATCGACGACAAGCAGCTCTCCTTCCTCGAGGACACCATGTGGGCCCAGGGAGTGCTCGACACCAAGCAGATGGCCGGGGCCTTCCAGCTGCTGCGCTCCAACGACCTAATCTGGTCGCGGCTGATCAGCGAGTACCTGCTGGGCGAGCATCGCCCCTTGAACGACCTGATGGCTTGGAACGCCGACGCCACCCGCATGCCGTACCGCATGCACAGCGAGTACCTGCGCCGGTTGTTCCTCGACAACGACCTCGCCGAGGGGCGCTTCACCGTCGGGGGTCGACCGGTGGCGGTCAGCGATATCCGGTTGCCGATCTTCGCGGTGGGCACCGAGTGGGACCACGTCGCGCCCTGGCGCTCGACCTACAAGATCCACCTGCTCGCCGACACACCCGAGCTCACCTTCCTGCTGACCAGTGGCGGCCACAACGTGGGCATCGTCTGCCCGCCCACCGATAGCCACCGCCACTACCGCATGGCCACTGCCGCAGAGGGCGAGGCCTATATCGACCCGGAGACCTGGCTCGCCCGCACGCCGGAGACCGCGGGCTCCTGGTGGCCCGCCTGGCAGGACTGGCTGGCCGCACGCTCCAGCGTCCGACAGCCGCCGCCGTCGATGGGCTCCTCCGACTATCCGCCGCTGGCCGATGCCCCCGGTCACTACGTGCTACAGGAGTAGCACACGCCAACCGTGAAGCCTCGAGAGCGGCTCCTTCGTTGCGTCGAAGCACGCCGGCGAACCGGGGCAACCACGCCCCTCCTGGCGGGACGCGAGCCGCCGCGGCGTTGCATCATGCGCCGCTCGACCCCATGGTAGACTGCAACCATTTCCTAGGCGGGAGCCCCGGCACACATGTCCCTCGACGACCTGCATCTCAACCTGCGCAACCTGACCCCGGACGACTACCCGCAGCTCAAGGCCCTGATGGACCGGGTCTATCACGACATCGGCGGCGCCTGGCCCGAGGCGACCATCGACAAGCTGATCGCGGAGTTCCCCGACGGCCAGATCCTCATCGAGGACGACGAGACCATCGTCGGCGTGGCCCTGACCGTGCTGGTCGACTACGACACCTTCTCCAACCCGCACCGCTACGACGACCTGATCGGCAAGCGCGAGACCATCCTCAACGATCCGGATGGCGACGCCATGTACGGCCTCGACGTGCTGATCCACCCGGACTATCGCGGCTACCGCCTGGGTCGGCGGCTGTACGAGGCGCGCAAGGAGCTGTGTCGCTCCATGAACCTGCGCTCGATACTGGCCGGCGGGCGCATCCCCCACTACCACCAGCACGCCCACGAGCTCTCCCCGGCCGAGTACCTCGACAAGGTGGCCCGCAAGGAGATCCATGACCCCATCCTCTCCTTCCAGCTGGCCAACGACTTCCAGGTCAAGCGCCTGCTGCGCAAGTACCTGCCGGAGGACGAGAAGTCCCAGGGCTTCGCGACGCTGCTGGAGTGGAACAACATCCTCTTCGAGCCGGCCGAGCGGGTACTGGAGAATCGTCCGACCCAGGTGCGGGTCGGCGCCGTGCAGTGGCAGATGCGCGAGTTCTCCTCGGTGGAGTCGGTGCTGCAGCAGGTCGAGTACTTCGTCGACGCGCTCTCCGACTACCAGAGCGACTTCGCCGTCTTCCCCGAGCTCTTCAACGCCCCGCTGATGGGCCTGCAGGACCGCGCCGCCCAGCAGGACCAGATGGCCGCCATCCGCTTCCTGGCCGGCTTCACCGAGCAGTTCAAGACCGAGCTCTCGCGCATGGCGGTCTCCTGCAACATCAACATCGTGGCCGGCTCGATGATCGAGGAGCGAGAGGATGGCCGGCTCTTCAACGTCTGCTACCTCTTCCATCGCGACGGTAGCCTCGAGGCCCAGTCCAAGCTGCACATCACCCCCCAGGAGCGCCGCGACTGGGTGATCGAGGGCGGCGACGAGCTCAAGGTCTTCGACACCGATGCCGGCCGCGTGGGCATCCTGATCTGCTACGACGTCGAGTTCCCCGAGCTCTCGCGCCTGCTCGCCGACCAGGACATGGACATCCTCTTCGTGCCCTTCTGGACCGACACCAAGAACGGCTACCTGCGGGTGCGCCACTGCGCCCAGGCCCGGGCCATCGAGAACGAGTGCTACGTGGTGCTGTGCGGCAGCGTCGGCAACGTGCCCTCCATCGAGAACATGGAGATCCAGTACGCCCAGTCGTCGGTCTTCTCGCCCTCGGACTTCGCCTTCCCCCACGACGCCGTGCTCTCCGAGACCACGCCCAACACCGAGATGATCATGTTCTCGGACCTCGACCTGACCCGGCTCACCGTGGTGCGCGCCGAGGGCTCGGTGACGAACCTCAAGGACCGGCGCAAGGACCTGTTCGACCTGCGCTGGCGCGACTGGTCCTGGAAGTCCGGCGCCAACCTGGAGGAGAGCTGACGCCATGCTCGGCCGGCTGCTGCGCCTGGGAGGGCGGCGCTTCGAGCAGCGCCACCCCTTCCCCGACGCCGAGTGGGCCGAGGCCCGGGACCGAGTGGCGCTGCTCGCCGCCCTGCCCGACGACGAGGCCGAACGGCTCGGCCAGCGGGCCTGGGCATTCGTGCATGCCAAGCGGTTGAGCCTGCACCCGGAGCTCGCCGAGACGGTCACCTTCGACGCCCCGGCCCGGCTCGCCCTGGCGGGCCAGGCCTGCCTGCTGACGCTGGGCTGGTGCGAGAGCGAGCACCTTGATGCCTTCGCCAACGTCCACGAGATCCTGATCCTGCCCGACGCCTTCCAGCGGCGGGTGGAGGAGATGGACGAGTTCGGCGTGGTCCACGAATACGACGACGAGCGCGCCGGCGAGACCTCCCTGCAGGGCCCGGTGGTGGTCGCCTGGCCTGACCTCATGGCGAGCGGCGGGCTCGACGGCTTCAACGTGCTGATCCACGAGCTGGCCCACAAGCTCGACCTCGGCAACTCCCTGGACGTCGACGGCTTCCCCCCGCTGCCCCGGGAGATCGACCCGCGGGAGTGGTACCGCATCTTCATGGGGGTCTGGGAGGATCTCCAGGCGCGCCTGGCCCGGGGCGAGGCGACGCCCATCGACGACTACGCCGCCAGCCACCCCGGCGAGTGCTTCGCGGTCTGTTGCGAACACTTCTTCAGCGATCCCGACCGCCTCCACCGGGCCTATCCGGCGCTCTACGGCCTGCTGTCGCGCTATTTCCACCAGGACCCGCTGGCGCGCCTCCCGGCGGACGCCGGCTCCCTCCGTCCCTGGTAGGCCCGCGCCAGCCCGCAGGACAGGCATCCCGAGGCCGAGCACCACCGATCCCAACGCCCATGACCGCCAGGAAGCCCTCATGATCGACCTGCGCAGCGATACCGTCACCCGACCCAGCGCCGCCATGCGCGACGCCATGCACGCCGCCCCGGTGGGCGACGACGTCTGGGGCGACGACCCCAGCGTGGCCCGCTTCGAGGCCGCCGTGGCCGAGCGCGCCGGCAAGGCCGCCGCCCTGCTCTTCCCCAGCGGCACCCAGAGCAACCTGACGGCCCTGCTCGCCCACTGCCAGCGTGGCGACGAGTACATCGCCGGCCAACAGGCCCACACCTACAAGTACGAGGGCGGCGGCGCGGCGGTACTGGGCGGTATCCAGCCACAGCCGGTGGAGCACGCCGCCGATGGCTCGCTGCCGCTGGAGCGCATTCGTGCCGCCATCAAGCCCGATGATTTCCACTTCGCCCGCACCCGGCTGCTGGCGCTGGAGAACACCCTCGGCGGACGCGTGATCGACGCCGACTACCTCCTCCAGGCCACCGACCTGGCCCGGGAGCACGGCCTGGCGACCCACCTGGACGGCGCCCGGCTGTTCAACGCCGCGGTGGCCACCGACACCTCGCTGGCCACGCTCTGTGCGCCCTTCGATACGGTCTCCCTATGCTTCTCCAAGGGGCTGGGCGCGCCGATGGGCTCTGCCCTGGTGGGCTCGCAGGCGCTGATCGACACGGCGCGCCGCTGGCGCAAGATGCTGGGGGGCGGCATGCGCCAGTCCGGCATCATCGCCGCCGCCTGTCACCACGCGCTGGACCACCAGGTAGCGGATCTCGCCCACGACCATCGCCGCGCCGAGCAGCTGGCCAAGGGCCTGCGGACGCTGCCGCACATCGAGGTGATCTCCCAGGCCACCAACATGGTGTTCCTGCGGGTGTCGGAGCCGCACATCGCCCCGCTGCGTGCCTGGCTGGCCGAGCGCGAGATCCTGATCGAGGTGCTGTATGACACGCGCCTGGTGGTGCACCGCGACCTGGATGATGCCGCCATCGACGCCACGCTGGCGGCCTTCAGGGGCTATCTGGCGGGCTAGCGCCCCGCCCCTGGCGACCGCGTACTCCCCTTGGAGCCCCCAGGCGACTTTCTCACCACTTCCCCCGGGGCCGCATGCGCGACGCAGGCTCCCCTCCGCTCCCATAAGCCTGTGGTAAGACTGGGGTGACAGAGTGCTGAACCGGCAAGCCCTGTCAGTGGAGAAGAAACCGCCGTGACCTCCCCGCTCGTATCCGTGATCGTTCCCGCCCGTGATGAAGCGGGCAACCTCCCCGATCTGCTGAATGAAATCGACGCCGCCCTGGCCGCCATCGACCACGAGGTGCTGGTGGTGGACGACGGCTCCCGGGACGACACCTGGGCGACGCTCGAGGGACGGGCGGCAGAAAATGCCAGGCTTCGCCCCCTGCGCCACGCCCAGAGTGCCGGCCAGAGCACCTCGGTGTGGCAGGCCGGATACGAGGCGCGAGGCGAATGGCTGGCCACCCTGGACGGCGATGGCCAGAACGACCCCGCGGATCTCCCGCGCCTGATCGAGCGGGCCCGTCGGGGCGACGTCAGGCTGGTGGCCGGCCACCGCACTCGCCGCCATGACGACTGGCTCAAGCGCCTCTCCTCGCGGATCGCCAACGGCGTGCGCGCCCGACTGCTGGGGGACCAGACGCCGGATACCGGCTGCGGGCTGAAGGTCATCCACCGCGAGGCCTTCCTGCGCCTGCCCTACTTCGATCACATGCACCGCTTCCTGCCGGCGCTGATCCAGGCCCAGGGCGGTCGCTGCGTCTCGCTGTCGGTCAATCACCGCCCGCGACGTCGCGGCCGCTCACACTACGGCCTCAACAACCGGCTGTGGGCGGGTATCGTCGACATGATGGGAGTGATCTGGCTGCGCCGTCGATCACGGCTTCCCGTCGCCCTGTACGCCCATTCGCCGGCGAGGCGCGCCAAGCCAACCGAATTCATCGAGCACACCGAGCCAACGAGGAGCGAGGCATGAAGGCCGAGTGGCTCTGGCTGGGTGTCGGCTTTCTGGGTCAGGTGCTGTTCTCCGCCCGCTTCCTGGTCCAGTGGTTGGCCAGCGAACGCGCACGGCGCAGCATCGTGCCCCGTGCCTTCTGGTTCTTCAGCCTGGCCGGGGGTGTCACCCTGCTGACCTACGCCCTCTACCGACGTGACCCGGTGTTCATCGCCGGCCAGGGGGCGGGGTTGTTCATCTACGGCCGCAACCTGATGCTGATCCGCCGCGAGGTCCAGCAGAGCCGGGCCCGCCAGTGATCTCCCACCACATCGACCGGATCGTTGGCATGGATCGTCCCGCCTGTCTCCACCGCCTGCCCGCGCTGCACTGGCTCTGGCTGCTGGCGCTGGCCGCACTGTTCCTGGGCGTGGGGCTGGGCCTTCGCGACCCCTGGCCCGCCGACGAGCCGCGCTTCGCCTTGAACGCCCTGGAGATGCTGAAGACGGGTCAGTTCTGGATCCCCCACCGGGCCGGGGAACCCTACCCCGACAAGCCGCCGATCTTCATGTGGGCCATGGCCGCCTCGATCCATCTGACCGGCTCGGTCCGCCTGGGCTTCCTGCTGCCGTCACTGATCGGCGCCCTAGGTACCCTGGCGCTGGTGATGGACCTGACCGATCGCCTCCACGGCCGCCGGGTGGCACTGCTCGCCGGGCTGGCCCTGCTGTCGAGCGTCCAGTTCGGGCTGCAGGCGCGCACCGCCCAGATCGACATGCTGGTCACCGTCTTCATCATGCTGGGCGCCTACGGCATGCTGCGCCATGCGCTGCTGGGGCCCGCCCGTCGCTGGTGGTTCATCGGCTGCGCCGGCATGGGACTCGGCATCCTCACCAAGGGGGTGGGCTTCCTGCCGCTGCTGATGCTGCCCCTCTGGGCCCTGCTGGCCTGGCGGCGGCAGGCGGTGCCCCTGGCCTGGCGCGACCTGGGGCTCGGCATCGCGGTGATCCTCGGCGTCGTCGCCCTCTGGGTGGTGCCCATGGCCCTCTACACCACCTTCTCCGACGACCCCGCCCTGGCGGCCTACCGCGACAACATCCTCTTCAAGCAGACCGGCGAGCGCTACGCCGACGCCTGGCACCATGTGAAGCCCTGGTACTACTACCTCCTCGAGGTGATCCCCTGGGCCTGGCTGCCCCTGGTGCTGGCGCTGCCCTGGCTGTTGCCCGCCTGGTGGCATCGCGCCCGGCGCCTCGATGCGCGGGTCCTGCTGCCGCTCGGCGGCCTGGTGCTGGTGATCGTCTTCTTCTCGTTCTCCCCCGGCAAGCGCGGCGTCTACCTGCTGCCGACCCTGCCGCTGCTGGTGCTGGCCTCGGCGCCGATGCTGGCGGGCCTGCTGAGCCGCCCGCGGCTTCACTGGCTGGGCTCCGGCGTGCTGGCCCTGTTCGGCGTCGTGTTCCTCGCCGCCGGCGTGCTCGGCGCCCTGGGGCTGCCGGCCCTGACTCAATTGGCCGAGCATCATGGAGTGACGCCCTGGACCTGGTGGAGCCTGCTCGGTCTCGTCGCCTTCGGACTGCTGGCCTGGGGTGGGCCGCGGCGTGGCCTGCCGGCCCTGGCCGGCTGGCTCGCGGTGTTCTGGCTGAGCTGGTCGACCTGGGGGTATCAGCTGATGGACCCGGCGCGCTCTCCCCGCGACCTGATGGCCGAGATCGTGGCCCAGACCGGCCCGAAGGCCTGGCTGGCCATGCCAGACTTCGACGAGGAGTTCGTGCTCCAGGCCCGCCAGCCGATGATCCATTTCGGCTACCACACGCCGGACGATGACCAGTTCCGTCGCGCCTTCGCCTGGCTGCAGGAGGCACCCGGCGAGCGCTGGATGCTGGTGCCCCAGCATCGCGATGACCAGATCGGCTGCGCCGACCTGAGCCTGGTCCGGGATCTCGGCGTGCAGAACAGCGAGGCCTGGTGGCTGGTCCCGGGCAGCGCCTTCGACGCCTGCCGGGGGGACCGTGAGGCCGCCCCGCTCTATATCGCCCCGACGACCCTCGCCGGGCCCCACGACAGCTGAGCCGACCCTAGTCGGCCTCGTCGGCGAGGCTTGCCACCAGCCACTCCCACAGCCGTCCGGCGTCGGCGCGTGCCTCGCCCCGCATCGGCCTGACCAGCCAGAAGCACTCCGCGGTGGGCAGCGGCAGCGACAGCGGCGCCACCAGGTCATCGCGCTCCTCGGCGAGGCGCCGGTGCGTCAGCGCCACCCCGGCGCCCTCGGCGGCCAGGGCGAGGGTCATCACCTGGCTGTCGCAGGTCAGCGCCGCACAGTGCGACTCCAGGCCCGCCGGGCCGAACCGTTCCAGCCAGCTCGGCCAGCCCGCCGCGAACCCCACGGCGTGCAGCAGGGTATGGCTGGCCAGGTCCGCCGGCGCGCGGATCGACTGGGCCAGTGAGGGCGAGCAGACCGGCAGCATGGCCTCATCCCCCAGCGAGACCGCCTCCACCTCCGGCCAGTCGCCGAGGCCGTAGCGAATCTCGAGGTCCGCGCCCTCGGGGCCGAAATCGTCCGGCCAGATCGCACTGACGAGCCTCAGCGCCACCTCGGGATGCGCGCGGCGAAAGGCGCACAGCCGCGGCGCCAGCCAGTTCTGCTGCACCACCGGCGTGGTGCGCAGCGTCACCGGGGCCTCCCCGCCGCCGAAGACCTCGTCGGTGCCCTCGGCCAGGCGCGTGAAGGCATCCTGCAGGCATGGCAGCCAGGCCTGTCCCGCCGGAGTCAGGCCGAGGCTTCGCGGATGACGCACGAAGAGCTTCTGGCCCAGGCGATCCTCGAGCAGGCGCACGCGCTGGCTGATCGCCGCCTGGGTCACGCCCAGCTCCTGGCCGGCGGCGGTGAAGCTCAGGGTACGCGCCGCCGTTTCGAAGGCCTGCAGCCACAGCAGGGGAGGAAGGCGACTCATGGATAACCTACGCATAAGCTGAATGGGGTCATAGGGGCCAGATTAATCGTTTGTCGGCCCCCCGGCCAGGCTCCACCATGAGCGCCAACTTAAGGGAGGAGCCGACCATGACCGATACGCCGATCGCCGACGCTCGCACCGAGCTGCCTATGGGCGAACTTGCCCCGCACACCGCAGGGCCTGCGCTCATCGAGGCCACGGATGCCGGACGACAGCTGGCCCTGCGCTGGGGCAACGGCGACCGGGCCCGGTTTCCGCTGACCTGGCTGCGCGACCACTGCGCCTGCGCCGAGTGCCGCCACCCGTTGACCCGGGAACGCCTCTACATGGCCCTCGAGGTGCCCCAGCAGGCACCGGCCACGCGGCTCGAGGACGGCCACCTGATCCTGATCTGGGCCGACGGCCACGTCAGCGCTTTCGACGCCGTCTGGCTGCATCAGCGACGCCCGGGCCAGCCCCGGGAAGATGCCGTGCCGGCTCGCCGTCCCTGGGCGCAGGACTACCGCCCGACCCGCGTCGCCCACGCCGACTTCGTGGCCGGCGCCGAAGGCGAGAAAGCCTGGCTCACCGCCCTGCTACGGGATGGCCTGGTGCTGCTCGAGAATGGCCCGCTGGCCGACGAGGAGGTCAGCCGCCTGGCGGGGCGCATCGGACCGCTGCGCGCCACCAACTTCGGTGCCCGCTTCGACGTGAAATCCAAGCCCAACCCCAATAATGCCGCCTATACCGCCATCGGCCTGGCGCTGCACACCGACCTGCCCAACTGGCGCCATCCGCCGGATATCCAGCTGCTCTATTGCCTGGAGAACGACGCCGAGGGCGGCGAGTCGACCTTCTTCGACGGCTTCGCCGCGGCCGAGGCCCTGCGTCACCAGGACCCGGAGGCGTTCCGCCGGCTCAGCGAGACCGAGATCGACTTCCGCTTCCAGGACGAGGAGCACGACCTGGTGTGGACCGCGCCGCTGCTCTCCCTCGACGAGCAGGGCCGGGTCATCGAGGTCCGGCTCAACAACTGGATTCGCGACACCCTGCGCCTGCCCCTCGAGGAGATCGACGACTGGTACGAGGCCTATCGCGCGTTCTGGGCGCTGGCGCAGGATCCCCGGAACCGGCTCGAGTTCTCCCTCGCCCCAGGCGAGATGGTCGCCTTCGACAATCGCCGGGTCATGCACGGTCGCAACGCCTTCGACCCGAGCACCGGCCGGCGCCACCTGCAGGGCACCTACCTCGATCTCGACATGTGCGAGTCCCGCCTGCGAGTGCTGGCCCGCCGAGGCTGACGATTCGTCGGGAGGCGGGCGGCGATGGCGAGGCCCGCTTTGGCGCTCGCCCACGCTGCCGTATGCTTGGGGGCCCTTGCCCCCATGGAACCGCGCGACATGAGCCACCGTCTCGTCCTCGTCACCGGCCTGCTGGCCGCCCTCCTGGCCCTGGGGCTGCTCTGGCAGTGGCTCGCCATGCGCGACCTGCTGACGGTGGAGACCCTGATGACGCTGGTGAAGGGGGCGGTGGCCTGGCGGGACGCCCCCTGGGCGGTCGCGGTGGTGATGGCGATCTACGCCGGCGCCTCGCTGGTGATGTTCCCGCTCAGCCTGCTGGTGGCGCTGACCGGCCTGATGTTCGGGCCCTGGTGGGGCTTCGCCTACGCCCTGGCCGGCACCCTGGCCGCCTCGATGCTGACCTGGTGGGTCGGGCGCCGGCTGGGCCGCGAGGCGCTGATGCGCCACGGCGGCCGGCGCCTCAAGGGCCTCTCGCGCTACCTCTCGGGGCGCGGCATCCGCACCATGACGCTGGTCAACCTGCTGCCGCTGGCGCCCTTCACCCTGACCAACATGATGGCCGGCGCCTTCCGCCTGCGCTTTCGCGACTACATGATCGGCTCGCTGCTGGGCATCGCCCCGGGGCTCGCCGGCGTCACCCTGCTGGGCAGCCAGCTGGGGCAGCTGGCCACCGCCGAGAGCCGCGGAGAGCTGTACTGGGCGGCCGGCGGCCTGCTGGTGGGGGTGGCCCTGCTGGTCGGGCTGAAGCGCTGGTCGGACCGGCGCCGCCGCGCCCGCTGAGGCGCGCTACTCCCGGGGCGCCTCGGTCTCGTCCTCCTCGCGGTGGCCGGGCCACCAGGCGGGACGCTCCTGCTCCCATTCCTCCTGCACCAGGTGGCGCAGCAGACGGCCGCGATGGCGCAGTATCTGCCACTCGGCGCCCAGCCGATGGCGAATCCGCTCCCAGCCTCCCTCGTCGGCGTGGGTGAAGGGCCCACCCCGGGCGATGGCCTGGCGATAGACGGCCAGGCAGCGTGCGGCGCAGCGCGCCTCGTCGTAGTCGGCGGCCGTCGCCAGCGCCGCCTCGGCCAGGGGCGAGCGCGTCTCGGGCGCGGCCAGCGCCGCCAGCGCCTCGGCCATGGCGACGAGGTCGTCACCGGCGATCAGCCGGCCGTTGCGGCCCTCGACCACCACCTCGCGCACCCCGGGGGCGTCGAGGGCCACCACCGGCAAGCCGGCCGCCATGGCCTCGGCCACCACCATGCCCTGGGTCTCGCTGTGGGAGGCGAAGGCGAAGACGTCCATGGCGTGGTAGGCGTCGATCAGCGCCTGGCCCTGGAGGCGGCCGGTGAAGTGCAGCCGGTCCGCCACGCCATGTGCCACCATCACCACCTCGATGTCGTGGCGCGCCTCGCCCTCGCCCACCACCAGGGCATGCGCCTCGGGCCGCGCCACCAGCGCCTCGGCCAGCGCCTCGGCCAGAAACACCAGGTTCTTCTCCCGGGCCAGCCGCCCCAGGTGCCCCATCACGTAGGCCTCGTCGGGAATGCCGAGGCGCGAGCGCCAGGCGCGGCCATCGCCCAGGGCGAAGCGTGCGGTGTCCACGCCGCTCGGCACCACGCTGATGGCGGGGTTGGCCTCGCGCCGGCGCAGCAGGTCGCGGATGCTCTCGCTGGGGGCGATCACCTCGTCGCACAGCCAGGTGTACTGGGTGGCGAGCGCCACGGCGAAGCGCTGCATGCGCGGCGAGTCGCCGGGCACGTAGTGGGTGTAGTGCTCGTAGAGGGTGTGATGGGTGAAGATCAGCGGCAGGCCGTAGGTCTCGGCCGCCCGGGCGGCGGTATCGCCGAGCAGGAAGGGGTGGTGGGCGTGAACGATGTCGGGCTCGAAGGCCTCGATCGCCTCGTGGAGCTGGCCGGGAATCGGCACCGGCAGCGAGAAGTCGCTGCCGTTGAAGTGCTGCATGGCCACCACCCGTACCACGTCGTCCTCCTCGGCCGGCTGCCCCTCCAGGCGCGGCGCCACCACCAGCACCCGGTGGCCGGCGGCCTGCAGCTGGCGCTTGAGCCGCTGGACCGACTCGCTGACCCCGCCGACGATGGGCAGGTAGGTGTTGGTGAACATCAGCACATTCACGGGGACTTGGCTCCTCGACTGACCGTGGCGACATTCTGAAGGCCAGGCACGCGACTGGCCATCTCCTGTTCAAGATAGGCGACGAAGGCGCGGAGGCGGGCCGGCACATGGCGCCGGTGCCGATAGACCGCATGGAAGTCGGCGCGCACCCCCTGCCAGTCGGGCAGCAGCTCGACCAGGTCTCCCCGCTGCAGGTGCTCGTGCACGTCCCACCAGGAGCGCAGGGCGATACCGTGACCGTCCAGGGCGAGTCGCATCACCACCTCCCCATCGTTGCTGGCCAGCGCCCCTCCGACCTTCACCGCCTGCTCCACCGCGAGATCGTCGCGCCGCTGGAAGCGCCAGACGGCGAAGTCGCTGTCGTTCTCGCGCAGCAGCAGGCAGGGCCGTGTCGCCAGGTCGGCCGGCGAGTCCAGGGGCGGCAGGGTCGCCACGAGGGACGGCGCGGCGCAGAGCACCCGCCGGTTGGCCAGGATCCGGCGGGCCACCAGGCGGGAGTCCGGCGGCTCGCCCACCCGGATGCCGATGTCGAAGGCCTGGTCGCCGAGGCTCAGCGGGAAGCCGGAGAGCTCCAGCGTCGCCTCGATGCCGGGATGGTCGCGGCAGAAGGCCGAGAGCAGCGGCGCCACGTGACGGCGGCCGAAGCCGAAGGTGGCGTTGACCCGCAGCGGGCCGGTGAGCTCGGCGCGATGCTCGCCCAGGGACTCCTCGAGCTCCCGCAGCTCCTCGAGGATCATCCCCCCGCGGGCGAGGTAGCGCTCGCCTTCGGCGGTCAGCGCCAGGCGGCGGGTGGTGCGGCTGGCGAGCTCCACGCCCAGTCGCGCCTCCAGCTGCTTCAGGCGCTTGCTCACCGCCGACAGCGAGAGCCCAAGCTCCCGGGCCGTGGCCGTGAGGCTGCCGGCATGGGCCAGTCGCCGGAAGAAGGCCAGGTCGTCGAGGGGGGACATGCCACTCTCCACTTGTATTCAACAATACGTTGAAGCATACCGCGATTATCTTTCCCTTGTGGAGGAATAGACTGGCAGGCACGGCCCACGACCCCAGGAGACGACACATGACCCACCGCATCGCGGTCATTCCCGGCGACGGCATCGGCAAGGAGGTGATGCCCGAGGGGCTGCGCGCCCTCGAGGCCGCCGCCGAGCGCTATCACCTCGACCTCGCCCTCGAGCCCTTCGACTTCGCCAGCTGCGACTACTACCTCGAGCACGGCCAGATGCTGCCCGACGACTGGTTCGAGCGGCTCGAGGACTTCGATGCCATCTTCTACGGTGCCGTGGGCTGGCCCGACACGGTGCCCGATCACGTCTCGCTGTGGGGCTCGTTGCTGCAGTTCCGTCGCCGCTTCGACCAGTACGTCAACCTGCGCCCCTGCAAGCTGCTGCCGGGGGTGAAGAGCCCGTTGGCGGGCCGCGCCCCCGGCGACATCGACTTCTATGTGGTGCGCGAGAACACCGAGGGCGAGTACTCCAGCGTCGGCGGCAAGATGTTCGAGGGCACCGAGCGCGAGGTGGTGATCCAGGAGACGGTGATGACCCGCACCGGGGTCGACCGGGTGCTGAAGTATGCCTATGAGCTGGCCCAGTCCCGGCCACGGAAGAAGCTCACCTCGGCCACCAAGTCCAACGGCATCGCCATCACCATGCCGTGGTGGGACGAACGCGTGAAGGCGATGGGCGCGCACTATCCCGACGTCACGGTGGATCAGTTCCACATCGACATCCTGACGGCCAACTTCGTGATGCACCCCGACTGGTTCGACGTGGTGGTGGCCAGCAACCTGTTCGGCGACATCCTCTCCGACCTCGGCCCGGCCTGCACCGGCACCATCGGCGTGGCGCCCTCGGCCAACATCAACCCGGATGGCCGCTTCCCGAGCCTCTTCGAGCCGGTGCACGGCAGCGCCCCGGACATCGCCGGGCAGGGCATCGCCAACCCCATCGGCCAGATCTGGTCGGCCGCCATGATGCTCGAGCACCTCGGCCACCAGGAGGCCGGCGCGGCCATCGTCGATGCCTTCGAGGCGGTGCTCGCCGAGGGGGATGCCGGCGTGCTCACCCCCGACGTGGGCGGCCACGGCACCACCGAGACCCTCGGCTGTGCCATCGCCGCGCGCATCGCCGGCTGATCGCCCTCTCCCGAACCACGCTGGCCGCCGCCCGGACGGTGGCCAGCGTGGTGGCTACCGCCCTCCCGGCCGGCGCGCCCCGGGCGGCAGGATGACCTGGCCCCGGAGCAGCCGGCGTCGTCCGCCCACGCGGTGCCATCGATCTCTGCCCGAATATTCCTGACACAGGTCCTGGCCTATGCTGGTGCGGGACTACGATGCCTCACGCCCATTCGGCATCCGCCTGGCCACGGCCTGACAACCCGAGATCAAGGAGTTCTACCATGACGATCTTCGAAGCCTTGCGCGAGGACCACGGCGTCCAGCGCGATCTGCTGGAACAGCTCATGCAGACATCCGGGGACAGCAATGAGCGGGAGCGACTCTACCGCCGGCTGCGCGGCGAACTTCGGCACCATGCGGCGGCCGAGGAGCGCGCCCTCTATATCCCGATGATGGAGATCGACCTGACCCAGGAAAAGGCACGCCACAGCGTGGCGGAGCACCATGAGATCGACGAGCAGATCGAGGCCCTGGATGCCATCGATCTTGCCTCGCCTGCGTGGCTGACCCATGCCCGGAAGCTGAGTGACCTGGTGATTCATCATCTCGATGAGGAGGAGCACGAAGTCTTTCAGCTCGCCGGCAGAGGGCTGGAGGAAGACCAGAAGGCCGAGCTTGCCGAGGCCTATCGGCGGGAAATGGCGAGACAGCGGCGGGATGCCTGAGAGCAAGGCGGGGGACGGAACTACCGGAAGACCCCTTCGATGATCCTGACGCGGTCCGCGGCCAGGTTGTCGCGCAGGTTGCGCCCCATCTCGACGAAGGCCTCGCCGAAGATCAGCGACGGCCCCGGCAGGGCAGGCGTCTCGCGTGGCGGCGCGCCGGCCTCCCGGCGGCTGTGCTTGCGCCGCCAGTCGAGCGCCGTTTCGGTGACGTCATGCACCGTCTCGGGGATGAAGCCGCCCGCAGAGAGCAGGGCTTCGAGGGCCTCGCG
This sequence comes from Halomonas sp. B23F22_3, assembly GCF_043496965.1. Lineage (NCBI taxonomy): Bacteria > Pseudomonadati > Pseudomonadota > Gammaproteobacteria > Oceanospirillales > Halomonadaceae > Halomonas > Halomonas sp. B23F22_3. The sequence goes on from NZ_JBIEKG010000001.1 coordinate 463,474, forward strand.
GGAGCGCAGGTGGCTGGTCGCGGCGTCGCGTGCCCAGGGTACAGGCAGCGCCAGAGGCTCGGCGTTGTCGCCGGCCACCAGCTCGTGAAGCAGCACCCGCCCGCCCGGCACCAGCAGGCGCCGCCACTCCGCCAGCACCGCCGCCGCGTCGGGCATGTTCATCAGCGCATGCTGGCACCAGACGAGATCCATGCCGGCATCCGGCAGCGGCACCCGCGCGGCATCGGCGCACAGGAAGCGCGTGCGCTCATCGAGCCCGGTGGCACGGCTCAGCCAGGCGGCCACCTCGACGAAGGCGGGGGTGAGGTCGAGCCCCGTCACCTCACAGCCGAACTCCGCGGCCAGCAGGCGGCTCGCCCCGCCGGTGCCGCAGCCCACGTCGAGCACCCTCCGGCCGGGCGCCAGCTCGCCCAGGGCCGCCAGCGACCGGCTGGCCTGTCGCCCACCCAGGTGCAGCTGGTCGATGCCGGCGATCTCGTCGAGGGTCAGCCGGTCCGGGTCGCACCCCGCCGCGCGAAAGGCGTCGCGCAGCCGGGCCGGCAGGCTTTGCCCGCCGGCGGCGTGGGGCGCATCATAATGGGCAACGAGGGGGCGGGCGGCGAAGCGATCCACGGGGTCGGTCATGGCGGTGTCCTGACGGCATCCTGACGGCGTGATGAGAAACGAGGGGCGCCACCAGTCTATCCGCCGCGGGCCCGGTCCCCCATCGTGCAAAGGTCACAGCCGTCGGCCGTGGCCTGCGTTTCTCGACCGTCTTCAGCCTGTTTCTCGACAAGGAGTCACCCGCGATGTCCCGACCGCTGCTCACCACGGCCCTGCTGGGGCTCGGCCTCGCCGGCTGCACCGGCCTGCCCGAGGGCACCCGCGCCGTCACCGGCTTCGAGCTCGACCGCTACCTCGGCCAGTGGTACGAGATCGCCCGCCTGGACCACTCCTTCGAGGAGGGGCTGGACTGCGTCACCGCCGACTACAGGCGGCGCGAGGAGGGCGGCGTGCGGGTGATCAATCGCGGCGTGGACCTCGCCGCCGGGGAGGAGAGCGTCGCCGAGGGCAAGGCCTACCCGATCGGCGAGCCGGGGCAGGGGCGGCTGAAGGTGAGCTTCTTCGGCCCCTTCTATGCCGGCTACAACGTGCTCGCGCTGGACGAGGCGTACGACTGGGCCCTGGTGGCCGGCCCCGACCGCGATTACCTGTGGATCCTCTCGCGCACGCCGGACATGGAGCCGGCCACCTACCGCTCGCTGGTCGAGCGCGCGCGGGCGCTCGACTTCCCGGTGGAGGGGCTGATCGAGGTGGAACAGGGCGAGGCCTGCGCCGCCTGGCGCTGAGGGAAGTTTCACTCTGGGCCCCGCCACTTTCATCCGACCGACGCAGGGCCTTGAGTCCACCGGGCAGTGACGGGAAGGTGTCGCCAACCACCATCACGCCAACAACAGGTGCCAGCATGCCCTCCGAGATGAGCCTCGAGCAGTTCTTCGCCCGCCTCTGGGACGACTATACCGCCATGACGCCCCAGGCGAGCCGCATCCACGATGCCCTGGTCGCCGACGGCGAGACCATCGTCAACGACCACGTGGCCTTTCGCACCTTCGATCGCGGCCCGATCCGCCTGGCCGACCTGGAGCCCCACCTGCTGGCGCTGGGCTACACGCGCCTGGAGCCCTACGACTTCGAGGCCAAGAAGCTGCGCGCCTGGGGCTACCTGCCGCCCCGCGACGACCAGCCGCGGGTCTTCCTCTCGGAGCTGAAGTGCGACGAGCTCTCCGCCCCCGCCCAGGCGATCATCGATGACCTGGTGGCCCAGATCGCCCCTGCCCGGATCGCCTCGCCCGAGGTGATGTGGGCCGGCCGTCTCTGGGAGGCGCCGAGCTGGGAGGCCTACAACACCCTGGCCGAGGAGAGCGAGTACGCCGCCTGGCTGTCGATCATCGGGCTGCGCGCCAACCACTTCACCATCAGCGTCAACCAGCTGCGCCACACCCCCACCCTGGCGTCGCTGCTGGAGAAGGTCGAGTCCCTGGGGCTTGCCATCAACACCTCCGGCGGGCGCATCAAGGGCTCGCCGGAGGTGCTGCTGGAACAGGCCTCGACGCTGGCCGATCGCATGCCCTTCACCTTCGCCGGCGGCCGGGTCGAGGAGATCCCCACCTGCTACTACGAGTTCGCCCGCCGCTATGCCGACGCCGAGGGCCGCCTCTACCAGGGCTTCGTCGCCGCCAGCGCCGACCGGATCTTCGAATCCACCGACGTGCGCCGCGAACATGCTCTCTGAGTGGCTGGACCAGGCGCTGGAGGGGCGCGAGCCCACGACGCGCGAGGGGCGACTGCCCGGCGGGCGTTACCGGCTGCTCGCCCCCGGCGTCGTCGAGCTCTCGCCGGATGCCTGCGCCGCCGAGGCCCGAGCGGGCGTGCTCTCGGTGGGCATCCACGGCAACGAGACCGCCCCCATCGAGCTCGTGGGCGCGCTCCTCGCGCGGCTCGAGGCGGGCCTGCTGCGGCTTGGCGCGCCGCTGCTGGTGATGCTCGGCCACCCCGAGGCGATCCGGCGCGGCGAGCGCTTCGTCACGACCAACCTCAACCGGCTGTTCCGGCGCGACCTCGACGAGGCGGGTGACGAGCCCGACCGGGCCCGGACGCTGATGGCCGAGGTGGACGCCTTCTATGGCCGTCATGCCTCGCTTGCCCCGCTGCACTACGACCTGCACACGGCGATTCGCGACAGTCGCTTCCCGCGCTTCGTGGTCGAGCCCTTCGGCGAGACGCCGACGCCACCGACGCAGTGGCGCTGGCTGGCCGGTGCCGACATCCAGGCGGTGCTCCACCAGCACCGGCACAGCTGGACCTTCTCGCACTATTCGAAGCACTACCACGGCGCGGCGGCCTTCACCCTGGAGCTGGGGCGCGCCCTGCCCTTCGGTGCCAACGACCTCGCGCCCCTGGCCCCCATGGGCCGGCTGCTCGAGGCGCTGGTCGAGGGCCGTACGCCCGAGTGCGCCGACCCGGCCGAGATGCGCTTCTTCCGTGCCGAGCACGAGCTGCTGCGCTACGACACGGACTTCCGGCTCTGCTTCCCCGACGACACGCCGAACTTCACGGAATTCCCGCCGGGCACCCGGCTCGCCGAGGATGCCAGCGCCGGCGCCTTCGACGTCGGCGCGACGCCGCTGTCGGTGGTCTTCCCCAATGCCAGGGTCGAGATCGGCGCCCGGGCGGCGCTGCTGGTGGTCCCGAGCCCGCCACCGGCCTGAGGGCACGGCCCCGCTCGGGGCCATGCCCGCCTCTCATCACGGACAATAACAACAGCCAGGAGACACCCCATGACCCATGCCCAGAACGCCCCGGAGCACGCTCGGCCCACCGAAACGTCATGGCCCCCTGCCGGAATGGCTCCGGCCTGTTAGAATCGCCACCTTTTTGATCGCCGAGCCGTTGATCACGGGCCTGCGTCGATCAAGGACCTACGTCGATCACGGAAGTATGCTGGTCTTAGACCTGCGTTGATCGCAGCCCCGCGCCGGCCGACCCTCGATGCGGCGGACCACCCACGATCTGGAGCCCGTTTCATGGCCGATACCCCGATTCCGCTGGAAGTGCGCAATATCACCAAGCGCTTCGGCGATACCGAAGTCCTCAAGGGCCTCTCCCTGAAGGCCCACAAGGGCGATGTGATCACCCTGATCGGAGCCTCCGGCTCCGGCAAGAGTACCTTCCTGCGCTGCATGAACCTGCTCGAGCAGCCCAACGAGGGCGACCTGATCGTCCACGGCGAACAGATCCGCTTCAAGGAGACCAAGCACGGCCGCGAGCCGGCCGACTGGAAGCAGGTGGTGCGCATGCGCGCCAAGCTCTCCATGGTCTTCCAGGGCTTCAACCTCTGGGCCCACATGACGCTGCTCGAGAACATCATCGAAGCCCCGGTCCACGTGCTCGGCAAGCCCAAGCAGGAGGCGATCGCCCACGCCCGCGATCTGCTCGAGCGGGTCGGCCTGGCCGAGCGCGCCAACTACTATCCGGCCCAGATGTCCGGCGGCCAGCAGCAGCGCGGCGCCATCGCCCGGGCACTCGCCATGGACCCGGAGGTGATGCTGTTCGACGAGCCCACCTCGGCGCTGGACCCGGAGCTCGTGGGCGATGTCCTCAAGGTGATGCGCGACCTCGCCAAGGAGGGGCGCACCATGATCGTGGTGACCCACGAGATGGCCTTCGCCCGCGACGTCTCCACCCAGGTGATCTACCTGCACCAGGGGCAGGTCGAGGAGGCCGGGCCGCCCGACGAGGTGCTCGGCAATCCCCGTTCCGAGCGCCTCAAGCAGTTCCTGGCCCCCAAGCACTGATGGGCCGGCCCGGGACAAGGAGAGAGACATGATCGACCTGCATGGCTACGGCCCGCGCCTCTTCGAGGGCGCCATGATCACCATTCAGCTGGGGGTGCTCTCCCTGGCGCTGGCCATCGTGCTGGGGCTTCTCACCGCCAGCGCCAAGATGTCGCGCAGCTGGGTGGCCCACCGCATCGGCACCCTCTACACCACCATCATCCGCGGCGTGCCGGACCTGGTGCTGATGATGCTGCTGTTCTTCGGCGGCCAGATCGGCATCAACCAGATCACCGATGCCCTCTACAACCACTTCGGGATCGACATCTTCATCAACGTCAACGAGTTCGTGGCGGGGGTGATCACCATCGGCCTGATCTTCGGCGCCTACATGGGCGAGACCTTCCGAGGCGCCTTCCTGGCGGTCAACAGCGGCCAGATAGAGGCGGGGCGCGCCTACGGCATGACCCAGTGGCTGGTGTTCCGGCGCATCCGCTTCCCGCAGATGATGCGCCATGCGATCCCCGGGCTCTCCAACAACTGGATGGTGCTGCTCAAGACCACCGCCCTGGTCTCGGTGATCGGCCTCTCGGACATGGTCCGCGTGGCCGCCGAGGCCTCCAAGGCGACCCGCGAGCCGTTCACCTTCATGATCATCGTGGCCGCCATCTACCTGTTGATCGCCAGCGTCTCCGAGTGGGGCTTCGCGCGGCTGCAGAAACGCTATAACGTCGGCTACCGGGAGGCAGACTGATGGACGCCCTGATAACCTGGCTGGAGGCCCGGCTGGCCGACAACAGCATCTTCACCCTGCAGACCCTCGGCTACTACGGCGAGGGCCTGGTCACCACCGTGCAGCTGGTGTTCCTGTCGCTGATCATCGGCCTGGTGCTCGCGGTGCCGCTGGCCATCGGCCGCGGCTCGAAGCATCGCTGGGTGAGCCTGCCGATCTTCCTCTACTGCTACGTGTTCCGCGGCACGCCGCTGCTGGTGCAGCTCTACCTGATCTACTACGGCGTGGTCTTCGTCGAGGGCATCCAGGAGACCTGGCTGTGGGTGATCCTCGAGGAGCCCTTCGTGCCGGCGCTGATCGCCTTCACGCTCAACACCGCGGCCTACACCACCGAGATCTTCCGCGGCGCCATCAAGTCCACTGACCGCGGCGAGATCGAGGCGGCGCGAGCCTACGGCATGTCCAAGGGGCTGATGATCCGGCGCATCGTGCTGCCCAGCGCCTTCCGTCGGGCCCTGCCGGCCTACGGCAACGAGGTGATCTTCATGCTCCACGCCAGCGCCATCGCCAGCGTGGTCACCATCATGGACCTCACCGGCGCGGCACGCTTCGTCTATGCGCGCTTCTACGCGCCCTTCGATGCCTTCCTGTTCGTGGCCGCGATCTACCTCTGCCTCACCTTCGCGATCCTCTACCTGTTCCGCTATCTGGAGAAGCGCCTGCTGGCGCACCTCAAGCCGTCGAGCGGCTGAGACAACGTAAAACAAGCGTTGGGAACTACCGTTCGAACCGGCCCTTCCGACCCGCCCTGGCATCGGCTATCGTGGGCGGGTCATCACCCACAAGGTGAAACCATCAACAACAAGGGGAAACACCCATGAAGTTCCAGAAGATCCTGAGTCTCGGCGTCATCGGCGCCACCCTGGTCGCCGGCAGTGCCAGCGCCGAGGTCCGCGACATCCGCATCGGCGTCGACGTGCCCTACGAGCCCATGGAATTCCGCACCCCCGAGGGCGAGCTGACCGGCTTCGACATCGACCTGGGCAACGCCCTGTGTGCCGAGATCGGCATCCAGTGCGAGTGGGTCGTGCAGGGCTGGGACGGCATCATCCCCGGCCTGCAGGCGCGCAAGTACGACGCCATCATGTCCTCCATGACCATCAACGAGCAGCGTCGCGAGCAGGTGCTGTTCTCCGATCCCTACATCACGCCGCCCTCGGCCTGGTTCGCCCCCGGCGACGTCGAGATCGGCACCCCGTCCGACGACACCCTCGAGGGCCTGACCCTCGGCGTGCAGCGCGGCACCCTGCAGGACAACTACGTCACCGACATGTACGGCGACGTGGCCGACGTGAACCGCTACGCCACCGCCGACGACATGGTGCTGGACATGGACTCCGGCCGCCTCGACGCCGCCTTCCTCGACTTCCCGATCGGCAAGTCCACCCTGCTCGAGAGCGGCGCCGGCGACTACAAGGTGGTCGGCGAGAAAATCACCGAGCCCAAGGAGTACTTCGGCGAGGGCTTCGGCATCGCCTTCCGCCAGCGTGACAAGGAACTGGCCGCCGCCTTCAACGAGGCGCTGGCCACGCTCAAGTCCAACGGCACCTACGACGAGATCCACGCGACCTACTTCGGCGAGGAGTGATCCGGCCGGTGCCGATCGCAAAGGCTCGGCGCCCGCGCTCTAGAAAGACTCGCCAGGATCGATCGTCAGCAAGCGACCGGGGCCCTCAGGGCCCCGGTCGTGCGTTAGGGGTCACCAGGACCTTGCCCTGGCGTCACCGCCGCAGCGCGATCGCCCGGCGTACGAAGGCCAGGATCCAGCGCACCATCAGCGTATCGTCCACCGCGGCCGAGAGTGACGCCTCACCCTGGCGCACCCGATGGGGGCCGATCAGCTCGCCACGCAGGGCCATCAGGTCCCGGGAGTAGGCCTTGGTGAACTCGGGGTGGCCCTGCACGCCGAGAAAGTGCTCGCCCAGCTGCATCAGGTAGCAGGGGCAGAAGTCACTGCCGCCGAGGACCCGCGCCCCCGAGGGCAGTCGCGCCACCTGATCCTGATGGCTGACCAGCAGGTCGAGACCGGGCTGCCAGGGCACCATCCAGTCAGCGCGCTCGGTCACCCGGTTGAACGAGAGGCCCACGCCCCAGCCCCGGTCGCTCTTCACCACCTCGCCGCCCAGGGCCTTCGCCATCAGCTGGTGGCCGAAGCAGATGCCGACCAGCGGCTTGCCCGCCGTCCACAGGTCGCGCACGAAGGCCTCCAGCGCGGCGATCCAGGGCAGCGCGTCGTTGACCCCGAACTTCGAACCCGTGGTCAGCCAGGCGTCCACCGCCTCGACATCCTCGGGGATCTCGCCATCGAGGCAGCGCCAGACGCGAAACTCGAGGGTCGGGTCGACGCGATGGAACAGCGCCGCGAACATCTCGGGATAGTTGCCGTGGGCCGCGCGCAGTTCAGGCGCCACGTCGTCGCACTGCAGCAGTCCGATCACCATCTCCTGCCTTCCTCCTACACCGTGCGTCTTTGGCGACGCTTCCGCCCCGCGCCCGTCGCCGAATCGCGACCCGGAACTCCCTCGCGCGCCCCGAGTCCATGCGGTTCACATCCATTGCGCGAGGTTCCGATGACTCAACAGGCAAGTGCCGCATCCCGGGCCGCCGCCGCCACGCATCGTCCTTCGTCGACCTGGACCGGCTGGGGCCAGTGGCTGGCCCTGATCACCATGACGGTGGATCACCTGGCACGCTACGCGGTGCCGGACAGCTGGGGGCTGGGCTGGGCCGATTCCTCCATCGGCCGCATCGCCTTTCCCCTGTTCGCCGCCATGGTGGCCTGGCACGGGCTCTTCAACACCCGTAACCCGCTGCGCTATGCCCGGCGCATCCTGGTGATCGGCCTGGTGGCCCAGCTGCCCTATATGCTGATGCCCCGCTCGGCGGATGGCCTGATCCTCAACATCTGCTTCACGCTCTCCCTCGGCCTGACCGGCGGCGCCTGGCTGCAGGCCCTGGGGGGGCGCCTCGAGCGCGGCACGCTCGGTCCTCCACGGCTGATCGCCGAGGCCGGCCTCGCCGTCGCCGCCTGGGCCACGGCCGGCCTCTGGGTCGAGTATAGCCACCTGGGCCTGCTGATGATCCCGCTCTACATGATCGCCATGCGGGCCCTGCACGAGGGCGGCGAGGCACTCGCCGAGCGCCTCGTCGCCACCGCCATGGCCCTGCCGGTGCTGGCGGTGGCCGGCCTGATGAACAGCTCCGACATGGCCAAGTCCTTCACCGTCGCCACCTGCCTGGCGATCCTGCTGCTGGCCGCCGGCGCCCATCGCCTGATCCCGAGGGTGCCGCTTGGCATGCCGCGACGGCTGTGGCTCGGCTGGTATCCCGGGCACTTCGCCGCCATCGCCCTGTGGCTATGGCTCGCCGGCGGGCTGGGCTGAGTGGCGCGCCTCGACCAGGAACACCTTGAAGGCCTGCCATAGCGGGCTGCGATAGCGCTGCGGGTGCCAGACCAGGGAGAAGGTACGGCGCAGCCGCAGCGGCGTGTCCAGCGCGATCAGCTCGCCGCGCTCGAGCTCGCCGGCCACGCTCAGCCGCGACAGGCAGCCGAGCCCCAGGCCGGCCCGCACCGCCTGCTTGATCGCTTCGTGCTGGCCGAGCTCCATGCGCACCTTGGGCGGCGCGCCACGGGCGCGCATGGCCTGCTCGAAGACGCTGCGGGTGCCCGAGCCGGTCTCGCGCAGGATCCAGTCGGCCTCGGCCAGCGCCGCCTCGTCGAGCCGCCCGCGCCGGGCCAGCCCGTGGCCCGGCGCGGCCACCACCACCATGCGATCCTCGCACCAGGCCTCGCTGGCCAGTGCCGGCTCGCGACACTCCCCCTCGATCAGCCCCAGGTCCGCCTCCAGGCGCAGCACGTCGGTGATCACCTCGAAGGTGTTACGCAGCCTGAGCCGCAGGTCCGCCGCCGGGTGCGCCTCGCTGAAGCGGCCGGCCAGGGCCGGCAGCAGGTAGGTGCCCACGGTGGCGCTGGCCGACACGCTGAGCACCCCCTGCAGACGCCCCTCGGGCTCGGTGGCCTCGGCCACGAAGCCGGCGACGCCGTCCAGCAGCTCCTCGGCCCGGGGCAGCAGCCGGCGGCCCAGGTCGTTGAGGTGCAGGCGGCGCCCCAGCCGTTCGAAGAGCGCGATCCCCAGGTGTCGCTCGAGGTCCGAGAGCGCCTGGCTGGTCGCCGACTGGGAGAGGCTGAGCTCGGCGGCGGCCGCGCTCACCGTGCCGAGGCGTGCCACCGCGGCGAAGACCTGCAGCTGTCGAAAACTCACCGTGGGTGTCATATCGGTTTTTCCGAATAGCCAGTTCGTTATTAACTGATAACCATACGAGCTGAGCCGCGCCTAGGATAGTCCCGAACATCCCCGGAGAGGACATCATCATGTGGCAAGGCCTGGTGGTCTGCATCGCCCTGACCGCCGCCGGCTTCGGGCTGGCGCAACTCCCCCCGCTGGCCGGTGCCGGCATCAGCCCCCTGGTGGTGGCGCTGCTGCTGGGCATCGTGGTCGGCAACACCCCGCTGGCCGGCCGCCTGCGCCATACCGCCTCGGGGCTCAAGTTCGCCACCCGCTGGCTGCTGCGCGGCGGCATCGTGCTGTTCGGCCTCTCGCTGACCCTGCAGCAGGTCGCCGCGCTGGGCCCCCGGGTGCTGCTGCTCGACGTGCTGGTCATCTCGAGCGTGCTGATCGTCGGCTATCTCATCGGCACCCGGGTGCTGGGCATGGACCGCGAGACCACCCTGCTGACCAGCGCCGGCAGCGCCATCTGCGGCGCGGCCGCGGTGCTGGCCACCGAGTCGACCATCCGCTCACGTCCGGCGGCCACCTCCATGGCGGTGGCCACGGTGGTGCTGTTCGGCTCGCTGGCGATGCTGCTCTACCCGCTGCTCTATCCGCTGCTGGGCATGGACGAGGGCCTCTACGGCATCTATATCGGCGCGACCGTTCACGAGGTCGCCCAGGTGGTGGCCGCCGGCGAGGCGGTGGGTCCCGAGGCGCTGGCCAACGCGGTGATCGTCAAGCTGGTACGGGTGATGCTGCTGGTGCCCTTCCTGCTGATCGTCGGCCAGTGGTGGATGCGCCGCCGCGAGGGGGATGGGGCGCAGGCGGCCGGCGGCGGCCTGGTGATCCCCTGGTTCGCCTTCGGCTTCATGGCCATGGTGGTCTTCAACAGCCTGGTTCGGCTGCCCGCTCCGCTGCACGACGGCCTGGTGCTGGCCGGCCAGGTGGCGCTGACCATGGCCATGGCGGCGCTGGGCTACGAGACGCGCCTGGAGAAGCTGCGCAGCCTCGGCCTGCGCCCCTTCATCCTGGCCCTGACGCTGTTCGTGATGCTGCTCACCGGCGGCTTCCTGGCCAGCCGCCTGCTGATGGGCTGAGCGACTCGGCCGCGGACCTGGGCGGTCGACACCCGAAACGGCCGACCCTCGTGTCGGCCGTTGGCGTATCCGTCATGTGAGCACTCGCCGGACCAGCACGGGCCCGAGGATCTCGAAGACCACCGTCGAGCCCACCACCGCGGAGAGCAGCAGGGGGCCGTAGGCGGGGAACTGCTCGGCGGCTAGCAGCGCCATGCCCATCGCCACCCCGGCCTGGGGCGTCAGGGCCAGGCCGATATTGCGCGGCAGCTCGGCCTGGCGCTCGCGGGCCAGGCGTACCCCCAGCCTGCCGCCCAGGTAGCGTCCCAGCAGGCGCAGCAGGATATAGGCCAGGGTCAGGCCGAGGGCGTCGTCCAGGTGGTAGAGATCGACGCTGGCCCCGGACAGCACGAAGAAGAACACCAGGAAGGGCCACTCGATGTGCTCGATCTCGTTGAAGGAGCGCGTGTGATGGGTGGAGAGGTTGGCGACCAGCGCCCCGGTGATCATCGCCGCCAGCAGCGATGAGACCCCGAGCCACTGCGAGAGCCCGGCCAGCAGCAGGATCAGCGCCAGGGCCTCGACCTGGGTCGGCTCGCCGGGCCGCAGCCGGCCGGTCAGCCAGGCGGCGGGCAGCCCCACCGCGGCACCCAGCAGCAGAGCGCCGCCCAGCTCCCAGCCGGCCTCCAGCAGGGCTCGCTCGCCGCCGCCGGCGCCGGAGAGCATCCAGCCCAGCCCCGCCATGGCCAGGCCGAAGACCACGATGCCCCAGCCGTCGTCGATGGCCACGATCCCCAGCAGCAGCCGCGCGCGCAGCCGGCTGTCGCCGCTGGCGTGTACCGTCTCCTGGACGGCGGCCGGGTCGGTGGCCACCGAGATCGCCGCCAGCGACACCGCCACCACCAGCGGGAAGCCCAGCGCCAGCAGGCCGAGGCCGACGGCCAGGGCGCCCACCCCGATCACCGACAGCGACAGGATCAGCAGCAGCGGGCCGATGCTCTTCAACCGCGAGCGCGTGAGCTCGCCGCCGAGCAGGAAGGCCACCATCACCAGCGCCACCTGGATCAGCGGCTCACCGAGGCCATCCAGGGGACGCGGCTCCGGCGCCCCGAGGACCCACTGCTGGACGACGGCCACGCCCACGCCGACCATCACCAGCAGCGAGATGCGCGGCAGCCGAGTGCGCCGCGCCACGGCATCGGCGAAGATGCTGGAGGAGAGGATCACCCCCAGCAGCATCAGCGCCGTCGCGCTGGGCGACAGCGCCACCGGCAGCCAGGCCTGTGCATGAACTGCGGTCTCCGTCACCGATTCGTCCTCCCTGTGGTGCCCCTGTGTCGAGCGCCGGTTCCGCTGGCCTTCATCGACGGCCGGATACGCCTACCATGCCACAGGCCGGAGCCTGACGCCTGACGGCAGAAGGCCCCGCATGCGCGGGGCCTTCTCGTGGCCGACGGGACCGCCCCGCCTATTCGAAGCTGAAGCGAGGTGCGGGCGCGTCCGGCAGCAGGGCCGCGCAGGCGCGCACCCGCTCGAGCAGCGCCTCATGGGTCGGTGCCAGCAGGTTGACGTGGGCCAGCTTGCGGCCGGGACGCTCGGCCTTGTCGTAGCGGTGCAGGTGGGCCTCCGGCAGGGCGAGGAGCTCGGCCGCCTCCCCTTCGCGGCCGATCACGTTGACCATGCAGGTGGGCATGCGTGCCGCGGTGTCGCCCAGCGGCAGCCCCTGGATGGCGCGCAGGTGGTTCTCGAACTGGCTCGTCACCGCGCCGTCCATGGTCCAGTGGCCGGAGTTGTGCACCCGGGGCGCCATCTCGTTGGCCAGCAGCGCGCCGTCGCGGGTCTGGAAGAGTTCCAGGGTCAGCACGCCCACGTAGTCGAGCTCGTCGAGCAGCGCGCGGATGTAGCCGTCGGCGATCTGCTGAACGCTGTCGTCGAGGTCCGGCATCGGCGCGATCGAATAGCGCAGGATGCCGTCCACGTGCTGGTTCTCGGCCATCGGGTAGAAGACCACCTCGCCGTCGCGGCCGCGCACGGCGATGATCGACACCTCGCGCACGAAGTCGACGAAGGCCTCGACGATCAGCCGCGGGTGGTTGATCGAGCGCCACGCCTCGGCCGCGTCGGCCGGGTCCTTCAACACCGCCTGGCCCTTGCCGTCGTAGCCCTCGGTGACCGACTTGGCGACCACCGGCGTGCCCAGCTCCCGGGCCGCCGCCTCGAGCGCCTCGGCGCTCTCCACCAGGCGGTAGGCCGGCGTGGGGATCGCCAGGCGGTCGAACAGCGCCTTCTCCTCGGCGCGGTTCTGGCAGATGCGGATCGCCTCGCTGGAGGGATACACCGGCTTGTGCTCCTCGATGGCCTGAACCAGCGACACCGGCAGGTGCTCGAACTCGTAGGTGACCAGGTCGACCTGCTCGAGGAAGCTCGCCAGGTGCTTCTGGTCGGTGTCGATCATGACGTCACCGATACCGGCGCTCGGGTGGCCGGTGGTGTCGAGGAAGGTGAAGCGGTTGGCCAGCGGATAGCCCGCCAGGGCGAGCATGCGTCCCAGCTGGCCGGCTCCCAGTACGCCGATGTTCATGGGGTCTCTCCTCTCACTCGGCCGCGGGGCGCGGGTCGGGGTTGTCGAGCACGGTCTCGGTCTGCTCGGCGCGGAAGGCCTCCACGGCGCGGCGCACCTCCTCATCCTGCAGGCCGACCACCTGGGCGGCCAGCAGCCCGGCATTGGTCGCGCCGGCCTTGCCGATGGCCAGGGTGCCCACGGCGACGCCACCGGGCATCTGCACGATGGAGAGCAGCGAATCCAGCCCCTTCAGGGCCTTGGACTCTACCGGCACGCCGAACACCGGCAGCGCCGTCTGGGAGGCCACCATGCCGGGCAGATGGGCGGCGCCGCCCGCGCCGGCGATGATCACCGAGAGGCCGCGTTCGGCGGCGGACTTGGCGTAGTCGAAGAGCAGGTCCGGCGTGCGGTGGGCGGAGACCACCCGAGTCTCGCAGGGCACGCCCAGGCGCTCGAGCATCGCCACGGCATGCTCCATGACGGGCCAGTCCGACTTCGACCCCATGATCACGCCGACCCTCGGCGACTGCTTCGATGACGACATCTGCGACTCCTGGCAAAAACGAACGACGAAAGGGCCACGGGGCAGGCACCACGCAGCGCGGTCAGTAATGGAAGGCAGCTATTCTAGCAGAGCACGGCGGTCGCTTCCTCACCCGAGGCGCGGTCGTCGCCGCAGCGCGACAACACTTTCACCCTGAGTGCCAGATTGGCTGCTAGGGTCAATGTGTGAGGAGCGAAAGGACCACGTTCCAGCGGATTCACCCAACGACGGAGAGACCCATGAAACAGCCACTGATCCTGATCGCGGCCCTGGCCGGTACCCTGATGCTCGCCGGCTGCGATGACGGCAGCGACACCGCCGCCGAAGAGGCCGCCGAGACCGAGGCACAGATCGAGCAGGAGATGCAGGAGTCCGCCGACGAAACGAGCGAGGCCCTGGACGAGGCCGCCGAGGAGACGGGCGAAGCCATGGACGATGCCGCCGCGGAGGCCGAGCAGGCCGCCGAGGAAACGGCTGACACCGTGGACGCCGCCGCCGACGAGGCCGCTAGCGCGACCGAAGAAGCCATGGACACCACCGAAGCGGCAACCGACGAGGCGATGGACGAGGCCGGGGACGCCATGGAGGCCACCGGTGAGGCCACCGAGGATGCCGCCAACGAGGCGATGGATGAGGCCGAGGACGCCGCGGAAGCCACCGAAGAGGCGGCCGATGAGGCGATGAACGAGACCGAGGAAGCCGTCGACGGCGACACCACCTACTGATCGCAGCGCTTTACGCTCAAGGCCCCGCCCGAGTCGCCTCGGGCGGGGCTTCTTGCGTCAGGCCGGCACGCTCGAGCGCCGGCTGGCCAGCCAGTTGCCGACCAGCACAAGCACCATGAGCGCCGCCCCGGCGACCTCCACCGCCAGGCTCGGATAGAAGACCGCGACGATCCCCGGCAGCAGCAGGGCGCGCGCGGGCCAGCCCATGCGCGTGAACAGGTACCCCTCCAGGGCCGCGGCGAAGGCCCCCAGCGCCAGCAGGCCGGTGAAGGCGGTCCACACCAGCAGCGGCAACGGTCCCCCCATGATGATCTCCGGGTTGTAGACCATGAACAGCGGGATCAAGTAGAGCCCCTTGGCGAACTTCCACGCCTGGAAGCCGGTGTCCATGGGCTTGGCCCCGGCGATCGCCGCCCCGGCGAAGCCGGCCAGGGCGATCGGCGGCGTCACGTTGGAGTCCTGGGAGTACCAGAACACCACCAGGTGGGCGATCAGCAGCGGCACGCCGAACTCGGCGGTCAGCGCCGGGCCCACCAGCACGATCAGCACGATGTAGCTGGCGGTGACCGGCAGGCCCATGCCCAGCACCAGGCTCGCCAGCAGCACCATGACCAGCGCCAGCAGCAGGTTGCCGCCGGAGAAGGCCATCATCATCGAGGAGAACTTCAGGCCCAGGCCCGTCAGCCCCACCACGCCGACGATGATCCCGGCCACGGCGCACGCCATGGAGACCGCCACGGCGTTGCGGGCGCCCAGTTCGAGGCCGCCGACCAGCTTGAGCAGCCCGCGCATCACCGCCTCCTTGAGGGTGGCGGCGGTCACGCGGTCGCCCTCCCGCGGGGCGATGAACAGGAACCACACCGCGAAGCGCGCCACCGCCACCGCCAGCATGGTGAGGATGGCGTAGTAGCCCACCCGCATCGGCGACATGTTCATCACCAGCAGCCACACCAGCACCGCCAGCGGCAGCAGGAAGTGCCAGCCGGCCCCCATCACGTCGCGCATCTGCGGCAACTCGCTGCGCGCCATGCCCTGCATGCCCTGCTTCAGCGCAATGATGTGCACGAAGAGGTAGACCGTGCCGAAGTACATGATCGCCGGCAGGATGCTCACCTTGACGACATCCAGGTAGGGCATCCGGGTGTACTCGGCGATCAGGAAGGCCCCGGCGCCCATCAGCGGCGGCATGATCTGCCCGCCGGTGGAGGCCGCCGCCTCGATGCCGCCGGCCTGGTGAGGCTTGTAGCCCAGGCGCTTCATCAGCGGAATGGTGAAGGCGCCGGTGGTCACCACGTTGGCGATGGCGCTGCCGGAGATCGAGCCCATGCCGGCGGAGGCGATCACCGCCGCCTTGGCCGGCCCGCCGCGCTGGCGGCCGGTGGCGGCATAGGCCAGGTCGATGAAGAACTTGCCGGCGCCGGTGATCTCGAGGAAGGCGCCGAACAGCACGAAGATGAAGATGTAGGTGGCCGCCACGCCCATCGGCAGGCCGAAGATGCCCTCCTGCCCCAGGTAGAGCTGGCCGACCAGGCGGTCCAGGTTGTAGCCGCGGTGTTCGAGGATGCCCGGCAGGAACTGGCCGAGCCAGGGCAGCTCGCCGCGCGGACCGGCGAAGGCATAGAGGATGGCGATCACGCCGATGATCGTCATGCCGAGCCCCACCGCCCGGCGCGCCGCTTCCAGCACCGTGACGGTGGCGATGCAGCCGACCACGATGTCGGTCTGGCTCCAGAAGCCGGCGCGATTGATGATGTCGTCGAGGTAGAGCACCAGGTAGCCGCCGGTGATCAGCGCCCCGCCGAGAAAGACCGCATCGACCAGCCCGCTGGCGAGCCCGCGATCATGCTTCGGCCCCAGCAGGGGAAACATCAGGAAGGCCAGCATCATGATCAGCATCAGGTGGATGCTGCGCTGGTAGAAGAGCCCCAGCGGCTGGATGCCGGCGGAGTAGAGCTGGAACAGCGACAGCCCCACTGCCACCAGGGTGATCAGCCACAGCACCTGGCGCGAATGGTTCGCCTGGCTGCCGGGGATGACGGGGGAGGTGCCCGAATCGCTCATCGTGATCCTCTCGCGGGAGTGTCCGCAGGGTTGTGGTTCAGTCGGGGGTGGCGGCCGGCAGCGCCAGCCGGATCGTCACCCGTTCGTTGGCCGCCAGGCGGCTGAGGCTCGTGCGCACGCCGTCGACCACCAGGCGATGATCGACGCGCATCGCTCCGACCCGCAGCCGATAGGCGTTGCCCGGCACGGGCTCGTCGATCGCCTCGATCCAGTAGCCGCCCTCGCCGTCCGAGACCTGACGGCCGCGCCCGGGGATATGGTCGAGCCCCGCGGCGAAGTCGGGCAGGTGGCTGCGGGTCAGCACCATGCGCCCGTCGCGATGACGGTAGCAGTCGAGCACCGCGAAGCCCTCGACCGAGTGGTTCCACTCCAGGCACCAGCCCTCGCCTTCGGGCATGAGCAGGCTGACCAGGGGCTCGCCGTCGGCGTCTCGCACCTCCAGCCTGGGCTCGGTCAGGGGCGTATCGCCCGCGGTCGCCGGAGTGCCGGCCACCGGAGTGCCGGCCGCCGGAGCGCCGGCCGCCGGGGCGCCGGCCGCCGGGGCGCCGGCGGCCAGGCACACACACAGCAGCAGGGCGGGCAGCCAGGCCCGCCCCGCGATCAGGCGTGATGCGTGCATCGAACGTCAGGGACGCTGATGGTCGCTGATTTCGGCACCCACTTCCTCGTAGTAGCGCAGCGCGCCCGGATGGAAGCCGATCGGCGTGGACTCCACGCTGAACTCCACGGTGGTGTCGTTGGCCGCCGGATGGATGGCAATCAGCTCGTCGGTGTACTCGAAGAGCACCTTGGTGATCTGATAGGCCAGCTCCTCGTCCATCTCGCTGCTCACGGCGAGCACGTTGGGGATGCCGATGCTCTGCACCGGCTCTTCCATGCCCTCGTAGAGGCCGGTCTTGAGGGTGTAGGCGGCGAACACGGGCTCGGCTTCCTTGGCCTTGGCGATCTCCTCGTCGGTCAGCCCGACCAGGCGGATGTCGCGGGTGGTGGCCAGGTTCATGATCGAGCTGGTGGGCGGACCCACGCTCCAGAAGCCGGCGTCGATGTCGCCGTCGCGGATGGCATCGGCGGTCTCGTTGAAGTTCAGGCGGCGCGCGTCGATGTCGTCATAGGTGATGCCGTTGGCCTCGAGCAGGGCCTCGGCATTGACCTCGGTGCCGCTGCCCGGCGCGCCCACGGAGACCGTCTTGCCCTCGAGGTCGGAGAGCGACTCGATCCCGGAATCGGCCAGGGTGACGATCTGCACGGCATTGGGGTAGATCGAGGCCAGCGCGCGGATGTTCTCGAGCTGGCGGCCCTCGAAGTCGCCGGTGCCGTTATAGGCCTGATAGACGGTGTCGGCCAGCGCCAGGGCCAGGTCGGAGTCGCCGCGCCACACCAGCCCCATGTTCTCCACCGAGGCCCCGGTCACCTCGGCGACGGCCTCGGCCCCCTCGATGTGGTTGCCGATCAGTTCGGCGAGACCGCCCCCGTAGGGGTAGTAGGTGCCGCCGGTCCCGCCGGTGGCGATGGAGAGCTGCTGGGCGGCGGCCAGCGGGGCCGTGGCCAGCAGTGTCGCGGCGGCGGCGTACTTCAGGATTCGCATGGCATTCCTCCGGTCCTGGAACCAGGTTGTTGTGAGTTGTGTCGGCGCCGGGTCGCGACGCCTCCGGCAACGCTAGCATGGGGCGAGCGTGTGTCACCATGCCACTATTTCTACGTTCTCTGATATTTTCGGCAATCCCCCTTAGGTCGATGACGGATCACGCCTCGACCAGCTCCTTCACCTTGCCGACGATGTGCGCGCCGATGGGCAGCGCCGAGGTGGCCGCCGGAGACGGGGCGTTGCCAACGTTGACGGTGCGCCGCGTGTTGACGAACAGGAAGTCGTCGACGAGCTTGCCGTCGCGGGTCACCGCCTGGGCGCGCACCCCGGCCGGATAGGGGGTGAGGTCCTCGAGGGTCAGGCTCGGACAGTACTTGCGCACCAGTTCCAGGTAGCCGCGCTTGTGCAGCGAGTTCTTCATCTCGGCCAGCCCCGGCCGCAGGTTCTTGCCCAGCACCCTGAGAATGCCCGGGTCGCTGAACATCCGCGCCATGTCGACAAGCGAGACGTCGCGCTTGCGATAGCCCTCGCGAGCCAGCGCCAGCACGGCGTTGGGCCCCACGGTCACGCTGCCGTCGATCATCCGCGTCAGGTGCACGCCCAGAAACGGCATGGACGGGTCGGGGATGGGGTAGATCAGGTGGTTGACGATGGCGTTGTGCTCGGCGGGCAGCAGGTAGTACTCGCCGCGGAACGGGCAGATGCTGAAGCCGGGGTCGCGGCCGAGCAGGCGCACCACGCGGTCGGCCATCAGGCCGGAGCACGACACCAGGTAGCGCCCGGTGAACTCGCCCGCGCCGGTGGTGACCACCACCTCCTGGCGGCGCTCCTCCAGGGCGGTGACCTCGGCGCCGTAGCGGATCTCGCCGCCCAGGCGCTCGAACTCGGCGGCCATCGCCCGGGTGACCTCGGCGTAGTCGACGATGCCGCTGGAGGGCACGAAGATGCCGCCGATGCCGGTGATGTTCGGCTCGCGCTCGCCGAGGGCCTCACGGGAGAGCCACTCGCGCTCCAGGCCGTTGGCCGCGGTGCGCTCCCACAGCGCCTCCATGCGCTGGTTCTCCTGCTCGTTGGTGGCCACCAGCAGCTTGCCGCAGGTGTCGTAGGCGATGTCGTGGGCCTCGCAGAAGGCCTTGGTGGCGCGGTTGCCCTCCAGGCAGAAGCGCGCCTTGAGGCTGCCCGGGGTGTAGTAGACCCCGGCGTGGATGACACCGCTGTTGTGGCCGGTCTGGTGGCACGCCGCCTCGCGCTCCTTCTCCACCAACAGCATGCGGCGATCGGGCCAGGCCTGCTGGAGCTGCATGGCGGTGGACATCCCCAGGATGCCGCCGCCGATGATGATGAAATCGTACATGCCGTCCTCGTTCTTCTAATAATGCGACGACCACGCCGTCATGCCGGCGTGGCCTCGTCAGGGTAACGCGTCGATCGCGGCGATGCGCCTCAGACCTGGCGCGGGTCGCGCAGGGTCTTGGCGTGGGTGAAGTAGCCACGCTGGCGCATCAGCTCGCGGCGCAGGTCCGGGTGCGGCGTGAAACGATCCCGGCCATGCAGCCAGAAGTGGTTGTTGATCAGCAGGAAGCTGCCCACCGGGTTGGGCACCGAGAGGATCGCCGGGCTGTTCTCGAGCGAGTCCGAGAGGTCGGTCAGCCAGTTGCCTTCCTCGAAGTCCTTGGGCTGCACGAACTGGTCGATGTAGGACATGATCGGCAGGCCCTCGGCGTCCACGTCGAAGACCGCATGGTAGACATCCCGGGCGACGTTCTTGCTGGGCGGCGCGGTCCAGCGCATCGCCCGGCGTGCCAGCGGATGGTGGTAGAAGTGCTCCAGCCCCTCCCAGTCGTCCAGGTGCAGCAGCAGGGAGTTGCCGCCCTGCATGTGCTGCTCGTCGATCTTCATCATCAGCACATAGTCGGTGTCCTGCTCGACGAAGGTGCCGTCGTTGTGCAGCTCCATCACCCGGTGCGGCTGGCGCAGGTAGCTGTCGGACTCGTCGACGTTCTTCACCACGAAGCGCGCGTAGTACTGGCCGCTCATGGCATCGAAGTTGGAGCGCCCCATCAGGTGCGCCACGGCGGTGGCGAACTTGACCATCTCCTCGGCCTGCGCGACGTCGTCGAGCCCCTCCGGGGTGACCTGCAGGCCGCCGGTGGCGCGGTCCACCAGGGTGTTGATCAGCACCGGCTG
This sequence comes from Halomonas sp. B23F22_3, assembly GCF_043496965.1. NCBI lineage: Bacteria > Pseudomonadati > Pseudomonadota > Gammaproteobacteria > Oceanospirillales > Halomonadaceae > Halomonas > Halomonas sp. B23F22_3. Next base: position 483,592 of record NZ_JBIEKG010000001.1, read on the forward strand.
CAGGGTGTTGTCGCACAGGTCGTCGAGGATCTTCGCCACGCGGAAGCGCAGCATGGACTTGTACTCGAGCGCCTGCACCGGCCACTCGGCGACGGCCTCGAGGAAGGCCTCGACCACCGCGCGGCTGACGATCAGCTGCAGCAGGCGCGGCGAATGGGTAGAGGGCGTGAGGGTGAAGCCGTGAAGATCGGCGGGCAGGGGCATGGCGGTCTCGGGCAGCTGGGTCAGTACGGTCATGTCAGGGGCTCCATGGCGTTACGTGGACACAAACAAAAAATATCTACATTTTTTTATTTTGTCAAAAATAAAGGACAGCCTTCGGCCATCCTTTCGCTCTGTCGTCGATGGCCGCCCCGGGGCTCCCGGGACGGCCGCCTACAGGGCCGGTATCAGCGACCGGGATAGGGGTCCGCGCCGGCCAGCTCGCGCTTCATCATGGTGTCGCTGTAGGCGACGCCATAGCGGTTACGCGACCAGGCATAGAGGGACAGGCCAATCAGCATCCAGCCGGCGAAGATGACCCACTCGATGGTGGAGAGCGCCGAGGGGCTGCCCGGCAGGTACATGCCGATCAGTGCCACCGAGAGGATCACCGACAGCGCCCCCACGGTCTTGCCGCGGCGGACCCGGAACGGCCGTGCCATGTCGGGCTCGTTGCGACGCAGGGCCACGAAGGAGAGCGCCACGAACAGGTAGGCGATGACGATGCCCAGGCCCCCGGCGACCACCAGCCACACCAGCGCCTGCCGGCCGAAGAAGGGCGCGAGGGAGGAGAGCAGGCCCATCAGCAGGATGGCGTTGGTCGGGGTGCGATACTTGGGGTGCAGCTTGGCCAGGAAGGCCGGCAGCATGCCGGAGTGAGCGAGGGCATAGATGGCCCGCGAGCCGCCGATGTAGAAGGCGTTCCAGCTGGTGATGATGCCGGCGATGCCGGCCAGGATCATCAGGTTGCCGGCCCAGGGCGCCTGGAAGGCGGCCTGCATGGCATCCGGCACCGCCAGCGAGCTCGCGCCCAGCGCCTCGGGATCGAGCATCAGCGCGGTGCCCAGGATGATGAAGGAGTACCAGAACACCGCCAGGATCACCGAGATCATCAGCACGCGGCCGATCTCCTTGAACGGCAAGTCGATCTCCTCGGCGGCCTGGGGGATCACGTCGAAGCCGACGAACATGAAGGGCACCATGATGATCACCATCATGATGCCACCCATCACGCCCTCTTCGACGCTGAACAGCGGCTGCATGGTCTCGGTGCTGCCCTGGAAGAGGGCCCCGGTGATGAACATCACGCCCACCGCCAGGATCAGCAGGGTCACGACCTTCTGCACCAGGGCGGCGGTGCGCACGCCGATGTAGTTGATCGCCATCATGGCAAGCGAGCCGGCCACGCCGACGGCGACCCAGGTCGCCTTCACGTCCCAGCCGGCGATGGTCCAGAGCTGACCCACCGCGTAATCCGGGAAGAGGTGTTCCACCACGGTGGGCAGCGCCACGGCCTCGAAGGCGACCACGCTCACGTAGCCCAGGGTGATCGCCCAGGTGCAGAGGAAGGAGGCGAAGTGGCCCATGGCGCGGTAGCTGTAGACGTGCTCGCCGCCGACCTGGGGCATCGCCGAGGCGAGCTCCGCGTAGGTCAGCCCGACCAGCACGATGATCAGCCCGCCGATCAGGAAGGCGGTGATCGCGCCCAGGCTGCCGGCCGACTGGATCCAGCTGCCGGTCAGCACGATCCAGCCCCAGCCGATCATCGCACCGAAGGCCAGAGCCAGCACGTCCTTGCGCGCCAGCACTCGCTTCAGATGCGTCTCATGCGACGTCTCGTTGTTCATGTCAGCCTCGTCGTCGTTTGTCGTTATGGTGATTTAAGATTTTTCCTCAAAACGTCTACAAAGTAGTAAACGATAGAAAAACGTTCAAGAGAAATGAAACGCCGACAGCGTAGACATTCGTCGCGACCGGTGGCCCCATCCCTCGGCAACGGAACGAACCAAAGCCTTATAAATTTATTTAAAACAGACATATAAAAACAACACGAAGCATGAGATGCCGCGCGGGGGGCCGAGTGTCCTGCTTGCCAGGGGTGTTCGATATTCCACACGAGGCGCCCCCGTGCCGCCTCCCGCCGCCGCGACGATTTTTCCCTGAAAATTCCCCCAATGGACACTGGCAAAAACGTTCTTCAGCCGCCATAGTGTGCTTGTCGCAATTGCCAACTGGAGCATCATGAGCACGGCACGTCACCCCGCCCCCGCGGAACCCACCGACCCTCCGCGAACTAACCCTGGCCTCGACGTCAGGGATCTGGAAAAACGTACGCGCCTCATGCGCATCATCACACGGCTGATCGCCGTATCTGACCTGGGCAGCCGCGAGATCGCGCGCCGCGCCGGCCTGCCGATGCAGAAGATCAGCGACCTCCTCTCGGGGAAGCTGGAGCATCTCTCCATCGATGAGCTGCGCCTGGTCTATCACAGCATCGACACGAGCGGGACACCCACGCCGCCCTGATCGATGACCGCCACGGGCGACCGCCCCGGCACCGAACAGCGAACGCTCCGCCCACCGGCGGGGCGTTTTTTTCTTGTCGTGACTTCGCCCTTTAAGTTTTTTATTTCAGCAGGTTGCACCAACATTACGCCAACATTAAGAGCCTGCTAATTAATACTTGATCGGCGTCAAGTGGCGCCTCCCCGGTCACGGGTAGCCTTCCGGAAAGCTCCTTCCGCCAGCGTGCGGAAGATCCCGCCCCATCCAGGCCACCGGAGGCGCCATGGACCCCATTCGCCGCTCCCTTCTCGGCCAGCTGGCCCGCCTCAGCGCGGGCGCCGCGATGGTGCCGCTCTCGAGCGTCGCCCGCGCCGGCATTAACCAGCAGCCGCCCCGTCGCGAAGGCGACCCCCGCAAGCGCTACGGCATGCTCATCGACCTGCGCCAGTGCATCGGCTGCCAGGCCTGCACGGTGTCGTGCCACATCGAGAACGCCGCCCCGCTGGGCAGCTTCCGCACCACCGTTTCCCAGTACGAGGTGGCGCACCAGGAGACCGGCGAGGTCGCCACCTTCATGCTGCCCAGGCTCTGCAACCACTGCGAGAACCCGGCCTGCGTGCCGGTCTGCCCGGTGGAGGCCACCTATCAGCGCCAGGACGGCATCGTGGTGGTGGACAGCGACCGCTGCGTGGGCTGCGCCTACTGCGTCAACGCCTGTCCCTACGACGCCCGCTTCATCAACGAGCGCACCCAGACCGCCGACAAGTGCACCTTCTGCGCCCACCGCCTGGAGGCCGGGCTGCTGCCGGCCTGCGTGGAGAGCTGCGTGGGCGGCGCGCGGATCATCGGCGACATGCGCGACCCGGACAGCCAGATCAGCCGCATGATCGATGAACATCACGATGCGCTGATGGTGCTGCAGCCCGAGAAGAACACCCTCCCCCAGGTCTTCTATCTCGGCATGGACGAACGCTTCGTCACGCGTCCCGAGGCCGAGCCGGTGGCCCTGGACGTCCTCGACCCCCACGGCAAGGAGATGGGCTATGAATTCGGCCATTGAGCTGCTCGCCCCGCGCTACGACATCGCCTGGTACCCCTGGGCGGTGCAGTACTTCTTCATGATCGCCCTCTCCTACGCCAGCCTGTGGCTGGCCGCCCCGGCCCTGGTGTTCGGCAAGTCGCGCTGGCAGCCCACCGCGCGCCTGGCGCTGCTGGCCTGCCTGACCACCACCCTGGTGGCCCCGGTGGCGCTGCTCGCCGACCTCCACCAGCCGCTGCGCTTCTGGCACTTCTACGCCTACGCCAACGGCCACTCCTGGATGTCGGTGGGCAGCCTGATCCTGCCGCTCTACGTGGTGGGGGTGATCGTGCTCGCCTGGCTCGCCTGGCGGCCGGCACTGCAGGCGAATCGTCAGGCGCCCGGGCTCAAGGGCTTCGTCGCCCGCTGGGCGTCGCTCGGCGAGGCGCCGACCCCGCGCGCCCTGGTGGTGCTGGTGGGGCTCGCTACCCTGGCGCTCTCCACCGGCATCATGCTCTACACCGGCGCCGAGGTGGCCATCGTCAAGGCCCGCCCGCTGTGGCACACCGTCTGGCTGCCGCCGATGTTCGTGGCCACCGGCGTCATCGGTGCGGCGGGACTGATCCTGGTGCTCAACCGCGCGAGCGGCCTGCGCGACGCCAGCGTCGTCGGCCAGATGCTCCGGGTGATGCTGGGCGCCTGCCTGGCGGCGGGCCTGATCGCCGGCAGCTGGTTCCTCGACGGCATCAACGCCCACGTCGGCTCGGTGGCCGCGGCCCTGGAGTCGGTGCGCGGCAGCGCCGAGTGGCGCAGCACCGCCCTGTGGGGCGGCCTCACCGGCGTGGCGCTGTTCGGCGCCGTGCTCTTCCTGCTCAGCCGCCCCGCCGCGCGTCGCCCGGCGCTCTTCGCCTGGGCCTGGCTGCTGGGCCTGGTCGCCCTGCACGTCGGCTGGATGTTCCGCTGGGTGGTGCTGATGGACGTGCAGACCGTGGCCCGCCACAGCGCCGGCTTCCACCACTACGGCATCCCCGCCGGCTCCTCCGGCGTGCTCGGCATCGTCGGCACCTTCGGCCTGTGGCTCGCCGCCCTGCTGGTGATCGACCTCTGCGTGCCGTGGCGCCAGGCGCGCCGGGGAGGCAGCGCCGCCGATGCCTCCCGCGAGCACGACCGCGACTCCTCTCTCGACTCCTCTCCCGACCATGCCCCCGAAGGAGCGCCCCATCATGGCTAAGTCGTCCGCAGACCCGTCACGCCGCCGCTTCATCAAGGGCGCCGTCGCCGCCGGCGGCGCCGCCACCTTCGCCGCCGGCTACGCCGACCCGCTGCTGAAGATGGGCAAGGGCCTCACCGGCAGCGCCGGCGAGACGCCCGAGCACCGCATCCACGGCAACTCCCTGGTGCCGGAATACACCGTCGACCCGGCCAGCGGCGAGCTGACCCTGAACCCCGACCAGCGCCTGGCCTTCACCGTCTGTTACGGCTGCACCACCAAGTGCGGCGTGCGGGTGCGCGTCGACAACGCAAGCGACCGGGTGCTGCGCGTCGCCGGCAACCCCTATCATCCGCTCTCCGCCGACGAGCACCTGCCGATGCGCACCCCGGTGGTCGATGCCCTGCGCGGCCTCAGCGCCTACGGCGATCAGGGCCAGCAGAACCGCTCCACCGCCTGCGCCCGCGGCAACGCCATGATGAGCCAGATCGACAGCCCCTTCCGGGTCACCCACTGCCTGAAGCGGGTCGGCGAGCGCGGCAGCCGGGAGTGGCAGAAGGTGCCCTTCGAGCAGGTGATCGAGGAGATCTGCGAGGGCGGCGACCTGTTCGGAGAGGGCCACGTCGACGGCCTGCGCGCCATCCACGATGTCCAGACCCCGATCGACCCGGCGAACCCCGAGTACGGCCCCAAGGCCAACCAGCTGATGGTGATGGAGGCCACCGACTACGGCCGCTCCGCGATCCTCAAGCGCTTCGCCTTCAACGCCTTCGGCACCCGCAACTACGGCCATCACGGCTCCTACTGCGGGCTCGCCTTCCGCATGGGCTCCGGCGCCGTGATGAACGACATGAAGAAGTTCGCCCACGTCAAACCGGACATCCAGAACGCGCGCTTCATCATGTACATCGGCTGCGCGCCCAGCCAGGCCGGCAACCCCTTCAAGCGCCAGGGCCGGCTGATCGCCCAGGCCCGCGCCGCCGGCACCCTGGAGTACGTGGTGGTCGACCCGGCACTCAACGCCTCGGCCTCCCATGCCGCCGACCATAACCGCTGGGTGCCGATCCGCCCGGGCACCGACAGCGCCTTCGCCATGGCGCTGATCCGCTGGCTGCTCGACCACGAGGGCTACGCCGCCGACTTCCTCGCGCTACCCGGCCAGGCCGCCGCCGACGCCGCCGGGGAGGCCACCCACTCCAACGCCACCCACCTGGTGATCGACAGCGCCGGCCACCCGCGCCGCGGCCGCTTCCTGCGCGCCAGCGACCTGGGCCGCGCCGAGGCGGGGGCCGAGGACGACGCACCGCTGGTGATCGCCGACGGCGAGCTGGTCGACGGCGAGTCGGTGATGGCCGCCGAGCTCTTCGTCGATCGCGAGGTGGAGCTCGGCGCCGCCCAGGACGGCAGCGGCGAGCGCGTTCGCGTCAAGAGCAGCCTGACCCTGCTACGCGAGGCGGCCCAGGAGCACAGCCTCGCCGACTACGCCGCGCACTGTGGCATCCCCGAGGCGACCATCGTCGAGCTGGCCCGGCGCTACGCCCGCCACGGCCGCCGCGCGGTGGTCAACTGCCACGGCGGCATGATGTCCGGCAACGGCTTCTACGCCGCCTTCGCCGTGCAGATGCTCAACCTGCTGGCCGGCAACCACAACCGCAAGGGCGGCAGTGCCCCGGGCGGCGGCCAGTTCAACGGCGTGGGCACCGGTCCCCGCTACGATCTGGCCAACTTCCCCGGCAAGCGCGGTCCGCAGGGCCTCTTCCTCTCCCGTTCGCGCTTCCCCTACGAGAAGTCCTCCGAATACCGGCGCAAGGTCGCCGCCGGCGAGGCCCCCTACCCGGCCCGGGCGCCGTGGCGCTCCCTGGCGCCGCCCACCCTCACCGAGCACCTGCCCTCGGCGCTGGACGGCTACCCCTACCCCATCAAGGCGGTGATCGGCTGCATGGCCAACCCCATCTACGGCCAGGCCGGCCTCGAGGGGCTGATCGCCGACAAGCTCAAGGACCCCAAGCGCCTGGGGCTCTACGTGGCGGTCGACGGTTTCATCAACGAGACCAACCGCTACGCCGACTACATCGTGCCGGACTCGGTGATGTACGAGGTGTGGGGCTTCACCGGCGCCTGGCGCGGCACCTTGGGCAAGATGACCACCGCCTGCTGGCCAGTGGTGGAGCCGCGCCAGGAGAAGACCGCGGAGGGCGAGCCGGTCTCCATGGAGAGCTTCTTCATCGCCGTGGCCAAGCGCCTGGGCCTGCCCGGCTTCGGCGAGGGGGCGATCCCCGCCGCCGACGGCACCCTGCACCCGCTGAACCGCGCCGAGGACTTCTTCCTGCGCGCCGCGGCCAACGTCGCCTTCCAGGGCGAGCCGCTGCCGGCCGCCGAGCAGGGCGACATCGACCACGCCGGCCTGGCGCCGCTGATGCCGAAGCTCGAGCGCACCCTGCCCTCCGATGAGCGCGGCCCGGTGGCCTACCTCTACGCCCGCGGCGGGCGCTTCGAGGACTTCTCGGATCACTTCAAGGGCGAGAACCTCACCAGCGCCTGGACGCGCACCCTGTGCGTCTACAACGAGCGGGTCGGTACCAGCATCAACACCCAGACCGGCGTGCCCAACCGCGGCGTGCCCTGTCACGGCCTGCCCTCCCTGGCCGACGGGCGAGCCATGCGCGAGGTGTTCACCGAAGAGGAGTGGCCGCTGCTGGCGTTCTCGTTCAAGTCGAACCTGATGAACTCCTACGCCATCGGCCTCGAACGGCTGCGCATGATCAAGCCGTACAACCCGGTGATGCTGCACCGTGAGGATGCCAAGCGCTTCGGCATCGCCCACGGCGACGTGATCCGCATCGAGAGCCCCGGGGGCAGCGTGACCGCCCTGGCGCTGGTCGGCGAGGGGGTCGCGCCGGGGGCGCTGGCCATCGAGCACGGCTACGGCCACCGCGATCTCGGCGCCACGCCCCACGTGATCGACGGCGAGTCCCAGCCCGACCTCGAGTGGCTGCGCGCCGGCATCAACATCAACGACCTGGGCTTCGCCGACCCGACCCGCCGGGTGGCCGGCACCTGGCTCGAGCCGATCAGCGGCGCCGCCGTGCGCCAGGGGCTGCCGATCCGGGTCACCCGCGTCGAGGGCTGAGCCGCCGGCTCGCTCGACGCCAACGCCCCGCCTGTCCGGCGGGGCGTTTTTTGTGCGGTGACGATAACGGTGATCCGACGTCGGTGATCGACGCGCCCGCGTCAGTGATCGACCAGATAGTGCACGCTGAACAGTGCCTGATCATCGAGCCAGACGGCGCCGGACCGGTAGCCGGCCCGCGCGGCCAGCGCCTGGAAGTCCTCCAGGCGGTACTTGCAGGAGTTCTCGGTATGCAGCGTCTCGCCCGCCGCGAAGGCGAAGCGGCGCCCGTCGACCACGATGGCCTGGCGCCGCCGGCTGACCAGGTGCATCTCGATGCACGAGGCCGCCTCGTTGAAGACGGCGCGGTGGGCGAAGGCCGCGAGTTCGACCTCGGCGCCCAGCTCGTGGCGCATGCGTTCGAGCAGGTTGAGGTTGAAGGCCGCGGTGATGCCGGCGGCGTCGTTGTAGGCCGCCTCCAGCCGGTCGCGCGCCTTGACCAGGTCGACGCCGATCAGCACTCCGCTGCCCGGCGGCAGCGCCCGGCGCAGGCGGGAGAGGAAGGCCTCGGCCTCGGCGGGCGTGAAGTTGCCGATGCTCGAGCCCGGGAAGAAGGCCATCGCCCGGCGCCCGGCGAGGCTCGGCGGCATCCGCACCCCGGCCGAGTAGTCGCCCCAGGCGGCGTGCACCTCGAGCCAGGGGTAGTCGGCGGCCAGGCGGCGCGTGCTCTGCAGCAGGAAGTCCCGGGAGATGTCGACGCCCAGATAGCGGCTGGGGCGCAGCGCCTCGAGCAGTCGCCGCACCTTGCGGCTGGCGCCGCTGCCGAGCTCGACCAGCAGGGTATCGGGCCCCACCAGCGCCGCGATCTCGTCAACGGCCGCGGCGAGGATGCCCTCCTCGGTGCGGGTCAGGTAGTACTCGGGCTGCGCGCAGATGGCCTCGAAGAGGCGCGAGCCGCGCGCATCGTAGAAGTGCTTGGGCGAGAGCGCCTTCGGCGCGGCGGCGAGGCCATGGATGACGTCGTCGCGAAAGGTGTCCTGCGCCCCCCCGACATGCTGATCGTGGACATGCACGGCGATGGTCATCGAGTCCCTCGCAAGCGGCGGGTGGCGACGCCGGGGAGATTCCCGCGCCGAAATCCGGCTAGACTGGGCGCGGCGCGAGCCCTGGATCCCTCGCGCCACCCTCTCACCAATCTAGAGCGAGCCCCCTCATGCAGCAACCGCAGCAGCCCGCGGGGTTACAGGCGTTACGCGATATCGTGCTGGTCGGCGGCGGCCACACCCACGTCGGCGTGCTGAAGCGCTTCGCCATGCGTCCCGAACCGGGCGTGCGGCTCACCCTGATCTGCCGCGACACCCACACCCCCTACTCGGGCATGCTGCCGGGCTACGTCGCCGGGCACTACGGCTACGACGACGTACACATCGACCTGCGCCGGCTGGCCGAGTACGCCGGGGCGCGCTTCTTCGCCGACGAGGCCGTCGGCATCGATCACGACGCGCGCCGGGTGCTCTGCCGTTCGCGTCCCCCGGTGCCCTACGACTGGCTGTCGATCAACATCGGCTCGACGCCCCGGGTGGGAACGGTCCAGGGCGCCGACGCCCACGCCGTGCCGGTCAAGCCGATCCACCGCTTCAACGACCGCTGGCTGACGCTGCTCGCGCGCATCGAGGCGCACCCCGGCTCCACCCGGGTGGCAGTGGTCGGCGGCGGCGCCGGCGGGGTCGAGCTGCTGCTGGCCATGCAGTACCGGCTGGGCCGCGAGCTGGCCGCCCGGGGACGCGACCCGGCGGAGCTTCACTTCGCCCTCTTCACCCGCGGCGAGCGGATCCTGCCGACCCACAACGCCCGGGTGCGCCGGCACTTCGAGGCCACGCTGCGCCGCCGGGGCGTCGCGGTGCATGCCGGCACCGAGGTGGTCGCCGTCGACAAGGACCGGCTCCAGGCGGATGACGGCCGCTGGCACGACGCCGACGAGATCGTCTGGGTGACCAATGCCGGCGGCGCCGACTGGCTCCAGGACACCCGGCTCGAGCTGGACGACGACGGCTTCATCAAGGTCGGCGAGACCCTGCAGTCGCTCGCGGACCCGCGGATCTTCGCCGCCGGCGACATCGCCCACCAGGTCGACCATCCTCGCGAGAAGGCCGGGGTCTTCGCCGTGCGCCAGGGCCGTCCGCTGGCCGACAACCTGCGCGCCGCCGTGACCGGCCGACCGCTCTCACCCTATCGCCCGCAGCGCGACTGGCTGGCGCTGATCAGCACCGGCGACCGCCACGCCGTCGCCTCCCGGGGCGGGCTCTATCTGGCCGGCGACTGGGCCTGGCGCTGGAAGGACTGGATCGACCGGCGCTTCATGGCTCGCTTCAACGACCTGCCGCCGATGACCCAGGACGCCATGAAGGCCCCGGCACGCAGCCGAGTGGCGCTGGACGAGGACGAGAGCGCCCAGGCGATCTCGGCGCTCGCCATGCGCTGCGGCGGCTGCGGGGCCAAGGTGGGGGCCACCACCCTCTCCCGGGCGCTCTCGACGCTCGAGCCGGTGGCGCGCGAGGAGGTACTGGTCGGCCTGCACGCCCCGGACGACGCCGCCGTGGTGCGGGTGCCGCCGGGCAAGGACATGGTGCACACCGTGGATTTCTTCCGCGCCTTCATCGACGACCCCTACGTGTTCGGCAAGATCGCCGCCAACCACGCGCTGGGCGATATCTTCGCCATGGGCGCCGAGGCGCAGACCGCCACCGCCGTGGCCACGGTGCCCCAAGGGCTCGAGGCCAAGGTCGAGGACACCGTCTTCCAGATGATGAGCGGCGCGGTGGAGGTGCTCAACGACGCCGACTGCGCCCTGGTGGGCGGGCACACCGGCGAGGGCAGCGAGCTGGCCCTGGGCTTCGCCGTCAACGGCCTGATCGACAGCGACAGCACAGCCCTGATGACCAAGGGCGGCCTGCGCCCCGGCCAGGTGCTGATCCTCACCAAGCCAATCGGCACCGGCACGCTGTTCGCCGCCCACGCGCGGCTCGCCGCCCGGGGGCGCTGGATCGATGCGGCGCTCGCCAGCATGGTCCAGTCCAACCGCGTGGGGGCGGCCTGCCTGCATGAACACGGCGCCACCGCCTGCACCGATCTCACCGGCTTCGGCCTGCTCGGCCACCTGGTGGAGATGACCCGCCCCTCGGGGGTGGATGCCGAGCTCGACCTCGCCGCCCTGCCCTTGCTCGCGGGCGCCGAGGAGACCGTCGCCGCCGGCATCCTGAGCTCCCTGCAGCCCGCCAACGTGCGCCTGCGCCGGGCCATCCGCGACCAGGCGGCCTGGGTCGAGCATCCGCGCTACCCGCTGCTCTTCGACCCCCAGACCGCCGGGGGCCTGCTCGCCGGCGTACCCCCCGAGCGCGCCGAGGCCTGCCTCGCGGCCCTGCACGCCCTGGGCTACGCCCACGCCGCCATCATCGGTCGCATCACCCCCGCCGGCGAGGCGCTCGCGCCCATCACGCTCACGACCGCCATGCCGGAGGCGACATGACCCCGGCGGCCCGGGAGCGTCTGCTGGGCATCACGACGGTCCTCGTTGCCGCCACGCTCTGGGGGACCACCGGCACCGCGGCGACCTTCGCTCCCGACGTCAGCGCCGTGGCGATCGGTGCCGTGGCCATGGGCGGCGGTGGACTGATGCAGGCCGCCCTCTCTGCCCGACGGATCCGCCGCCATGCCGGCCTGCTGCGAGCGCGGTGGCGATACCTGCTGCCGGGCGCCGTCGCCGTGGCGATCTACCCGCTGGCGTTCTATGCCTCCATGCGCCTGGCCGGCGTCACCATCGGCACGGTGGTCTCCATCGGCTCGGCGCCGCTGCTCTCGGCGCTGATCGAAGCTCGCCTGGATGGGCTGCGACTCACCGGGCGCTGGATGATGGGGGCCGGGCTCGGGCTTGCCGGCATGCTGCTGCTGTGCCTGGCCGAGGGGAGCGGTGATGGGCCGACCGGGATCGGCTCGGCTGTCATCCCGGGCGTGCTGCTGGCCCTGCTCGCCGGTCTCAGCTATGCCCTCTATTCGTGGACGGCGCGTCGCCTGATGCAAGGCGGCTGTGCGCCCCGAGCCGCCATGGGCGCCACCTTCGGGATCGGCGGCCTGCTGCTGATGCCGGTGCTGTTCATGACCGGTGCACCACTGCTGGCCTCATGGGGTAATACGGCGGTAGGACTGTACATGGCCCTGGTGCCGATGTTCCTGGGCTATCTCTGCTTCGGGCACGGCCTGGCACGCATTCCCGCCAGCACCGCCACGACGATCACGCTCTTCGAACCGGTGGTGGCGGCGGGACTGGCCGTGGTCATCGTCGGCGAACGCCTGCCCGCGATGGGCTGGAGCGGCATCGTGCTGATCCTGGCCTGCCTGGTGTGCATCAGCGCCCCCGTCAAGGCGACGACGCGGGACGAGCGCGTCTCGCTGGCCGGCCCCGAGGGCGCGCCTGACGGGCGATCGTGACGTCGCGCACCTCCAGGCGTCAGGGCGTCAGGCCGCAGGCGGTGATCACCCTGGCCAACGCCTCGCGCTCGGCCTCGGGGGTGAACAGCGCGGCACGTGCCGTCACCTGGCGGCGCAGCGCCTCGACGAAGGCCGGCTCCGCCTCGGCGCGACGCAGCAGCTCACGAAGCGCGGCGGTATCGGCGACCGGGAAATAGCCACCATAGTCGCCGCCCAGCAGGCCGCGGTTGCCCGGGATATCGGAGGCCAGCACCGGCAGCCCCGCCACGCAGGCCTCGCTGACCACGTTGGCCCCGCCCTCCATGCGCGAGCTGATCACCATCAGCCGGGCGCGCGCCATCCAGCGGCGCACCCGCCAGCGCGGCAGGTCGCCGAGCCAGCGATAGCGCGGATTGACCGCCATCTCCTCGAAGGCGGCCTGGGCCCAGGTCGTCTCGACGGCGCCGCCCAGCTGGATGACCCGCAGCCGCGAGCCCGACGGCAGCGCGCGCACCGCGAGCGCCGCGCGCAGCGGATCCTTCTCCTCGCGCAGGTGGCCCGCCACCAGCACGTTCAGATACCGCCGGCTCGGCCGCGGGGCACCCGGTGGCAGGGGCAGCGCCGACTGGTGGACGATGTGCAGGCGCGGCAGCACGGACCCGGGCAGATCCTCGTCCAGGGCGTCATGCAGGCCGACCAGGACATCCGCCGCCGCGACGCTCTCCCGAAACGCCTCGGGGTGGCTGTGCTGGAAGCGATAGACGTCGGTGCCGGTCAGCACCACGGCCAGGGCGGCCGCCGGGAAGGCCTGGCGGCAGGCGAGGATGGCCCCGTGGCTGCGCCAGGCGTGCAGCGCCATCACGAGATCTGGGGCCTGGCCGTCGACGCGCCATTCCCCAAGGGCATCCTCGGAGCCGGCGATCCGCACGCGGCAGCCCAGCTCGCCCAGCCGGCCGGCCCAGCGGGTCGCCGTGGCGCGGTTACCGGCGTGGGAGCCTCGACCCGCCGGGGTGATCAGGGCTACCTTCAACACTATTCATCGTCTCCCATATCGCGCTCCACCCTTCCCCGGCCGTCGAGGAGGTCCCGATGATCGCCACCCCGCCCACGCCCCCTCGCACCGCTGATGCGCTGGCGGGGATGCTCATCGATGCCCGCTCGCGAAGCCTGGCGCTGATGCACGACACCCTCGAGATCCGCGAGCTCGGCCCGCGGCTTTCGATCGTCAACCCGCCGCTGTGGGAGCTCGGCCACCTGGGCTTCTTCCACGACCACTTCGCGCTCCGCGGCCTCTTTGGGCTGCCCGACTACCGGCTCGCCGGCGCCGAGCGGCTCTTCGACTCCGGCAGCATCGCCCATGACGAGCGTTGGGCGCTACCGCTGCCCTCCCGCGACGAGACCCTGGACTACCTCTCCCGGGTGCAGGAGGCGATGCTCGCGCGCCTGCCCGAAGGCGAGGCCAGCGCCGCCCAGAGCTACGTCTACCAGCTCACCACCCTGCACGAGGACATGCACGGCGAGGCCTTCCTCTACACCCGCCAGACGCTGGGCGATCCCGCCCCGGCACTCGGTACGCCGCCGCCGAGCCAGGCCGCGGAAGAGGCCGGAAGCGGCGCCCTGCCGGGCGACGTCACCATTCCCGGCGGGCGCCACCGGCTGGGCTCCGATGAGCCCCTGCCCTTCCGGTTCGACAACGAGAAGCCGCCCATGGAGGTCGAGGTGGCACCCTTCTCGATCGCGCGGGCCCCGGTCACCAACGCCGAGTTCGCCGCCTTCGTCGACGACGGCGGCTACGAGCGGCGCGAGCTGTGGAGCGAGGCCGGATGGCGGTGGCGCGAGGCCCAGGCGCTCGAGGCCCCGACCTACTGGCGCCGGGGCGCCGACGGCCGTTGGGAGGCACGCCACTTCGACCGCTGGCAGCCGCTGCCTCCCCACCAGCCGGTGGTGCACGTCAGCTGGCACGAGGCCAAGGCCTGGTGCCGCTGGGCCGGGCGACGCCTGCCGAGCGAGGCGGAGTGGGAGGTGGCCGCCAGCCGTGAGCCGTCGGCCGACGGGCGCGCTCTCGCACCCGGCAAGCGACGCTTCCCCTGGGGCGGCGCGACCCCGGATGCCGGCCTCGCCAACCTGGACGGCTGGCGGCTCGGCCCGCTGGACGTGGCGGCGCTGCCCGCGGGCGACAGCGCCTTCGGCTGTCGCCAGCTACTGGGCAACGTCTGGGAGTGGACGGCCTCTCCCTTCGCCCCCTTCCCGGGCTTCGCGCCCGAGCTCTACCGCGACTACTCGGCCCCCTGGTTCCAGGAGGGGCGCTACGTGCTGCGCGGCGGCGCCTGGGCCACCCGCTCGCGGCTGATCCACAACGCCTACCGCAACTTCTTCACCCCGGATCGCCACGACGTGCTGGCCGGCTTTCGCACCTGCGCCCGTTGAGCGCCGCGGCGCCTTGACGCCGTCCCCGGGCTCGGACCCTCAGGTCCGGTGGGGGGTGTTGCGAGGTGAGTTGAGGGACGTCTTGTGAGGAGAGTTTCGTGGAGAGTGGCGCAGCGCCTCGAAGCCGATGATGACGTCCAGCAGCTCGGTGGTGATCTCGTCCTGGCGCACCGTTCGCAGCTGGCCCTTCACCTCGTCCAGGCGGTCATCCACGGACTGTTCGGCCTGCTGCATCAGGGCCAGCCGCGCGGCATTCTCGGTGACCATGGCCTCCGCCGATGCCCGGAAGACGCTGGCGAAGAGATGGCTGCGCAGCAGAGCGGCAAACAACTCGGCGCTGGGCATCGAGTAGTCGGGCAGGGAGCGGGATTGCCACGGCCGGTCGGTGAGTTCCGAGAGGAGCGCCGGCCCGAGGGGCAGCAGCGGCATCAGCACCGGCTCGTGCTGCCCGCGCCCGGCGCGCTGGGTGAAGGCCAGCGTGACCTTCCGATGGAGAGGCTCGCCGCCGCCGATCTCGTCCAGCCGGGTGACGATGCCGCCCGCCAGGCGCCCGATGCCATCCGCCGAGGCCGGCGGCAGCAGCACGTCCTCGGGGCTGAGACCCTGCCCCGCCAGGGCGTCATTCATTTGGGCGCCGACGCACAGCACCCGCAGGGCGACGCGTCCGGCCGTCGCCGGCCCGAGCTCCGCCTGCACCTTCTCGGCGAGCAGCTCGTTGTAGTTGCCGCACAGGCCATGGTCGGAGCCGAACACCACCACGATGCTCTCGGCCGGCTCCACGGCCGGCAGGGCGATGGGGCCGGTTCGGGCGACGAAGGCCTGGAGTCCGCTGCGCACCGTGCGGTGATAGGCCTCGATGGAGCGGGCGGCACGATCAAAGGGCACGGCATTGATGGCCGAGATCGTCTTCATGGTGTGCACGATCCCGCGGATGCTGGTCAGCGTATCAAAGCGGCGGGACAGGGCTTCAAGCGTCTGCGTCACGGTCGTCCTCCGGCTTCCCGAGGGCGGTCCGCGCCACCGTGAGGATGTCGGCGCGGTCCGCATCATTCAGGGGCTCGTTGCGAGCGATGCGCGTGGCGACGCCCGTCAGGGCGTCGCCCACCGATGCCCGGATGGTCTCCATGGCGGCCACCACCTCGGTCTCCGAGAGCCCATCGAACAGGCCCTCCATCGCCGCCAGCAGGACCAGCAGCTGCTCCACGGCCGGTACCGGATCCCGCTCGGGCTGGCGCAGTGCCGCCCGGACCGCCGCGCCCCGGGTCAGGCGAGCCCGGGTGGCGTCATCCAGCCGGGTGCCGAAGCGGGCGAAGTCCTCCAGCTCCTCGAACTGGGAGAGGGTGACGCGCAGGTTGCCGGCGACATCCCGGAACGCGCGATGCTGGGCCTTGCCGCCCACCCGCGACACCGACACCCCGAGGTCCACCGCCGGGAACTGGTTCTTGCGCACCAGCCGCGGCGACAGGTAGATCTGGCCGTCGGTGATCGAGATGAGGTTGGTCGGGATATAGGCCGAGAGGTTTTCCGCCTGGGTCTCCACCACGGGCAGGGCGGTGATGGAACCGCCCCCGGCCTCCTCGGTGAACTGACCGGCCCGCTCGAGCAGCCTGGCATGCACGTAGAAGATGTCCCCGGGGAACGCCTCGCGCCCCGGCGGACGCCTCAGCAGCAGCGAGAGCTCCCGATAGGAGCGGGCGTGGTGGGTGAGGTCATCGAAGACGACCAGCACGTCCCGGGCCTGGTCGGCGAAGTATTCCGCCATCGTCATCGCCGCATAGGGCACGATATAGGCCAGGCCCGGCGCGTCCTCGTCGCCGGCGACGACCACGATGGTGTTGGCCAGCTGCCCGCTTTCCCGGAGCGCCTCGATGACCCTGGCCACCGCGTCCCCGCGCTGGCCGATGGCGCAATAGATGCTCAGGACCTCCGAGCGGGCCTGGTTGAGGATGGTATCCAGGGCGATGGAGGTCTTGCCGGTCTGACGGTCGCCGATGATCAGCTCCCGCTGCCCCAGGCCGACCGGCACCGCGGCATCGACCGCCTTGAGGCCGGTCGCCAGGGGACGCGTGACGGCCCCGCGGCTGAGGATGTCCGGCGCCCGGGCCTCCACCGGCCGTTCGGCCACGGCGGTCACCCTGCCCTTGCCGTCCCGGGGCTGGCCGGTGGCGTCGACCACCCGGCCGACCAGGCCCGGCCCCACGGGGACACTGATCACCTTATGGGTGCGCCAGACATCCTCACCGGCGCGCACCCGCTCCGAAGGGCCCAGCAGCACGACCCCCAGCCGGTCCGGCTCGAGGTCCAGCACCACCCCGCGAACCCCCGAGGCGAAGACCAGCAGCTCATCCGACAGGGCCCGCCCGAGGCCCGAGACCACGGCGATGCCGTCGCCCACCGTGGCGACCGTGCCCACCTCCGCCAGCACCGGCGAGGGGGCGGGGCTGTCCAGCAGGACGTCGATGAAGTCCTGCACGTCGGGACGATGCGACTCATCCGCCATGAGCGTTCACCCTGCCCGACTCGCCGCTGGCCAGGCGCTCTTCCAGCAGCTCGACCAGCTCGTCGGTGTAGCTGTCGACCGTCCAGGCGAGCTGGAGGCTGCCGATGCGCAGGACCAGGCCGGGGGACTGGCCCTCATCGGTGGCAAAGCGCAGGGGAAGGCCGGGCAACCGGGCCGCCAGGGCGGCCTCGACCTCGTGGCTCGCCTCCTCCGGCAGCGGGGCATGGGTGGTGGCCACCGCTTCCTCGGCATGCTCGGCCGCCGAGGCAAGCTCCTCCGACAACGGCTCCAGCTTGCCGATCACGTGCAGGGCGATATGTTCCTCCAGGCGCTCGTCGGCCAGGTCGTGAAGGGCGCGGCCGGCCAGCTGGTAGAGCGTTTCCGCACTCGCCTTGTAGAGCTCCGACGTGAAGCGTTCCCGTTCGCGGGCCAGGTGCGCCAGGGTGTCCTGGCGCTCCTGCTCCATGGTCTCGTGGGCCTCGGCCAGCAGGGCATCCCGCTGCTGCTTCGCCTGCTCGCGAACCCGCTGGGCCAGGGCGTCCTGGTCGGCCTGCAGCTTCTGCTGCTGTGCCACGAAGTCCGCCTCGGCGGCGGCGGCCTTCTCCTGGGCGCGCTTAGCCTCCCCCATCCGTTCGGCAATCTCGGCCTCGCGGGAATCGATGCCCTTCAGGATCGGCTTGTAGAGGAAGCGCTTCAGCAGCCAGACCAGCACCAGGAAGTTGGCGATCTGGGCGATGACCGTAACCCAGTCAATCGACATGGTTCAGCCCGCCGCCGGTGGGGTGGCTTGCAGGAAGGTGTCCATGAACGGATTGGCAAACAGCACGATCATCGCCACCACGAAACAGTAGATCGCCGTGGACTCGATCATCGCCAGGCTCACGAACAGGGTGCGTGACAGGGTGGAGGCCGAGTCCGGCTGCTGGGCGATGGCGGTCAGGGCGGCGGATGCGGCCCGCCCCTCCCCCAGCGCCGGGCCGAGGGCGCCGAACGACACCGTCAGTCCCGCGGTGAAGATGGAAATGGCCGCAATCAGGGCTGCATCAGTCATCGATCTTGCTCCTTATGGTCGCGTTCGCGGTCGAGATCGTGGTCGGGCTTCTTCACGATGGCCGTGGCCGACGAGATATAGACGGTCGCCAGGATGGCGAAGATGTAGGCCTGGATCAGGCCGGTCAGCAGGCCCAACACGTCCATCACCACGGGAAAGAAGAACGGCGCCACGCCGAGCAGGATGCCGGCAATGACCGCACCGCTCATCACGTTGCCGTAGAGGCGGATGGCCAGCGAGATCCCCCGGGAGAACTGGCTGATGATGTTGAAGGGCAGCATGACGATGGAGGGCTGGATGTAGGTCTTCAGGTAGCCGCCGATGCCCTGGCGGGTGATGCCGAACAGCGGGACGGCGATCAGCACCGACAGGGCCAGGGCCGCCGTGGTCGACAGCGACGCCGTGGGCGGCGTGAAGCCCGGCACGACCAGCAGCAGGTTGGACAGCGCGATGAACAGGAACAGCGTGCCCGAGAAGTAGAGGACGTGGCTCGAGGACTGCGGCGAGATGTCCTCCACCTGCCGCTGGATCCCGGTGACGATCACCTCCAGGGTCGTTCGCCAGCGATTAGGCGGCACGTCCGGCCGCAGCTTCCGGGTCACCAGCATCGAGGCGATGGTCAGCAGGGCCATGACGACCCAGGTGTTGACCACGGTCTCGTTGATCCCGAGGCCCCAGAGGGTGAAGACGGTCGTCTGGTCGGGTGTCAGTTGCATCCTGCCTCCTTCGCTCCGGGCGTGCGGGCCATCAGGGTGGCGATGAAGCGCACCAGGAAGAACGCGAGCGCATAGCCGACGAAGGCGCCTCCCCGCGTGCCCTCCTCGGTCACCCACCAGCCGACCGCCAGCAGCAGCGCGATCCGCACCACGGCACTGGGCAGCAGGACGGCGACGGGCCGGGATCGTCGCAGCGCCAGCCGGACACTCAGGGCCAGGCCCAGGAAGTACAGGATACTGACGGCGATACCGGCGCCGACGCCGGTGATCACGGCAGGCCAGTCAATCGTCATCATGCTCGCTCCCGTTGTCGTTGGCTTCCTTGCTGACCCAGGCCCAGGCAATGAAGCTGCCCAGCGCCACGCCCCCCAGGATCAATGCAATGGTCCAATTGAACGCCTGCGGCATGTGACGATCGAACCACAGCCCGAGAAAGGCGCCGCCCACAGTGGGCACCGCGACCGACCACCCGATCATGCCGAAGACCCCGAGCCCGCGCAGCGGGCTCGCGCCCGGGTCGTCCCGCGCCTTCTCCCGGCGCCGGGCGCGACGGCCGATGTCCTCCACCGGAGACTTACGCTTCGAGGTCATGGCGTCTTGGGCCGCTGCAGGTCGGCAAACCGCCGCACGATGCCCGCCTCCAGGCGAGACAGGGCGGAGCGGGCCACCCGCTCGTCTTCATCCATCTCGATGAAGCTCTCCTGCACGGTCTCCCTCAGCGAGGCCAGGTCAGTGCCCAGGACGCCCCGCCGGATGGCGATATCCACGCCATGCCCCTTCTTCACCAGGATCCCCTCGTCGATGCCGAAGATCCGTTCCTCGCCATCCGCCAGGGTCAGGATCAGCACGGAGGGCACCAGCGCGGTGACGAAGTCGATATGGTTCGGCAGCATCCCGAAGGCCCCGTTTTCCGCCTCCGCAAACAGCCGAGTCGCCGGTCCCTCGAACAGGGTCCGGGTCGGCAGCCGCAGGGTCACCTGCATCTCGGCTGACAGGCTCATGCCTCCACCTCCAGGTCGGAGAGGGCCCCGATCATGTAGTAGTCGCCCTCGTCATGCTCGAAACGGGTCTGGTTCAGGAGGGTGTCGCACCCCTCGAGGGTATCGTCGATGGACACGCGCTTGCCCTCGGTCCCGGTGAACGAGCCCGTGGTGAAGAAGGGCTGGGTCAGGAAGCGCTCCAGGCGGCGGGCACGGGCGACGGTGGCCCGGTCGGCGGCCGAGAGCTCCTCGATGCCCAGCATGGCGATGATGTCCCGAAGCTCCTCGTACTCGGCGAGGGTGCGGCGCACCTTGCGTGCGATGTCGTAGTGACGCTGCCCCACCACCGACGGGGTGAGCATGACCGAGGAGGAGGCCAGGGGATCGATGGCCGGGTAGAGGCCCTCGCTGGCCCGCTTGCGCGACAGCACCACCGAGCCCGACAGGTGGGAGAAAATATGGGCGGCCGCGGGATCGGTGAAGTCGTCGGCCGGCACGTAGACGGCCTGGACCGAGGTGATGGCGGCCTTGCGGGTGGAGGTGATGCGCTCCTCCAGCTCCGCCAGTTCGGTGGCAAGCGTCGGCTGGTAGCCCACCCGCGAGGGCATGCGGCCCATCAGCCCCGAGACCTCGGAGCCCGCCTGCACGAAGCGGAAGATGTTGTCGATCAGCAGCAGCACGTCCCGCTGCTGCTCGTCGCGGAAGTACTCGGCCATGGTCAGGGCGGTCTTGCCGACCAGGAAGCGCACCCCGGGCACCTCGTTCATCTGGCCGAACAGCATCACGGTATTGTCGCGCACACCGGCCTCGCCCATCTCGCGGTAGAGCTCTTCCGCCTCGCGGGAGCGCTCGCCGATGCCGCAGAAGAGGCTCACGCCCTTGTGCTGCTGCACCGTATTGTTTATCAGCTCGGTGATCAGCACGGTCTTGCCCACCCCAGCGCCACCGAACAGGCCGGTCTTGCCGCCCCGCTCGATGGGCGACAGCAGGTCGATGGCCTTGATGCCTGTCTCCAGGATCCTGCTGCGCACGACCCGATCCTCGAGCCGCGGCGATGGCTGGTGGATGGACCGCCGGTCCGCGCTCACCGGGGCGGCCTTTCGGTCGATCGGCACGCCGAACACGTTGAGCATGCGCCCCAGGACGGCGTCGCCGACCGGCACGGTGATCGGCGCGCCGGTGGCCCGCACCGGCATGCCGAGCCCCAGCCCCCTGACCGGCCCCAGCGCCATGCAGCGCACCACCCCATTGTCCTCCAGGCCGGCCACCTCCAGGCCGATCTTGCCGGCGTAGAGCAGTTCGCGAATGCCGGGGACCCGCCCGGCAAACCTGACATCCACGACGCCACCGCGAATGGCGACGATGGAACCGGTATCGTCCTCGGGTGGGAGCTGTGCTTCATGCTGCGTCATCAGCGCATCCTATGCGTCGGCCGACACCCGCGTGCCCGCCGTTCCCTCCAGTATGGCGAGGGCATCGACCAGCCGGCCAATGCCGCTGATGCCCCCATTCTCGGCAAACTCACAGGCGGCCACCAGCTTGGGCCCCATGGAACCGGCCGGCAGGGCCATCTCCCGGGCCTCGGCCACCGTCAGGGCATGAACCGGGGTCGCGGTATCCGTGCCGTAATCCCGGTACACCGCCTCCACATCGGTCAGCAGCAGCAGGGCGTCGGCGCCCAGCTGGCGCGCCAGCAGCGCGCTGGCGGCATCCTTGTCGATCACCGCCTCCACGCCGATCATGCTGCCATCCTCCCGGCGCAGGACCGGTATCCCGCCGCCCCCGGTGCAGACCACCACCACCCCCTGGGCGAGCAGCAGCTGCAATACCCGCAGGTCCGGGATCTCCAGCGGCGTCGGCGAGGGCACCACCCGACGCCACCTGTCGCCGTCGCGGGCGATGTGCCAGCCGGCCGCCGACGCGCGACGCTCGGCCTCGTCCCGCTCGTAGACCGGCCCGACGAACTTGGTGGGATGGCCGAAGGCCGGGTCCTCGGGATCCACCACCACCTGGGTCAGCAGGGTGGCCACCGGGCGATCGTGGTCGAGCGCGTTCTCCAGCTCCTGTTCGATCATGTAGCCGATCATGCCCTCGGTCTCGGCCCCCAGCACGTCCAGCGGATAGGCCTCGTCCGGCCGATAGGCCGCGCCCTGCAGCGCCAACAGGCCCACCTGGGGGCCGTTGCCATGGGTGATCACCAGTTGGTGCCCAGCGCGCACGATGTCGGCCAGCGCGCGGACCGCCACCTGCACGTTACCGCGTTGCGCCGCGGCCGTCAGGGGCTCGCCGCGCTTGAGGAGGGCGTTGCCGCCCAGTGCCGCCACCACCAGCATGTCAGCCTCCCAGGGTCGCGACGAGCACCGCCTTGATGGTATGGAGCCGGTTCTCGGCCTGGTCGAAGACGATGGAGGCGGGGCTCTCGAACACCTCCTCGGTCACCTCCATGGCATCGAGCCCGAAGGTCTCCTGCATCTCCTTGCCCACCGTGGTCTCGGTGTTGTGAAACGCCGGCAGGCAGTGCATGAAGCGTACCCGGGGATTGCCGGTCCTGGCCATCAGGTCGGCGTTCACCTGGTAGGGCATCAGCAGCTTGATGCGCTCGGCCCACTTCTCCTTGGGCTCGCCCATGGAGACCCAGACATCGGTGTAAACGACATCGACCCCGGCCACGGCCTCGTCGAGGTTGTCGGTGATCATGATCCTGGCCCCGGTCTCTGCCGCGAGCGCCCTGGCCTCCTCCTGCACGGCCTGCGATGTCCAGCAGGCCCTGGGCGCATAGAGCCGCACGTCCATGCCCATCTTGGCCCCGCCGATCAGCAGGCTGTCGCCCATGTTGTTGGCGGCATCGCCGACGAACACGAAGGACACCTCGCGCAGCGGCTTCTCCACGTGCTCCTGCATGGTCAGCAGGTCCGCGAGGATCTGGGTGGGGTGAAACTCGTTGGTCAGGCCGTTGTAGACCGGCACCCCGGCATGGGCGGCCAACTCCTCCACGATGGCCTGCCCGAAGCCGCGGTACTCGATGGCATCGTAGACCCGGCCCAGGACCCGGGCGGTGTCCTTCACCGACTCCTTGTGGCCGAGGTGGTTGCCGGTGGGGCCGAGGTAGGTGACGCGGGCGCCCTGGTCGTAGGCCGCCACCTCGAAGCCGACCCGGGTGCGGGTGGAGTCCTTCTCGAAGATCAGCGCGATGTCCTTGCCCTCGAGGGTCGGCACCTCGGTGCCGGCGTACTTGGCGGCCTTCAGGTCCGCGGACAGCTTCAGCAGGAAGCCGATCTCCTGCGGGGTGAACTCACGCAGCGTCAGGAAGTGCCGGTTCTTGAGATTGAATGCCATGGTGCGCCTCCTTCCTTGTCAGATCGGATCACGGCGGGTGGGGCAGCTCATGCAGCGCCCGCCGCCGCGCCCCCGGCCCAGCTCGGCACCGGGAATGGCCAGCACCTCGATGCCCGCCGCCTCCAGTGCCCCATTGGTGTCATCGTTGCGGTCATAGCCCACGACGACACCGGGGCTCAGCGCCAGCACGTTGTTGCCGTCGTTCCACTGCTCGCGCTCGCGTTCCTCCGGGGTGTCGCCGCCGGTGGGCACCACCTCGAGCGTCGGGTAACCGAGGGTTTCCGCGACCAGGTCGAAGAGGTGGCGCGGGTCCTGACGGAAGGCCAGCGTCTTGCCCCCCTCGCCGGGACGCAGGTCGTAGCAGACCACCGCATCCGCGACCTCCTTGAAGGCGGTCACCACGTTGCCCCCACAGAAGGTGAAGACCGTGTCCAGGTGCATGGCCGACCGGGTCTTGGGCAGCTGGCAGGCGATTACCCGGTGCACGCTGCCCTCCTCGAACAGCGCCTTCGCCAGCTGGCCGATGGCCTGGGGCGAGGAGCGCTCGCCCATGCCCACCAGCACCGTGCCGTGCCCCACCGGCATGACATCCCCGCCCTCGAGGGTGGCGAGGCCGTAGTCCGCCAGGGGGTCCCCCCAGTGCACCTTCACCCGGCCCGCGAAGGCCGGATGGAAGGCATAGATGGCGGCCATCAGCAGGGTCTCCGGCCTGCGTGCGCTCCAGAACATCGGGTTGAGGGTGACGCCACCGTGGATCCAGGCGCTGTTGTCGCGGGTGAACAGGAAGTTGGGCAGGGGCGGCAGCACGAAGCCGAAGTGGCCGAGATGGTTGCCGAAGAGCCCCACCGGGTCGAAGGGCAGGTCGCCCACTTCCAGGCCGCCGATCAGGAACTCGGCCAGGGTCCTGCTCGGCAGTTCATCCATCCAGGCGCGCAGGTC
Organism: Halomonas sp. B23F22_3; assembly: GCF_043496965.1. Taxonomy (NCBI): domain Bacteria; kingdom Pseudomonadati; phylum Pseudomonadota; class Gammaproteobacteria; order Oceanospirillales; family Halomonadaceae; genus Halomonas; species Halomonas sp. B23F22_3. The sequence continues at coordinate 507,829 of NZ_JBIEKG010000001.1, forward strand.
CGACACCATGCCCACCCCGATGTGGTTCCAGGTGATGCGGTGGTCCAGTATCCAGGCGCGGGCATCGGGGATATCGAGGGTATCGGCCAGCAGCTCGTTGACGTCGAGGACCTCCACCCCCCTGCCCCGCATCACGCCGGCGAAGACGTCATGATCCTTCTGGGCCTGCTTGACCCAGAAGACGTCGTCGAAGAGCAGCGCATCACAGTTGGAAGGGGTCAGCCGCCGATGGGCCAGGCCCGGGCGACAGACGATCACCTGGCGCAGGGTGCCGGTCTCGGAATGCACGCCGAGTTCGGGTGGCACGTCATGGGCAGAATCAGACATGGCAACACTCCTTTCCGTCGGGCGTCACGGCCGTTCTTCAAAACGCTTCATCACAGAAAGGCCCCGACACTGATGACCAGGCTGATGAACACAGTCAGTATCAGCAGCAGCGGCCAGATGAAGACCAGCCAGCGGTCGTAGGAGACGCGCCCGATGGTCAGACCGCCGATCACCACCGCGAAGGTGGGATTGATCAGGTTCACCAGGCCATTGGCGGACTGGTAGGCGGTCACCACCAGGTCCCGCCCGACGTTCGCGAAGTCCGCCAGCGGGGCGAGGATCGGCATGGACAGCACCGCGAGCCCGGACGACGAGGGCACGAAGAAGCTCATGCCCACCTCGATCCAGAACATCAGGTTGATGAAGGCGAGTTCCGGCAGCCCGCCGAGCGACGCCTCGGCACTGTGCAGGATGGTGTCGGCGATCATGCCCTGCTCCATGATCACCACGATGCCACGCGCCAGCCCGACGACCAGGGCCACGCCCAGCAGCTCCCGGGCCCCGTCGACGAAGCTGCTGGTCAACTTTTTTTCGCCCAGCCGGGCGACGAGGCCGATCAGGATAGCGGCGCCGAAGAACAGGGCCCCCATGCGCGCCATCCACCAGCCCTGGGAGGAGACGCCCCAGATCATGACCGCGAAGGTCAGGCCGAAGATCGTCAGCGCGATGATCTGGGTGGTGTTGAGGGTGGCGTTCTCGATGTCGTCGCCCTCCTGCCCTTTCAGGAACACGCGCCGGTGGGCGTCCCACTGCTTGGCCACCACGGAACGCGAGGGCTCGGCCTTGACGCGGGCGGCATAGCGCATGACGTAGGCGATGCAGATCAGCAGGCCGCCGATCAGCAGGATGAACCGCAGCACGATGCCATCGGTGAACGGGATGTCGGCCGCGTTGGCCGCGATGACGGTGGCGAACGGGTTGATGGTGGAGCCGAGCACCCCGATACCGGCGCCGATCAGGATGATGGCCACGCCGGTGACGGCGTCGTAGCCGGCCGCCAGGATCACCGGGATCAGGATGGCGTAGAAGGCGAGGGTCTCCTCCGCCATGCCATAGGTCGTTCCCCCCAGGGCAAACAGCGTCATCAGGATCGGGATCATCCAGATCTCATGGCCTTCCAGGTGGCGCATGGCGCTTCGTATGCCGGTGTCGATGGCCCCGGTGGCGTTCATCACCCCCAGGAACCCGCCTAGGAACAGGATGAACAGCGCCACATCGATGGCGTTGGCGGCATAGCTGTCCGGGTCGTAGAAGCCGGCGGTAGGCGCCAGCATGACCTCGACGAATCCCTGCGGGTTGGACTCCACCGTCTGGTAGGTGCCGGGCACGGCCACCTCGCGGCCGACCTCCTCGTTCATGACCCGGTCGTACTGTCCGGCCGGGATGATCCAGGTCAGCGCGGCGATGACGATGATCAGGCCGAAGAGGATGGTATAGGCGGTGGGGAATCGCGAGGCGAGGTCACGTTCCGCGTCGGGGGGTGGCTGGTCGTCCTGGGTCATAGCGCGTCTCCCGGTCATCACTTTCGTGTCATCAACCGCACGTTCGAGGCCATGCCAGGCCCTCGACGACCTGGGCAGGCACCGTCGCTACGCTACGCGAGCCTGCCTTGACGAAGGATAGTTCATGCCGCCGGACCCGGTGCCCGGCGGTAACGCGGGTCAACCGACGACGGGAGAGCACTGGACGGGAGAGCACCGCGCGACGCTGCCGGGGCCGCGCGGTGCCTGGAGGGACCCCGCGGCCAAAGGTCGCAGGCCGCGGGTGGGGAGGCAGCGGAGGTCGGGGAAGATCACTCCGGCAGGTCGGTCACCGCCCCGGTGGAGGCCGAGCTCACCGTGCGGGCGTACTTGGCCAGCACGCCGCGGCCGTAGCGCGGTTCAGGCTGGCACCAGGCGGCGCGGCGACGCATCAGCTCCTCGTCGGAGAGTGCGACGTCGATGGTATCGGCCTCGGCATCGATGGTGATCACATCGCCGTCCTCGACCAGCGCCAGGGGGCCGCCGTCAAAGGCCTCGGGGGTCACGTGCCCCACCACGAAGCCGTGGCTGCCGCCGGAGAAACGCCCGTCGGTGATCAGCGCCACCTCGCTGCCGAGCCCGCGCCCCATGATCGCCGAGGTGGGCGTGAGCATCTCGCGCATGCCGGGGCCGCCCTTGGGCCCCTCGTAGCGGATCACCACCACGTCGCCGGCCACCACGGTGCCATCGTTGATGCGCGCCTGGGCCTCCTCCTCGGAGCCGAACACCCGGGCGGTGCCGGAGAAGCGCGTGCCCTCCTTGCCGGTGATCTTGGCCACCGCCCCTTCCGGGGCCAGGTTGCCGAAGAGGATGCGCAGGTGGCTCTCGGCCTTCACCGGCCGATCCAGCGGGGCGATGATCTTCTGGTCATCGGGGTACGGCGCGACGTCGGCCAGGTTCTCGGCAAGCGTCTGGCCGGTGACGGTCAGGCAGTCGCCGTGCAAGAGGCCGGCCTCGAGCAGGGTCTTCATCAGCGGCTGGATGCCGCCGATCGCCACCAGCTCGCTCATCATGTAGTGGCCGCTGGGGCGCAGGTCGGCGACCACCGGCACGCGCTTGCCCATGGTGGTGAAGTCCTCGAGGGAGAGCTCGACGCCGATGGTGCTGGCCATGCCGATCAGGTGCAGCACCGCATTGGTGGAGCCGCCCAGGGCGATCACCACGGTGATGGCGTTCTCGAAGGCCTGGCGCGTCATGATGTCGGAGGGCTTGATGTCGCGCTCGAGCAGCGCGAGCACCGCCTCGCCGGCGGCATGGCAGTCGTCGCGCTTCGCCTGGGAGACGGCATTCTGCGCCGAGCTGCCCGGCAGGCTCATGCCCAGCGCCTCGATGGCCGAGGCCATGGTGTTGGCGGTGTACATGCCGCCGCAGGAGCCGGGGCCGGGAATCGCCGTCTCCTCGATCTGCTTCACCTCGATCAGGTCCATGTCGCCGCGGGAGTGGGCGCCCATGGCCTCGAACACCGAGACGATGTCGGTGTGGCCCTCGCCCGGCAGGATGGTGCCGCCGTAGACGAAGACGCTGGGGCGATCGAGTCGCGCCAGCCCCATCAGGCAGCCCGGCATGTTCTTGTCGCAGCCGCCGATGGCCACCAGGCCGTCGAAGCCCTCGCAGCCGGCCACCGTCTCGATGGAGTCGGCGATCACCTCCCGGGACACCAGCGAGTACTTCATGCCCTCGGTGCCGTTGGCGATGCCGTCGGAGATGGTGATGGTGTTGAAGATCACGCCCTTGCCGCCGGCCGCATCGGCGCCGTCGCTGGCCCGGCGAGCCAGCTCGTCGATGTGGCTGTTGCAGGGGGTGAGGTTGCTCCAGGTCGAGGCGATGCCCACCTGGGGCTTGGCGAAGTCCTCATCACGAAAGCCCACCGCCCTGAGCATGGCGCGGCTGGCGGACTTGCCGACGCCATCCACGACCGGGGCGGAATGGCGGCGGCGGGGATCGTCCGGTGTGTCACTCATGGTCGGGGTTCCTCTTGCAGTGTCGGGGGTTGGCCCCGGGAATGGTCGTCGGATGCGGCAACGTCGCTCGTCGCGGCGAAGGACGAGGCCGGCCGTTCGAAGGCCGCCTCGAACAGCCGGGGGTCATCGAAATGGCGTCGGCCAACGAAAACGGTGGCATGGGTTCCCCACTGGCGCATGGCACCAGGGCTCAGGATGCCCGATGGCCACAGCAGGAAGCGCTCGAGGCGCCCAGTATGCGACACCAGACCCTCGGGACCATAGAGGCTGAGCCGTCCGCCACCGGGCAGCGCCAGGGAGCGTCGGCCGAAGTCGGGTGGCGTCGACACCGCCTCGAGGGCGTAGCGGCGCGTTTCGGCCACCTCGCGACGCGAGTCGGCCACGCCGAGGTGCTCCACGTAGTGGCTGACGGCGGCGACGCGCACCGCGACCCGCTCTCCCGCCGCCAGGCGGGGGGCCGAGAGGGGCGTCAGCGGCGCCTCGCGCAGGTCAGCGTCCGCGGCCACCGCGACGCGCTCGAGGGGCGGCACGGGAAAGAAGAGGTGGTAGCAGCCACAGGGATGGATGCTGTCGTGGATCAGCGGCCGCCCATCCTCGTCGAGGGTGACGCGCCACACCAGGCCGTCGAGGCGGCCGCCGAGCAGGTCCAGCGCGCCCTGCCGGGTACGTGCCGGGAACCACAGGGTATAGACCAGCTGGGCCAACAGCTCGCCCTCGAAGCGGGTGTGGCTCAACCGCACATCGGCCACGGGGCGGCTGGTGTCCACCAACGGCAGGGGGCCCTCGGGGCCGGCAAACCAGTAGGGCGCGCCGAACCGGTCGTCGTGCCCCCGGGTCTCGACGAGAAACACCGGGGCGTGGTGGGCCGCCAGGCGCAGCAGCTCCTCGCGCTCGAGCTCAACGAAGCCGAGCGGGCTGCGAGGCGCCTCGCGCCACCACCGTGCGGCGACGGCGGCCTCCCGAGGCCTGCCGGGCGGCACATAGCGGACCAGGGGCGCCTCGGCCGGCATCGTCGCGAACGGTGCCTCGAAGGTGTCCAGGTAGCCCGCCTTCCAGCGGTTGTAACCGACCGCCAGGCCGAGGCGCGTCAGGGGATAGAGTCCCAGCGCCCGGCGCCAGCTCAGGTAGTGATCGGGGGGATCGACCGCCGAGCGCAGCTGCTCGCGGGCCGGTCCCGTGCCCTGCTCGGCCAGCAGCTCACGCTGCATCAGGCGCGTGGCGCAGGCATTGACGGCCGCGGCCGGGTCGACGCCGGAAGGCGTCGGGAGCGCGTCCCGTTCGGATACCGGCAGGTTGGCCGCCTCGATGGCACGGGCCTCGCCGTCCAACTCGCGCATCCGGGTCACCCAGTCGGCGAAGGCCGCGGGGCTGTCGAGCTCATCATCGAAGCTCGCCAGCAGGCGGTCGACACGCAGGTAGGGAAAGCCCGCGACCCGCGCCGCACCGGCATCGGCCACCCCGGCCTCAGCCACTGCCGCATCGTAGGCGCTCAGCCGCGCCTGGCAGCGGGCGTCCCGCGGATCGCGGTCGGCAACCTCCGATTGCCAGTCGGCCCCGGTGGCGCAGCCCGCCAGCAGCCCGCACAGGACGAGCCCTCCTAGGCGCACCGGTGACCAGACGGGCATGGGGCGGTTCCTCGACAACGCGGATCGACCCTCTCAGGGTGGGCGCCCACCCCCGAAGTGGCAAACGCATCGGACGGACGCGCCCTCTCCGGCAATGCGTGCGACGGCGGGGCGCCCTCGGCGACAGCGACTGGATCCTGGGAGCGCACCTCAAGCCGGCGCCGAATTGGCCGATAGAGACGGGATCGAGGGGCATCACTGCGTCGCCCCGCCATGTAGCCCCGTGCCGGAGCCCCGAGATGCCCTACACCGAAGCCAAGGAACACGCCCCCGGACGCCTGCATGGGATCTTCGTCGATCCCTACAGCGCCTTCGACAACGCCGCCACCGAGCGCCTGCTGCACCTGCGGGTGGCCTGCGAGTCGCTGATCCTTTCGCCGATGCGCGAAGGCCGTCTGGTGCTGCGCGTCCTCCACGGCTGGCAAAACGGCAGCTTCGAGCCCGCCGACCTGAGGCACAGCGACCATCGTCTGGACTCTTTAGCGGCACTGCGCCGAGTGGCCGACGACTATCGCCGGGCCTTCGAGCTCGGACAGCCGCTGCCGTGCGACGGCAGCGGGCTGCTCGCCGAGCCCCTGGCCCGAGCCATCGCCGCCGCCGAGGAAGACCAGGCGCTCGACGAGGAGACCCGCAGCATCCCCGCGCGCTGGCCCGCCTTCCCCCTAGGCCTGACCCTCTACACCTTCTTCAAGGTCTACCACCGCCTGACCTACAGCGAAGACGACGCCTACCGCTCGATCCTCTGCCAGACGCCCGAGGGGCCCCGCGAAATCCACGAGTTCCACCTCGAAGAGGGCGAGTTCGCCGTGGTGGTGCCTCGCGAAGACGAAGGTAGCGACAGCGTGCTGCTGCTGCATGAGAGCCAGCTGTCGCCGGTGATGCAGCTATTGGAGGCGGGGCACGGCGTTTAACGCCGGAAGCACTCGCGGTAGTGCCAGGCGAGATAATCACGGTTGGGAAACGCCGATCCCGGAGGGTTCAACGGCCGGCCATCGAGGTCGCACAGCTGATGCTGGAGCCGCCCACTAGCGTCGGCATCGCCCAGCTCCGGGGCGATGCGGATGCGATCCTGCCCATCGATGGCCAACAATCCCTTGTCAAAGGCGCGATCATGCAAGGCATTTAGACACAGGCCGTTGGCAGGATCCAAACGTGAGTCGGGAAGCGCATGCCAGGGGACGATATGGCTGGCGATCAGCAAATCTTCATGACGAAGCCCCGTGATGACGCAGCGAGTGTCGTAACGAATCATCACGGCCTTGCGGAATAGCGCCTGCCCCACCCGACGTTTCTGCAGACTCATCACGTCCCACCCAAAAGTGTCGTCACTTGTCTCAGAGGACGCACTCTCGGCTGCATCGGCCGCTTCGACGAGCCCCGCCCAGGCCTGCTCGCATTCGTGCGAAACGGCATGCGGCTCGGCGATGAAGCGCTGCCACAGCAACCGATCCTTCTGCGAAGCACCGGGGAGCCCCTTCTTGCCCAGCGCCAAGACTTCGGGATCGAGACTCGCGTAATTGGTGAGCTTCATGGCCACGGAACTGGCCGAGCGCTCCAGGCGTTCGGCCAGCCCAACGACTTCGGGGCGTCCGCTGTGAAGCTGTCCAAACGTCAGCCGACAGTAGAGCGATAGCGCCAGCAAACGCTCATGATCCGTCCATGCCTTTCGTTCCGCTGCCATGCAACCTCCGCACTCTGGATACCGCCAGCCTATGCCAGGGCTTTCACGGAGACCACGTCGCTCACTTCCCCCTCGGCACCCGCCCCATCAGGTAGAACTCCTCGTTGGGCGGCGTGCCCGTCAGGGTGACCAAGCGATTGGAAAGCCCGAAGAAGGCGGTGATGGCGCCGATGTCCCAGATGTCGTCGTGGGTGAAGCCGGCGGTTTTCAGGCGCGCCTCCCACTCGTCAGTGAGCTCCCCCACTTCCAGGCCACAGTAGAGCGCGAAGTCGAGCATCACGCGGTGGCGCTCGCTGATCGGCGCGGTGCGGTGATTGATGGCCACCTGGTCGGCGAGCAGCGGGTCCTTGCCGTAGATCCGCACCAGGGCGCCGTGGGCCACCACGCAGTAGAGGCAGCGGTTGCGGGCGCTGGTGGCCACCACGATCATCTCCTTCTCGGCCTTGGTCAGCGTGTCGGACTCCCGCTCCATCAGGGCGTCGTGGTAGGCGAAGAAGGCTCGGAACTCGGCCGGCCGGTGCGCCAGCATCAAAAAGACGTTGGGCACGAAGCCGGCCTTCTCCTGCACCGCCAGCATGGCGTCACGGATGTCGTCGGGCAGGTCGTGGATTGATTCGGGAATGGGGAAACGGCTGATCGGGTCTGACATGTTGACTCCTGGCACGGTGATTGTTGTTCTTCCATGCCAGTTAACGTCAACGTCAACAGAGTGTCCACTCGCCTTTGGTGGCCGATTAGAAGGAGGCAATGCGCTCGATGACCCAGAACGCGGCCAGGCTGCCGATGGCGTAGCTCGAGCCGCGCGTCAGCCATGCCGACTGTTGCCGGATGGCCGGATAGAGGCGTCGCACCGCGGCGCCAATCACCAGGATGACGGCGATGAACAGGATCTGCCCCATCTCGACCCCGACGTTGAAGGCGAAGAGCGCCAGCGGAATATCGCCTTCCGGCAGGCCGATGTCGCGCAGCGCCCCGGCGAAGCCGAGCCCGTGGATGAGGCCGAAGGCGAAGGCCACGATCCAGGGAAAGCGCTGGGCCAGCGGGTCGCGCGCCTCGGGCGGCAGGGTCAGCTCATAGGCCAGAAACACGATGGACAGCGCGATCAGCGCCTCGACCGGGGGGGATGGCAGGCTCAGCCAGCCGAGCGTGGCGGCGACCAGGGTGATGCTGTGAGCGGCGGTGAAGGCCGTGATCGCCCACAGCAAGCGCGCCCGATCGCGAATCAGCAGCAGCAGCACGAAGACGAACAGCAGGTGATCGATGCCCTCGAGAATATGGGTCACCCCGAGGCCGATATAGCTGCCGAGGATCTCCAATCGCCCGGCCTGGGCGGGCACGATGAAGGCAGTCTCGGACGCGGTCAGGCGCTGGACCTGCGTCTCTCCCGGCGCCAGCTCGTAACGGACCAGCACGTCGGTGCGCGTTCGATCCAGTCCCCCAATCTCGATCACGCCGCCCGCCAACCCCTCAGGACAGGTGGCCAACCAGCCGGTCGTCCAGGCACGTCCGTCGAAGGCCAATGGCGGAGGCGATGCGTGGGAACAGTCGCCCGGGAGTCGCACCTCGAGGGGCATCGGGCGGCCGCTCACGTTCGGCACTCGCCAGGTCACCCGCCAGCGGTCCTGATCGAGGGATGCAAGGTTCAGATAGCCCGGGTCGAGGGCATGGGCGGAGACCGTGGCAGGCAGCGACGTCGCCAGGAGCACCAGAAGCGCCATCAGGATCCTTCTCATTGTCCCAGCACCTCTGCCGCGTCGGGGGTGGTGACGGAGTAGCGCTCGAGCAGTGCCTCGGCGAAGCGCTCGCGCATGGCCTTCGTCTGCGCTGCCCGCCATTCGGCCTCGACGCGATCCCGGATATCGGCCAGGGGCGGCAACACGGCCTCGGCGCGGTCGGTCACCCGGACCAGATGCTGGCCGTAGGCACTGTCGATCGGGCCGTGCCAGCGCCCCAGGGGCACATCTGCCAGGGCGGCATGAAACCCGGTGCCGAACACGCGATCGACCGCGGGAGCCGCCGTCATCGGCACCATTGCCGGCATTAGACTCGCCGCGCCGAGCGTCGCGGGGGCCGCCTCGCGTTCCAGGGCGGCCCGGATCGCGCGCGCCTCGTCGGCCTGCCCCGGCGGCAGCTGGACCTGTTCGAAGGCCAGGCGCGCCGGCCTCAGGAAGTCGTCCGGATGGTCGTCGAGGTAGGCCTGCAGCGTGGCGTCGTCCGGCTCCAGCGCGGCGGCCCCGGATTCCGCCAGGAAGCGCATCTTCAGGTTCAATCGCTGCCGGATCACCGCATCGCCCCGATCGAGACCGAGCGCCAGGGCTTCGCGCACGTGGGCCTCCTCCAGCACCCAGGAGCGCATCAGTCCCTCCAGTTCCTGCGGGGTCGGCGGCCGGTTCCAGGTGGCCGCGAACTGCTCGGCCAGACGCGCGGCCCGCTCCGGGGTCAGGGTGATCGCATCGGGGGGCGGAGCGGGCGCGGCGGTGTCCTCCTCGAGGAGCGCGTACCCGCCGAAGATCAAGGCGCCGAGCAGGAAGAAGTGAACGAGCGGAGACAGGAGCATCTTGGGGAGGGTCATGGGGCCTTTCCTTAATGGATCGTATCTGGCAACCGTGGTCGAGCCCCACGGGCCGATTCCTTCCGCTGGTTACCCGCCGCTGGGCACTCGTGAGACGTCGGCCTGTCGCCGAGCATAGCTCACTCCGCCCTTTCGGCCGTTGACTACCTCGGCAGCAGCAGCTTGGCGGTGAGATTGACGGTGTCCGATGGGCTGACGCCCTCATCGAAGAAATTGTGCTCGTAGCTGGTCGTGAACTGCACCGGCAGGCCGCCGAGGGTGACGAGCTTGTTGAGGGCCACACCCAGGGGGAGACTGACCCATTTATCACGCTCCCAGTCATAGGTCACCGACATGTCGGAGGCACCCGCCGACCAGCCGTCTCCTAGGTTATAGTTCACGATCGGCTGGATGATCGAGATGTTCACGTCGCGGTAGTCGTCATCCCCGTCCACCGTGAACATGTTCTGGTTGAACAGCCCCCAGATCCCCCAGGGCTGGCCGGCCACGAAGCCCACCGCGGGTCCGAGCCCCCACTTCTCGGCACTCAGGCCGTCTTCGCCGGTCGGCAGCAACGCCACGGCACCCGCGCCGAATCGCCCCCATGACCTGTCGAAGGTGGCCAGGTTGAACAGCGTGATGTCGGACCAGCCACTCGATCCGCCGGGGGCATCGGTCACGTAGGGCAGCGTCACCCGGAAGATGTGGTTCATGCCCCCCGCGGTGAACGGGATCGCGGCACGAAACTGCAGGCGGTTGCCCTCCTCATCGGAGAGGTTGTGGTAGCGATAGGTGTAGAAATCCTGCAGCTGGAAGGCCGTGACCGAGGCCGTGGGGTCATTGGCCGCCGTGCCCAGATCGTCCTGCTGTGCCATGGCCGTCCCCGTGGCGGTCCACGCCAAGACGGCGGCGACCGCCACTCCCTTTGGTATCACCATGTGCGTGCCCCCTGCTGGAACCTCGCTGCTCGTCATATGCATGACCCGATCCGGGCCATGCACACGTCTTCGTCCCGCATCGTCATCCCCCGGCGTGATCGCCCACGCCGGGCGAGTCTGGCGTTTGCAGAACACCGGTCATTGCCGCGATACCATGATGCGCACGGGTTCACCGGGCGCGCCGGCAAAGGGATCGATATGTTCCGTGCTGGTAAACAGCAACTCGCCGTCCTTCTCGATCCGGGCCCGCAGTCCGTATCTCATGCGCTCCTCGATGACCGAGGGATCATAGACCAGCCGGAACGAATACGGTGGCTGGCCATCGTCGACGACATGGGTGTAATCGGTGATGACGGTGGCGGGGGCGTCCGCGCGAGACTGGTCCTCGAGCGTCACGACGACCTCGGCGCCCGGCGGCAGCGCGATGCGCTCCCGGTACCACACCTCGCCGGTGATGACCTGCATCAGGGCGTTGTCCGGCCTCTGCATCGCCTCCTCCCCGGTCTCCATCTGGGCGCTGCACCCCGCCAGCAACAGGGCGCAAACGCCGACGACCCAGCCGCCGATTCCTGACTGGATTCCGTTGCTCATGCTCATCGTTACTCCTTTATGCCCTGGGGCGTGTACCAGATCGGCGAGGTGTAGGCCCGCTCGGTCACCGTCATCGGCACCTCGTCGGCGAAGTCGGCCTCCTCGAAGTAGGCGGCGTCGTAGGCGGTCCAACGCGGCGTCGGGATCTCGATGACCCGGGCGTAGTAGAAGGCCTTCTGCGCCGGATCGAAGTCGGGGTCCTGCCACACGGTGATCAGTTCGGAGGCGCCGAGCGTATTGGTCCAGGTGGCGTTGTCGACGTCGACCGTGCTGCCGATCGCGGGCAGCTTGCCGTCCTCGCCCGGCGCGCGATCACCGGCCCAGACGACGTCGTGGACCTGTTCCTGCGTCTCGCCCTCGGCGTCCAGCCAGCCCTTGACGATCTGGATGCGGTCGAGGTTCCCCGAGAGCGGATCCTTGAGGGCCGCGACGAGAAAGCTCGGCGCCTCGGCGCCATCGGCTGCCGGGGGCAGGTCGCCGCCCATCGGCACGCCCTTGCCGTAGCCGACCGCCGCGGGGCTGCGCCCCTGGGCGTCCTCGGCCTCGAAGCCCCAGCCGCCGAAGAAGCGCACGCCGATGCGGGAGCCCGTGGTGCCGTAGACCTCCTTGCGCTTCATGGCGTCCCAGATCGCGGCGCGGGTGTTCTCCGCCGCCCAGACGGCGGTCAGCCCCGAGGCGCCGAGCTGCCAGTCCTTGATGGTGCGCCCCTCGAAGTCGAAGTCGAAGGCGTTGGCCGTCGAGCGTTCCGCCCCGGGCTCGCTGGCCGGGAACTTGCCGAAGAAGTTGTTCTCCTCGGCCGAGGAGATGCCGGTGTGGTCATCGGTGCTGCCGACCAGCCCAAACTTGAACGGGTTGGTGCCGAACTCCTCCTCGAGGGCGAGACCCCGCTTGAGGGCCTCGCGGGCATACTCGTAGGCGATCATGCCGGGCTCCTTGGGCTTCACGTTGAGATTGCCCTTGTCCCAGATCTCGAAGTCGGCGAACTCGTCCGCCGGCGCCAGGCTCGGGTGCTGCTCGGACGTGCCCTTGCTCTGCGTGACCTCGTAGAGCGGCTCCCAGCGCTGGCGGGACGCTGCCCAGTCGGCATCGATGGGCTCGCCGTCCGGCGTCTCGGTGGCGAACATCAGTCCATTCGACAGGTTGCCGTTGTGCGGGATCGCCAGCAGCCGGCCGCCGGTCTCCTCCTCGTACATCGCCATCCAGTCCCAGAGCTCGTGGGGAATCTCGGTGTCGAAGGTGGTCAGCGGCCGGACCCGGTCGGCGAGCGCCTTGCCATCGCGGTAGATGACGTTGCGGTGCAGGTTGTTGCCGCCGCCGTAGTTCGAGGTCCACTCATAGCCGATCAGGGCCGAGAAGGTGCCGGGCTCGTCATGGCCCTCGACGATCTCGGTCATCTTGCGCCACATGTCGAACTGGACCTCCGGGTCGGTGACGGGCCCGGGCAGGGTGCCCTCCCCCTGCAGCGTGATCATCTCGATGACCACCGCGCTGGCGGCCTCGCCGCCGGCATTCATGCCCTGGTGCCATGCCTTGAGCGTAGGGTCGGCCATCAGCGCCGGATCCCCTTCGAGCACGCTCGCCATGACGCCGAGCGCATCGGAATGATCGGCCACGACCATCCAGTCATAGGGGCGGGACAACCGCACCGGCTGGCCGGTGCTCGAGGTGATCTCGGCGCCCTTGGCGTACTGCAACGCCTCATCGGGGCCGACCCGCGTGCCCGCGGCGATGGCATCGGGCGACCAGGACGTGTGCAGGTGCTGCTCGCCCCACAGCGGGCGCAGCGGATACTGACGACCGGCATAGGGCGAGTAGCCCGGCTGGTCGAAGAATCGCGCGGTGCGTTCGGGGTCGATGGTGCCGGCGTCCGTCGTGACCTGGGCGGTCGCGGGGATAGCCGCCAGGGACAGCAGCGCGGCCAGCGAGGTCGAGAGGAGCATCGTCGAGCGCATGGAGGTCTCCTTGAACAGGGTCAGGGGGGCCCCGTCAGCGCCTTCCCCCGAGGCGTTACCTCTTCCGGCTCGCGCCCATGGTGTGGCCCACGCGAAGAGGTGTCGGCGCGCTCCATGAGCCCTGTCTGAACGTTCTCGGCGGTCGGAGACGAAACCGGTAATTAACCAACATAGCAGCGTTTCGGTAGGCCGCTTCACCGGGCATGGCCGTCACGTCGGCGCCGATGACGAAGTGCTCCAGGGAAGATGCCGGGCCACAACGACGGCGGCCCCGCCTCTCTCGAGACGGGGCCGCCGATGACCACTGGGGAGGGGTGATCAGCCCAGCGAGATGGTGCTGTTGATGCCGCTGGAGACGTTCTCCGGCTCGAACCAGCGCGCGGTGACGGTCTTGGTCTGGGTCCAGAAGTTGATCGCCTGCTTGCCGTTGGGGCCCAGGTCACCGAGCTTGGAGCCGCGCGAACCGGTGAAGCTGAAGTAGGCGACCGGCACCGGGATCGGCACGTTGATACCCACCTGGCCGACGTCGATGTCGGTCTCGAAGCGACGCGCCACCCAGCCGGAGTTGGTGAAGATCGAGGTGCCGTTGCCGTTGGGGTTGGCGTTGATGAACGCGATCGCCTCGTCGAGGGTGTCGACGCTGAGCACGCAGAGCACCGGCCCGAAGATCTCCTCGCGGTAGATGGTCATCTCCGGGGTCACGTCGCTGAACAGGGTCGGGCCGACGAAATTGCCGTTCGGGTAGCCCTCGACCTGGCAGCCGCGGCCGTCGACCAGCAGCTTGGCGCCTTCCTGCTCGCCGGTGGCGATCAGGCGCTCCACGCGCTCCTTGGCCTGGGGCGACACCAGCGGGCCGAGGTCGGCGTCCTGCTGGGTGCCGGGGCCGACCTTCATGTTGCGGGCGCCCTCGACGATGTCGTCCAGCCACTCGCGGGCCTCGCCCACCAGCACCACCACGGAGTTGGCCATGCAGCGCTGCCCGGCGGCGCCGAAGGCGGACCCCAGCAGGTTGTTGATGGCCTGGCTGCGGTTGGCGTCCGGCATCACCACGCAGTGGTTCTTGGCCCCCATCATCGCCTGCATGCGCTTGCCGGCGGCGGCGGCGCGATCGTAGAGCAGCGAACCGACATGGGTGGAGCCGATGAAGGAGAGCGCCTTGATGTCGGCGTGGTCGGCGATCTGGTTGGCCACGTCCGGGCCGCCGTGCACCACGTTGAGCACGCCGGCCGGTACGCCCGCCTCGTGGGCCAGCTCGACCAGGCGCATGGTGGAGGTCGGGTCCTGCTCGGAGGGTTTGAGCACGAAGGTGTTGCCGGTGGCGATGGCCAGCGGGAACATGAAGCAGGGCAGCATGATCGGGAAGTTGAAGGCGGTGATGCCGGCGCCCACGCCCAGCGGCTGGTTGAGGCTGTAGACGTCCACCTCGTTGGCGGCGTTCTCGGCCAGTTCGCCGAGCTGCAGGGAGGTGATCGAGCAGGCGTGCTCCACCACCTCCAGGCCGCGACCCACCTCGCCGACCGCGTCGGGCAGGGTCTTGCCGTGCTCCTCGCTGATCAGCGCGGCCAGCTCATCGGTGTTCTCGCGAATCAGCGCCTGGAGCTTGAGCATGATGCGCATGCGCTTGCCGAGCGGCACCTTGCGCCAGGTCTTGAAGGCCTCCTTGGCGCTGGCCACGGCCTGCTCGACCTCCTCGGCGGTGCAGAACGGCACCCGGGCGACCACTTCCTGGGTGGCCGGATTGACCACGTCGCGCCACTCCTGGCTCTGGGACTGGACGGGCTGGCCGTCGATGTACATCGGCGTTTCGCGAACGGACATGATCGTGCTCCTGGCGTGTTGTGATTGTGGGAGATCGTGTTGGAAGTATCTATACGATGGTATTCGACACTGTGTGCATGCTGGCACGAAGCCTGAGTTTCTCGAGTCTATACAGAGGTCGGATGGCCTGACAACGCGCACTCAGGCACATTGCTTGTGCATCCATGCACAACCAAGACGGCAGGAGACGGCCCCATGCTGGACTGGCAGGATATCCAGATCTTCCTCGAGGTGGCCCGCAGCGAGCGGCTCACCGACGCCGCCCGGCGCCTGGGGCTGGATCACTCCACCCTGTCGCGGCGCACGAGGCGTTTCGAGCAGGCACTCAACACCCAGCTCTTCGAGCGTAGCACCCACGGCTACCACCTCACCGAGGCCGGCCAGCAGCTGCTCGCCCACGCCGAGGAGATGGCGCGCCACGCCTTCGAGGCGGGCGAGAGCCTCACCGACAAGAACCACCAGATCAGCGGCCAGATCCGCCTGGGCGTGACCGAGGGCTTCGGTACCTGGGTGATCGCCCCGCTGCTCTCGGCCTTCTGCGAGCGCCACCCCGGCGTGACCCTCGACCTGCTCGCCCTGCCCCGGGTGGTCAACCTGAGCCGCCACGAGGCCGACCTCGCCATCACCGTGGAGCGCCCGGTGAGCCCGGGGCTCGTCATCTCGCGGCTCTGCGACTACCGGCTGCGCCTCTACGGCAGCCAGGGCTACCTCACCCGCCACGGCACCCCGGCGCGACTCTCCGCGCTGGGCGATCACCGGCTGATCGGCTACGTCGACGACCTGATCTTCAGCGAGCAGCTCAGCTACCTCGAGCCGCTGCTCGACCCGGCGGTGGTCGGCCATCCCGGCCCGCACTTCGCCCTGCGCAGCACCAGCGTGACCACCCAGCACGCCGCCTGCCTGCAGGGCGCCGGGCTCGCCGTGCTGCCCTGCTTCATGGCGAGCACCTCGGATGCCCTTTCGAACGTGCTGGATGACGACGTGGAGATCGTACGCCACTTCTGGATCACCGCCCGCCAGGAGCAGCGCCGGCTGGCCCGGGTCCGCCTGCTGTGGGACTTCCTGCGCGAGGCCCTGGAGGCCAACCGCGCCTTCCTGATGGGCGAGAGTCGAGAGCTGGTGTTGCCCTCCCCGGCCGCCTCCCAATAGCCAGCGCCCCTGCATGCACGATTGCCGATATGAAATAACTATCGGGATGGTCGGAAAAGGCACTTGGGCCGATGAATCGCCGCGGCGTAGGGTGTGAGGAAAGGTAGCGACGTCGTCGGCCGCCTTCGTCATGACGCGGTCAGACAGACATAAGACATTGTCCTGAGTGGCAAGCGTCGTCTATGACTACCAGACGGATCCATCAATGCAGCAACGATCGGAGAGCGACATGGGTGATCAACAAGCAGGCAAGTGCCCGGTGATGCACGGTTCCAACACCCAGGAGAATGCGGACGTCACCGCCTGGTGGCCGGAATCGCTGAACCTGGACATCCTCCACCAGCACGATCGCAAGACCAACCCGATGGGCGAGGACTTCGACTACCGCGAAGCGGTCAAGAGCCTCGACTACGCCGCCCTCGAGAAGGACATGCATGCGCTGATGACCGACAGCCAGGAGTGGTGGCCGTCCGACTGGGGACACTACGGCGGCCTGATGATCCGCATGGCCTGGCACGCGGCGGGCACCTATCGCCTGGCCGACGGCCGCGGCGGCGGCGGCACCGGCAACCAGCGCTTCGCTCCGCTCAACAGCTGGCCCGACAATGGCAACCTGGACAAGGCACGCCGCCTGCTGTGGCCGATCAAGAAGAAGTACGGCAACCAGGTCAGCTGGGCCGACCTGTTCATCCTGGCCGGCAACGTGGCCTACGAATCCATGGGCTTCAAGACCTTCGGCTTCTCCTACGGCCGCGAGGACATCTGGCATCCCGAGAAGGACATCTACTGGGGGGCCGAGAAGGAGTGGCTGGCGCCGTCCGACAGCCGCTATGACGACGTCGACCAGCCGGACACCATGGAGAACCCGCTGGCCGCCGTGCAGATGGGCCTGATCTACGTGAACCCGGAAGGGGTGAACGGTAACCCGGACCCGCTGAAGACCGCCGAGCAGGTGCGCGTCACCTTCGCGCGCATGGCGATGAACGACGAGGAGACCGCCGCCCTGACCGCCGGTGGCCACACCGTGGGCAAGACCCACGGCAACGGCGATGCCGAGGCGCTAGGCGCCGAGCCGGAAGGCGCCGACGTCGAGAACCAGGGCTTCGGCTGGATGAACCCGAACATGGGCGGCAAGGCCGCCAACGCCATCACCTCGGGCCTCGAGGGCGCCTGGACCACCAACCCGACCCAGTTCGACATGGGCTACTTCGACATGCTGTTCGGCTACGAGTGGGAGCTCAAGAAGAGCCCCGCCGGCGCCAACCAGTGGGAGCCCGTCGACATCAAGGAGGAGGACAAGCCGGTCGATGCGACCGACCCCTCCAAGCGCCATAACCCGATGATGACCGACGCCGACATGGCGATGAAGATGGATCCCACGTACCGGGCGATCTGCGAGAAGTTCATGGCCGATCCCGAGTACTTCAAGGATGCCTTCGCCCGCGCCTGGTTCAAGCTGACGCACCGCGACATGGGGCCGAAGTCCCGCTACATCGGCCCGGACGTGCCGGCCGAGGACCTGATCTGGCAGGACCCGGTGCCCCAGGGCGAGACCAACTACATCGAGGAGGTCGTCAAGGAGAAGATCGCCGAGGCCGGCCTCTCCCTGAACGAGCTAATCTGCACCGCCTGGGATAGCGCCCGCACCTTCCGCGGCTCCGACATGCGCGGCGGCGCCAACGGGGCGCGCATCCGCCTGGCCCCCCAGAAGCACTGGGAAGGCAACGAGCCGGAGCGCCTGGCCAAGGTGCTGAAGGTCTACGAGCAGATCTCCGCCGATACCGGCGCCAGCATCGCCGACGTCATCGTGCTGGGCGGTAACCTTGGCGTCGAGATGGCAGCGGAGGCGGCCGGCCACGACATCCACGTGCCCTTCGCCAAGGGACGCGGCGACGCCAGCGAGGCGATGACCGACGCCGAATCCTTCGAGCCCCTGGAGCCGTTGGCCGATGCCTTCCGCAACTGGCAGAAGAAGGAGTACGTGGTCAAGCCTGAGGAGATGCTGCTGGACCGTGCCCAGCTGATGGGCCTGACCGCGCCGGAGATGACCGTGCTGCTGGGCGGCATGCGGGTGCTCGGCACCAACCACGGCGACACCGCCCACGGCGTGTTCACCGACCGCGTCGGCCAGCTGACCAACGACTTCTTCGTCAACCTGACCGACATGGGCAACCGCTGGGAGCCCACCGGCAAGAACGAATACGCCATCGTCGATCGCCAGAGCGGCAACACCAAGTTCACCGCGACCCGCGTCGACCTGGTGTTCGGCTCCAACTCCATCCTCCGCGCCTACGCCGAGCTCTACGCCCAGGACGACAACGAGGCGAAGTTCGTGATGGACTTCGTCGCCGCCTGGACTAAGGTGATGCACGCCGACCGCTTCGACCTCGACTGAGGCCTCGCCTGGGGTCGCCGCTCACTCGGGCGGCCCCGGCCCGGCTACATCGAGGCCCGAGAAGCTCAAGCCGCGCCAGCCCCTCCGGGCGGCGCGGCTTTCTTGTGGGCGGGTTCATGAGCGCGGTCGCGGTCCTCTTCCGGGGCGCCTTCATGAACGCACTCGCCGCCGGTCGAAGGGCCTTGACCACGCCCCTCCACCGGTCTAAGCCAAAGAAGGGCGACAGACGGCTGTCGCCCCGAAATGCAGGCCGGGCCCGGGATGGGTCCACGACATGGCCGGACGGACCTCCCGTCCTCCCGTGCCGGCCCGCCTCGCTTCATGGCCTGGATGCATTCCGCCCATCCA
Organism: Halomonas sp. B23F22_3; assembly: GCF_043496965.1. NCBI lineage: Bacteria > Pseudomonadati > Pseudomonadota > Gammaproteobacteria > Oceanospirillales > Halomonadaceae > Halomonas > Halomonas sp. B23F22_3. The sequence continues at coordinate 526,685 of NZ_JBIEKG010000001.1, forward strand.
CCTCACCCTACCGTCGCAAGGACGGAGGGAGGCCATCATGAACCTGCAGTTCTCCACCGCCTGTGCCGCCGCGACCCTCGTCGTGGCGCTGGGCGCTCCGGGGCTGGCGGCCGGAGAGTCGACCTCGCTGATCAAGACCGAGCTCCAGGGCGTCGACGGCATGGAGGTCAACGTCGTCAACTTCGAGGTTGACGGCGACTGGGTCACCGATCGCCACGTCCACCCGGGACACCTGTTCGTCTACGTGACCGAGGGCACGCTGGAGGTCGCGGTCGAGGGAGAGGAGCCACGCACCATCTCGGCAGGCGAAGTCTTCTACGAGCAACCCGACCAGCCGATGGTCGGGCGCAGTGCCAGCGCCGAGGGCGCCAAGTTCACGGTCTTCCAGATCGGACCGACCGGCGAACCCATCATGGTGTCTCAGCCCGAGTGACGCCGCGTCATGTGAGACCGCCGCCGCTCACCCACGACGGCCGACCGGCCTACCCGGTCGGCCGTCGTCTCGTCGAGGCGTGGCCGTCAGGTCCCGCAGAAGGTGCGGAACACGGCCTCGCCGGCCGGCGACGGCCGGGCATAGGCCTCGCGGCCGGGCTGGGCCTCGAAGGGGGTCGCCAGCACCTCGCGCAGTGTCTCGAAGGGCGCCAGGTCGCCCTCGGCGGCCGCGGTCAGCGCCTCTTCCACCCGCTGGTTGCGGGGAATATAGAGCGGGTTGGTCGCGCGCAGCCGGGCGGCGATCGTCGCCGGTGACGCCTCTTCCCGGGCCAGCCGCGCACGCCAGCGCGGCAGCCATTCGCCAAGGGCCTCGCGGTGCTCGAACCGCTCGAGCAGCCCGGGGGCGTCCTCCTCCACCGCCTCGCTCAGGGCGCGGAAGGCCAGGGTGAAGTCGGCGCGGCCGGCCTTCAGGGCCTCGAGGAAGGCCTCGGCAAGCTCGCGGTCCCCCTCCTCCTCGCCTGCCAGTCCCAATTTCTTGCGCATCACCGCCAACCACTCGGCCTCGTACTGCGCCGGGTAGGCCTGGATCACCGCGGTGGCGCGCTCCACGGCGCGGTCGGCGTCATCATCGATCAGCGGGATCAGGGTCTCGGCGAAGCGCGCCAGGTTCCACTGGGCGATCCACGGCTGGTTGCGATAGGCGTAGCGGCCGCCCTCGTCGATGGAGCTGAACACCTGCTCGGGATCATAGGCCTCCATGAAGGCGCAGGGGCCGTAGTCGATGGTCTCGCCGGCGATCGAGGTATTGTCGGTATTCATCACGCCGTGGATGAACCCGAGCCCCATCCAGCCGGCGACCAGCCGGGCCTGGCGTGCCTGCACGGCCTCCACCAGCGAGAGGTAGCGCGTCTCCGGGGGCAGCGCGGCGAGGTCGGGATAGTGCCGCTCGATGGCGAGATCCGCGAGCAGGCGAATGGCCTCCTCGTCGCCACGCGCGGCGAAGTACTGGAAGGTACCCACGCGCAGGTGGCTCGAGGCCACCCGGGTCAGCACGGCGCCGGGCTCGGGCACCCGGCGAAAGACCCGCTCGCCGGTGCTCACCGCGGCCAGCGCGCGGGTGGTGGGAATGCCCAGCACGTGCATCGCCTCGCTGACCAGGTGCTCGCGCAGCACCGGGCCGAGCGGTGCGCGCCCGTCGGCCCCGCGGGAGAAGGGCGTGCAGCCCGCCCCCTTGAGCTGGAGATCACGCAGTCGCCCGGCGCGGTCGGTCACCTCGCCCAGCAGCACGGCGCGGCCGTCGCCCAGGCGAGGGTTGAAGTGGCCGAACTGGTGGCCGGCATAGGCCTGGGCCAGCGGCTCGGCACCTGGCGGCACGACATTGCCGGCCAGCGCCTCGGCGGCCCTCTGCTCATCGAAGGCCTCGAGATCGAAGCCGAGCTCCTCGGCCAGCGGCCGGTTGAAGGCCAACAGCCGCGGCGCCTTCACCGGCACGGGATCGAAGCGCAGGAAGAAGCGGTCCGGCAGGCGGGCGTAGCGCAGGGTGAACTCGGGAAACATGGCGACTCCGATCGGCGGCTGCGGCGCGACAGCGGGATGATGAATACCCGAGTATATCGCTCGGAATTGCGCTTATCGACCCACCACCTGACTCACCCCTCTCCCAGGGAGAGCTCCTCGCGGATCAGCTCGGCCAGGCGCCGGGCGGGCTCGGTGGGGCGCCGGGCGGCGCGGTGCAGCGCCAGCTCCACGGCCGGCAGCGCCGGCAGGCCGCTCGACTCGTCCAGGGCGCGCAGCTGGGGCGTCAGCATGCTGCGGGTCACCACCACGATGGCGAGCCCCGCCTGCACCACCGGGCCCAGGCCGACCATCGACTGGCTGGTGTAGGCCACTCGCCAGTCGCGGCCGGCGGCGGCCAGCGATTGCTCGGCCACGTCACGGAACAGGTCGGCGCCCTGGGAGTAGAGCCCCAGCGGCAGGGGGTCGGTCAGCGAGGGCTGGTACTGCAGGCCCACCGCCCAGGCGAGCGGCTCGCGGCGGATGAACTCGCCGCCCGGCGAGCGGCGCTGGCGGGTCACCAGTGCCAGATCCAGCTCGTCGGCCCGCACCTGCTCCATCAGGTGGGCGCTGGTGCCGCAGGTCACCTGCAGGCGCACTTCGGGGTAGAGCTGGTGAAACCAGGAGAACACCGAGGTGAGCAGGCTGGCGTAGTCCTCGGGGATGCCCAGGTTGAGATCGCCGGTGACCCGGCGCGTGCGCATGTCGGCGAGCGCCTCGTCGTTGAGCAGCAGCAGTTTCCTGGCATGGCCGAGCAGCCGCTCGCCCTCGGCGGTGAAGCGCAGACGGCGTCCCTCGCGCTCGTGCAGGGTCACGTCCAGCGCGCTCTCCAGGCGCTGCAGCTGCATGCTGACGGTGGATTGGGTGTAGGCCAGGCGTCTCGCGGCGGCGGTCACGCTGCCGGTATCGGCCACCGCCACCAGGGTTCGCAACAGGCCGAGGTCGAGGGTCGGGGCGCGCATATACATCACCAACCTTGATGGATCACATCAATAAGGATCGATTTTGTGATGAGTATGGACCGGATAGCATGCCCTCGTCACTCACTGGGCAAGGAGGTAGCGATCATGCTGGGCCATACGTTAGGCGTTTCCCGTTTTCCCTGGCCTGGTGCCGGCGCCGCCGGCCTGGCCATCATCCTCTGGGCGCTGGTGCCGCTGCTGATGATTGCCGCCGGCGACCTCCCGCCGCTGCGCCTCTCGGCCATGGCGCTGCTGGCCGGCGCGCTGGGCACCCTGCCCATGGCGCGCAGCCGGCGGCGGCGCGCGGCACTGCCGTCGCGGCTCCAGGGCGTGGCGATCAACCTCCTCGGCGCGCTGCTGATGGCCGGGGCCGTGGGCGCCTGCTTCGCCGCCTTCTCCCTGGCGCCGCCCGCCGAGGCCGCGCTGATCACCTACACCTGGCCGGTCATCTTCCTGCTGGCGAGCCGCTGGCTGGTGCTGCGGCGCCTGCCGCTGGCCACCCTCGGTGGCGCGCTGCTGGCCTTCTCGGGCGCCGCCCTGCTGGTGGTGCCCCAGGCCCTGAGCAGCGGCGTGTCCGGCGCCTGGGGCGGCTACCTGCTGGCCTTCGGCACGGCGCTCTGCTGGGCCCTCTTCTCGCTGGCGAGCCAGGTGCCGAGCTTCCGCTTCGGCGAGCGCATGCCGCACCTGCTGCTGATCGCCAGCGTCATGACCGGCATCGCCAGCCTGGCGCTGGAAGGGGTGAGCGAGCTGCCCTCGTCGCGGGAGCTGCTGGCCACCGCCGCCCTGGGACTGGGCCCCTACGGCATCGCCATGCTCGCCTGGAACCGCGCCCTCGGCGACCCGCAGGCGCATCGGCTGGGCAACCTGGCCCACGCCGTGCCGGTGCTGGCCACCCTCTTCCTGGTGATCGCCGGCGTGACCTCGCCGGACTGGCGACTGCCGCTGGCCGCCGGGCTGGTGCTGTGGGGCAGCTATACGGCCTCGACGCGCTGAGTGCCGGGAGGGCCGAGAACTGGCGATTCCTCATTTTTCGAGACGCTGAAGGCATTTCACCGCCATCTCACCGACGATTGGACATCTTGCCTTTGGGCCAGTAGGGTAATGGCGCCTCGGACGTAAATATCGACAACGCTCCGAGGCGGTCACCCCCGTGACCGACTGGTCTCGCTTCACCGCAGACTGGATCACCGGCACTTTCGACTGTCCGTCGCCGACGTCATCGATAGAGAAGGAATCCATGTCGCCCCACTACGCCGAACAGGGCCGCTGCATGCCGCGCCGCCCGCCGCCAGCCCGCTCCTTCCCCGGGTAACGCCACGCCGCCACCGACGGCCCGTGCGCTTCTGCACCGTCGTGCCGACCAGCCGCGTTGGTCTCGTCGAGCGGATCGCATCGCGCTTCCCATCAGCGCTGATCTAGCCCCTATCGGCCCCAGGCCCGATACCGACGCCGCGTGCGCGATCACCCCCTTCCCTGACCGACCCTCGCGTCGGGCAGCCGCCCCTGCGCGGCCGCCCATGACGCGCCCTTTCCACTCACCGAGGGACTGCTTTTGAACAGCGCATCGCTCCATCAATTCTCGACCCTGACCGTCCTCCTGCTGATGCTCGCCTTCTATGGCGGCACCTATCTGCTCACGCTCGGCATCCGCAAGAAGAAGGAGGACGCCGACGCCTTCATGGTCTCCAACCACCGCATCGGCTTCGGCATCGGCGCGGCCAGCATGACCGCCACCTGGATCTGGGCCGCCTCCTTCTACGCCGCCGCCACCTCCGGCTACACCTACGGCGTCTCGGGCCCCATCCACTACGGGCTCTGGGGGGCGCTGATGATCCTCTTCATCTATCCGTTCGGCCGGCGCTTTCGCAAGCTCGCCCCCAACGCCCATACCCTGGGCGAGCTGATCCACGCCCGCCACGGCAGCTCCAGCCAGCTGATCCTGGCGCTCTCCAACGTGCTCGGCAGCGTGATCAGCCTGATGGTCAACTTCACCGCCGCCGGTGCCCTGGTCTCGGTGCTCTCGCCGCTCTCCTTCCAGTCCGGGGTGATCATCGCCGGCGTCGGCGTGCTGCTCTACACCCTGTGGTCGGGCTTTCGCGCCTCGGTGATGACCGACTTCGCCCAGCTGGTGGCGCTGATGGCCATCGCCGTGGTGATCATTCCCGCGGTGTTCTTCGCCATGGGCGGCCCCAGCGAGCTGGTGGCCGGCCTCGACAACCTGACCGTCGAGCAGGCCGACTTCTTCTCGATGGATGCCATCCTCCATCAGGGCGCGCCCTTCTTCGTCGCCGTGCTGGCCTACGCCATCGGCAACCAGACCATCTCCCAGCGCCTGTTCGCGGTGAACGAGGAGCACATCAAGCCGACCTTCCTCACCGCCACGGTAGGCTACGGCGCCATCGTCATCGGCCTCGGCATGATCGGGCTGATGGCCCTGACGCTCGGCATCGAGCCCCTGAACGGCGACATGAACAACCTGATCCCGCAGATGGTCTCGGGCTACCTGCCGCCGGTGTTCATCGCGCTGTTCTTCATCCTGGTGATCGGCTCGCTCTCCTCCACCGCCGATTCCGACCTCTCGGCGCTGTCGGCGATCATGATGGCCGACGTCTACGGCAAGAACCTCGCCCGGGGCAAGGCCGACCCCCAGCGCATGCTGCTGGTGGGCCGCCTGACCATGATCATCGCCACCGCGGTGGGCATCGTCTTCGCCAGCTTCTCGCTGGATATCCTGGTGATGCTGGTGTTCGTCGGCGCGCTGTGGGGCGCCATCGTCTTCCCGGTGATCGCCAGCTGCTTCTGGGACCGCATCACCAACGCCGCCTTCACCACCTCGGTGCTGGTGGCCATGGTGATGTTCTGCCTGGCGCGCTTCGAGTGGCTGCCGCTCGATGGCGCCACCGGCCTGCTCTTCGAGCTCCTGGCGAGCATCGGCGGTGGCGTGATCATCGGCCTGATGGCCTTCGGCTTCCTCGGCAGTGCGATGGGCTTTCTCGCCGGCGGCCTGGCACTCGCGGCGATGCTGGTCTTCGCCACCGGCTTCCTGCGTGAGTACACCGTGCTGCTGGCCTCGCTGACCGCCTACGGCACCAGCACCCTGGTCTGCGTGGTGATGAGCCTGGCGAGCCGCCAGGAGCGCTTCGACTTCGCCACCATCGGCGAGCGGGTCGGCAACTACGACGAGGCGCCGGCCGCGGCCCCGCGCGTCGCCTCGGGCCCCGTGCCGGCCTCCGCCACCCTGGCCGGCCAGCGCTGAGCCAGACGACCATCCACCGCGGCGCCGGCCACCGGCGCCGCCATGAGGAGAATGACCATGACCCTGCTCTACGGCTTCTACGTGCTTGTCTGGCCCGCCCTGACCCTGGGCGTGCTGGTGCTGATCTGCCGCGCCGTGCTGCGCGACCGGCGTGACGCCAGGCGCGAGCACCGCGAACTGGTGTGACCCGTCACGCGAAGGGCCCCGCCGGCTGCCAGCAGTGGCGGCTCGCCTTCGAGGCGGGCAATGTCCCGCTGGCGCTCACCTGACGGGGACTGGCCCGCCCGACACGCCCTGAGACGTCCGCCCGGGCGGGCGGCTCAGGCGGTGTCTTCCGGGCAGGCCTCGAAGCGACGCACACTGGCGACGAAGTCGCTGAAGCGCTCTCCCTGGATCAGCACGTGATCGCGCATCAGTCGCTCCGCCGACCCGGCATCGCCGCCCTCGATGGCGTCGAGGATCTCTCGGTGCTCGGCCAGGGATCGCCCCATGCGCTGGCGGACCTGCAACTGCAGGCGACGATAGGGTTTCAGGCGCTGCTTGAGCTGACGGGCCTCATCGGCCAGGAAGCCATTGTGGCTGGCCGCATAGATGGCGTGGTGGAAGCCCTCGTTCTCGTAGTAGTACTCGTCGGTGTCGCCGACCTTCGCCGCCGCCTCGCAGCGCTCCATCGCCTCGCGCAGGGCGACGAGCTCATCCTCGGAGATGCGCCGGGCGGCGAGGCGTCCACACATGCCCTCGAGCTCGGCCATCACCTCGAACATCTCGATCAACTGATCCAGACCCACCTTGGACACGAAGGTGCCCTTCTTCGGCACCACCGTCACCAGGCCGCTCGCCACCAGCTGCTGGATGGCCTCCCGCACCGGGGTCCGCGACACATCGAACTCCCGACACAGGGCCTCGGCATCGAGGCGCTCGCCGGGCGTGCGTCGCCCGTTGATGATGTCATCTTCCAGCGCGTCCCGGAGTCGCTGGGCATTGGATCGCTTGCTGTTCACGGACTCTCTCCCCTACCGATCTGACGCCTCGACGATGGCCATCGGGCTCCCTGCCCCACTTTTGTCTAAGCCCTGAAAATTGACAGTAATATGACATCAAGGCTATTGAAGTATACATCAGCTTAGCTGATGGATGTTTCATAACAAGATTGCTTCAGGACCAGAGCTTCTACGGCGACGTCTCACGACGAGCGCTTCATAACAACTCACAACAAGAAGAGTCCCAGGAGATGCCAACCATGAATGCCAAGTTCACCCCCGTGGCGGCCGCCGCGCTGACCCTCGCCTTCGCTTCCTCTGCCAGCGCCGAGACCGTGCTGCGCGCCTCCCACCAGTTTCCGGGTGGCCAGGGTGACGTGCGTGACGAGATGGTCCAGATGATGGCCGATGAGGTCGAGGCCGCCGACGTCGACCTGAAGATCCAGGTCTATCCCGGCCAGTCGCTGTTCAAGGCCAAGGAGCAGTGGGGCGCCCTGGTGCGAGGCCGCCTCGACATGACCTCCCTGCCGCTCGACTACGCCAGCGGTCGCCACCCGGAATTCTCGGCCACCCTGATGCCCGGGCTGGTGCGCAACCACGAGCGCGCCCAGCGCCTCAATGACTCCGAGTTCATGGGCATGATCAAGGAGGTCATCAACGAGGCCGGTGCCCGCGTGCTGGCCGATGCCTGGCTGGCCGGCGGCTTCGCTTCCGACATCCGCTGCATCACCTCGCCGGAGACCGTCGAGGGCCAGACCATGCGCGCCGCCGGGCCGGCCTTCGATGAGATGCTGGCCACCGCCGGTGCCTCGGTCACCTCAATGCCCTCCTCGGAGATCTACACCGCGATGCAGACCGGCGTGCTCGACGGGGCCAACACCTCCTCCGGCTCCTTCGTCTCCTACCGCATCTATGAGCAGGTCAGTTGCCTGACCGCGCCGGGCGAGAACGCCCTGTGGTTCATGTATGAGCCCATCCTGATCTCCGAGCAGAGCTGGGAAGGCCTCAGCGAGGCGCAGCAGCAGGCCCTGACCGAAGCCGGCGAGAAGGCCGAGGCCTACTTCGCCGAGGAGGCCGCGGCGCTGGACCAGAAGATGGCCGACGTGTTCGAGGAGAACGGCGTCGAGGTGGTGCAGATGTCGCCGGAGGACTACCAGGCCTGGCTGGACATCGCCAAGGAGAGTTCCTACAAGAACTTCGCCGAGAACGTGCCCAACGGGCAGGCACTGATCGACGCGGCCCTGGCCGTCGAGTGAGCGGGCCCGCGGGCCGGATGCGTCAACCGGCCCTTCCTGACATGGCCGCCCCGGCTGGGGCGGCCCTTCCCTCCTCGATACCGGGACACGCTTGATGGACACACAACCCCACGCGATCGCGCCCAGGCGGGGTGTGATCGGCCTCTACATACGCCTGATGGACGGCCTCTCGTGCGCCACCGCCATCCTCGCCGGCGCCCTGCTGCTGGGGGGCGTGCTGGTCGTCTGCCACATGATCTTCGTGCGCTACATGCTGGGCCAGAGCACCATCTGGCAGACCGAGTTCGCCGTCTTCTCCATCACCGGGGCCATGCTGCTCGGCGCCCCCTATGTGCTGCTGACCGGGGGTCACGTGGCCGTGACGGTGCTGCCCGACGCCCTGGGCGGCCTGGCCCGGCGACTGATGAACCTCGTCGCCTCGCTGGTGGGCCTGGCGTTCTGTATCGCCCTGGCCTATGCCGCCTGGCTCTATGTGCTGGAGGCCCTGCACGGCGGCTGGACCACCGGAACGGTGTGGAACCCGCCCCTCTGGCCGGCCCTGCTGCCCATGGCCGTCGGCATCAGCCTGCTGTCCCTGCAATACGTCGCAGAAATCCTACGCGGAGACACCTGAATGGACCCGGTAACCAGCGGAATCCTCATCGTCGTGGCGCTGTTCGGGCTGATGGCCATCGGCACCCCGATCGCCTTCGCCCTGGGCGGCGTCTCCCTGGCCGCGCTCATCCTCAATCAGGGCATGAGCGAGCTGACCTACTTCGGCGAGACCTTCTTCGGCAGCCTCGCCTCCTTCGGCTTCGTCGCCATCCCCATGTTCATCCTGATGGGCGCCGCCGTGGCCTCCTCGCCGACCGGCCGCGACCTCTATCGCTCGCTGGACCTGTGGCTCGGCAAGGTGCCCGGCGGGCTGGCCATCTCCAACATCGGCGCCTGCTCGATCTTCGCCGCCCTCTCGGGCTCCTCGCCCGCCACCAGTGCGGCGATCGGCAAGCTCGGCATCCCCGAGATGCGCAAGCGCGGCTATCCCGACGGCGTGGCCGCCGGCTGCATCGCCGCGGGCGGCACCCTGGGCATCCTCATCCCGCCCTCGGTCACCATGATCGTCTATGGCATCTCCACCGAGACCTCCATCGGCCGACTGTTCATCGCCGGCGCCGTGCCGGGGCTGATGCTGGCCCTGCTGTTCATGGCCTGGACGCTGATCGCCTGCAAGCTGGCCGGCGGCTACGACACCCCGAACCCGGTGGCCGCGGCGGCGAACCAGATCAAGGAGAACGTCGAGGGCAACCTGAAGGCCCTGGTGCGGGTGCTGCCCTTCCTGGTGGTGGTCACCGGCATCCTCTTCGCCCTCTACGGCGGCGTCGCTACCCCCTCCGAGGCGGCGGGCGCCGGCGCCTTCCTGTGCCTGGCGCTGGCCATCGTGGTCTACCGCATGTGGCAGGTGAAGCCGCTCAAGGTGGTCTTCCGCGACGCCCTGCGCGAGAGCGTGATGATCATGCTGATCATCGCCTGTGCGGAAATCTTCGCCTACGCGCTCTCCTCGCTGTTCATCACCCAGACCGTGGCCGGTGCCATCGCCGACCTCGAGGTCAACCGCTGGGTGCTGATGGGCATCATCAACCTCTTCCTGCTGGTGGCCGGCTTCTTCCTGCCTCCGGTGGCGGTGATCGTGATGACCGCCCCGATCCTGCTGCCGATCATCCTGGCGGCCAACTTCGACCCCTACTGGTTCGCGGTGGTGCTGACCATCAACCTGGAGATCGGCCTGATCACGCCGCCGGTGGGCCTGAACCTGTTCATCATCAAGGGGATCGCGCCGGACATCGCCCTGAAAGACATCCTGCTGGGCAGCCTGCCCTATGCGCTGTGCATGGTGCTCGGCATCGTCCTGCTGTGCTTCTTCCCCGGCATCGCCACCTGGCTGCCCGACCTGATCATGAACTGACGGGCGCTCGACACGGAGCAAGACGACATGAACATCAGCTTCCTGCAGGAGCTCTTCAGCAGCATCACCCGGCGTGACTCCTTGCTTCGGCATCGAAGGAAGGGCCGCCACCACTTCGTCCACACTGACCTGCTCAAAGCCTGCCGGGCCCTGCTGAACAGCGACGGCGAGGCCTCCAGCATCGCCTTGGCGAGCCGCGCCCTGGACATCTATGCCGGGCTCGACCCCGCCGAGAAGCAGCGCTTCTTCGAGTGCCTGACCGCGGAGTTCTCCGCCGACCCGGCGGCGGTCGACGAAGCCTACGCCGCCTATCGCGAGAGCCGTGACAACCGCGACCTTCAGGTGCTCTTCGACACCTGCGAACCCAGCCGCCAGGAACTGCTGCGTCGGCTCAACCTGACCAGCGACGGCACCCATGAGCTGGTGCACATGCGCGAGGACCTGCTCGGCCTGCTGCGCGAGACCCCGGAGCTGCGCGCGCTGGATGCCGACTTCGCGCACCTCTTCGGCTCCTGGTTCAACCGCGGCTTCCTGGTGCTCAAGCGCATGGACTGGAACACCCCCGCGGCGATCCTCGAGAAGCTCATCCGCTACGAGGCGGTCCACGAGATCCATGACTGGAATGACCTGCGCCGTCGGCTGGATGATCGCGACCGTCGCTGCTTCGCCTTCTTCCATCCGGCCATCGGCGACGAGCCGCTGATCTTCGTGGAGGTGGCGCTGCACAAGGGATTGCCGGACCAGATCCAGGCGATCCTCGACCCCGAGACCTACGACATCGAGGACCCGGAGGCCGCCGACACCGCCGCCTTCTTCGGCATCAGCAACTGCCAGACCGGCCTGCGCGGCATCTCCTTCGGCAACTTCCTGATCAAGCAGGTCGTCCAGGAGCTGAAGCAGGAGCTGCCCGACCTGAAGCACTTCGTGACGCTGTCGCCGGTGCCCGGCTTCCGGGCGTGGCTGGAGGCGACCTATCTCACGGCCGATGACGACAAGGCGGGCGCCCTGGACGCCGAGTCGCGGGCCCTGCTCGAATCCCTCGACGACCCGGAATGGCCCCAGGACAAGGCGCGCTCGGAGCAGCTTCGTGACCTGATCCGGCCACTCGCCGCGCGCTACCTGCTCGAGGAGAAGAACGCCAAGGGACTGCCGCTCAACCCGGTGGCCCGCTTCCACCTCGGCAACGGCGCCGAGCTGCATCGCCTCAACTGGCTGGGCGACGTCTCGCAGAAGGGCATGCAGCAGTCTGCCGGCCTGATGGTCAACTACCTCTACGTCCTCGACGACATCGAACGCAACCACGAGCAATACACCACCAGCGGCACGATCGCCCACTCCTCGGCCGTGCGTGACCTGAACCGCCGTGCCCGCAAGCTGCTCAAGGGAGAACCCGCCAGATGAACCAGAACCTCTTTCACACCTTCGCCCGACGCATGCGCGAGCGCGGCGACGCCGACTTCATCACCACCCGCCAGGGCACGGGCTACCGTCATGCCGAGGCCCTCGCCGCCACCGAGCGCCTGGCCGGCGCCCTGACGGCGCTTGGCGTGACGCCGGGCGACCGGGTCGCCGTGCAGGTCGACAAGAGCCCCGAGACGATCCTGCTCTACCTGGCCACCCTGCGGATCGGCGGGGTCTACCTGCCGCTCAACACCGGCTACACGGGCGACGAGATCCACTACTTCCTGGCCGATGCCGAACCGGCGCTGTTCGTCTGCCGCCCGGAGAATCTCGACGCGGCCCGCGGCATCGCCGCCGACACGGGCTGCCCGCAGGTGGCGACCCTCGGCACCCAGGGCGACGGCAGCCTGATGGAGCAGGCCGAGCGCGCCACGCCCTGCGATGACATCGTCGAGCGCGACGCCAACGACCTGGCGGCGATCCTCTACACCTCGGGCACCACCGGACGCTCCAAGGGGGCCATGCTCACCCATCGCAACCTGGGCTCCAACGCCGCCACCCTGGTCGAGGCCTGGCACTTCAACGAGCAGGACCGGCTGATCCATGCCCTGCCGATCTTCCACACCCATGGGCTCTTCGTGGCCTGCAACGTCACCCTGATGGCCGGCTCCAGCATGCTCTTCCTGCCGAAGTTCGATGCCGACGTGATCTTCGAGGAGATGCCCCGCGGCACGGTGCTGATGGGCGTGCCGACCTTCTTTACCCGGCTCGTTCAGGACCCGCGCCTGTCCCCGGAGGTGACCGCCAACATGCGCCTGTTCGTCTCCGGCTCGGCCCCGCTGACGGCCGAGACCCACCAGGACTTCGAGGCGAAGACCGGCCATGCCATCCTCGAGCGCTACGGCATGACCGAGACCAACATGAACCTCTCCAACCCCTACGACGGCGCGCGTCGCGCCGGCACCGTGGGCATGCCGCTGTCCGGCGTGGAGTACCGCATCACCGACCGCGAGACCGGCGAGCCGGTGCCCGAGGGCGAGATCGGCATCTTGCAGATCCGCGGGCCCAACGTCTTCGTCGGCTACTGGCGCATGCCCGAGAAGACTCGCGAGGAGTTGCTGGAGGATGGCTTCTTCATCACCGGCGACCTGGCGATGGTCGACGAGCACGGCTATCTCCACATCGTCGGCCGCGACAAGGACCTGGTGATCTCGGGGGGCTACAACGTCTACCCCAAGGAGGTCGAGCAGGTGATCGACGAGCTCGAGGGCGTCGACGAGTCCGCGGTGATCGGCCTGCCGCACCCGGACTTCGGCGAGGGCGTGACGGCCGTGGTGGTCCCGCAGCCGGGGGCGACGCTGAGCGAGCAGCAGGTGCTCGACTTCCTGCAGGGGCAGCTGGCCAAGTACAAGCAGCCCAAGCGGGTCTTCTTCGCCGACAGCCTGCCGCGCAACACCATGGGCAAGGTGCAGAAGAACCAGCTGCGCGAGCAGTACCGGGACACCTACCACTGAGAGCCCCCATGACGAAGACGATCCGCTACTACTACACCCATGTCTCGCCATGGAGCTACCTCGGCCATGAGCGCCTCGGCGACATCGCCGCCCGCCATGGCGCCATCATCGACCCCGTGCCCGTGAGCATGGGCGCGATCTTCCCCAAGACCGGAGGCCTACCGCTTGCCAAGCGCGCGCCCGAGCGCCAGGCCTACCGCCTGGTGGAGCTCAGGCGCTGGCCGCAGCGGCTCGGCATCCCGCTCAACGTGGAGCCGGCGCACTTCCCAACCGATGATCGCCCGTCGGCCCGGCTGGCGCTGGCGGCCAAGGCCCGGGGCCACGACATCGCCGCACTGTCCCTCGCCCTGATGCGGGCCTGCTGGGTGGAGGAGCGCGACATCGCCGACCTCGAGACGCTGCGCGAGATCGCCGATGCCTGCGGACTGGAGGGTCGGGTGCTGCTCGACGACGCGCAGAGCGATGCCGGGCGGCAGCGCCTCGAGCAGGCCGGCCAGGCGGCCCTGGCCGACGGCTGCTTCGGGGCGCCCTGGTACCTGGTCGACGACGAGCCGTTCTGGGGGCAGGATCGCCTGGAGCTGGTCGAGGCCGCCGTCGGTCGACGAGACTGAGGGACACGGTCCCGGGCCGGCGGCGCCGGCCCGGGACCCTCCTCGATACCGGTTCGTCCCTCCGTTCACCACAGGAAGATCCCCGATGCCCCATCCCCCTTCCGACCTGGCCGAGGTCCGCGCCCTGGCCTTCGATGTCTTCGGCACCGTGGTCGACTGGCGCAGCAGTGTGATCCGAGAGGGCGAGGCGCTGGGCGCCGCTCGGGGCCTCGAGGTGGATTGGGCCGCCTTCGCCGATGCCTGGCGGGCCGGCTACGCCCCGGCCATGGATCGAGTGCGCCACGGCGAGCTGCCCTGGACCCGCCTCGATGACCTGCACCGCATGACCCTGGACGAGCTGCTGGTGCGCTTCGGCATCGCCGGGGCCCTGGACGAGGCCGACCGGGCGCACTTCAACCGCGTCTGGCACCGCCTCGATCCCTGGCCGGACAGCGTGACCGGCCTGACCCGGCTGCGCCGGGGCTACCTGCTCACCACCCTCTCCAACGGCAACGTCTCGCTGCTGGTGAACATGGCGAAACGCGCAGGCCTGCCCTGGGACTGCGTGCTCTCCGCCGAGCTCGCAGGCCACTACAAGCGCGACCCCGAGGCCTACCGCATGGTCTCGCGCTTGCTCGACCTGCCGCCCGAGCACATCATGCTGGTCGCCGCCCACCAGGACGACCTGCAGGCGGCCCACCGCGAGGGCTTCCGTACCGCCTTCGTGAAGCGCCCCCTGGAGCATGGCCCCGAGGCCAAGCCGGACCTGTCCGTCGATCCCTGCTTCGACCGGGTGGCCGATGACTTCCACGACCTGGCCGACCAGCTAGGCCTCCCCGTGGGGCCACGCCCATGAAGATCGCGGTCACCGACCTCGCCGAGGCCGGCTGACCCGCCGTCACGTTTCCGGGCGGGGACTCAATCCCCGCCCTCCTGCTGGCTCATGGCGCCGCCCTAGGCCGGGCGCTCCACCACGAAGAGGTCGGTGGTGCGGGCGTAGTCGCTACCGGCCATGCGCCCGATGGGTTTCAGGCTCTCGCGGTCGACGTGGCGCCCATCCCAGATGGCGTCGTCGACGTGGATCGACACCACCTCGGCGAGCACCAGGTTGCCGGCCAGGGGCTGGTCGCCGAAGCGGATGATCTCGCGCAGGCGGCAGCCGAAGGCCACCGGCGCGCCCGCCACCCGAGACACCGACAGCCCCGGCATCGGGTGCTTCTCGAGCCTCGCATGGGAGAATTCGTCCTCATGGGGCCCGAGGCTAGCACTGGTGGCGTTCATTTCCTCGACCAGTCCCTCGCCGCTGATGTGCACCACGCACTCCGCCACCTCGTCCAGGTTGCGGATGGTGTCCTTGGCGTTGCCGTCGCCGTCGAGCAGCGGCGAGAAGCCCAGCACCGGAGGATTGACACTCACCACGTTGAAGAAGGAGAACGGCGCCAGGTTGTCGTTGCCCTGGGCATCCCGGGTCGAGACCCAGGCGATGGGCCGCGGGCAGATGCTGCCCGAGAAGAGACGGTAGATCTTGCCGGGGCTCAGGCCGTGCTCGTCCAGCAGGTAGTCGCTCATGGACTTCTCTCCGGTCGCTGATGGAAGGTCACTCGATGGTAACCGCTCGGCCGGCCATCGCCGAGCCCCTTCCCAGGCGCCGTCCCGACCTGTCACGCACCGTTGCGACGGCCGCCGTGGCGACGGCCGCCGTGGGGCCCTTTTTCGTTCAATTCGACGCGGCGAAGCGGCTAGACTGATAGGGCATGCCCCGCGACCCAGGTCGCCCCAACAGGGAGCCAAGACGATGACGGACCACGCCCTGGACTACTATCGTCCACCGGAATCCGACGCCCTCGGCCTGATCCGCCTGCGCGCCAGCAACGACGGCCTCACCGAGATCGCCTTCGTGATGGAGGCCGAGGAGCCGGCCCGTCCCAGCGCCGCCACCGAGCAGGCCCGCGCCCAGCTCGACGAGTACTTCGCCGGCGCCCGCCACGACTTCGACCTGCCCCTGGCGCCCCAGGGCACCGACTTCCAGCAGCGGGTCTGGCAGGCCCTGGCCGATATCCCCTTCGGCGAGACCCGCTGCTACGCCGAGATCGCCGAACAGCTGCACTGCCGCGGCGGCCAACGCGCCGTGGGCGCCGCCAACGGCCGCAATCCGCTGGCCATCGTGGTGCCCTGCCATCGGGTGATCGGCAGTGACGGCCGCTTGACCGGCTACGCCGGCGGCATCGGCCGCAAGCAGTGGCTGCTGGCCCACGAGGCCGGCGAGGTGCCCTTCGCGCTGGGCTGAGCGAAGGCCAAGGGCCTGCGGAGGCTGCCTCGCCTACCCCAGGGGGACCGCATAGAAGAGGCAATCGCTGCGGGCGATCTCGCTGTTGGTGGTGGCCATGAACAGGCGCAGCGGGCGGCGAGCATGGAGCCGTCCCTCCCGCACGCAGAACAGCTCCCCGACATGCTCCCGGCCATCCCCGTCCCGTGCCTGCAGGCAGGCAAGGCCCTGGTGTCCCAGCCAGCCGAGCGGGGCGGCCGGAGAGGTCACGCCCCGGTTGTGCTCGTCGATCCGCGCCCAAAGCGTCACGTCCACGCCGGGGCGGGCTGCGCGGTCGTAGGCGACGCTGGCGCCGGGTCGCAGCTCCACCCGCAACGGATGCACCAGCACCTCGAGCCCCGCGGCGAAAGGCAGGGCCGTCAGGTCCGGACACTCGGCGAGCAGTCGATACAGGCCGTCGGCCACGTCACGGGCGGCGGGTTGCAGGGCGCCGCCGCACTCGAGGGTGAACACGGGACAGTCCGCCAGTCGCGGCCTCAGGAGCGGCAACTCCATGAGGCTTCCCAGCCGCAGGTCGGTGACGATCAACTGCTCGCAGAAACGACCGGCCAGGGCCTCGACGACAGGGTGGCGACGGGTGGTCACCGCGAAAGCGGGCCCGTTGCCGGAGGTGTTGTGGAGGTCGATGACGCATTCCGGCGCCCAGGCCTCCAGGTCCTGGATGATGGCCCGGGCGAGCTCCCCGCCCGGCCCCTCGAAGGGGGGCCGGAAACAGCGATTGAGGTCCCGGTCGTCCGGGGTATGGCGATGGGTAAAGGCGGGATGCGACAGCGCCCCCCGGACGTTGGCCAGCAACACCGCCAGCCGGGTACGGGGCCGCGGGCGTTCCACCAGCCAGCGGTGCAGCGCCAGGGTGCCGGAGGGTTCGTTACCGTGCAGCAAGGTGGTGACCACCCGGCAGCGCCGGTCATCCTCCCCCTCGAGCATGAGCCAGACGGGCCCGCCGAGGGTCTGGAGCCAGGCCTCGACCTCGCGATGGTCGTCCGGTGGGTCGGTGATGACCGGCAGCGACAGTCCCTCCATTAGTCATTCCTCCTGCGGCCAGCGCGCCACCGGCCGGTTGGTGGCCGCCGCCGCACGGTAGGCGTCGAGCAGTCGATGACAGGCCTTGCCGCGGGACAGGCCCTGCCCTTCGAGCTGCGCCAGCATCCGACGCTGCCAGCGGGCAGGGCTGGTCCGCGCCTGGAGGCGCTCGGCGATCACCCCGAGGTAGCGATGGCTGTCGGCATCCGCCACGCCCAGGGCACGCAGCCCCCGCGGGACCTCGGGCAGCAGCCGCTCGAGCAGCGTCACCACCGGCGTCTCCTCCAGGCGGTGGTGCTTGCGATGCGGCCACATCAGCCGGGCGTCCAGCCCCGACTGGGCGGCGCGATAGAAGTTGTAGTCGGCATAGCGGAACGGCATGGCGCTCAGCCACTCGGTGATGTCGTCGCGCAGGGCGGCCACCAGCCCCAGCAGCAGCGCCACGTTGGCCACCATGTCCACGGCGGTCGGCCCCGACGGCAGGGCGCGCATCTCCACCCGCAGATGGCCGCCGTCGGCGGGGTCGTAGACCGCCCGGTTCCAGGGCCAGATGGTGCCCATGTGCAGACGCAACTCGGAAAGCCCTGGCGCCGTGGTGCCGGGCGGCGGGTCCTCGGGGCGGTGTTCTGACGTGAGCGGCAGGATCGGCGGGTAGAGGGCCACCGCCTCGGCGAACAGCTCGAAGGCGCCCTCGCGCACCCAGCCCTGGCCGAAGGTCACCCGCGCCGGCTGCTGCCAGCGATCGGCGCCGCGCATCCGGCAGTCCACCGCCTGCTTGAACAGGGCGACACGGGTCTCGTCCCACAGTCGGCGCTGCAGGAAGAGCGGTGAATTGGCGGACAGCGCCAGCACCAGCGGGGTGACGATCTGGGCGGTGTTGAAGGTCGCGGCGAAGCGTTCGGGGGGAACCCGCAGGTGGAGCTGGAAGGAGGTGTTGGCCCCCTCCAGGACCACATGGTCGCTGCTGACCCGCACGTTGTCCTCGCCACGGATCTCGACATCGAAGGGCTCGCCGCGCAGCCGCTTGAGACCCTGCTCCAGGGCGCGATAGCGCGGCAGGTCGCTCATGGCATGCTCCCCCAGGTCCGTCCTGCGCAGGGTGGGGAGAATGCCGATCGGCACCACGTGGGCGCGATGAGGCATCGCGGCCGCCTCGAGCCGGGCCAAGGCCTGCAACAGTTGGCGTTCCAGGGCATGCAGCGGGCCGCCCGAGAGCGGCAGCGGCGCCAGGTTGTACTCGATGTTGAAGCGGTTGAGCTCCAGCTGCAGCTGGGGGTCTTGCAGGGCGTCGACCAGGGTCTGGTTGAGCAGCGCGACCCGGCCCCGGTCGTCGACGATGTAGGCCTCCAGCTCGGCGCCGATGCTGGGTGGCCCCGCCCCGAAGCCCGGCTGGGCGAGCAGCTCGCGCAGCACACCGACGCTGTCCCGCAGGCGCTTGCCGAAGCGCTGGTAGTCCGACGCCGCGAAGGCGTCGCGGTCGATGATCGCGCCCATGGCATCCACTCCCCGGTGCGGCCGACGTTGTCCTCAGTCTAGGTAAAGGCGCCGGGGATGTGACGCCGAAGGCGGATTACAACGGCAGGTGCAGGATGGCGCCGCGGCAAGTCATGGCACTCACTGGCCACGGCGGGTGCCACCGACCGCTCATGAGGGAGGCTCGTCGTGCCATGCCAGGAAGGTGCGATAGTCCTGGCGCACGGTGTCGGCATAGCTGACCGCCAGGGTGGTCACCATGTCCACGCAGCGCTCGAGCCGCCCCTCGACGCAGCTACCGACGGCACGGGCGAAGCGCCCGGGATCGTCATGGTTCAGGGCATGGGAGCCGCGCAGGTGTTCCCGGGCGAGGATGCGCCCCCACTGCTTGACCAGCTGGCGGTAAGGCTTGGCGCCGTCGAGTTTGTGGGTCGGGAAGTCCTCCTTGTAGGGCGAGCGCTCGCGCACCGAGAACACCGTGTCGCCCAGATGCAGCCAGCCCAGGTAGGGGTCGGGGTGCTCGGCGATGGCCTTGAAGGCCGCCGCGTGGCGTACCCCTTCGTGGGGAAAGGCGCGGCGCCAGGCACGCTTCTCGGCGCCGTCCATCAGCCCCCAGCCCTCCGGAGGCGTCTGCTGCTTGACGTCGAGGATGACGTCGTCGTGCTCGTGGTCCTGCCCGCCCTCGATCAGCACGTAGAAGCGCTCGAGGCCCAGCGAGCCCGTGCCGGCATCGAGCCGCCGGGCCATGTCCTTGACGCGGAAGTGGTCCTCCTCGACCTCGTGCCGGACACCGCCCAGGGTCTGGCGATACTCCTCCTCGATGGCCTTGCGCAGCTGGCTGGCCAAATGCGCCGGCAGGGCCGCCAGCTTGTCGGGGCGCTCGGCGAAGCGCCGGCCGTCGTCGGCCATGACGGTCCACTTGGCGAGCATCTTCGCCCGGCTCTTCTTCCTGCCGACCTTCTTCATGAAGGGCTCGAGCGGCCCCCTGGCGGTGGCCAGGGTTACCGCACCGGGCACCTCGCCCTCGACGTGGCCGGCCAGCTCGTCGTGATAGCTGGTGACCAGTGCCTTGAGCGCCTTGCGAATCGCCTTGCCGGACAGGTCGGTATTCTCCCGGGCATCCAGCACCAGGCTGATGGCCAGGCGCCAGAGGTCATACTGATAGTCGCCGACCATGGCGTCGTCGAAATCGTCCATGCCGTAGCGCACGGCGTCGTCGTGATGACCGTAGGCGCCGAAGTTGTAGGCATGGGCATCGCCCTGCAGCCAGGTCTGGGTCTCCGGCAGGCCGCCGAACAGCGCGAAGCGCCAGTCATGCCAGACGTCCCGCCAGTAGAGATGGTTGGTCCCGCGAAAGAAGCGATAGGGCGACTCGGCCAGCTTGGCGTACTTGGCGTGGCGATCGCCCTCGTCCAGGCCGGCGTTGGCCGCCTGGATGGCGTCGAGGACCTGGCGGGGACGGTTGTGGCGCGTCAGGGGTGGCGACATGCAGGGGCTCCTGATGGCAGACGAGGACCGCGATCCCGCGGCCCCCGCCAGTCAAGCAGGCGGCGCCGCCAGCGACAAGTCCCCCGCGGCGCGTTGCCCCGCTCCACCAACGATTGCCGTTGGCATACCGCCTGTCATGCCGTCTCAGAGCGGCAGATGCAGGATGGCGCCGCGCAGGGCCCTCTCGTCGGCCCACAGCTGGCCCAGGGTCAGCGGCAGCGAGAAGCGGCGCCGACCGGCGCCGCCGGGATTGAACAGCAACCGGCCGTCGCGCCACTCGTGGCGCGCCTTGTGGGAGTGGCCGTGGAGCACGGCGTCGCAGGGCGTGGCGGCATCGAAATCGGCGATGTCATGCACCAGGTGCAGGCGCCAGCCGTTGACCGTGAGGTCCAGCTTCCAGGGCAGCCGCTCGGCCCAGGCCGCGGTGTCGACGTTGCCGCGCACGGCGTGCACCGGCGCCAGCTCGGCGAGCCGCTCGAGAATCGCTTCGTCCTGCGCCCGGCTGCCCACGTCGCCGAGGTGCAGGATCACGCCGCAGCCCTCGAGCAGCGCCAGCGCCTCGTCGCGCAGGGTGCCGTGGGTATCGGCGATCACCCCGATCGGGGCGTCGAGGTCGAAACGCTCGGTCTCCATGCCCAGGCTCCCTCTCATGCGATTCAGCCCCATGGTGACGCCGATCGAGCGGGTCGGCCAGCACCGGCCACGTTTCTACGGGCGGGGTTTTGCGGCACCATGACAGCCTGCCCGCCCACCGCGAAGGATTCGCCATGCCCCTCAGTCTCTCCCAGGGAACCGAGCTCGCCCCCGGCTTCATGGTGATCCACGGCAACCGCCTGGAGGCGCTGCGCGACCTGGCGGTCGAGTGGCTGCGAAACCACCCGCTGGGGCCACTGGAGGACGAGGTGATCCTGGTGCAGAGCAACGGCATCAGCCAGTGGCTGAAGCTGGCCCTGGCCGCCGACCCGCCCCAGGGCGCCGGCATCGCCGCGGCGATGGACGTCACCCTGCCGGCACGCTACCTGTGGCAGGCCTACCGCGCGGTGCTCACCCAGCAGGACGGCCCCGACGCCGTGCCGCCGGCCTCGCCGCTCGACAAGCCGCGCCTCGTCTGGCGGCTGATGCGCCTGCTGCCGGAGCTCACGGATGACGCCATCTTCGCGCCCCTGGCGCGCTTTTTGGCCGACGACGAGGACCGCCGCAAGCGCCACCAATTGGCCGAGCGCCTGGCGGATCTGTTCGACCAGTACCAGGTCTACCGCGCCGACTGGCTGGCCGCCTGGGCCGAGGGCCGCGACGAGCTGATCGACGCCCGTGGCCAGGCACGGCCGCTCGCCGAGGACCAGCGCTGGCAGCCGGCGCTGTGGCGGCGGCTGCGCGACGACATCGGCGAAGAAGGACTGGCCACCAGCCGCGCCTGGGTGCATACCCGCTTCCTCGAGGCGTGCCGCGAGCTCACCCCCGAAACGAGGCCTCCAGGGCTGCCGCGCCGGGTGGTGGTGTTCGGCATCTCCTCGCTGCCCCGCCAGACGCTGGAGGCGCTGGCCGCGGTGTCCCGGGTCACCCAGGTGCTGCTCTGCGTGCACAACCCCTGCCGCCACTACTGGGCTGACATCATCGAGCACAAGGATCTGCTGCGGGCCGCCCGCCGGCGCCAGCGCCATCGCCCCGGCATGCCGCTCGAGCTCGACGACACCCAGCTGCACCTCCACGCCCAGCCGCTGCTCGCCGCCTGGGGCAAGCAGGGCCGCGACTACCTGCGCTTGCTCGACGAGTTCGACGACCAGGACGCCTACCGGGCGCTGTTCGACGCCGAGGCGATGCGTATCGACCTCTTCGATTCGCCTCTCGAGCAGGCCGAGGTCCCGGGGCTGCTGCAACAATTGCAGGACGACATCCTCGAGCTGCGCCCGCCCCAGGAGACCCGCGAGGCCTGGCCGGCCGTCGACCCGGCACACGATCGCAGCCTGCGCTTCCACGTCGCCCACAGCCCCCTGCGCGAGGTGGAGATCCTCCACGACCAGCTGCTGGCCGCCTTCGACGCCGACCCCACGCTGCGCCCGCGGGACGTGCTGGTGATGGTGCCGGACATCGACACCTACGCGGCCGCCGTGCAGGCGGTGTTCGGCCGCCTGGCGCCGGACGACCCGCGCCACATCCCCTTCACGCTCTCCGACCAGACCAGCCGCCACCGCCAGCCGCTGCTGGTGGCGCTGGAGGCGCTGCTGCATCTGCCGGAGTCACGGCTCACGGTGAGCGACCTCTTGGACCTGCTGGAGGTCCCGGCCCTGCGGGGGCGCTTCGGCCTCGATGCCGAGGCGCTGCCGGTGCTGCGGCGCTGGATCGAGGGCGCCGGCATCCGCTGGGGGCTCGATGCCGAGCAACGCGCCCGGCTCGACCTGCCCGGCGGGCTCACCGCCAACACCTGGGCCTTCGGCCTGCGCCGGCTGCTGCTGGGCTACGCCGTCGGCGACACCGCCGACGGCCCCTGGCACGACATCGAGCCCTATGGCGATATCGGCGGCCTGGAGGCGGCCCTGGCCGGCCCGCTGATGGACCTGCTCGACGTGCTCGAGGCCCAGTGGCGCGCGCTCTCGGAGCCCGCCGACGTGCCGACCTGGTGTCGGCGGCTGCGCGCCCTCATGGCCGCGTGCTTCGCCGCCGAGGACGAGGCCGACCTCGCCACCCTGAGCCGCCTGGAGGAGCTGCTGGAGGAGTGGCAGGAGACCAGCGAGGACGCCGCTCTCACGGAGGCGCTGCCGCTCTCGGTGGTGCGCGAGCACTGGCTCGGCCAGCTCGACGAGGCCAACCTCTCCCAGCGCTTCCTGGCCGGCGCGGTGAACGTCGCCACCCTGATGCCGATGCGCGCCATCCCCTTCCGTCACGTCTGCCTCTTGGGCATGAACGACGGCGAGTACCCCCGGGTGCAGCGCCCGCTGGACATCGACCTGATGGGCCACGACTACCGCCCCGGCGACCGCTCGCGCCGCGAGGACGACCGCTACCTGTTCCTGGAGGCGATGCTCTCGGCCCGCGACAGCCTGATGATCAGCTGGGTCGGCCGCAGCATCCACGACAACGAGCCGCGCCCGCCCTCGGTGCTGCTCGGCCAGCTGCGCGATCACCTCGCCGCCGGATGGCGCCTGGAAGGAGACGAAGACGACGACCAGGCGTTGCTCGATGCCCTGACCACCGAACATCCGCTGCAGCCGTTCAGTCGGAAATACTTCCGTGCGGGGTCGGGCACGGTAGAAAACCGCACGGGGTCGGGCGCGGTAGAGAGCTTTGCGGAAGACGAGCGATTGTTTACCTACGCCCGGGAGTGGCGGGCGGTACACCAGGCCGTGCCGGACGCCGTAAAAGACGGCGAGCTGCCGCCCATCGAGCTCGACACGGCGCTGACGCTGGCGCGGCTCAGCGGCTTCCTCAAGGACCCGGTGAAGGCATTCTTCACCACGCGGCTCGGCGTCTACCTCGAGCGCGAGGCGCTGGAGAGCCCCGACCACGAGCCCTTCGCCCTGGACGGCCTCGACCACTGGCAGCTCCAGCAGGCGCTGATCGAGGCCGGGCGCCGCGCCGTGGACGAGGGCGCATCGCCCACCCCCGCCGTCCACGACACCCTGGCGCGCCTGGAGCGTGAGGGGCGCCTCGCCATGGGCGGCTTCGCCGAGCTGATGCGCGCGCATCTCGTCGAGCCCCTGGACGACCTCTTCGAGGCCTATGCCGAGAAGCTCCAGGCCTGGCCCCACGCCTGGGAGACGCCGGCTTCCGTGTCGCTCGAGCTCGCCACCCCAGACGGCCCGCTGCAGATCGAAGACTGGCTGGACGGCCTGCGCGAGAACGCCGAAGGCGAGCGCTGCCGGCTGGTGCTGATGACCAGCAGCCTGGTCAACAAGGGCAAATATAACTGGAAGCACTGGCTCGCCCCCTGGGTCGGCCATCTCGCCGGCCAGCTCGCCCTCGGCCCCATGACCACGGTGCTGCTCTCCCGCGCCGGCGGCGGCACCCTGGCGCCGCTGGACGCGGCCGACGCACGCAAGCACCTGGAGGCCATCGCCCGCGCCTGGCGCGCCGGCATGACCGCCCCGCTGCCGCTGGCCCCGGACACCGCCTTCGCCTGGCACGAGAAGGGCGGCGACGCGAACGCCCTGGCCCGGGTCTTCGGCAGCGACGAGAAGGCGGAAGAGGCCGACCTCAAGGCCTGGAAGGCCGCCGCGCGCGTCTTCGAGGGCGACGACTACACCGCCGGCGAGCGCGACCGCGATCCCTACCTCGCCCGCCAGTGGCGCGATCTCGAGAGCCTCGTTCGCCATGAGGCCGCCGGGCGGCGCTTCACCGAGCTCACGAACGCGCTCTACGCGCCCCTTCACGACGCGGTGAAGGCCAAGGGCGGCGGCGATAAAAAGGCAGGCGGCAAGGGCCAGGGAGGCAAGGCATGACGATGACGGAAAACCTGCACGCAGCCGAGACGCCGCGCCTCGACCCGGTGGCGCTGCCGCTCACCGGGAGCCGGCTGATCGAGGCCAGCGCCGGCACCGGCAAGACCTTCACCATCGCCCTGCTCTACCTGCGCCTGGTGCTCGGCCCCCGGAACAAGGAGGACGCGGCCAGCTTCCCACGGCCGCTGACGCCGCCGGAGATCCTGGTAGTCACCTTCACCAACGCCGCCACCCAGGAGCTGCGCGACCGTATCCGCGCCCGGCTGGTGGAGGCCGCCGAGGCGTTTCAATCGGGTACAGAACCCGGCGATAGCCTCGAAGGGGCGCCTGGGGCAGACCGTAGCGGAGGTCCTATGCCAGGGACGGCATCGGTAGCGCCCAGGGATGGGTTCACAGCGCCTCCGCAAAGGTCTGCCCCAAGGAAAGCCCCGTCCATGACTGGGGACCTCTTCGACGAACCACCAGTGGATAACTCAGCGCCCGAAGACAAGACGCCCAGAGCCGACCCGCTGCTCGCCCTTCGCGACAGCTACCCCCGCGAGAGCTGGCCGACCTGCGCCCGCCGCCTGCGGCTGGCCGCCGAATGGATGGACGAGGCCGCGGTCTCCACCATCCACTCCTGGTGCCACCGTATGCTGCGCGAGCACGCCTTCGACAGCGGCAGCCTGTTTGCCCTGGAGATGTCGCTGGACCAGTCGGAGATGGATCTGGAGATCGCCCGGGACTACTGGCGCAGCTTCTACTACGACCTCGCCCCCGAGGCGCTGGCGATCGTCGCCCGCTACTGGACCACGCCGGACGCCTTGAACGACACCGCCGCCCGACTGCGCACCCACGCCGCCGCCCTGCCCGTGGCCCCGCCGCCCGCCGAGGCACTGGCGAACTACCGCGAGCAGCGCGCCGCGGCGCTCGCGGAGCTCAAGGCGCCCTGGCCGGCCTGGCTCGACGAGTTGGAGGCATTGCTCGAGGCCGCCGCCCTGCGCAAGGCGTTCAACGGCCAGAAGCTCAACGCCAAAAGCCGCGCCAACTGGCTCGCCGCCCTGCGCGACTGGGCCCATGACGCCGAGCTCGCGAGCCCCGATCTCACCCCCGCCGCCTGGAAGCGCCTGACGCCCGAGGGCCTCGCCGAGATCTGGAAGGAAGACCCCGTGCCGAACCTGCCGGCGTTGGAGGCGCTGGAAGAGTTGCCGGAGCGGCTCGCCGCGCTGCCCGACCCGTTCGCCGACCTGCTGGCCCACGCCGTGCACTGGATGGCCTCACGCCGCGAGACCGTGCAGCGCCGCCGCGCCGAGCTCGGTCCCGACGACCTGCTGCACCGGCTCGACGCCGCCTTCGCGGGCGAGGCCGGCGAGACGCTCGCCGCACGCATCCGCGAGCAGTTCCCGGTGGCGCTGGTCGACGAGTTCCAGGACACCGACCCGGTGCAGTACCGGCTCTTCGACCGGGTCTACGAGCTGGAAAAGAACCGCGACGACAGCGCGGTAATGCTGATCGGCGACCCCAAGCAGGCGATCTACGCCTTCCGCGGCGCCGATATCCACACCTACCTCCAGGCCCGGCGCGATACGGCCGGCCGCCACGTCACGCTCGGCACCAACTTCCGCTCCGCCGAACCCATGGTCGAGGCGGTCAACCGCGTGTTCGAACACGCCGAACGGAGCGAGTCCGGCGCCTTCCTGTTCCGCCGCGGGGACGACAATCCGGTGCCGTTTGCCCCCGTCGACGCCAACGGCCGCAAGGACGCCCTCACCCGCCACGGCGCCGCCCAGCCGGCGCTGACCCTCTGGCACCTGGCCGCCGACGAGACGCTCGCCAAGGGCGCCTACCTGGCTGAGCTCGCCGGACGCTGCGCCACCGAGATGGCCGCACTCCTGCGCGAGGGTCAGGCCGGGCAGACGGGCTTTACCAAGGATGGCGAACTGCGCCCCCTGGCGCCGTCGGATCTCGCCGTGCTGGTCAACAACGCCGGCGAGGCCCGCGCCATTAGAGCCGCCCTGCTCGCCCGCGGCATCCGCAGCGTCTACCTCTCCGACAAGGAGGGCGTGTTCGAGACCGAGGCCGCCGCCGAGCTGGAGGGGTGGCTCGCCGCCTGCGCCGCGCCGGACGACGAGCGCTGCCTGCGCGCCGCGCTCGCCACGCCGAGCCTGGGGCTCTCGCTTTCCGAACTCGACGCCCTGAACGGCGGCCCCCAGCAGGACGAGCTGGCCTGGGAGGCGCGGGTGATGCAGTTCCGCGACTACCACCGCCAGTGGCAGCGCCGCGGCGTGCTGCCCATGCTGCACCGGCTGCTGGCCGACTTCGCGGTGCCCGGGCGGCTCTTGGCCGTGCCCGAGGGCGAGCGACGGCTCACCGACCTCCTGCACCTCGGCGAGCTGCTGCAGGAGGCCAGCGCCGAGATCGACGGCGAGCACGCCCTGCTGCGCTTTCTCGCCGAGTCCCGCGCGCATCCCCAGGCGCAGTCCGACACCCACCGGCTGCGCCTGGAGAGCGACGCCGACCTGGTGCAGGTGGTGACCATCCACAAGTCCAAGGGCCTGGAGTACCCGCTGGTGTTCCTGCCCTTTATCGCCGCCTTCCGCCCGGTGAAGCAGGGCGACCTGTCGCTGCGCTGGCACGACGACGACGGCCACCTTCGCCTGACGCTGTCCGCCGACGAGGCCATCCTCGCCCGCGCCGACCGCGAGCGCCTGGGGGAAGACCTGCGCAAGCTCTACGTCGCCCTGACCCGCGCCCGCCACGCCACCTGGCTCGGCCTGGCGCCGCTGGATTCGATGGAGCGCAGCGCCGTCGGCCACCTGCTCAAGGGCGGCGAGGAACTTTCGCCCGAGACCCTGCGCCCGGCCCTCGAGGCGCTGGCAGACGCGGAGGGGCAGGAGAGAGGTCGGGTGGCGGTGATCGACGCCCCCGAGGCCGAGGCCACGCCGGTCGAACTCGCCAGCGACGACACGCCGCTCGGCCATGCCCGCGAGCCCAGCCGGACGATCCGCGAGCACTGGTGGATCGCCAGCTACTCGGCGCTGCGCACCGGCGCCACCCCGGAGGAGGAAGCCGAATCCGCCGTCCAGCCCGAGCCCACCACCGCCGATGAAGCCACGGCGATGGAGGTGATCGACGAGCCCTTCGACGCGGCGGCCGCCACGGTGAGCGAGGGCTCGCTTCACCGCTTCCCCCGCGGCCCCTCGGCGGGCACCTTCCTGCACGGCCTGCTGGAGTGGGCCGGCGAGGAGGGCTTCGCCCGGGTGGCCGGCGATGCCGACCTGCGCGCCGATACCCTGGCCCGGCGCGCCAACCGCCGCGGCTGGGAGGGCCAGATCGCCGCCCTCGAACAGTGGCTGCCGGAGCTGCTGACCACGCCGCTGCCGGTACCGGATACGGGCGATGGCGAGGCCGCGCCGCTGCGCCTCGACGCCCTGGAAGGCTATCGCGTGGAGCTGGAGTTCTGGTTCGCCGCCCACAAGGTGAACACCCGCCGGCTGGACGCCCTTGTAAGCGCTCACACACTCGGCGGGCGGCCGCGGCCGGCACTCGAGCCCGATACCCTCAACGGCATGCTCAAGGGCTTCATCGACCTGGTGGTGGAGCATGAGGGGCGCTTCTACGTGCTCGACTGGAAGTCCAACCACCTGGGCGCGGACGATGCCGCCTACACCGAGGCGGCGATGGGTGAGGCCGTGCTCGAGAAGCGCTACGACGTGCAGTACTGCCTCTACCTGCTGGCCCTGCACCGGCTGCTCGAGGCCCGGCTGCCGGACTACGACATCGAGCGCCACCTGGGCGGGGCCCTCTACGTCTTCCTGCGCGGCACCCGCGCGCCCTCCCGCGGCGTGCACGCCGAACGCCCGCCGAGCGAGTTGATCCGCGAGCTCGATGCCCTGTTCCGCGCCGCCGAGGAGGCCAGCCCATGACCCCGGATACCCAGGACTTCGCCCCCGAACGGGCGCTGGCCGATCACGCGGCGCTGTTCGCGCTGCTCGATCGCTGGGTAGCGCGCGGCTGGCTGCGCTCGCTGGACCGCGCCTTCGCCGCCTTCCTGCATCGCGAGGCAGAGGCGGTAAACGGGGTAAGTGAGGCCTCACCCCTGCTGCTGCTGGCGGCCGCCCTGGCCAGCCACCAGCTCGGCCGCGGCCACGTCTGCCTGGACCTGGCCCAGACGCTCGCCACCCCGGACCTCGCGCTCTCGCTGCCGCCGGAGGGCGACAGCCTGGAGGACCCGCCGCCGCTGCCCAGCCGGGTGATGGCCGCGCTCGATCTCGACACCTGGCGCGCGGCGCTGGCCCAGCCCGAGCTCGTCGCCGATGGGCCCGGCAGCACCCCGCTGGTGCTCGCCGGCACCGCCGCCCGCCCCCGGCTCTACCTGCGCCGCTACTGGCAGCACGAGCAGGATATCCACAGCCGGATCAATGAGCGGCTCGGCGATACCAAGCGCGACGACGAGACCCCGGACGCGGCCCGCCTGCGCCCGATCCTCGACGCGCTTTTTCCCAAACCGAAGGCGACCGCAGCTCAGAATGGCGCCCCCCGGACCGCGGCCATCGACTGGCAGAAGGCCGCCTGCGCCCTGGCCGGCCGCTCGCGCTTCGCGGTGATCACCGGCGGCCCCGGCACCGGCAAGACCACCACCGTGGTGCGCCTGCTCGCCCTGCTCCAGGCGCTGGCTCTTGGTGGAGGCCAGGGGGAAGGCGAGAGTGAAGGAGAGCACGCCCTGCGCATCCGCCTCGCCGCCCCCACCGGCAAGGCCGCCGCCCGGCTCAACGAATCCATCGCCGGCCAGGTGGCGAAGCTCGATCTCGACGGCCTGGCCGACGATCCCGAGCGGCTGCGCGGGGTGATCCCCAAGGAGGTCTCGACGCTGCACCGGCTGCTCGGCTCGCGGCCCGAGACCCGCCGCTTTCGCCACGACCGCCACAACCCGCTGCCGCTGGACGTGCTGGTGGTGGACGAGGCCTCGATGGTGGACGTGGGCATGATGGCCGCGATGCTCGAGGCGCTGCCGCCCCGGGCGCGGCTGGTGCTGCTCGGCGACAAGGACCAGCTCGCCTCGGTGGAGGCGGGCTCGGTGCTCGGCGACCTGTGCGCCCGGGCCGAGGGCGGCCACTACACCCCGGCCACCGCCGAGTGGCTGGGTGAGGCCACCGGTCAGCCGCTGCCCGCGGAGACGCTGGACGCCGACGGCCAGCCCCTCGACCAGGCCATCGCCATGCTGCGCGTCAGCCACCGCTTCACCGCCGACAGCGGCATCGGCCAGCTGGCCGCGGCGATCAACCTGGAGGCCGAGCCCGCCGCCAAGCGCCGCGCCATTACCACGGCGCTCACCGCAGGCTTCGCGGACCTCTCGCACCACAAGCTATCCGCCGACGACGAGCGCGGCCTGGCCCGCCTGGCCGTGACCGGCTGCCCCGAGCGCTTTCCCAGTGCCAAAACGGCCGACGCGCCGCCGGTGGGCTATCGCCACTTCCTCAGCGTGATGGCCGAGCAGCGCCCGGCCGACGAGGCGGATCAGGAGGCCTTCGATGACTGGGCAAGAGAGGTGCTGGCGGCCCACGGCCACTTCCAGCTGCTGTGCGCGCTGCGCCGCGGCCCCTGGGGCGTGGAGGGCCTGAACGAGCGGGTGCGCCAGGCGCTGGAACGGGAAAGGCTGATCGACAGCCAGGACGGCCGCCAGCGCTGGTACCCCGGCCGCCCGGTGCTGGTGACGAAGAACGACTACGGCCTGGGGCTGATGAACGGCGATATCGGCATCACCCTGGACATGCCGCGCCCAGGCTCTGCACTCTCTTCACAGCGCCCGAACAATGCTCTTGGCGACGGCAGCCGGCGGCTGCTGCGGGTGGCCTTCCCCGCCGGCGACGGCACCGATCGCATCAAGTGGGTGCTGCCCTCGCGCCTGCAGGCGGTGGAGACGGTGTTCGCGATGACGGTGCACAAGTCCCAGGGCTCGGAGTTCACCCACGCCGCCCTGGTGCTGCCCGACGCGCCGAACCCCATCCTCACCCGGGAGCTGGTCTACACCGGCATCACCCGCGCCCGCCACTGGCTGACGCTGGTGGAAACCGGCCGCGGCCAGTTGATGGACGCGGCGCAGAGAAGAGTGATGCGAGTGAGTGGCTTGGGGGACTGAAAGTCCTTCTTACTCAAGGAAGGTGGCGAGCCGCGCCAAGGCGCTCATCCGATTTCAAAAGACGCCACACCAAAGAGGCGAGCCAACGGCAGGTCGGGCCTCTCCCCCCGGTACATTCGGGCGGTTTCGAACGACACCCTCATGCCATGCTGCTCGGCCAATGCCACCGCCGCCGGGTTGATGGCTGGCACATCGAGGAAAACCGGGTCCGATGGCGTCGTGTGGGCCTTCAAGGCGAGCAGAAGCGACTCGGCCAATGCCGGGCTGTCCGCCAACAGCGGGCCGACCTTGTACCCGTTGCGGCATGGCCGGATGACCCCATAGCCAGCCAGCCTGTCATCCTGCATCACGCCAAGCGCATGACCATCGGGCTGGCTGATCCAGGCGCGGGTGAATGCTGCCCTGTCGGCAGGGAAAAAGGGCCGGTCATAGGCGGCAAGGGTCTCGAAAGACAGTGTCGATAGATCGACGATCCCCGCCTGCTGGGGAGCCTTGCCGCCCCCCCTTCCCTCGTAGCGGATGTTTCGATAGGCCAGCGTGAAACCGGACTTCCGGTAGTTTTCCTGCTGGTCGACGACACCATCGAGCCCGATATTGAGGCCGTGAAGATAGTCAATCCCGGCCTTCCATAGTTGAAGCCCATAGCCTTGTCCCCGGTATTCCGGCTTGACGATATAGAAGCCGAGAAACCCGAAGGCGTCGTCGTATTTGATCACCGAGATGGTGGCGATGGGCTCGTCGCCCAGCAGGCCGATGAGGAAACCCTTTGGGTCGGCGGCAAAATAGCAGTCGGCATCGTGGAGCCCCGGGTTCCAGCCTTCCTTCGCGGCCCATTCGATCGCGAGATCCACCTCTTCGCGACTCATTACCCTGATCCTGTAGCAATTACTGTTCATTGGCGGCTCTGCCAGTCATGAAGACGCCCTGATAGCTTAGACCCCACCTCGGGGAGCACCCTCGCCTGCCTCACACAATGACAGGCCTCGGAGTTCACCCACGCCACCCTGGTGCTGCCCGACGCGCCGAACCCCATCCTAACCTAGGAGCTGGTCTACACCGGCATCAACCGCGCACGCCACTGGCTGACGCTGGTGGAAACCGGCCGCGGCCACCTGATGGACGCAGCGCAGAGACGAGTGATGCGGGTGAGTGGACTGGGGAGCTGAAATAAAAAATGCTTCTTATTAACACCAATATCTTAGGAGGCTGCCCGCAGCTAAAATCTAGCCTGCCGCACGCCTTCAAAATCGAAGAAGCTTCACTGAATCTTCCCCACGCTTACGTCAACTCCTCAATCAAACTCTGAAACTCACTTGATGGACTACCTTGCTCTATATAATCCACCAC
Source organism: Halomonas sp. B23F22_3 (assembly GCF_043496965.1). Classification (NCBI taxonomy): domain Bacteria; kingdom Pseudomonadati; phylum Pseudomonadota; class Gammaproteobacteria; order Oceanospirillales; family Halomonadaceae; genus Halomonas; species Halomonas sp. B23F22_3. The sequence goes on from NZ_JBIEKG010000001.1 coordinate 558,783, forward strand.
AGACTTGTACTCCTCACTGATTCTGTATTGCTTCATTTTAGGCTTTTTTGGATCCTTATAGTTCCTCACCACTCCTTTATCCAAAAGCTTTTGCAAAAGCTTAACTGCTGAAAGCTTTTTCCTGACCTCCTCTTGCTTCCTCGGGTAAAAATTACCTCTCTGATAAAAAAGCTTAAAAACCCTTTCCAAGTCTGCCTTCACCACATCTCTTGCACTTTCAAACTCCTCTTGCTTTTCAGTGAGAAGGTGCTGTATCAAGGTAACATCACAACTGCTAGAGAAAAGATTTTCCGGAATCTTATAATTCACCCCAGATCTCGGATCTATATCTTTAAACAAGGAAGCATGAAATATTGTATTCTCATCAAAACTGCACTCCCAGAAATATTCGTAATTATTAAAAACACATTTTTTTAAAACTCTACCTCTGAGATCAAACGTTGGCTTAGAAGCCGTATCCCCGAAGATATCCACCAAGCAAACGCCCACTAAACTTTCATTTTCTCCAAATAGCTTTTCTAGCAACTCCGTTCTAGACTGAATATTTGATTGCTTTTCACTACCTTTCTGCAAAAGTGTTAATAGCAGCGAAACGATGGCAGAAACAAACATTTCACGATTAACGCCACGAATGCTATTTATTGACTCTATCGCATCTATACAGAAAATCACAAGCTCATCATCTAACACCAACTTTTCTGCCACAGAAGCTGTGAAGCTAGTGTCGTACTTAAGATAACCACTGACAATTCTAGCCAACTCACCAGTTATTGAGCTCACCTCTTGCTGCTTAAAGAAGTAATAAACCAAAAGCGATTTAAAGTAAGTATCAAAGACATCATAGCGAAAATAAATCATATTATTTTCGCACTGAACCAAAGGATGCCCCTTTACTTTTTCTATTAGCGAGTCATCAAAATCCGAACCTGAAACTATTTCTTGTAGCTCACTTTTTATGTCATAAAGGCTGATCCCGTTTTGCTTCCGTGAAGCCATTCTAATAAACAAACCAACTTGTTGATCAATAGACAGCCCATCCAACTTAACTATTTCTCGCCGACAAACTTGAGCCACTAACTGATCTGTATGATTATCAGGGATGAGGTACCGACTTTCAAAAGTTTCTCTAAGACTCGCTTCAGCGCCCTGTGAATTGATCAAGTACCCAATCATATCTAAGAGGAATGGGATGTAAGTCTTTTTATCTTCTGCCGTCTCATAGCTATCGCTTTCTATAGCAAGGTGCTCAGCCATGTCCATCGCTTTAGACAGTTTCTTCTTATCACCTTTCAGCTTTTGCTCAAAAAAATCATTTGCCAAATTCCTATTAAATGCTTTTAGCACAATCTCTGGCAACAGCACCTTTTTTCCAACTTCATTCCAAAAATGGTCGCGGCAAGTGATCAAAACCTTAGTCTTGTGCAGACCGGAATTATATTCATCAAATATGGATGTTATGAACTTTTCAACGTCAAACTTATCACCTAACTTTGCAATGACCTCATCTATACCATCGAGCACAACAATCAAACTACCATTATCTATCGAGAGCTTTAGAAGCTCTTTATCAAATTTTGCACCCTCTATCTCATCGACATCCACTAACGCCTTATAGAAATCAAAAACGTCTGAAACTTTATTCTCAATACTAAAACTTCTAGACAGCTCGTTAATTATCTCTTTTGAATCTATAAACAGTATCCCAGAATCACCATTCTCATCATTAACAAAATCCAAAAATTGCTTTGCTAAAGTTGTTTTCCCTATGCCACCATGCCCACTCACGACAAACAGAGGTTCATTCTCGGAACCAAACCACTCTTTCAACTTTTCAATTGCAGGCAAGTCGATAGAGTCTTTTTCATCATACAAACCATCAACATACACTGGAAGGTTAAACTTCTCGTATGGAAGAATGCAGTCTTTATATAGGTGCTCATAGCCAAACTCGTCTATGAAGAACACATAATTGGAACCAAATACTCTTTTAATATTGGCCTTTCGACGCTCTACATCTTTCAACTTTGGTCGGTCTATCAAAATAATTGAAGCACTTAGATCACACACCAACCTTCTTCTTTTTATTTCAACCAGTGTCCTCCCTTGATTAGAGTAGTCATGAACATAAATAAATTCTCTCATCCCAGAAAACCCGTCTTCCAAACGATAAACTTCAAAGACAACACTTTCTTTCCAGTTTTTCTCTTTAACTGGATAGTTTTCTGCCAGAGAGAAACTGGAATTTTTATCCATAAACAATTGAACTGTCTTTTCGATTGTTTTTTCAGATGCTGGCGGCTCATAACTTTCATTCATTTTCTTGTATAGAGAAGATTCTCCATAACTAGAAAACTCTAGCTTGAGTTTTTCAATTTCATCGGGAGTAGCTGTTCTAACCTCATCTGATCTTTGCCCTTTTCTAACTAAAACAGCACCTTCATCAAGGGGGCGAGTCTTCGTCTTTAGCTCACGCCTCAGCTCTATTAGGTGAATAGGGCAAGGGATTTCAAAAACCAGCAAAGAGTCACCGCCAACAAAAACACTTTCAATTTCAAAATCCAAAAATGATGGCCTAGTATACTTCTCCATCCTCTCCACGAGATCTTTTTTGAACTTAGACAAGTTTCTTAACTGCTTTATACTGCTCAAATCAACATTGTATGTCTTTTTCTCGGTTTCTGAAAAACCAAAAATCAAATAACGACAAGCCCCAACATTGTTTATATATCCATTAGCTAAAGATATTAAATCTTTGGTCAACTCACCCCACTTGTCTGCCATATCTTCTCTGGGAGTGTCATCGTCCCAATACCACTGCCTTTTAAATTCCAAGACCGGTGACTCTTCTCTCTCCAAGAGACTTGATATTTCTTCTTTCATAAGCAAAACCACTCTAACTTTAGTTAACAATCTAGGCACCCATGCCAAGCCGACAATGTAAAACATCTTTCTACCACTGCACTTGCAGCTCACTCTCTCTCACATGCAGCCACTTCACACCTCAGGTCACACTCCTCTTTCATTCAAGTATTACTATAAAATTGGCCAAACTCTTCTACTACTCCTTCCAGGTTGACGTAATTATCAACGCTTACTAGTAGACAGTTCTCGACAATAAAGAAAAATAAGCAGGGGCATTTTGGTCTTGAAGGCATAATAGGCCTCAGTGGCTAACACCGAGAGTTTCGAAAATTTCATATCCGCTTGAGTGAGACATTTTCTCGATGAATAACCACGCTCGCGCAATTCGATGGCGTTGCGGGTATCGGCGATCAAGGTGTCACCAGCAAGGATACACGCCCGCCGGGAATGCGGGTGCCGGGGAATGCAGGATTCGGAAGTGTGATCGGCCATAGGCAGTTCCATTGCTATTGGCTGATTCATCAGCTTAGGGCGATAAAGGCAGATTGTCAGCGCTTGAGGACAATTTTTCTTAGGTCAATTGGTCTAGGTCCGACCTCGCCTGACCACGCCGCGCTCGGCTCCATCGGGCTCCGCGAGCTTGGCGCCTGCGCCCATGCCCGCCATGATGGTGGCGATCACAAGCTGCCGAAGACCATAGAAATGAACCAGACACCACGCGCACCGGCGCCGCTGACGAAGTTGGGCGGCCAGTCGATCCTCTTCGTGATGGCGGCCGAGCCTGAGTACGGCCCGCAATTGAGGCAGCGTTTCACGCCCTTCATGACCGGCGTGGGGCCGGTCGAGGCGGCGGTGGAGCTCACCGCGGCGCTGGCGAGGCTCGAGGCGTGCGGGCGGCTGCCGGACCTGGTGGTGTCGCTGGGTTCGGCGGGCAGCCGGGCGCTGGAGCAGACTGAGGTCTACCAGGCGACCTCGGTGGCCTACCGCGACATGGACGCCACGCCGCTCGGCTTCGCGACGGGCGTCACGCCCTTCCTCGACCTGCCGGCCACCCTGCCCCTGCCGCTGCGCATTCCCGGGATTCGCGAGGCGACGCTCTCGACCGGCGCCGATATCGTCTCGGGCGCAGCCTATGACGCCATCGCCGCGGACATGGTGGACATGGAGAGCTACGCCGGCCTGCGTGCCTGCACCCGCTTCGCGGTGCCGCTGGTGGTGCTGCGCGGCATCTCCGACGGCAAGGCGGAGCTGAACCATATCGACGACTGGACGGAGTACCTGCACGTCATCGACGAGAAGCTGGCCGCCGCCGTCGATCATCTCGATGCAATGCTCGGCCAAGGGCTGGTGAAGCGCTGACGGGAGGCCCAAGGGTCCGCTGCCTGGTCCGATTCAGCCTAGGCTGATGCCCCTCGCAACAGGCACCCGTATGACATCTTCCACCTCGCTTCGCGGCACCGCGAAGGGCACGCCAAGGGGCCGGCTCCACTATAATGATGAGGTTGGTCGACGCGTTTCGAGCCACCTCATCTTGGCCGCATGGGAGCTCGGTTGGTAACGCTCGCGGGCCCCTGCCCGATGCGGCTGGCCCGGCAACGCCGGGAGGAGAATCACATGCGTGCCATCCTGTGGGGTGGGATGATCGTGGCGGGGCTGACGGCGGCGCCATTGATAGCAGCACACTCGCTGCCGGATCAGGACGCGATCCAAAGCGACGAGGCAACAGCACTGATCGAATCGGTGCGTGCGGCCACGCTGCGCTTCGAGGACGTTAACGCGGCCCTGGCGGAGGGCTACGTGCCGGATCCCTCCGGGGAGTGCGTGACGGCGAAGGCCCATGGCTTGCCCGCCGGACTGGGTGCCATGGGCATCCACTACTTGCGGCCCGACCTGCTCGGCCTCACGGTCACCGCGCCGCGGGTCGACGGCACCGGCACCCATACCGACTTCATGAACCCCGCCATCCTGCTCTATGAACCCCAGGAAGACGGCTCCCTGGCACTGGTCGGGGTCGAGAACCTGGTGTTCCGTAAGGCCTGGGAAACCGCGGGCAACGGTGGGCCGCCGGTCCTGGCCGGGCGCAGCTGGGACCATATGGTCGATGACCCGGCCACGCCCACCGAGGAGGCCCACCACTTCGAGGCCCACTACGATCAGCACCTGTGGTTTCGCGCCAACCCCAACGGCAACCTCAAGCCGTTCAACCCGGGGGTGACCTGCCGCCACCACAAGGCATGACATCCTGCGGCCGGGCCTTGAAACCCGGCCGCTTCGCGCAGGATGCCAGCTGCCCTGACAAGGCACGCCGCCACGTCGCGGCGAGGAGGCTGAGCGCGCTTGTCATGCCACCAACGCCTCGACGCTCTAGGCTGAGTGGGGAAAGGACATACCGTCCACCGTTCGAGGAGCCATCATGCCCGCCACCCGAACGACCTCTCCCGCCCTGGAGCGCATCCACCTGGTGTGGGACCTGCTCATCATCGTGCTGGTGATCGCGAACCTGGCCCTGCTGCTGTTCGACAGCCTCTACCTGCTGCCGCCGCTCAACGCCGCCTTCGAGGCCGTGGCGCCCGGCCTCTACGCCGCCTACGAGCGGCACATCCATGCCAACTTCCTCGCCATCGACCTGGCGTTCGTGTCGATCTTCCTGCTCGACGTGCTGCTGGGCTGGGCCGTGGCCATCGCCGAGCGCCACTACCACCGCTGGTTCTTCTATCCCTTCGTGCACTGGTACGACGTGCTCGGCTGCATCCCGCTGGGTGGCTTTCGGCTGCTGCGCATCCTGCGCGTCATCTCACTGCTGCACCGCCTGCAGCGCATGGGGCTGATCGACGTGCGCCGCTGGTACCTCTTCAGCGTGGTCGCCAAGTACTACGACATCCTGCTGGAGGAGCTCACCGACCGCATCGCCATCCGCATGCTCGACAACGTGCAGCAGGAGATCCGCTCAAGCGAGGGCCTCTCCGCCCCGCTGATGGAGCGGGTGGTACGGCCCCGCAAGCAGGCCCTGATCCGCGAGATCAGCCAGCGGCTGGAGGCCATGGCGGGCGACGCCTACGACCACAACCGCGCCGACACCCTGCGCTACGTGCGCGGGCTGGTCGGCCGCACCCTGGCCGAGAGCCCGGAAGTCCGCCGGCTCTCGCGCCTGCCGCTGGGCGGCCAGCTGACCCGGGGGCTCGAGGCCTCGCTCTCCGACCTCGCCTGCCGCCTGGTCGACGAGGCCCTGGCGGGCCTCAAGTCGAGGGAGTTCTCCGCCCTGGTGGAGCACCTGGCCGAGAGCGGCTTCGATGCCTGGCTGCGCACCGACCCCGAGACCGAACAGATCACCGAGCAGGTGCTGGTGGACATGCTGGAGCTGCTCAAGGAGCAGATCGCGGTGAAGGGCTGGCAGCACCGCTACCAATAGATCAACAGGCGCCCTCAGCTGCGCCGGGCGGCGGGCGGCTCTCCGAGGTCGTGGGCGCCGCCGTGGGCGGTATCGCTGTCGCACAGCCGGTGGTCGCTGAGCACCTCGATGATCCGGCAGCTCTCCACCTTGCCGCCGGCACACTGGCCGATCATCCGCTTGAGCTCGTCGCGCAGCGCGGCGAGCCGCTGCAGCCGCGACTCCACCTCCTCCAGGTGGTGCTTGGCGAGGGCGTCGACCTCGTCGCAGCACATGTCGGGGCGGTCCGACATCGCCAGCAGCTCGCGCACCGCCTCCACCGAGAAGCCGAAGTCCCGGGCGTGGCGGATGAAGGTCAGCCGCCGCACGGCCTCCTCGCCGTAGCGGCGCTGGCCGCCCTCGGTGCGCGTGGCTGCGTGCAACAGCCCGATCTGTTCGTAGTAGCGCACGGTTTCCGGCTGGCAGCCGGCCCGCCGGGCCAGCGCGCCGATGCCGAGGGTGGGCGTCTCCGTCATGGGGGCTCCTTGCTGCAGGGGTAGGCTTTTTTTACTCGGTCCTGTTTATGGGGGGCTTCCACCTCAGACCGTCACTTGAACCTGTAGTTGCTACAGGGTTTATGCTTCAGACATTACCCCACCGACAGGAGCCCCGCCATGGCCACATCGGCATCCACGTCCACCGCCGCGACCCTGACGCTGCGCGTCGAGGGCATGGACTGCGGCGGCTGCGAGCGCAAGGTCGAGTCGGCGCTGGGTCGCCTGGAGGGCATCGCGGAGGTCTCGGCCAGCTCGGTCACCGGCTCGGTCAAGCTGCATCATCCCGAGCACACCGCGCCCTCCCGCGCCGCCATCGAGCGCACGATTCATGAGCTCGGTTACCGCCTGGTCAGCGAGGAGGAGGCGGCCGCGCCGGACGCCCCGGCGCCCTGGTGGCGCACCGCCAAGGGGCGGCTGGTGCTGGTCACCGGCGGCCTGCTCGTCCTGGCCTTCGCGCTGCACCTGGCCTGGCCGGCGCTCGGCCAGTGGCCCTTCGTCGCCGCCACCGCGGTGGGGCTGGTGCCCATCGTGCAGGGCGCCTGGGGCGCGCTGAAGCAGCGCAATCCCTTCACCATCGAGATGCTGATGAGCGTCGCCGCCCTGGGGGCGCTGGCCATCGATGCTGCCGCCGAGGCCGCGGTGGTGGTCTTCCTGTTCGCCGTGGGCGAGCTGCTGGAGGGCGTGGCCGCGTCCCGAGCGCGGCGCAGCATCTCGGCGCTGGCGGACCTCACGCCCTCGACGGCGCGACTGCTGGACGGCGACGACACCCGCGAGGTGCCGGCCGCCACCCTCGCGCCAGGCCAGCGAGTGCTGATCCGCCCCGGCGACCGGGTGCCCTGCGACGGGCGCATCCTCGCCGGGGCGTCCGAGCTGGACGAGTCGCCGATCAACGGCGAGTCGGTGCCCCGTGCGCGGGAGCCCGGCGACGACGTCTTCGCCGGCACCGTGAACCTGGAGGCCGCCCTGGAGGTGGAGGTGACGCGGCGCGCCGAGGACAACACCATCGCCCGGGTCATCCGCCTGGTCGAGGAGGCCCAGGCCGCCAAGGCGCCGGTCGCCCGCTTCATCGACCGCTTCGCGCGCTACTACATGCCGACGGTGATCGGGCTCGCCCTGCTGATGGCCGTGGCGCCGCCGCTGGTCGCGGGCATGGCGTGGTCGGAAGCAATCTACCGCGCCCTGGCGCTGCTGCTGATCGCCTGCCCCTGCGCCCTGGTGATCTCGACCCCGGCGGCGATCGCCGCCGGGCTCTCGGCCGGCGCCCGGCGCGGCCTGCTGATCAAGGGCGGGGCGGTGCTGGAGCAGCTCGGCAAGCTCAAGCTGGTGGCACTGGACAAGACCGGCACGCTCACCGCGGGCGCGCCCAAGGTCACCGACGTGGAGGCCCTGGCCGACGGGCACGACGAGGGCGAGATCCTGCGCCTCGCCGCCGCCCTGGAGCGCGAAGCCAGCCACCCCATCGCCGTGGCCATCCTGGCCCACGCCGAACGGCAGGGGCTGGCGGTGCCTCGGGCGAGCGAGAGCCGCGCCCAGGCCGGTCGCGGGGTCTCCGGGCTTGTCGAAGAGCGAGCGCTGTCGCTGATCACCCCGCGCCACTTGGCGGAACGGGTCACTCTGTCCGACGAGCTCAAGGCGCGGATCGCCGATCTGGAGCAGGCCGGCAAGAGCCTGGCGGTGCTGGTCGAGGACGAGCGGGCGCTGGGGCTGATCGCCGTGCGCGACGAGCCGCGCGAGGATGCCCGCCACGGCCTGGCGGCGCTTGAGCGCCTCGGCGTGCGGGCGGTGATGCTCAGCGGCGACAACGCCCGCACCGCCACCGCCATCGGCGAGCAGCTGGGCATCGAGGCCCACGGCGAGCTGATGCCCGAGGAGAAGGCCCAGCGCGTGCGGGCGTGGCAGGCCGCCGGCGAGGGGCCGATCGGCAAGGTGGGCGACGGCATCAACGACGCCCCGGCGCTGGCGACCGCCGAGGTGGGCATCGCCATGGGCGGCGGCACCGACGTGGCGCTGGAGACGGCGGATGCGGCGCTGCTCAAGGATCGCGTGAGCGGCATCGCCGAGCTGATCGACCTCTCCCGGGCCACGCTGCGCAACATCAAGACCAACGTCGCCCTGGCGCTGGGCCTTAAGGCGGTGTTCCTGGTCACCACGGCGCTCGGCATCACCGGCATGTGGATCGCGGTGATGGCGGATACCGGCGCCACGGTGCTGGTGACGCTCAACGCCATGCGCCTGCTCGGCTATCGCTTCTCGCCGGGGCCCGCGCCGGCGGAGGCCCGGCCCGCCGCAACCGCGTCGTGACGGCCGCGTGCCCGGCCCACGCCGGGCGCGTTTGGCATACCGTAGGGTGTCTGTCAGCATGATCCGCACACTCATCCTGTGCTCGGATGACGGCGCTGCCCTCTCCCATTAGAGGCCGGTGGCGCCCTCCTCCGTTGGCATCGCCTATGCCATCGCCACAGCCCCTGGGAGGCCCGCATGACCCACCGCTCCCCGACGATTCCGCCCCTGGATCCCGCCCGCGTCGCCGCCATCGAGGCCTTCGGCGCCACCATCACGCCGCTCGAGCCGCTGGGCGCCGAGGTGCGGGGCATCGACCTCTCCGCCGAGGAGGCGCCGCCGCCCGAGGTGCGCGACGCCCTGGAGCAGGAGATGGCGAGTCGCGGCTTTCTCGTCTTCAAGAACGACACGCCGCTGGCCGCCGATGACTTCCTGCGGGCGAGCTGCTGGTGGGGCGGCCGCGAGCTGCACAGCACCCATGGCGTGCACCCGGCCACCCCTGGTGGCAACCCGCATATCTTTCGCCTCTCGAACGACGGACGCCACGGCATCCAGGACGTGGGGCCGCAGTGGCACAACGACGGCAGCTTCAATGCGGACACCTTCTCGCACTCGGGCTACCACATCATCCGCCCGGCCGAGAAAGGCGGCGGCACCTACTTCGCCCATCAGGGCGCGGCCTTCGACGCCCTGCCCGAGGATCGCAAGGAGTATTGTCGCCGTCTCGCCTCGGTGAACTCCGCCTCGGGCGTGGTGCACCCGGTGGTGCACGCGCACCCCATCACCGGGCGAGAGTGCGTGTGGCTGCACCTCGGCATGACGGGTGCGGTGATCGAGAAGCTCCCCGACGAGGAGGCCTTTCGGCTGCTGCACGAGGACGAGCTGACGCGGCTCTGCCACGAGTACAACGACCTGTTGAATGCGGGGCTCGACAACGGCTACGCCACCGCCTTCGAGTACCAGGAGAACGACTGCGTCTTCATCGACAACCTCGCCGTGGCCCATCGCGCCGCCCCCGAGGCGCACCTGCCCGCCGAGGAGCAGGGCCTGCGCATCATGCACCGCAGCACCGTGCGCGGCGTGCAGGACCTCGCCCCCGGCTTCGGCCTGCCGCAGCACGTCGATATCCAGGGACCTAACCCGCTCGGCGAAGGCGTCTGGAAGGGCGGCGGCATCGGCTTCCGGTGGGCAGATGGCGTGCCGATGCAGAACTGATCAAGGTCTGATTTTGGCGAGGAAGATGGTCTACGCCAACCTCGACCGCGCCCGTGGCACGTTGACCCTGATTGAGACTGGGCAAGCCCAACAGCTAGAGGCGATGAAAACGAGAATCCGAATGTTAATTGCATGACTGGATTAAAAGATGCTAAAACAATAATGCAAAATTAAACCATGGAAAATAGAAAAAAATATAAGGCCAGAAAGTGATACATCCAAAAAAAACCATAACCATTGACCTCAATGGACGACCAGCATCGAAATTAGATCTTAAGGGATGGCTGATACACTTCAATCTAGCCTTAGACATCATCATACATGACATGAAATCAAAAAAATTCTCAACCAGCCTAGAGCTGGCAGATGAAACAACAAATTTCGAAAGACATGTTTTAGCTCTTGAGGACAGGAAGTTTTATAAACACAACGGTATCGATTACATATCCTTACTTAGGATAGGAAAGCAATTTTTAAAAAGGAAAAGACTAGGAGGAGTGAGCACAATAGAGCAGCAGTACGTTAGAACCGTACTAAACAGGCGAGAAAGGACACTTGAAAGAAAGTCACATGAGATAATTTTATCTTGGCTTCTTTCAAAAAGATCCACTAAGAACGACATCCTAAGGGCATACTTAGGATCTGCATACTTCGGATACAATCTTAACAATTGCGACGTTGCAGCAAAGCTGCTTTTCAACGTTGACGCAGCATCATGCAACAACTCACAATCGGCATTAATAGCTAGCCTTCTTGTTTACCCGCTACCGAAAAAAGTTATCAAAAACTCTCATGCAAACCATTATTTTCCAATAGATGACGTTGATGAATTTATCGCCCAGCAGGCTAAGCACGCGCCACATTGGAGCCGTAGAGTACTGTTACGAAAAGCATACTCAGAAAGCCTTATCAAAGACCAAAAAGCCTAAAAAACAAATAGGAAAAGGAAAGATTTTTTCTGTTAGAAAAACAAACCTTTGTTTTCAATGGAAGGGAGGAGAAATTATCTTCCCTAACCCTCCTAAGCAGCTTTTTGTTGAAAGCAACCAGATCGGCCCCTAAAACATCTAACCGCCTATCAATCTCAGTTTTTGAAACTTCCCCACCACCCTCATACAGTAGATTAATCAATCTATTAGCATCCACAAACTTTGCTTGAATCGTTCTCTCAACATAAGCAACCTCATCATCACCAAAAGAATACCCCAAGCTAACAAGTATGCTTCTCAATCGATCATTCCATTCAAGAAGGACTTTCCTATACTCAGCCTTGTCCTTACACTCAACATCCTCATCCCCCCCAGAAACTGCCCACAAATATCTTTTTTGCCTATAAAGCCTTTTCGAAGAAAGCTCTGAGAACTCAGAGACTATTTTTAGAGCAGAATCCCGCTCTCTCTCCTCGAACCTTACATCTTCCCTTTTCTTCCAAGATCTATTTTGAAACCATGCTGCAAAGCATGCAGCAGAAACAGCAAAAAAAACACTAAGAAAGAAGCTCATAACAAAAACTCAAGGCAACCAAAAACTAAAATTAATCAAAACCTCTCATAAAAGTCAACCAACAACATAAAAAGCCAGATTTCTTTCAATCTGCTCCATGCCTTCCAATGACTGCTCATAACTCCAGCTACATCATTGTGCTCGCCGAAGGAGAAGTAGCCGGCATCGCCCTTGAACGGGCTGTGGGTCATGGTCTCGGTGGGCGTCAGCAGCTCCATGCGCACGTCGTCCCGGGGCAGGTACTGGCGCGGCGGGTAGCCGGTTCGCGCAGTTCGATGGCGCGGGTAGTGTCGGCGAGCGGGATGATGGCGGCCACCGGCGTCACTTTGCTGGTGACGCTGAATGCCATGCGCCTGCTCGGCTACCGCTTCTCGTCGGGGTCCGATGAGGCCTGAGGGGCCTGGTCGCGAGGCGCGCGGCGACGGCGCTCCCGCTCGATCATCTGCGCGAGGCGCTCCTCAAGGAAGTTCATGCCCAGGGCGGCCCGTCGCGCATTGACCGTCTCGGGCGCCTCGACGGGAAACGGCGTCGGCCAGCCGCCGTCATCGACGTCGAACTGGGTGCCGTAGACCTGCGGCTCGCTGGAAAGCGTGCGCACCCGGTCCTGCAGGAAGGCCAGCTGCCACCCCGGGGCCTCTCCCCGGGCGACGGCGGCTTCCAGATGGCCGATGCACTCGGTCATGAAAGGAAGATCCGAGACGGCATGCTGGGCGATGAGCCAGGCCGCCTTGGCCGCCTCCTCACCGACGAGCGAGCGGCCGGGCCAGCCGTGGCGACCAATGATCGCCTTCAGGCGTGCGGCGTTGCGCTCGTGCAGGGCCTTCATGCGGGGATGGTACGACGCCGAGGGCAGCTCGCCGGCCTCGAAGAGCCGCTGCAACAAATACTGGTCGTCGGCCATCATCGCGACCAGTTCATCGGCCATGGGCCGATCCACGGGCGGCTGATCACTCATCGACATAGACGCCCCGGTAGAACACCACCCTGCCCTCGATCTCCCGAATGCTCGCGAGCGGGTTCTCGTAGCTCCAGGCCACGTCCTCGTGCTCGCCTAAGGAGAAGTAGCTGGCGTCACCCTTGAACGGGCAGTGGGTCATGGTTTCGGTGGGCGTCAGCAGGTCCATGCGCACGTCGTCCCGGGGCAGGTACTGGCGCGGCGGGTAGCCGGTTTCGCGCAGCTCGATGGCGCGGGTGGTATCGGCCAGCAGGGTATCGTCGATGACGACCCGTACCCGGCGGGCGTGAGGGTGCAGCGTGATGCGGGGCTCTGACGTATCGTTCATGCGCGCTCCCTGTGGCGGTGTCTCGTCTATCGGCAGCGTAACATCGTCAGTCCCGGGCGGGCGCGCGGCCAAGAGGAAAGCCACCGGGGCCCTTGATATGCCACGACGTCGCTCGCAGTTCATGGGGTGACACCCCGACAGCGGGCTATCCTCAGGGGGGACCCGCCCTCACATCGGAAGGAGCACCTGATGAGCAATCGAGACGCCTACGAGCAGAAGCTGCGCGCCAAGCTGGACGAACTGCAGGCCGAAGTGGAGAAGCTGAAGGCCCGCGCCCGGAGCGCCGATGCCGATGCGCGCATCGACCGGGAGGAAGAGATCGACCGGCTCGAGGCCCGCCGCGAGGAGATGCGCAAGAAGCTCGAGGAGCTGCGCCACTCCGGCGACGAGGCCTGGGACGACATTCGCGCCGGCGCGGAGCGCGCCTGGGAATCGCTGAGCGACGCCATCGAGAAGGCGCGTTCGCGCTTCAAGTAATCGGCAATCGGTCATCGACCCGGATCCCAACCAATGACGCCCGGCTTGGATCACTCGATCCGAGCCGGGCGCGTCGTTTGCCCCGGTGCGGCGTGCCCCTCAACCGCCGGGCTTGGCGTGATAGGTGATCACCTCGGAGTGCACGCCGTCGGCGTCCACCTTGATCAGCCCGGCGCCTTCGATGGCCGTGCCCGGCACGGTCCACCAGCATGACGCGGTGAGCCGACCTTCTTCCTCGCGGGTGAGCAGCTCGGTCAGCGATAGCATGGGTTCCGGCACTCGCCCCTCGTGCTGCGAGGCGATGGTCTCCTTGAGACCGACGAGATAGTCCGACAGCGCCTCTCTGGTCACGACGCCGACGTTTGGGTCATCGAAGGTGAAATCCTTCGCGGTGGCCTTCAGGATCATGTCGGCATCGCCGTGGGTCCAGCCTTCGGCGTAGGCGTTAAGATGTTCTGCTGCGTTCATGGCCTCATCCTCCACTCGGTTATCGACGGGTCAGCTCCCTCGATAGTCCCCAGTGCCCTAGATAGATCAGCCCCTTTATCTCCCGGTCAGGGCCTCTCTCAGCCTCGTTGCGCCCTACATTGTCGCCCCTTTAAAGCACGATCATGACGCCACTCGGTGCCGGGCTAATGCCCTGCCTCAGTCGCCGGCATGGCAAGGTCGGCTGGGGGCGACACGCCGGAAAGAGAGCCCTATCAAAAGCATAATCGGCGCGGCGAGCCTGTCGACGACGGGAGCGAAAAAACGCGTAAAAGGCGCGAAAAACCCGCTTCACGGCAGAGCGAATTCGCAGGCCGATGCGGTGCCGAGCAAGGCAAGACGCCAGCCTGGCAGGACCAGGCTGGCGTCGAGAAGCCTCCGTCGCGATGCCTCGGATGTGACCGAGGCATCTACCCAGGCATCACTCAGGCGAAGGCGTTGAGGCACCAGGTGATGGCCGGAATGGCGACGATGTCGATCAGCACGGCACCACACAGCGGCACGATGATGAAGGCCTTGTGGGAGACCACGCGGTAGTGCTCGCACACGGCGCTCATGTTGGCCACGGCGTTCGGCGTGGCACCGAGGCCATGACCGATGAAGCCCGCGGTGAGCACGGCGGCGTCGTAGTTGCGGCCGAGCAGGCGGAACAGCACGAACACGCCGAGCACCACGATCGCCAGCGTCTGCACCAGCAGGATCAACAGTAGTGAGCCGCCCATCTCCTGCAGCTGCCAGATCTTGAGGTTCATCATGGCCATGGTCAGGAAGACGCCCAGCGCCACGTCGCCGACGCTTGAGAGCGCGTTGTCGGGCATGCTGACCCACTCGAAGCGGTCGTTGAGGTTGCGCAGCAGGATGGCCACGAACATGGCGCCCACGTAGCTCGGCAGGATGATGCCGAGATGGGTCGCCAGGCTCGCCTTGAACCACAGGCCAAGCACCATGATCGGCACGACGATCGCCAGCACCCGCAGCAGCACCCGGCCGTCGATGCTCGCCACGGTCGGGCGCTCCTCGGCGGTGAGCTTCTCGAGGTCATGCACGTCCTCGGCGACCACCGGGATCTGGCGACGATCGATGATCCAGCGGGCGATGGGCGCGCCGATCACGCCGCCGATGATCATGCCGAAGGTGGCCGAGGCGATGGCCGCGGTGGTGGCGCCCTGCACGCCCAGCGCTTCCGCCTCGGGGCCGAAGGCCGCCGCGGCGCCGAAGCCGCCCTCCAGCGAGGTAGCGCCGGCCATCAGGCCGATCAGCGGGTCGAGGCCCAAGAGGCTCGCCATACCGATGCCCACGCCGTTCTGCATCAGCGCAAGCAGCCAGCAGGCCACCAGGTAGACGCCGAGCGCCTTGCCGCCCTTCTTGAGCAGCGCCAGGCTGCCGCCGAGGCCCACGGTGGTGAAGAAGGCGATCATCAGCGGGCTCTGCATCGCGGTGTCGAGCTCGAAGGTCACGAGTCCCAGGTCGCGCAGCAGCCAGGCCAGCAGGGCGAAGCCGAAGCCGCCAACCACCGGTGTGGGGACGCAGAAATGTTCCAGCCACTTGAGCCGGCGCTTGAGGCCGGCCCCGAGCGCGAGCAATAGCAGGGCCAGTGCCGTGGTGGTCACGGCATCCAGGGAGAAGTGCATGGCGATGCTCCGTTCTTACTGCCGCCAGGTGGCGGTCCGGTTGGTTGTTGCCGCAGTGCAGCGGTTTGGATCAGGAAAGAGCCATCAGCGGGCGAGCCGCTCCACCAGGCGCGCCGCGACGCGGGCGGTGCGCGACTCGGTGTCCAGGCGCGGATTGAGTTCGGCCACGTCGACCATCGGAAGCTCGGTGCGTGCCGCCAGGTAGTCGATGACGTCCTCGACGAAGGCGAGTTCGATGCCCCGGGCCGCGGGGGCGCTGACGCCGGGGGCGATCCAGCCGGGCAGGGTGTCCAGGCAGATCGTCAGGTAGACCATGTCGACCCGGGCCAGCAGGCGGTCCAGCGCGCCCTTGACCTCGGGGCTCGCGATGGAGCGGCAGGCGTCGTCCAGCACCCACTCGACACCCAGCGCCTCGGCACGCTGGAACAGCGCTTCGGTATTGCCGGTCTGGCTGACGCCCAGGCAGGTGTAGCGGAACTCGATGCCCTCGCGCTCGCAGAGCTCGGCGCACTGGCGAAACGGGGTGCCAGAGCTGGCCCGCTCGGCCTGGCGCAGGTCGAGGTGCGCGTCCAGGTTGAGGATGCCGATACGCGGCGGGCGCGCCTGCCGGCGGGCGTGCTCGAAGAGCCCCGAGAAGCTGGCGAAGGCGATCTCGTGGCCGCCGCCCAGGCCGATCACCCGATGGCCCTGGTCGAGCAGGCCGGTCACCCGCTCGGCGAAGGCCTGCTGGGCCGCTTCCAGGGCATCGCCCTGGCAGACCACGTCGCCGGCGTCATAGAGCGGCGCCTCGAGGTGGTAGGCGAGGTTGGCGAGCTGGCGACGCAGCGCCAGGGGGCCTTCGCTGGCGCCCACGCGGCCCTTGTTGCGCGCCACGCCAGTGTCGGAACAGAAGCCGACCAGCGCCCGCCCGGGGCGCTCGGCCTCGGTCACGGGCCTCACGACCTGGTGCCAGCGCCGCGAGTTGCCGCTCTCTTCGCTGTCGACGCGGCCCTGCCACGGCGCGAGGCTCGCCTCGTTTCCACTCTGTTCCATCACTCCAGGAGTTCTCCCAATCGCTGTGCACTGTTGCGGGTCTGTTCGGCGAGCCACGCGGTTCGCTGCCGGGTGCGGGACTCCGGCGCCATGACGCTGATCACCGCCTTGAGACGGCCTCGGGCGCTGAAGACCGGGGCGCTCGCCCCCCAGACCCCCTGATCGATCTCGCCCAGGCTGACCGCGACGCCCTCGGCGCGGATCGTCTCGAGCCCGGCCAGGGCCTCGTCGCGCTCGGCCTCGGTGCGCAGCGTCAGGGCCATCTCACGCTCCTCGTCGCTCATGAAGGCAAGCAGCGCCCGGGCGCTGGCGCCCCTGAGCAGCGGCTGCACCTGGCCGCGGTGATAGCAGCAGCGCAGCGGCTGGGGGCTGTCGATCATCTCCACGCAGAGGGCGTGATCGCGCACCGCCATCAGCAGCGCCGAGCTCTCCTGGGTGATGTCGGTCAGCTCCGTGAGCACCGGCCGCGCCCACTGCAGCAGGTCGTTGCGCTGCTCGAAGCCCTGCTGCAGGCGCACCGCCTGGGGGCCCGGCGCGTAGGTCCCGCCCTCGCGCTCGCTGACCATGCCCCAGGCCAACAGCTGGCGAAGGTGCCGATAGGCGGTCGAGACCGGCTGGCTGGTCAGTTCGGCCAGCGACTTCACCGTCATCGGCGTGCCCTGGTTGGCCAGACAGCACAGCAGCGCCAGCATTCGATCGGAAGGACCCATGGCTCTCACCTCATATTTTGATAAACGATACGCAAAAAAACCGGCATTCCAAAAAACGGTTATCAATTAATGATAATGGCACACCCTATACTTTGGTTGTAGGCCCGCGGCGGCTCGGCCACGCAAATACCCTCGAGGGAGACATCGAGCGGGGGGGGGGTCAGAAGGCAGATCAGCGGGTTAAGCGTGGCGAGAAGGATCGCTGGCCGGTCGGCCCGCGCTCGAGGACACCGTGCCAATGCCTGGGTTCCAGCCGGCGACTCCACCTTTTGTCGCAAATGCAGACATTAGGATTGTCATACTATGTCGGCTTCTCTAGATTCTTACGTTGACGTAAGCGTCAATCAGTCGCGCGTCAGCGAAACAATAACAACATCCGGTCCGCACCCGCAGGGAACGGACCAAGCAAACAAGGAATCCCAAGTGACCCAGTACAATCAGATCAAGCGGTTCGCTCTCTCCACCACCGGCGTCCTGGCCCTGGCCGTGGCCAGTGCCTCCCACGCCGTCGATTTGACGCCGATCGAAGGCGTCACCGTCTCGCTGGGTGGTTACACCAAGCTGGACATGATCTACAACGTCAACGAAGACCTCGGCGATGCCATGAACGTCGGCGCGGTGAATACCGGCGCCGACGAAGACGATGAAGTCGAAGGCAGCACCCGCTTTCATGCCCGCCAGACCCGCTTCTGGCTGAATACCTCCAGCGAGGTCCAGGGCAGCGAGCTCAAGACCCGCGTCGAAGCCGACTTCTTCTCCGGCAACCCCGACTCCGGCTTCACCGAGACCGTCAGCAACTCCACCCAGCTGCGCCTGCGTCACGCCTATGGCTCCTGGAACGGCATCCTGGCCGGCCAGACCTGGTCGAACTTCATGCCGCTGGTCGCCCTGCCGCCGACTCTGGACTTCAATGGACCGGCCGGCTACATCTTCAACCGCCAGGCGCAGCTGCGTTACACCACCGGCGGTTTCTCCGTGGCCCTGGAGAACCCGGAATCCTCGATTGCCGGCACCACCGATGACAACGATCCGCTGCCCGACCTGACGGCCAAGTACAAGGGCAGTGCCGGCCCACTGTCCTACTCCCTGTCGGGCGTCGTCACCCAGCTCGAGACCGACGACGGCATCAGCGACGACTCCGAGACCGGCTATGGCGTCATGCTCGCGGCCTCTACCCAGCTCGGCAGCGCCAGGGTCGGTGGCAACCTCGGCTACACCGAAGGCGCCAACCGCTACCTCTTCAACTCGGCATCGCCCTTCCAGAACGGCTATGTCGACGCCAACGGCAACATCGAGACCGTCGCCCAGATGGACGCCATGGGCTTCGTCGACGTGCCGCTCTCCGGCAAGCTCAATGGTCTGCTCGCCGTGGGCTACAGCAGCGGCGACGCCGATGACGAGGTGGCCGCTCAGGACGCGGGCTTCCGGGACAGCACCATGAGCGTGCATGCCAACCTGCGCTATCAGGCCTCGGAGCGGATCATGTACGGCGTGGAGTACCAGCACGCCAAGGTAGACGAGTACAACGGCGACGACGGCGATGCCAACCGCCTGCAGGTCAGCGCCCAGTACACCTTCTAAGGCTGGAAAGGGGATCGCGACTCGCTTTCCCCCTCATTGCGGCACTACCGACAAGACGACGCTTCAACACTCGATCTTTGCCCCGGCCCATGGCCGGGGCACTTTTCTGTGAACCATATCGATACTTCCGGTGCCTGGAAGCCTCAACTGGGGCCTGTGGCTAACGTCGAGAAGAGCACGTCGCGATGGCACTCACGCCGGCTTGTTCGCCTCATCCAGCAACCATTCACGAAACTGTGCGGCGATCGATCGCTCTTGGCCTGTGCCCGTACTCACCACGTAGTACGCCTGTTCACAGTTCAGTGGCCTATCACACACCACCTTCAGCTTGCCGGCATTCAGCTCCGCCTGGTGGAGGTCCCGACTGCCAAGCAGAATGCCCTGGCCGGCTACGGCGGCCTCCTGGGCCAGCAGGCCGTTCCCGAAGCGCAGTTCCCGGAAGACTCCGACCTCACAAGCCTGTTGCTTGAACCACTCTTTCCAACCGCAGGGCTCGTCGAAGCGGGTCAGGGTGCTGTCACACAGCAACGGCTGTTGGCGAAGGGTGTCGATGTCGGTCACGGTGGTGGCCAAATCGGGGGCGCACATGGGCACCAGTTCTAGTCCCATCAGCCGTTGCGGCGTGATCTCCGCGTAGTTTCCATAGCCGAGGCGAACGGAGACGTCGATCCCGGAGCGCTTGAGCTCGCTCACCCCGAAGACGCTATCACGGGCTCGGTCCACCGTGTGCAGGCTGGCCTGCAAGCGCACTTCAGCCTCCGGGCAAATGGCGTAGAAGCGGTGCAACCGCGGTACGATCCACTTCGTCGCGAATAGGGGTTCGGAGCATACGGTGACGATCAGGCGCTCTTCGCCGTAGGAGCGAATCTTGTCTACCGCGCTACTCAGGGTCTGAAATCCCTCATGCAGTTCCGGCAGGGCCGCACGCGCGGCCGGGGTCAGGCTGACGCGCCGGTGATGGCGGACGAAGAGCGGCACCCCGAGATACTCCTCGAGTGCCTTGATCTGGTGGCTGATCGCCGCCGGAGTGACGTTGAGTTCCTTGGCAGCCGCAGCGAAGCTCTTGGTTCGCGCGGCGACCTCGAAATAGGACAGTGAGATCAGGGACGGGAGTCGTAACATGAACAGTGCTCGCAAGTTGGCGGTGGGCCACTGGCACTTCCGAGTGACGCGCGTAACGGTCACTATAAACACTGCCGTTATAAACACCAGACCGCGACCAAACGGCTGCCCCACCCCCTCATCACCTACCCAGTCAGGCGAAAAGCCTGGTTCTGACTGCTTCAGCAGCGAAAATCTCCGGGCTCTCCTGCTCGGGGAGTTGTTGGCCGGCCGAAGAGGAGCTGCCTCGAAGGCTCAAAGCGACCGGCATTCCCCCGGCAGCGGCTGATCGACACGCTCCGCACGGCTCGCTGCCAAGACGCGTGCTGCTCCACTCTGCGGGCCGGATACGGGGTCACACTCCCTCTGCGGAGGGGCGAAGAACCAAAAGGTCCGTCTCCGGTGAAAAGTTGGTCCGTTTCGTCTGCTGCAACCGATGCTTTAGGCCGCTTTGTGATGCCATGCGCGTCTATATTGAGCGTGCCGAGTCAGTGAGTTAAAGCACCCTGTTCAACTTCCTATTCAAAGGTACATAAGAATGACAACCAATGCCCCCATCAACATTGAAAAAGATGATGAGTTTGGATTCGGGACCCAGATCCGAAAGTCTCCCTACTTTGACGCCACCGTCCGGTGGGGCGCGAAAGGGTTTTCGGTATACAACCACATGTATATCCCACGTGACTTCGGCGATCCCGTACAGAACTTCTGGAATCTCGTGAATGATGCGATCCTTTGCGATGTCGCCGCCGAACGTCAGGTCGAAATCACGGGGCCGGATGCCGCAAAGTTCATGCAGAGCCTGACCCCGCGTGACTTGTCGGAAATGGCGGTCGGACAGTGCAAGTACATCCTGATCACCAACCAGGACGGTGGCATTCTCAACGACCCGATCCTGTTGCGGCTGGCAGAAAATCATTTCTGGATCTCGCTGGCTGATACCGACATCCTGCTGTGGGCGCAAGGCGTTGCGGTTCATGCCGGGATGGATGTCAGCATTGGCGAACCCGATGTTTCCCCGTTGCAACTCCAGGGCCCGAAATCTGGCGAAGTGATGAAGAAGCTCTTCGGCGAGAGCATCATGGATCTTCGCTACTACTGGTTGCGCGAGCTTGAACTTGACGGCATTCCGCTGATTGTCTCGCGTACCGGTTGGTCGAGCGAGCTTGGCTATGAACTTTATCTGCAAGATGGCACGCGAGGGGATGAACTCTGGGAAAAGATCATGGCGGCAGGTGAGCCCTTCGGGCTAAAGCCTGGTCACACCTCTACGATTCGCCGCATTGAAGGTGGGATGCTCTCCTATCACGCTGATGCGGACATCAACACCAACCCTTACGAAATTGGAATGGACCGTCTGGTAAACCTGGACATGGATGCTGACTTTATCGGTAAAGCCGCATTAAAGCGCATTCGTGAAAATGGCGTGAGCCGCAAGGAAGTCGGCCTGCGTATTGACATGGCCCCCCTCAAGAAGCCGAACACCAGGTTCTGGCCGCTGACAAAAGATGGCAAGACCGTCGGAAAGGTGACGTCTGCGGTCTACTCGCCGCGTCTTGAGCAGAACATTGCCCTGGCCATGGTGGCTACTGAACTTTCAGAAATTGGCACCACACTAGAAATCCCTACCGAATCCGGCTCCGTGCAGGCCATTGTTGTCGAAAAGCCATTCTTCGACCCCAAAAAGCAAAAAGCCATTGCTTCTTGAAGTAAGGATCATTTCTCGATCACTGCCAGAAAGTATCGTGGCGACCCAGGGATAACGATTGTATTGAAACGCACCTGCATCCGTGAGAGGTCCAGACAAACTTCATCAACATACTGCCCGAATACAAACGCACCACCCGGGCAAGAATAAGTTTTTATTGTTGATGCTGAAAAGTTTAAAAGCAACTCACGGATCAGGGATCAATAACTGTCGCCACAGTGGTGGTGCCGTGAAAGGAGAGGCATATGTACCCCATTCGTCATTGGGCCGTGCGGCACGCGAGAATCTTCGAGCGCATCTATCGAACGTTCGAACCGGTGATCGTCAAGTTGCAGCCTATTTGGAAGTCGATTGGTTACCAGCGCGCAGAAAAGCCGGTAGGCATGGTGGAAAAGTTCAGCAAGGGGCTGCTGTTTGATTGCAAGATGTGTGGTCAGTGCATCCTCAGCTCCACCGGGATGTCTTGTCCCATGAACTGCCCCAAGTCTCTGCGCAATGGCCCTTGTGGTGGTGTACGCCAGAATGGAAATTGTGAAGTTCAACCCGAGATGCGTTGTGTCTGGGTCGAAGCCTGGGATGGTAGTCAGAAAATGAAAGGCGGCGGACAGATCCATGCGGTGCAACTGCCGGTGGATCACAGCCTGAAGGGAAGCTCGTCCTGGCTGCGTGTGGCACGGGCCGCGACGGAGCTAAAACAAGAACATAAGTAAGCTTCAATTCCGTGGATCGAGATCGCCATGGTGGGTAATCCGCCAGGCCGTCCACTCTACAACATCGAACAAGATGAAAGATTGAAACCTGTCATCTGGCGAGTCAACAAACAAGCATCAACACATAAAAGGCTTTCTGGCATGAGAAAAATCGTGGACTACTCCAACCAGTATGTGCTCACCGTCAACTGCAAGACTGCATCTGGCATCGTGGCTGGAATCGCATCCTACCTGACAGAGCGTGGCGGCTATATTGCTGAGCTCTCCCAATTCGATGACAAGATCACCGATCAGTTCTTCTTAAGAACCTTGTTCAACATCACCACGGAATCCAAGCATACCTTCGAAGACATACGCAGCGGCTTCAATGTCCTGGCCGAAAAGCATGGCATCAAGTGGACCATGCATGAAGTCAGCACCCCGACAAGAGTCCTGATCATGGTATCCAAGTTCGACCACTGCCTGGTCGATCTTCTTTACCGGTATAACAAGGGCGAGCTGAACATCGACATTACCGCGATCGTATCCAACCACCAGGATCTTCAATCGATCGTCGAACGCGAAGGCTTTCGCTTCATTTATCTGCCGGTGACGCCAGAAACCAAGGCGGAGAAGGAAGCCGAGCTGCTCGACATCATCAACGAGACCGGAACCGACCTGGTGGTGCTGGCTCGTTATATGCAGATCCTGTCTGATGATCTCTGTAAGCATCTGCACGGCCGGGCCATCAATATCCATCACTCCTTCCTGCCCGGCTTCAAAGGGGCCAAGCCTTATCACCAGGCATATGAGCGTGGTGTCAAGCTGATCGGCGCCACGGCGCACTACGTGACCGGCGATCTTGACGAAGGCCCGATCATCGAGCAGTCCGTCTTGCCGGTCAGTCACGCCTACTACCCCGATGAGCTGGTTTCCCTTGGCCGGGATACCGAAACGAAGGCACTGGCATCCGCCGTTAAACTGCATGTAGAAAGCCGTGTGTTAATTTCGGGCAACAAGACCATTATCTTCAAATAGCAACAGAGGTCATCATGGCTCATTTAATAGACGGAAAGCAGATTTCGGCTCAGGTGCTGCAAGAAGTGGCCTCTGAAGTCGAGTCAATCCGGGCCGAGCATGGCATCAAGCCGACTCTGGCTGTCGTGCTGGTGGGAGAGGACCCCGCCAGCCAGGTGTATGTGAGAAACAAGGTGATGCGGGCGAAGGAGGCGGGGATGGGCTCTATCGAGCACCGCCTCGATGCCGAAACCACCCAGCGTGACCTCAATGAACTGATCGATTCGCTGAACAATGATCCTGAGGTACACGGCATTCTGGTACAGCTGCCACTACCCTCGCACCTCAACGAGGATGAGGTGATATCGTCCATCCATCCGGCGAAAGATGTCGATGGGTTTCATCCACTCAATGTCGGGGCACTGGCGTCAGGGCGTCCATCGCTAGTCCCCTGCACGCCACAGGGTTGCATGATCATGCTGCGTCAGGTCCATCCGGATCTTAGCGGCAAGCATGCGGTGGTGGTCGGACGTTCCAATATCGTGGGCAAACCGATGGCGGCACTGCTCTTGCAGGCCAACTGTACTGTCACGATCGTGCATTCACGCACGCAACACATCGAATCACTGTGCCGCCAGGCTGATATTCTGGTCGCCGCCATCGGCAAGCCAGAGTTCATCAATGCGGACTGGGTCAAGCCCGGTGCCACGGTTATTGATGTCGGTATCAATGCCAGGGACGTCGATGGCAAGAGAAAGCTCGTAGGTGATGTGGCGTTCGAATCGGTCGCTAAGGTCGCCGGCGCCATTACACCGGTGCCCGGTGGCGTGGGCCCTATGACGATCGCCTGCCTCCTGTTGAACACGACACGTGCAGCAAGACATCAGTTGGCCTGACCGTTAGACCTGCCGTCGCTCTCATCAAGAAGGTGGCGACCCGCACCAAGGCCTCGATCTTTCTGGTCAGGCCCACCGGTGCTAACTAACGCACGCACGCCCGCTCAACTACCGACAAACTGAAAGGGAAATATAAAGTGAATAATAATCCCAACGAAGACAGTAGCCAGCAACCGGAAGCCGGCGGCTCCCGGGGCATCCAGGCACCAGATGGGCCGGCGAACCTCATCAAAACCGCTCACGTAATAGGACAAGACAACTTCGCGACCACCAAGTTCGGTATCAGCGTCGACATACATGGCAAGGTCTTCTCCATCTCCTCGCTGACAGTCCTGGCTTTCGTGATCATCACGCTGGCGCTGCAGGACTACGTGGAACCGATCTTCAATGCCGGCTTCACCTTACTGACCGTGAACCTGTCCTGGTTCTTTTTGCTGGCGGCTAACATCTTCTTGCTGCTCGCGTTCGTGCTGATCTTCACGCCCATGGGTCGGGTCAGGTTAGGCGGTGCCCATGCCAAGCCGGAATTCAGTTATATCGGCTGGTTTTCCATGCTGTTCGCCGCGGGCATGGGCATCGGCCTGATGTTCTACGGGATCTCCGAGCCGCTGACCCACTACGGCAGCGCCATGGGCGGCATCAGCGTGGAAAACGGGGTGCGCACCGACTGGGCACCACTGGGCGCCGCTGCGGGTGACCCGGCCGCCGCCGCCTCGCTGAGTCTGTCCGCCTCTATCTTCCACTGGGGCCTGCATGCCTGGGGAGTCTATGCCGTGGTGGCCCTGGCCCTGGCGCTGTTCGCTTTTAACAAGGGCCTGCCGCTGACCATGCGCTCGGTTTTCTACCCGGTCCTTGGGGAGCGCATCTGGGGCTGGCCAGGCCACGCTATCGACATTCTGGCAGTATTCGCCACCCTCTTCGGCCTGGCCACGTCGCTCGGCCTCGGCGCCACTCAGGCCGCCGCGGGCTTGGAGTTCCTGTTCGGCATCCCCAACACCAATGTCACCATGGTGGTGCTGATCATCGGCATCTCCCTGGTAGCGTTGATATCGGTCGTCGCCGGCGTCGAGAAGGGGGTGCAGCGACTCTCCCAGCTCAATATGGTGTTGGCCTTCCTGCTGCTGGCCTTCGTGATCGCCGTGGGCCCGACCCTGCTGATCGCCACCGGCTTCTTCGAGAACCTGGGCAACTACCTGGTCAACCTGCCGGCGCTTTCCATGCCCTTCGGCCGTGAGGACGCCAACTTCAGCCAGGGCTGGACTACCTTTTACTGGGCCTGGTGGGTCTCCTGGGCACCGTTTGTCAGCATGTTCATCGCCCGGGTCAGCCGAGGCCGCACTGTCCGTGAATTCCTGATCGCCGTGCTGCTGGTGCCGTCGATTATCACGGTGCTGTGGATGAGCGCCTTGGGTGGCACAGCCATCGACCAGGTGATCACCGACAACTACCAGGGCGCCATGGACGCGGCCCTTGAACTGCAGATGTTCGAGGTGTTCAGCCAGTTGCCTCTATCCCAGATCACCTCCTTCATCGGCATCGTGCTGGTGATCGTGTTCTTCGTCACGTCCTCCGACTCCGGCTCGCTGGTGATCGACTCCATCACGGCCGGCGGCAAGATCGATGCGCCCAAGCCACAGCGTGTCTTCTGGGCCCTCATCGAAGGTGCCATCGCCATCGCCCTGCTGTTGGGTGGCGGCTTGAATGCGCTGGCGACGGCGGTGATCGTTACCGCCCTGCCCTTCACCTTCGTCTTGCTGGTGGCGTGCTATGGCATGGTCAAGGGCCTGTGCGAGGAGCATCGCGCCCTGAGGCTCGCGAGCGCGGCCTGACACGAGGCCTTCCGCCCGACGACGACGCCCCCGGATGGGGGCGTCGTCGTTTCCGCTCTGCTTGCTCTGCTGGCTCTGCTGAAGTGCCCTCCCCGACGTGGCGCCAGCTGTGGTGAAGCGCTCGGGCGGATCGGGCACCCCGGGGCAGGCCGGCCCGGGAGCATCTCCCCCTGGCTATCGCCGACCGGCGTATGTGCCGGGTGGAAGGGGGGAAAGCGTCAGCGATCAGTACCCGCCGAAACGAAAACGCTGGCAGGTCGCCAGCGTTTCCTTGACCAGCCCGCGCTGCCCCCCCTAGCTCGGCAGCGCCTCGGAGGATTCGGGGTTGAGCTCTTTCGGATTGTCGCGTCCCGGGTACCAGGGCACGCGGCCCTCGAGCACGCCGGTGGCCTCGATGATCTCGGCCACGGTGTGTTCCTGGCGGTAGGCCATGATGTGGGCACCGCTGACGCCGGGAATCTCGCGGATCTCGTTAAGCAGGTCCATGCACAGCTGCTTGCCCTCCTCCTTCTGGTTCTGGGCCCCCTCGAGACGCGCGATCACCGCGTCGGGGATGTGCACGCCGGGCACGTTGTCGCGGATCCAGCGCGCGCTGCGTGCCGAGGCCAGCGGCCCGATCCCGGGCAGGATGAAGACGCGGTCGGGGCCTTCCAGCAGACCGAGGTCGTTCACCTTGAGCATGAATTCGCGCAGCCGCTCGATATCGAAGCAGTACTGGGTCTGGATGAACTGAGCCCCGGCCGCCACCTTCTTGGCCAGGCGATGGGGACGCCAGTCCAGCGGCGGCACGAAGGGGTTCTCGGCGGCACCGAGGAAGATCCGCGGCGGCGTCTCGATGCGCCGACCGCTCTGGAAGCGCTGCTCGTCGCGCATCGTTCGGGCGAGCTCGAGCAGCGACATGGAGTCGAGGTCGAACACCGGCTTGGCCTGGGGATGGTCACCGGCCTGCACGCCGTCACCGGTCAGACACAGCAGGTTGCAGGCGCCCATGGCCGCCCCACCGAGGATCTCGCCCTGGATGGCGATGCGGTTTCGGTCACGGCACGAGATCTGCAGGATGGTGGCATAGCCGACCCGGGTCAGCAGCGAGCAGACGCCGACGCTGGACATGTGGCAGTTGGCGCCGGAGCCATCCGTGGCGTTGATGGCATCGACGTAGCCATCGAAGATGGCCGCCCGCTTGAGCACCTCAGCCGGATCGGCAGAGTCCGGCGGGTCGATCTCGCTGGTAATGGCGAACTTGCCCGCCCGCAGCACCCGCTCCAGCCGCCCGGGAGAAACATGGCCGGGCAGGATCGGCAGGGAGTAGCCCGGTACGGGCTCGTCATCGAATTTCATCTTGTTGTCTCGCTCTTGGCGGTGGAAGAGGCACTACCGTTCTTCTGGCGAACCTGGCGCAGCCAGGCTGACGTTCCCTTGAGGCGATGGTCGACCGGCAACTGGACAGCGTGGATGCGATCGCCATCCTTCATGCGACGACTTCCTTCCCAGGCATCGACCCAGACGCACATCATGTCGGGCTTCACCTCGCAGTGCCCGTTGGCACGCACCCCGCCGCAGGGCCCGTTGCGCAGTGACTTGGGGCAGTTCATGGGACAGGACATGCCGGTGTCGGAGAGAATGCACTGACCGCACATCTGGCAGTCGAACAGCGCTCCCTTGACGGCCTTTTCCACGACCTTCACCGGCGTCTCGATGCGCTCGTGCCCCAATCGCCTCCACACGGGATCGAGCCTGACCAGCAACGGCTCGAAGCACCGGTAGATCGTCTCGAAGGCTCGGGAGTGGCGAACCACCCAGCGACGCATCCTGTACATGACCTTGTCCTTTTTCGTTGAGAGGCGATGTCATCACTCTGCCAGAGCCGTCGTGGCGGGTCCCAGTCGACAGGCCGCATACTTGAACTCGGGAATCTTGCCGTCGGGGTCCAGCGCCGGGTTGGTCAGCAGGTTGGCCGCGGCCTCCACGTAGCAGAACGGCACGAACACCATGCCCTCCCTCATCAGCGGATCGACCCGCGCCTTGAGCGTGATCGCCCCGCGCCGGGTGGTGATGGTCAGCGCGTCCCCGGGATGCAGCCCCAGTCGCAGCAGCTCACTCGGCGATACGCTGGCCACCGCTTCGGGCTCCAGGGCGTCGAGTACCTGGCTGCGTCGGGTCATGGAACCGGTATGCCAGTGCTCGAGCTGCCGCCCAGTGATCAGCACCGTGGGGAAGGCAGCATCCACGGGCTCATCCGGCGGCAGCGGCAGGGTGGGGGCGAACGTCGCCTTGCCACCCGTCCGAGGGAAGCGCTCGGAGAAGACCACGTCGGCCCCGGGGGCATCCTCTGCCGGGCAGGGGTAGGTCACCGAGTGCTCACGCTCGAGTCGCTCCCAGGTGATGTTGTCCAGTGACGCCATGCCCCGCTTCATCTCGGCGAACACCTCGCGGGGGTGGCCGTAGTCCCAGCCCAATCCGAAGCGCCGGGCGATCTCCTGGAGGATCCACCAGTCGGGCCTGGCATCGCCAGGCAGACCCACGGCGGCGCGGCCAAGCTGCACCTGGCGATTGGTGTTGGTCACCGTGCCGTCCTTCTCCGACCAGGCGGAGGCTGGCAGGATGACGTCGGCGAACTGGGCGGTCTCGGTGACGAACAGGTCCTGCACCACCAAATGCTCGAGCCTGGCCAGCGCCCCGCGGGCATGGTGGAGGTCGGGGTCGGACATCGCCGGGTTCTCGCCCTGGATGTACATGCCCTTGATCTGGCCGGCATGAATCGCGTCCATGATCTCCACCACGGTGAGCCCGGGGCGTTCCTCGAGCGTCGTGTTCCACAGCTCCTCGAAGGCGGCTCGCAACTGGGCGTCTCCCACCGGCTGGTAGTCCGGCAGCACCATGGGAATCAGGCCGGCATCCGAGGCGCCCTGGACGTTGTTCTGGCCGCGCAACGGGTGCAGGCCGGTGCCGGGGCGGCCGGTCTGGCCGCAGGCCAGCGCCAGCGAGATCAGGCAGCGGGCGTTGTCGGTGCCGTGCACGTGCTGGGAGATGCCCATGCCCCAGAAGATCATCGCCTTGTCGGCGGTGGCATAGAGCCGGGCGATCTCGCGGATCGTCTCCGGCGCCACGCCGCACAGCGCGCTCATCGCCTCGGGGGTCATCTCCGCGACGCTCGCCTTGAGGGCCGCGAAGCCCTCGGTGTGCGCGGCGATGTAGGCCTCGTCGTACAGGCCTTCGCTGACGATCACGTTGAGCATGGCGTTATAGAGCGAGACGTCGCCGCCCGGGGTGAAGCGCACGCTGCGGTGGGCATAGGCATCCAGTGCCTGACCGCGGGGATCGAGGATGATCAGCCTGGTGCCGTTTCTGGCCGCCTGCTTGAAGTAGGTGGCCGCCACCGGATGATTGATGGTCGGATTGCACCCGGTGAGGATCACCACATCGGCCTCGAGGGCCTGCATGAAGGAGGCCGTCACGGCTCCCGAGCCGATGCACTCCATCAGCGCCGCCACTGAGCTCGCATGACAGAGCCGGGTGCAGTGGTCGACGTGGTTGGAGCCGAAGCCGGTACGCACCAGCTTCTGGAACAGCCAGGCCTCCTCGTTGGAGCACTTGGCGCTGCCGAAGCCGGCCAGGGCATCCGGGCCATGCGCCGCCTTCAGGTCCACCAGCCCTCGGGCGGCGACATCCAGCGCCTCCTCCCAGCTCGCTTCCACGAAGTGGGTCAGCGGTCGTGCCGGGTCGAAGGCGGGATCGAGCCCCTTGGGCACGCCGGGACGGCGGATCAGCGGGGTGGTCAGCCGTGAGGGGTGGCGGGGATAGTCGAAGCCGAAGCGGCCCTTGACGCACAGGCGGTTCTGGTTGGAAGGACCATCACGTCCCTCGACGAAGAGAATACGGCCTTCACCCGGGGCTGACCCGGCGACAGCGCTGCGGGGAGGCGCGTCGAGTCCCTCCCTGGAAGCTACCTCGGCCATCCCTGGTCCTCGGACCTCCCCTTCGCCCTGTCCCCGGCGCCCCTCGGGGGCAACGGGGCCTTCCTGGATGTGATAGGTGAGCTGGCAGCCCACGCCGCAATAGGGGCAGACCGAGTCGACGGTGCGATCGGCGGCCTTCGAGTCGCCGCGCCCCGCGGCGTCGATCAGGGTCGCCGGCATCAGCGCCCCGGTCGGGCAGGCCTGGACGCACTCGCCGCAGGCCACGCAGGTGCTCTCGCCCATGGGGTCGTCGAAGTCGAAGACGACCTTCGAGGCCGCGCCGCGGTGGGCCAGGCCGATGACGTCATTGCCCTGCACCTCGCGACAGGCACGCACGCAGAGGTTGCACTCGATGCAGGCATCGAGATTGACGTTCATGGCAGAGTGGGAGGTGTCGTGGCCTCCGGCATGGGGCAGGGACTCCGCCCGCTCGGCGACATGGTGGACCGTGGGCGCCTCTCGCTCGGCCCGCGCCGGCAGCCGCTCACGCACTGCGCCGGCGTCGATGGCCAGCCGATCGGCCATCGCCCAGAAGTGGCTGGAGCGGTCGGGGCCGGCCTCACGCTCGGGCTGGTCGGCGACCAGCAGCTCCA
Organism: Halomonas sp. B23F22_3; assembly: GCF_043496965.1. NCBI lineage: Bacteria > Pseudomonadati > Pseudomonadota > Gammaproteobacteria > Oceanospirillales > Halomonadaceae > Halomonas > Halomonas sp. B23F22_3. The sequence goes on from NZ_JBIEKG010000001.1 coordinate 589,556, forward strand.
TCACCCCTTCCCGGGACACGCGTGCCCGCTCGGAGGTGGCACTCCTGACCACCATGCCGGGCGCCGCCTCGCGCAGGCAGCTCGCCGCCAGCACACGTTCGCCTTCCACTTCCACCATGCAGGCGCGACAGTTGCCGTCGGCCCGGTAACCGGGGACGTCCGTGAAGCACAGGTGCGGAATGGTCTCGCCGGCGCGCTTGGCCACCTGCCAGAGGGTCTCACCGGGATGGGCGTCGACCTCGGTGCCATCCAGGGTCAGGGTGAAGCGCTCGTTCACGCTCGGTTCTGTCATGCTCATCTCCCCTACCCCCTGACGATCACGTGCTGGCCGGCGAGCTCGTCGCGAAAGTCCTTGAGCAGCCCCAGTACCGGGTTGGGCGCCGCCTGGCCGAGGCCGCAGATCGAGGCGTCCATCATCACCTGCGAGAGTCGCTGGAGCTGTTCGACATCCCATTCGGGGCGCTCGACCAGGCTCAGCATCTTCTCGGTGCCGACCCGGCAGGGCGTGCACTGACCGCAGGATTCATCGGCGAAGAAGGCCAGCAGATTGCTGGCCACCGCGCGCAAGTCGTCCTGGTCGGAGATCACGATGACCGCGGCCGAGCCGATGAAACAGCCCTCGGCCTGCAGGGTATCGAAGTCGAGGGGAATATCCGCCTTGGAGGCCGGCAGGATGCCGCCTGAAGCGCCGCCGGGCAGGTAGCCGGCCAGGCGGTGGCCGTCGGTCATGCCGCCGCCGTACTCCTCGACCAGCTCGTTCAGGGTGATGCCCGCCGGTGCCAGGTGCACGCCGGGGCGCTTGACCCGCCCCGAGAGGGAGAAGCTTCTCAGACCGCTCCGCCCATGGCGGCCGTGGCCGGCAAACCAGTCGGCACCCTTCTCGTGGATCAGCGGGATCCAGTAGACGGTCTCGACGTTGTTGACCAGGGTCGGGCGGCCGAAGAGCCCCTGCTGGGCGACGAAGGGCGGGCGATGGCGCGGCTTGCCTGGCTTGCCCTCCAGGGACTCGATCATCGCCGACTCCTCGCCACAGATGTAGGCCCCGGCGCCGCGGCGCAGCACGATATAGCCCGGCGGCGCGAGGCCGGCCAGCTCGAGCTCGCCGACCGCCTCGCCGAGCACCCGATACAGGCCGGGGTATTCGTCACGCAGGTAGATATAGAGCGCGCAGGCCTCCACCGCCCAGGCACTGACCAGGGCGCCCTCGAGGAAGCGATGCGGTGCGCGCTCCAGATAATGACGATCCTTGAAGGTGCCGGGCTCGCCCTCGTCGGCGTTGATGGCGCAATAGCGCGGCCCCGGCTCCTGGCGCACGAAGGTCCATTTCTTGAAGGTGGGAAAGCCGGCACCGCCCAGGCCGCGCAGGTTGGCACGCTCGAGCTCTGCCATCACTGCCTCGACCGTCACACGCCCCTCGTGGCAGTCGGCCAGCAGGCGATAACCGCCCTGCTTCCGATAATCATCGAGGCGTTGCCATTGAATCGCCTCGGGGTGAAAGTGGCCCGTATCGACCACCGATTCGACCCCCTCGCGGGTGGCGTACAGCACATGGTGATGCCCCACTTCCACGACCGGTGCGGTATCGCAGCGGCCCATGCAGGGCGCCCTGACCACTCGCACCGCCCGAGGATCGACACCGGCTTCCAGTTCCGCCCTGAGCGTCGCGGCACCGGCCAGCTGGCAGGAGAGCGAGTCGCAGACCCTCACCGTCACCTCCGGGGGTAGCGCCTGGTCATCGTGCACCACATCGAAGTGGGCATAGAAGGTCGCCGTCTCGTAGACCGCCGCCATCGGCACGTTCATGTAGGCGGCCAGGGCCCGAAGGTTCACCAACGACAGATGACCATGGGCATCCTGGATGGCGTGCAGGTGCTCGATCAGCAGGTCTCGGCGCTGGCGGTCCGGGTCGCTGCGCTCGTCACCTAGCAACTGACGCAGCGCGGCCAGGGCAACGGGGGACAGGTCCCGGCCACGAGGTTTGCCACGGAAACGGCGCTGGGGAGTGAGGGTCTCGACGGTCATGGCGGGCTCGCTGTTCTCGGTGGGCATTTGCCTACCTGGCGGGATCGCACCGGCGCTGGGCCGGGCGATCGACTGTTCAACGCATCGTTCCTGAACCACTCAGGCTGCCGGGCCGGCCTCGAGCTGCTGGCGCAGCTGGAACTTCTGGATTTTCCCCGTCGAGGAGGTGGGCAGCGGGCCAAAGATGACCTTCTTGGGCACCTTGAAGCGGCTGATATTCTCCCGGCAGAAACTGATCAACTCGGCTTCGCTCAGCTCGCTGCCAGGGCGCAGCTGGACGAAGGCGGCGGGCACTTCGCCCCACTTGGCATCCGCCATCGCCACGACCGCCACGTATTCGACATCGGCGTGGCGCTGAATGATTTCTTCGACCTCCAGTGAGGAGATGTTCTCCCCGCCCGAGATGATCACATCCTTCAGCCGATCGCGGATCTTGACATAGCCGTCCGGTTCCATCACCGCCAGGTCACCGGAGTGAAACCAGCCGCCGGCAAAGGCTTCACGGGTCGCGGTTTCGTTGCGCAGATAGCCCTTCATGACGATATTGCCACGGAACATGATCTCGCCGACCGTCTGGCCGTCGGCGGGGACGGGCTCCATCGTGACCGAGTCGAGTACCGCGATGCTTTCCTGCAGGGGATACGTCACGCCCTGGCGTCCATTGAGCCTAACCCGCTCCTCCAGGGGAAGCTGATCCCAGCCCTCCTGTTTGACGCAAATCGAGGCCGGGCCATAGGTCTCCGTCAGCCCGTAGACGTGAGTGAGTTCGATGCCGATCTTTTCCATCCGCTTGAACACGGACGCCGGCGGCGCCGCCCCGGCGATCAGCCCGCAGACCCTGTGCTCGACCAACGCCTGCGCGGCATCGGCCGCATCGGCGATCATGGCGTGAACGATGGGGGCACCACAGAAATGGCTCACCCCGTGCTGCCCGATCAGCTTGAGGATCAGCTCGGGGTCCACGCGCCGCAGGCAGACGTTGGTACCGCCGATGGCCGCCAGCGTCCACGGGAAGCACCAGCCGTTGCAGTGAAACATCGGCAGGGTCCAGAGGTAGACCACGGAGGAGGGAAGGCTCCAGGCCAGCACGTTGCTGGTCGCGTTCAGGTAGGCGCCGCGATGGTGGGTGACCACTCCCTTGGGGTTGCCGGTCGTGCCTGAGGTGTACCCCAGTGCGATCGCGTCCCACTCGTCGGCGGGCAACTGCCACTCCTCCCACACGGGCTGATCGGCCAGCAGCGTCTCGTACTCGAGCTCACCGATGGCGCGCTCCACGCCCTGGCTCGGATCGGGCACGTTGATCACCATGGGCGCCGGCCCTTCCAGCCGGGCCAGGGCCTTTTCGACCACGTCGACGTACTCGGGGTCGACCAGCAGCAGGCGCGAGCGGCTGTGCTCGAGAATAAAGGCCACCGCCTCCGGATCCAGGCGGATGTTGATGGCATTCAACACGGCGCCCACCATGGGCACGCCGAAGTGGGCTTCGTACATGGCGGGGACATTCGGGAGCATGACGGCCACCGTATCGCCTCTGCCGATGTCGAACTGCCTCAACAGGGAAGCGAGTCGACAACAGCGCGCATAGGTCTGCTGCCAGCTGTACCGCGTCTCGTTGTAGATCAGCGCCGTCCTGTCCGGATAGACGGCGGCTGCCCGTCGGATGAAACTCAAGGGTGACAGCGCGACGTAGTTCGCCGCCGTTTTCTCGAGCGTATCATTGTAATGGCAGGCTTCACTCATGGTCTTACCCCTGTTGTTTTTTTAGGGAAGGGTACGTCATCCAGCCTTTCAATCGGCGCGACGGCCTTACCAGGACATTGACGGTTCAGTTGTCAGCCCCCTATCCATGGCCATGCCGCCACAGGAGTCGCGGACCTGACCGAGACGACGGCTATGGCGCTAGCGGCCGGGTTGCTCCCAGACGGGTTTGCGCTTGGCAAGAAAGGCATCGATTCCCTCGCTTGCGTCAGGGCTCATCATGTTGTCGGCCATCACGTTGCCGGCAAAGTCATAGGCGTCGGCCAAGGCCATCTGACGCTGGGGATGGAACATGGCCTTTCCAAAGCGCACGGCCGCCGGGCTCTTGCTCAGGATCGTTTCCACCTTGTTGGCCACGGCGGCATCGAGGTCGGCATCCGCGACGACGGTACTCACCAGCCCCCACTCCAAGGCCGTATCCGCATCGATAAATTCGCCGGTCACCAGCATGTCGAACGCCCGCTTGGGGGAAATGCTGCGTGACAGCGCCACGGCGGGGGTCGAGCAGAACAGGCCCACGTTGATGCCGGACACCCCGAAGCTGGCCGACTGGGCGGCGATCACCAGATCGCAGCTGGCCGCCAACTGGCACCCCGCCGCCACGGCCATGCCATGGACCTGGGCGATCACCGGCACCGGCAGCCCGACAACACTCTTCATCACCCGGCTGCAGTTGCGAAACAGTTCCTGGTAGTAGGAGTGGTCGGGGTGTGAGCGCATTTCACGCAGGTCATGGCCAGCGCAAAATCCACGCCCCGAGCCTTTGATCACCACACAGCGGACAGCGGGATCGGCGGCGATCGCATCCAGCTCTTGCTGCAGTGAGGCAAGCACTTCTTCGGAGAGCGTGTTGAACTTATCCGGACGGTTCAACGTGAGATAGACAGCGCCTGCCTTATCTTCCCTGAGAACCACACTTTCTGAAGACTGACCGTTATTCATAAACGACTCCCGCCAGAGATGGCTGATTAACTTTTATTTATCGTCACCTCGGCGGTGATCGAGTGACGGCATAGACCATTGATATTGGCGCCAGCATCAATGCTGAACATCATTTCTCCGAAACCCTGTCTTCGTCGAAGCTGATAGATGTACTGAGACAGCACAACATGCCTCCTCCCCCCGCCCCATTTTTGTCGTTTCGCTCCAGATGTCCGACTGGACGGCCTTCGCCAATGGCTGGCGGACTGGTCGGCCGACATGGAAAGGCTTCCCGCCTCAGAGTATCCGCAGAGTAAGTGATTCCGGAAACACCGGGAAAGCGACGATTTCTAAGCAGCTAGATTAGCCTGGCTAACGCAAAGTCTCGTGAGCCGCCATAACGGTCGCCTCGATGCACCGTCCAGCTCCATCAGGGGCATACCTGGGCCGACGACCCACACCCCATGGATTACGAAAAATAAGCCAAACACTTAGAAACTATCGCTTTACCGCTGGATCGCCCCACGAGTAGCTTGCAACTGGTAAATGGCCTCCAGGCCATCACACTGCAAACAATGAAAACTTTTACACCTAGCTCGACAGGCGCTAACGACCTGGACAGCGACCACAGCCAAGCGCGACGACGTCACCCATCACGGCACGCCTTGAAAAACCAAGCACCTGAAACATGAGGCGCCCCATGAGCGAATCCACGATGAAAACCATTAATGTTGAATACGCGATCATCGGTGCCGGCACCTCTGGACTTGGCGCCTACTCGAAGATCAGTCGGAAGACTGACAGCGTGTTGATGATCCAGGACGGTCCCTATGGGACCACATGCGCACGGGTCGGCTGCATGCCCAGCAAGTTGCTGATCACCGCTTCCGATTACGCGCATCACTTGACCACCAGCGAGTTTTTTGGCGTTACCTCCGAGGGGCACGTGGATGGACGCAAAGTTCTCGAGCGGTTGCGCCGAGAGCGCGATCAGCGCTTTGTCGCCAACAATCTCCGCTACGTCGGCAAGATCCCGCCCCACCACAAGCTCGAGGGGCGCGCCCGGTTCATCGCCCCAGGCCTCCTCAGGGTGGGCGAATCCGTCGAGGTCAAGGCGGAAAAGTTCATCCTCGCCTGCGGCTCCCGGCCTGCGGTCAGCGAGGTATTCGAGCCAGTCATGGCCCGCGTTCTCACCAGTGATACGGTCTTCGAACTGGAGGACCTGCCCCGTTCGATCGCCGTGATCGGTATGGGGGTCATCGCCCTGGAGCTGGGGCAGGCACTACATCGACTGGGTGTCGACACGACCATCTACGGCCGCTCCGGAAAGATCAATGCCCTCACCCACCCGGACATGCAGCAGGAAGCACTCGATATCCTCAGCTCCGAACTGGATATCTATCCCAGCGGCCAGGTGGTAGGCACTTGGGAAGATGCCGAAGGAGCCTGGATCGACTTTGAACAGGCGAACGGCCAGCGGGTCACCAAGGTGTTCGAGAAGGTACTGGTCGCCACCGGGAGGATCTCCAATGTCGACCAGTTGGGCATGGAGCATACAGGAGCGGAGTTCACCGAAGCGGGCAAGGTGGCCTTCGATCCTCAGACGATGCTCTGCTCCGACTCCCCCATTTTCATTGCCGGCGATGCGTCCGAATACCTGCCGGTGTGGCACGAAGCCTTTGATGAGGGGCGTATCGCCGCCGATAACGCCTTGAACTACCCGGACCCGGTGCCAGTAGATCGTAGACCGCCATTAATGGTGTTCTTCACCGACCCTCAGATCGCCATCATCGGACAGAGTTTTCGGGAGCTTCAAGGCCTGGAAATCGTCATTGGAGAGCTGCCGTTTGCCAGCCCACGTCATGTGGTCTGGAACAAGGTCGAAGGACGTATTCAAGTCTACCTGGACGCGCGAACCGGCGTCATTCTAGGCGCCGAGCTGCTTGGTTACCAGGCCGAACACCTGGCGCACCTGCTTGCCCTGGCCATCACACACAGCATGACGGCTGAGCAGGTACTGATGATGCCGGTCTATCACCCCAGTGCCGAAGAGCTGTTAAGGGATGTCTTGATCGACGCCCGGGAAAAGCGTCGGGTCTATGCGGCTGAAACCATGATTCATTCCAACACGGTTCCGGCATATTCATGAACAAGTCCTGAAAGACAAATAGTGGATGGCATCCTCTCTGGAAACCGGCAAGTTCCATGCACAGCGCGATTCCAGAGAGCCATTCGCCATGAGCGGCGCGTTTGATGAGCACCTCGCCGATTCACGCGATCCGCAAGGTGCCAACCACTCCTCCTGGCCCGAAAGCTCTTGCCATATCAGCATTTAAATCAGCGCCTTACCAGCACCACAAGGCACTGACCTCATGCATCGGGGATGATATCGTTCACATTGATTCAGCTGCTGGTCACGTCTAATATGATAGTGCTCGAACGGGACAACTTCCCTTGTGTGCGGGAGTCTTGAAAACTACTGTAAATGAATTACTTATCTATCCTGGCGTGCCGCACTTTTCCTCCAGCTCAACCTTCCCTTTAGATTGATCTCGATCTCAAGGCGCCGTATCCAGCATCGGAACCCACCTTCGCCTTACTCCTGAACCAGCTCTACGTTGGGGATCGCCATGGAGGATGAGAGAAAATGAGAAGAATCGCCATCGATGCTGCAGACATCCGCATTCTTTGCGCAGTGCAACATCACGGCCATCTCAGCAAGATCAGACTTTCCGAGCTTGTCAATCTCTCCCCGACACCATGCTGGATTCGTTTCAACCGATTAAGGGAAGCCGGCCTGATACGCGGCTACCATGCGGACATCGCGCTCGACAAGCTCACAGATGTCATCAGGGTCGTCGTTACGGTATCGCTCAAGGGGCATCGGTCAGCGGACTTTCACCGTTTTGAGCATCACATCAATCAAATCGATGAGATCGTCGAATGCACAGCGACGGGTGGAGGAATGGATTACATCTTGAAGGTCGTGACGCTCAGTCTTCCCGCTTTCCAGGGCGTGATGGAAGAACTGCTTTCTGCGGATTTAGGGATCGATCGCTACATGACGTACATCACGACCCGAGAGATCAAGTCTGCTCAACCCAATCTTACCAACCTGATGACTGACCCCAGAAACTAAACCGGACAGCGCTTGATTCGGCGCTTGGTCACATCACGGGGATCGTGTGTGATCCAGCACGCACCTCTCTAGGCAACCGGCCGGCTACCGAACCGTACCTCACGTTCAGGTAGCGGGAGATCCGCCAACGAGTGAACTGCCTTGGACACTGCTCGGCCGAACCGGAGCGCCCCGTGAGCCAGTCTCACCCTCTTCGCTTCATCCTGATCGCGCCGCCAGCACCTGCCTGAGCTCCCGGCGATAGGCCTCGGCATGTTGGGCCGGGTCGACGGGCAGGCGGCCGAGCTCGACGGCCCGTTCGAAGAAACCCGCCCGGGGCAGCTCGCCGCGGCGGCTGACCACCAAGGCGGCGATCATCGGACGGCCGGCAGCCACGTCCTCGCGCATCAGCGCCTCGAGGGCCAGGGCGACGCGCTGGATGGTCCGCGGCGGCGACAGGCCCAGCGACTCGGCGGCCTGCTGGTAGGTGATCGGCAGCTGCCCATCGGGCAGGCGCTCGAGCAGGGCACGCAGGCGCGGAGGCAAATCGGGGTCGTACATCGTCGAGGATACTGTCGTCGAAGGCATGGGCGTCGACTCACTGGTCGGTGGCGGAAGAAGGAAAAGGAGAAGGAGAAGGAGGAAAATGGCAGAAGCGGCAGCGTAACCGGGGCGTCGACGCGCTGTCATCAGCGGCTCATGGAGGCTCTGCTACGCTGAGCGAGTCCCCCCCTCCCACACGACACGCGAGGCGCATCATGAAAGGGACTTACCCCATGACACGGAGCAGCAAAAGGTCGAGGTTCGTCGCAGTGCTTGCCCTGGGCATCGTCGCCGGCCTGACGGCGACCGCCGCGCTGGCCACCAGCCCGGCCAAGGTCGGCGCCATCGAGGCGGCCCAGAACATTACCCTGGGCCCGCGCCCGCTGTTCCTGATTCAGGACATGGACGAGGGCACCCAGCGCGAGCACCAGCTCAAGGAGACCCTGATGCGCTGCGCCGCCGGCACCGAGCAGTGGCAGCGCCGGGACTTCTCGATCGGCCATCGCGGCGCGGCCATGCAGTTCCCCGAACACACCAGGGAATCCTACCTCGCGGCGGCCCAGATGGGCGCCGGCATCGTGGAATGCGACGTCACCTTCACCGAGGACAAGGCGCTGGTCTGCCGCCACTCCCAGTGCGACCTGCACTCCACGACCAACATCCTCGAAACCGAGCTGGCCGATCAGTGCAGCGTGCCGCCGGCCTTCGATTCCGAGACCGGCGCGCTGACCAACGCCGAGGCGGTCCAGTGCTGCACCAGCGACATCACCCTGGCCGAGTTCAAGCGCCTCGAGGGCCGCATGGACGGCGTGAACACCGAGGCCGACACGCTGGCGGGCTATCTCGATGGCACGCCCGACTGGCGCACCGACCTCTACGCCACCGGCGGCACCCTGATGACCCACGCCGAGAGCATCGCGCTGTTCCAGTCGCTCGGCGTGCGCATGACGCCGGAGCTCAAGGCACCAAGCGTGGCGATGCCCTTCGATGGCATGAGCCAGGCCGACTACGCCCAGAAGCTGCTCGACGAGTACCGGGGCGCCGGGGTGGCAGCCGAGGACGTCTTCCCGCAGTCGTTCAACCTGGACGACGTGCGCTACTGGATCGACAACGCCCCCGAGTTCGCCGACCAGGCGGTCTACCTCGACGACCGTTACGACGTCGAGACCTTCGACCACCGCGATCCGGCGAGCTGGTCGCCGAGCATGGAGGAGCTCGCCGAGCAGGGCGTGAAGATCCTGGCGCCGCCGATGTGGATGCTGCTCGAGGCGCGCCCCGAAGCCGGCGAGAACGAGGACCGCATCGTGCCCTCGGCCTATGCCGAGCGTGCCAAGGCGGCGGGGCTTGAGCTGATCGCCTGGAGCTTCGAGCGCTCCGGCCCGCTCACCGAGGACGGGGAGTGGTACCACCGCAGCATCGATGCGGTGATCGACAACGAGGGCGACAAGCTGCTGGTGCTGGACGTGCTGGCCAAGGATGTGGGCATCATGGGCCTCTTCTCGGATTGGCCGGCGACCGTGACCCTCTACGACAACTGCCTCAATCCCGAGCCTACTTCCTGACGCCAGACGAGGATCGAGATGACGTCATACCGCACCCGCAAGGGCCAGGGAGTGGCCTTCAAGGTGGCCATCGCTGGGGGCATCCTGGCCGCCCTGGCGGCCCTCTCCATGGCAGGAGCCGGGCCGGCCTATCGCCTGGAGATGCTCTCGCTGGGCGAGGCCTTCGGCCTGCTGCGCTACGGGGCCCTCGTCGCCCTGGGCGCGGCCGGACTGGGCGCGGTGGGCCTGCTGATCGCCGCTTTCACCCGCCGCGGCCTGCCGGCGCTTCTGGCCGCGCTGGTGATCCTGGCCGGCCTGGCGCTGGTCGCGGTGCCCTGGCAGCAGCTGCAGCAGGCGCGCACGGTACCGCCCATCCACGACATCACCACCGACCTCGAGGATCCGCCCGCCTTCGAGGCCCTGGCCGAGGCGCGCCAGGCCGCGCCCAACGCCGTGGCCTATCCCGGCGAGACGACCGCGAAACAGCAGCGAGAAGGCTACCCGGCGCTCGGCCCGCTGACGCTCGAAGCGTCGCTCTCGGAGGCGCAAGCGGCCGCCGAGGCCGTGGCCCGGGAGGCCGGCTGGGAGATCGCCGCGGTGCGAGACGATGGGCTCGAGGCCACCGACACGACCTTCTGGTTCGGCTTCAAGGACGACGTGGTGATCCGCCTGAGCGAGACCGACGACGGCGTGCGGGTGGACATGCGCTCCGCCTCGCGCCTCGGCACCAGCGACGTGGGCACCAATGCGGCGCGCATCCGATCCACCCTCGCGGCTCTGGAGTCGCGCGTGGGCGGCTAAGCCGGAATGTCGATCCTCCACGAGGAGCAGGCGCGAGCGGCGGCCCAAGGGCCGCCGCTCGTCTTTCTGTGGCTCGTCTTTCTTTGCTGCGGCTAGCCTCTCTTTGGCTCGCCTTTCTTTGACTTCGCCGTCATCCCGCTCACTTCATCTCGAAGCCGCGCTCGACCAGGAATTCGCGCATGTGGGGGCGCAGCTTGGTGTCGAACAGCGGGGTGAGGTTATGCGACCAGTCGCTCTGCTTCGTGCCGCCTTTCCGCGACTGGTAGTAGGCGTGCATGGTCTCGTCGAAGGCCGCCACCTGCTCGCGGTCGTCGGTGTAGGTGTCCTGTTTGAGGATCGCCTCCACCGGCAGGCGCGGCTTCACGTCCGGTTGGTGGGCGGGGTAGCCCAGGCACATGCCGAACACCGGGAAAACGTGATCCGGCAGGCCGAGCAGATCACTGACCTGCTGCGGGTTGTTGCGAATGCCGCCGATGTAGCAGATGCCGAGCCCCTCCGATTCGGCGGCAACCGCGACGTTCTGGGCCATCAGCGCGGTGTCCACGCTCGCCACCAGCAGCTGCTCGGTCATGCCGCGTACCACGCGGGCATCGGTGCGCTCGGCGGCCTCGGTGGGACGCTTCATGTCGGCGCAGAACACCAGGAAGGCGCCGCAGGTCGCCACGTAGGCCTGGCCGCCGGCCAGCTCGGCGATCGTCTCGCGGTTGGTGGGATTGGTCACATGGATGACGCTGTAGGCCTGGACATGGCTGGAGGTGGCTGCGGCCTGGCCAGCGCGAATCAGCTCCTTGAGCAGCTCACGGGAGACCGGTTGATCGGTGAACTTGCGGATCGAGCGGTGGGACTTGAGCAGTTCGATGGTGGGATTCATGGCGTCTCCTGAGAAGTGGGCAGGGTGAAGCGGTGAGCCTGGGGCCGGCACGAACGGAACCGGCGATGGGTGAGCTTAGCTAGCCAGCTTACTATCTTTCGAGGCGTGTTCGCTCGTGCAGGCCGCGGCTCGACGACCGCCAAAACACCTGTACAAGAACGATACAAACATAGAGCTAGCATGTACGATTACCATGTCGGCCCGTCATCACGGCGAATCGCCAAGGCCAACGATCACAAGGAGGTGACCCATGGGGCTTTGCGCACGACGGAACGGACACTGCGGTCACGGGGTGCAGGCGTTGTCCGGCAGGGACGAAGGGGACGTTTCATGATGCTGCACAGCGCGCCGTTCGACACCACGGAGACGGTGCTCCGTGCCGCCCCGATAGGCATCTGCATCACCGATGCCGGGGGGTATTTCGAGATGGTCAACCCCGCCTGCTGCGACTTCTACGGCTATCGCGAGGAGGAGCTGCTCGGCCAGCACTTCACCCTGGTGGTGCCCAAGGCCGATCGAGCGCAGATGAACGCCCTTCATGAACGCTTCATCGCCGGCGATGACGACATGGAGGACACCCAAGAGTGCGAGGTACTGGGCAAGGAGGGCCAGCCAAGGAGTATCCTCGCCAAGGCCGCGTGCATCCAGGACGGCCACGGCGAGACGAAGAAGGTCACCTTCATGGTCGACATCTCCGAGCGCAAGGCCATGGAGCAACGCCTGGAGTATCTGGCCCACCATGACGAACTGACCGGCCTGCTCAACCGCCGTGCCGGACTGGGCCTACTCGAGGAAGAGATCCAGCGCAGCCGCCGCTATGACGCGCCGCTGTGCGTAGCGAGCTGCGACCTGGATCACTTCAAGCGCATCAACGACCAGCATGGTCACGCGGTCGGCGACCAGGTGCTGAGCGAGTCAGCCGAACTGATGAAGGAGACGATGCGCCGGCATGACCACGTCATCCGTCTCGGCGGCGAGGAGTTCCTGCTCCTGCTGCCGGGCGTGAGGCAGCACGAGTCCAGCCAGGCCGTGGAGCGGCTGCGCGAGCGGCTCGCCACGACGCCGATCACCGACGCGCGAATACACCTGACGCTCTCGGCCGGCATCGCACAGCTCGAGAACGACGAGCAAGCCGATGCGCTGCTGGAGCGGGCCGACCGCGCCCTCTACGGCGCCAAGCATGAGGGGCGCAACCGGGTGCAGGGGACCACCGCCTCGCGTCCGACCTCGCCCTGCACCAAGGTGTGTCGAATCGACGAGCACACCGATCGCTGCCGGGGATGCGGCCGCACCCTCGACGAGATCGCCCGCTGGGGCGGCATGAGCGAGCAGGAGCGAGAGGCGGTGTGGCAGCGCCTGGAAGCTGCCACCTTCCCCGCGCGTTGAGCATCGCGGCTGTCCCCGCCCACCTGGGACGAGGCCAGCGTGATAGGCTCGCCCCTTTGCCCGATGGAGCCCGTCTCGTGAACCCCGAAGACCTCGAGAAACTGGTCACCCTGCGCATGCCCTTCGGCAAGCACGCGGGCTGGCTGATCGCCGACCTGCCCGGCCCCTACCTCAACTGGTTCGCCCGCGAGGGCTTTCCCGACGGCCAGATCGGCCGTCTGCTGCACCTGATGCACGAGATCGATCACAACGGGCTGAGCGGGCTGCTCGACCCGCTGCGCACCCCGGACGGGGGGAGACGCCGAGTCGGCTGGCACGCCAAGTGCACGAGAGCCGTTTCCCCTCGACCGTTCGGTGCCGAGCGTCCATCCTGAGCCCTGTCAGGCCGGTCCTGCATCGTGGGATGTATGGCCCTGCCGACGGGTACCGAAGAGATCGAGTCCGTGGCAGAGCGTCACGCAGGCAAGGGGCCTTTCCCGTGCAGTGGAGTTGCCATGAAGCACATCGCAAAGACCGAACGCGTGGGACGTCGAGGCCTCTCCCTGCTGGCTCGCCTCGCCCGCTATGAGTTAGGGGCCCTGCTGTGCATCCTGGTGCTCTCCGGCGGGATCTGGGGGTTCATCGAACTGGCCGATGACGTCTCCGAGGGCGACACCCAGAGCCTCGATGAGACCCTGCTGCTCTCCCTGCGCAACCCCGTCGACCATACCGACCCGCTTGGCCCGGGGTGGGTCGAGGAGCTCGGGCGGGACTTTACCGCGCTCGGCGGTGTCGGCGTATTGGTGCTGGTCGTGCTGGTCGCGCTGGGTTACCTGCTACTCGCGCGACGCTACCGCGCAGCGCTCCTGGCCGCGGTCGCGGTGCCCGGCGGCATACTGCTCAGCACGATAATGAAAGCGGGCTTCGATCGACCCCGTCCCGATCTGGTGCCTCATGACTCCATCGTCTATACCGCCAGCTTCCCCAGCGGCCATGCGATGATGTCCGCCGTGACCTACCTCACCCTTGCCGCACTGCTGATCCGCGTGCAGCCAGAGTTGAAGCTCAAGGCATACATCCTGGGAGTGGCGCTGCTGCTCACGCTGCTGGTGGGCATCAGCAGGGTCTATCTCGGGGTCCATTGGCCGACCGATGTTCTGGCCGGCTGGACGGCGGGCGCGGCCTGGGCGGCGCTCTGCTGGCTTGCCATGCGCTGGATGCAGCGGCGAGAGCAGGTGGCGTCTTAGCCGCACCATTCGGGTTCCGTCTCACTCTACCGGGGCAAGGGGCTCCATCCTTGACGCTTTGGCATCAAGCTCCGCTTATCCCGACGGCGTCGAACTCACGCCGTGCTCCGCGGCGTCTTCGGCCCCCTCTTCCACCATTTCTTCGGCCTTCTGCTGCTCCTCCGCCGAGGCCTTCGGCTTCGCACGGTCCTTCTGGGCCATGGCTAGCGTCGCCGTGACGGCGAAATGGTCGGAGCCGGGTACTCTTACCCGCTCGAGGTCGACCAGGTGGAATCCGTCGGAAACGAACAGGTGGTCAATCGGGTAACGCCACAACGGCCGCTCCGCGTGGTAGGAGCTCAGCAGCCGTCGACCTCGGCGGGGGTCCTTGAGGTCGCTCAGATCGGCGAAGAGCCGGGTGCCATCAGACCAGGCGACGTCATTGAAGTCCCCGGTGACGATCCAACGATTATCCGCGTCCTGCTGAACGCGGCGAGCCACCAGGATCAGCTCCGCGTCGCGGACTCGACTGTCCCGCCGCTCGTCCGTCTCGTCGTTACTGGCGACCCGGTCCCTCAGGCCCGGCGGGACGGGGTGAGTGCCAACGTACCGTACCGGCCCTGTGCCCGGAGCATCCAGGGTGACGAAGACCGATGGCCGTCGCTCGGACACCAGGTGCTTGACCTCCTGTTCCTGGAACGGGAATCGCGACCAGAGCACCATGCCCAGCCCTTCGCTGCGCACTTCCCCGATGCGAGACGGGTAGTGCTGATCCAGTGACGTCAGGGCCTCCGCCCATGCGTGATCGACCTCGATCAACAAGAGCAGATCGGGATCCTCACGCCGAACCATCGACAGCACCTCGTCATAGCGGTCATTGGTGTAGTCGACGTTCGCGCTCAGCACCTTGAGGGTCGCCTGGGCTTCGCCGGGCGGCACCTCGGCGGTAGGGACCTCGGTCGACCAGAGGGACGTGAACGGCAGGATATGCGACAGCTGCCACCCCCCTACCGCGAGGATCAGCGCCATCCATACCGCATGCTCTATCCTCCACCGCTTCCAAAGCCCGTGCACGACCAGCAGCACCAGGGGCAGGATCAATGCCCAGGTCAACTGGAGCCGTGGAAACTCCCATATCCGAACCCACCACTGACCGCTGGGGATCATCGGCAGTATGCTTACCATCACCATCAGCAGCGCCAGCACCCGGATGGTCCAGAGAAGCAGCTTTGCAGCCATGGCACCTCACCTACCGCGCGGCAATGGGCGTCTGGGCAGCCCCGGTCGTAGTGGTTTCATACTCGTCAGTCAGCATCCAACTCCGCAGGCCTGCTGGCCCTGGCGCTGCTCTCCCTGCGGGCCAGGGTGGCGCCCACCTCGCTCGGTAGATCGGCAGTGACGCTAGCGAGCCTCCAGATCACGGGTCATCAGCAGCCAACGACCACCGTGCGAGCAGCCAGGCCAGGACACCAGCGGCAGGGAAGCGATCTCCCGAAAGCCCAGCCGATGATAGATCGCGCAGGCCGTGTGGTTCTCCTCGGCCACGATCAGGCTCAGCTCGTGACAGCCGGCGCCGATCGCCGAGGCCTCGGCCTGGGCCATCAGCAGCCGGCCGACGCCCTTGCGGCGCGCCGCCGGCACCGTCGCGATGCCGTTGATGTACCAGCTGCCCGGCACCTGGGCCTCGAGACGCAACAGAGGCTGGACGGGGGCGGGGGCCTCGTCCAGGTCCTCCAGGTCGTAGGGGTCGGGCAGCCGGTAGGCGATGATCATCCCGACGATTCGCCCGCGCTCGATACACACCCGAGCATGACGGTAGCTGAAACCGCCCTCCTCGCGGCCGGCGCGCTGTGCGCCGACCTCCAGGGGCGAGGCACCGCCCTCGGCCATCTGCCCCCACAGGAACTCGGGCAGCCCCTCCCCCGCCAGGTTGATCAGGTAGGCCAGGTCCCGGGCATCGGCCCGGGTGGCATCACGCAGTCGCATGGTCATCTCCCTGCCCTCGAGCCGCGAGGGCCCGGCGGGAATGGTGTCACTCGAAGGTGGCGCAGACCTCCGACTGAGCGCCGGGATCGTGGCTCTCCACGTGGTTGATGGCCTCGCCGGACGCCTCCAGCGCCACGCTCCACTGGTGATCGGTTCCCATGGGATCGCAGCTGCCTTCGCTGCCACCGCCGAAGTTGGAGTCGATCCAGTAGTGCACCTCGTAGCGGCCACCGTCGCTCAGGGCGCCGGGGAAATCGAAGGAGAAGGTCGGATCATCATCGGCGGAGACCGTGCCGGAGGCCGTCTCGAGCACCTCACCGGAATCGGCATCGACCAGGGCCGCCTGCACGGACTGTCCGCCATGGGCGCCGGCGAAGCTGGCATCGCCCTGGAAGGTCAGGTCGTACCCTTCACTGGCCAGAGTCAGCGGGGCAATGAGGAACAGGCCGAGCAGCAGCCCCCGGGGAGTGAGGACGTCGTTGACGATGGGCGTGGTCATGATGCACCTCTTTATCGTTCGACAAGCCGTCTATCGATTAGCCACCCGCAGGCGCTTGGCGACCTGTCAGTCAGTAGACGAGCGATGGGCTCGTGACGAGCCGCTGGTGGGCTCGTGCCGAGGGCACAAGCCACGGGGCCGACGGCCCGCCCACTGATCAGCATAGTGCCCTCCGCCCCCCCCTGCAGGCGGCCGTCAGTGGTTCTTAACGCGCTGGATACGCCAGGCCAGCACGCCGATGATCCCGAGCCCCAGGGGCCCCAGCACCGCGGCGGCGACGCTCGGCTCGATGGCCATGCCCAGGGCATCGAGACCCTCCAGCCCCAGCTTGCCCAGGCTGATGAGGTAGTAGCTCATGACGATGATCGAGAGCCCCTCGACCGCCTTCTGGATCTTCAGCTGACTGCTGGTGCGCTCGTTGAGGCTATGGAGGATCTCGGAGTTCTGCTCCTCGATCTCCACCTGAGCGCGGGTCCGCAGCAGGTCGTTGAGCCGCGCCACGCTCTCCGCCAGGCTCTCCTGGCGCTGGTTGATGGCGGCGCAGTAGTGCACCGTCGGCCGGAAGCGGCGCAGCATGAAGGTGCCCAAGCGGGGGCGGTCGCCAAGGTGCTCCTCGCGCAGCTCCTCGATGCGGGTGAAGACGATCCGTGCGTAGGCCTCGGTGGCGCTGAAGCGCTGCCGCGTACGTGCTCCGCTGCGTTCGAGCCGCGCCGAGAGCGCGGAGATGGCCGCCAGCAGCGGGCGCGGACTCTCCTCCTTGCCGTGGGTATTACGCTCCGACAGCTCGCCGAGCTCGAGCTCATAGTCGCGCAGCTCGAGGCTCAGCTCCTTGGCCACCGGCAGCGCCAGCGAGGCCATCATGCGGTAGGTCTCGATCTCCAGCAGCCGTCGTGCCATGCGTCCCAGGCGGAAGGCGTTGAGCCCCCGGTTGACCAGCAGCAGGCGATTGAGGCCCGACGCGGTGAGCCGAAAATCGCTCCACACGGTGGCATCGCCGCCGCCGACGCTGGAGCCGGCGGGGTCGCGAAAGCCATAGTGTTCGGCATCGCCCTGCCAGCTCGCCTCGGACTCGGCGAGGATCAGGCTGGCATTGATCAGGGCCTTGTGATGCGCGGCGACGATCCTCGCCAGCGGCGCGGGCGGTGCCGGCCAGGGCTCGCTCTGGCCGACGGGCCTCGGCACCAGCAGGGTCAGGGTGAAGAACTCGGTGTGGCGCTCCCACTTGAGGATCTGGTCGCCGAGATCGATGATCTCCTGCGCCGCTTCGCGGTCGGGCGTCCGACCGGTGACTTCGGCGATCCGGTCGAGGATGTCTGCGGCGATCTCGCCCTCGTCAAGAAAGGCGTAGTGGTGGAGGTGGGCCGGCTCATCGAAATAGATCGAGGGCCGGGCATGGAGCTCGTTGTGCAAGCGTGCGCGTTGTGGGTGCATGTCGAAGCCTGGAGAGAAAAGAGTCCCCGAGACTAGAGCCTGGCGGGAGCCAGGCCAAGCGCGATGCATCAACGTGCCGACCGATGGCCTGGCCTCACAGCCATTTCTTGCGCCGAAACATCCACAGCAGGGCGAGGCCGATGGCCAGCATCACGCCCAGCACCACGAAATAGCCAAAGCGATAGGCGAGCTCCGGCATGTTGGCGAAGTTCATGCCGTAGATGCCGGCGAGGAAGGTCAGCGGCACGAAGATGGCGGTGATCACCGTGAGCACCCGCATGGTGATGTTGAGCTGGTGCGAGGAGAGCGAGATATAGCCGTCGACCAGATCACCGCAGATGTCGTAGTACATCTGCGTCAGGCTATGCAGGCGCTCGAACCGCTCATGGACGTCATTGATGGCATGCAGGGTGTCTTCGTTATCGCGGGGCAGGTGCGAGTAGTCGTAGGCGGTCAGCTCCTGGGTGATGCCAACGTGGTAATTGAACACCCGGCGCATCTTCACCAGCCGCGAACGATAGGCGATGACCCGGCGCATCAGGGCGTCGCTGCCGTCGTCGAGCAGCGCATCCTCCAGATCGCTGAGGGCATTCTCGAACTGGAGCAGGCTGTCGAGGTAGAAGCCCGCGGAGACGTACATGACCCTCAGCGCCACGTGCTCCGGCGAGCGACGCAGCAGCACCTCGCCCTCGTGGGCCATCAGGCGATCGATGCTCAGTGCCTTGCCGGGGTGCAGGCTGATCAGGTAGCGCTCGCCGAGGAAGAAGGCGACCTGCTGGGGCTGGAAGTTGAGCTCGGCGTCGAAGGAGGAGATGCCGCGATAGAGGATCAGGGTGTGCGTCTCGAACTCCTCGACCTTGGGCGGATGTCGCTCACGCTCGGCATCGTCGATGGCCAACGGATGACAGCCGAAGTCCTCGAGCAGCTCACGTGCTCGCTCCCGGGATTCGCCCTGCACGTCGACCCAGATGCGGCTCTGGGGATTCTCGCGCCAGCGAGCGATCAGTTCCTCCCCGCCTCTCGTCACCTGACCATCGGCTTCCAGCAACAGCGCTCGCATCATCGTGGCGTCCTCCTCTGACGCGACCATGCCGGCGACGAACGACCTTGAAGGAGCTGCGCCGACGCGCGAAAGGCGTCATGGGGCGTGGCTCGGCCGTCCCCGACGTCAATGGCGAAGGGAGTCCGGCGAATCAGGCCAGGCGCTCGTCGGCGGCCTTGAGGCGGTAGAACTCGGCGACGACCTCCTCCATGGCGGCGGCGTCATAGTCGCACAGGCCGCTGACCACCAGCTTCTTGGAGCCGCTGCCGACCTCCTCGCCCCCGGCGGTGATGCGGAATTCCAGCAACGCATCGCCACGCTTGCCCGCCACAGACAGCGAGGAGTCGAGGAGCTCGAGGCCGGGCAGGCGACCGTTCAGCCGCTCCAGCGAGAAGCCCATGCTGTCATAGATCACCAGCGGGCGACGCGGGTTGAACATGACCCCCTGCTCTTCCATCAACGGCTTGAGGTAGTGGGGGAAGTTCTTGCCCGAGAAGGCCACGTAGCAGCGGGTGAAGGCCTCGACCACGGCCTCGTCATGGGTCGTCTCGCCACTACGGGTTACCTCCAGGTAGCCCTTCCCCTGCTCGTCGCAGACGCGGATCAGGCCGTCGTCGTCTTCGTGGAAGCACAGCGGCACGCCATCGCCGACCATGCTCAGGAAGCGAAAGCTCATGGTCTGGGAGAGCCCATAGCGCGACAGCACCAGCGCAAACAGCAGGTCGCCGGGCACGCAGAAACGTCGGGCATCGACGTTGTGGATGGGATTGAAATCGCCGGCGACGCGCTTGGCGAAGCGGCTGGCCTGCTCGGCGGAGATCCGGATCCAGCCATCCGTGCGCGTGTGGAAGTCGTCAAGAAACATGTGTCGTGAGCCTGCCCCGAGTCATTGGCAATCCATGGTCTCCGGCAGCGGCCGGAAAGGGCAGATGATGCCACAAAATGACGGCCTGCGCGGCCCGCAGCCAGGGTAAATCTGTGCCTTCCAGCGGGTCCTTGACTCATACCAAAGATGCACAGGGTAATAAAGAAGGAGCACACTGCGCTGCAGCACGCTGTGATAATATCGATTCACTTTTACACCCTTCCCGCCACCTTCTGCCTCAGGATGATTGCAGCCATGCTGAACACCTGTCGTACCCCCCACTGGCCGCGGCAATTCGCCCGCTGGCCGGGCATGCTGATGCTTGCCCTCCTCGCCTCTCTTGTCAGCGGACCGGTGTTCGCCGTGACAGGCGAACTCGACCTGACCAGCTCCTTCGTCGGCCTGCTCGCCGTTGCCATCTTCGTGCTGGCCTACGCCCTGGTCATGGCCGAAGAGAAGATCCACATGCGCAAGTCGAAGCCGGTGCTGGTCGCCGCCGGCATCATCTGGGCGCTGATCGGCTGGGTCTACGTCAAGGCGGGCATGCCCGCCGAGTCCGAACACGCCTTTCGCATGACCCTGCTCGAGTTCACCGAGCTGATGCTGTTCCTGCTAGTGGCGATGACCTACATCAACGCCCTGGAAGAGCGCCGCGCCTTCGACGCCCTGCGCTCATGGATGGTCCGCAAGGGCTTCAGCTACCGCTCGCTGTTCTGGATCACCGGCGTGCTGGCCTTCGTCATCTCGCCGATTGCCGACAACCTGACCACCGCCCTGCTGATGTGCGCCGTGGTCACCAAGGTGGCTGAGGGCGACAAGCGCTTCATCAACCTGGCCTGCATCAATATCGTGGTGGCCGCCAATGCCGGCGGCGCCTTCAGCCCCTTCGGCGACATCACTACCCTGATGGTCTGGCAGGCCGGTCTCGTCGAGTTCTACGAGTTCTTCGAGCTGCTGATTCCCTCGCTGATCAACTTCCTGATTCCGGCCGTGGTGATGAGCTGCTTCATCCAGAACCGCAAACCCGACAGCCTGGAAGAGGACGTCTGGCTCAAGCGCGGTGCGCGGCGCATCATCGCCCTGTTCCTGCTCACCGTGGCTACCGCGGTGGCCTGCCACACCCTGCTGCACCTGCCGCCGGTACTGGGCATGATGACGGGCCTTGGCTACCTCCAGTTCTTCGGGTACTTCCTGCGCCGCACCCTGCCCCGCTCCCTGGAGCGCAAGCGCACCCGCTACAGCCAGCGTGGCGACTGGAAGAAGCTCGAGAGCCTGGGCAGCGTGGTGCCATTCGACGTCTTCAACCGCGTGGCGCGGGCCGAGTGGGACACCCTGCTGTTCTTCTACGGGGTCGTCATGTGCGTCGGCGGCCTGGGCTTCATGGGCTACCTCGGCATGCTCTCGGATGCCCTCTACACCGGCTGGAACGCCACCGGAGCCAACGTCACCCTGGGCGTGCTCTCGGCGGTGGTCGACAACATCCCGGTGATGTTCGCCGTGCTGACCATGGAGCCCGACATGTCCCATGGCCAGTGGCTGCTGATCACCCTCACGGCCGGCGTCGGCGGCAGCCTGCTGTCGATCGGCTCGGCGGCCGGCGTCGCCCTGATGGGTCAGGCCCGCGGCAACTACACCTTCATGGGCCACCTGCGCTGGACGCCGGTGATCGCGCTGGGCTACATCGCCAGCGTCATGGCCCACCTGTGGCTCAACGCGGAAAGCTTCAACGTGCTGTGACCGCCCGTTGAGCGCTACTGCCCTGCCCTTGCTTTCCGGCGGCCTGCGAGCCGCCGGAATTTTCATTAGACGTTGATACTCCTGCCTGTAAATCTCGTTAAAGTGATGTAGCGTATAAGAATGACCAGTGCCGGCATGGCAGGGTGGCCTTTCTAGTGCCGATCGGGCCTCACTGCTGATACGCGCTAGGATAAAAAACATACAGACCTCATGATCTGCAGGGAGACGGCGTCATCGACTCATACACACACAACGTGTGGGCTGCGCCTGAATGGCGCATGAGCCTGTCGTTAATGAGACAACGGGAACACCCCCCCCGATGCCGGCTTACGTCCTGATCCACTCCCCCGATGCGGCAGCGATGGCCGCTGATGGGCGCAGAGCAGGGAGGCGCTCACCATGGTACGCCTGACCGCTCTCGCGCTGAGCGCCGTGATGCTGCTGGCCAGCACCATGACCAGTGCCCAGGAAGTGTCTCTGGCGGTCGTGGCTCATCCGGACGTGACGACCCAACAACTGACGCGCGACACCACCCGCGCCATCTTCGCCATGCGTCAGCGTACCTGGCCGGACGGTCAGGCCGTGCGGGTCTTCGTGCTAGACAACAACCACCCCGTGCATGCGCGCTTTGCCAAGGAGCAGCTGGCCGTCTATCCGCACCAGCTGCAGCTGGCGTGGGACCGCATGGTGTTCTCGGGAACCGGGCAGGCCCCTAATCGGGTACGTAACCAGCGTGAGATGCGCGAGCACATCGCCACCACGCCCGGCGCCCTGGGATATCTTGAAAGGGAGTACCTGGATGATCGTGTCCAAGTCATTTCAATGGAGTGATGCGTGCTCCGTAACCGCCACCATCGCCGCGTTGGCTCTTGTCTTTTCGGCAGAGGCCCGAAGCGAAGAGCGCGTGCTGGACACCCTCCAGATGCACGGTTTCATGAGCCAGGCGCTGATCATCACCGACGACAACAACTTCTTCGGCCCCAGCAGCGAAGACGAGGGTAGCTTCGAGTTCACGGAGATCGGTGCCAACGTATCGCTCAGGCCCCATGAAGACATACTACTGGCCGCCCAGGCACTGAGTCGACGCGCCGGAGGCGATGGCAGCGATGCTCGCCCAGTTCTGGATTATGGCATCATCGATTACCAGATGCTCTCGAATCAGCAGCGCACCTTCGGCATCCAGTTAGGGCGGTTCAAGAACCCTTTCGGCTTCTACAACCAGACTCGTGACGTGGCCTTTACTCGACCCAGCATTCTGCTGCCACAGTCCATTTACTTTGATCGCACTCGCTCATTAGGCCTTTCGGCAGATGGAGCGAGCCTGTATGCCGAAGAGCGCTTTGAAAGCGGAATAGTGCGTTTCAAAGGTGGCATGGGCACACCAACAACCCGAGACTTGGCCACTCAGCTTTTCCCGCCAAATATCGACTCTGAAGTAAACGGTGACACATCATCGATTGCACAACTGATTTACGAACACAACAACGGCCGCTTCACTGCGGCCATAAGCACCGCCGATGTCAACCTTGACATCAACCTAGGGCCCAGCAGTGGTGAAATCAACTTCCAGCCTTGGATACTGTCCCTGCAATACGACATGGGAAGCTGGGCACTCACTAGTGAATACGCCATTCGCAATCTCGCCATAACAGGCTCCGACGCAATACGCGAGTCAGACATTACGGGCGAAAGCTGGTACATCCAATATACGAATCGCTTTCATGAAAATTGGCAGTGGCTGCTTCGTTACGACAGCTTGATCAGCGACAAAGACGACCGATCAGGTAGTGAATACGAGAGCCAAGGACTCGGCCCCGCTCACTCGCGATTTGCCAAAGACCTCACAATGGGTTTGCAGTGGAACTTAAATCCACGCGTCCTTCTCGCGGCTGAATATCATCATATTGATGGTACCGGCTGGTTGCCGCTTCAGGATAACCCTGATCCCTCAGAAACAGAGCGGTATTGGAACATGCTGCTGTTCCAGCTCTCGCTGCGTTTCTGACGACACCATGCCTCAAACTTGGAACCCGTAGAGATGACCCTTCCCTCGTCCCTTCGGCCCCGTCATCGACTCAGCCTGACATGGCGCGTCATCGCCCTGAACAGCCTGTTGCTGGTCGGGCTCGTGGTGTTGTTCACCTGGCTGGGTCACAAAAACCTGACGCGCCAGTTCCAGGATAGCCGTCACGAGCATCATGAGCGCCAGCAGCGCGAGATCCGCCTGGCACTTCAACGCTCGGCGGAAAACCTTCGCCAGTTAGCGGGGCTGGCTGCGGCCTCACCGCGCCTCGGACCTCCTCTCAAGGCCGGCAACGCGGACGAAGTCGAGAAGGCGCTGGCCTCCCAATGGCCGACCCTGCAACTCGAGGCCGGCATCGACGAGATACTGGTTGCGGATACTGAAGGGCGGACCATTGGACGCTGGGGCTCGGGCCAGTCTGAGGGCAATCTGCCGATTCATTCCTGGGTGCAGCGGGTCATGAACACCGAGACACCCATCATGACATTACGCTGTACGACGAACTGTCAGCAGGTGGCCGCCGTCCCGGTGCTGGTGGATGGCGAAAGCGTCGGACTGGTCGTGCTTACCCGCTCGCTAGCCGATGTAACCCGTCAAGCCAGGGAGGTGTCCAACGCCGAAGTTGCCCTACTGGTCACCGGTCCGTTGGAGAGCCAGAGCCTGCTCGAGGAGCGCAAGCTAGAACCCTGGAACGGCTACCTGCTGGCACTGACGCGCCAAGAGGAGAGCCTCCCCCTGCTGCAGCAAGCCTCGCATCTCAGTTCCATCAGCGCTTTGCTGCAAAGCCCTGTTCAGTTACAGGATCGGGGGCAACACATCGAGCTCAGCGCGGTTCGCATGGATGAAGATTCGGACGGTCGCGGCAACGGCTATTTCCTGCTGATCTCCGATATCTCGTCCCAGATACAGGCCATCAACGAGGACACGCAGACCCTGATGGGGGTTGGCCTGGTCGGCTGGCTGGCCGCTGAGCTGTTGCTGCTGCTGATCCTGCTGCGCCCCATGGCTCGCCTGCGCCGGATCGCCGGCGTGCTGCCGACGCTTGCCAGCGGCGGATTCGACGATGTCAGAGCCGCGATTCCTGCAACTTGTCATCGACTGCCAGATGAGATCGACGTACTGGAAAACACGACCCTGTCACTCTCTCGCCAGCTCGAGATGCTTGAAGAGGAAGTACAGGAGCGCGGTGACCAGCTGGCGGAGCGCGTCAACGAACTGGCCAAGGAACGGGACTTCGTCAACAGCCTGCTGGATACCGCTCGAGTCTTCATCATCGCCCAGGACAACAGTGGACGAATCAGCCTGGTCAACGACTACACTCGCGCGATGCTGGACCTCGATGACCCCTCCCTGCTGGGTCGCCATTTCGTCGATGTATTCGAGGCAGGCCTCCCTTCGCCGGTCAGCACCTTCGGCATCCCGCAGCAGGAAGAACGGACGTTACATACCCCGGACCAGCGCCTCCACACCATCGCCTGGTATCACGCCCCGTTGCCTTCGGGAGGCGACGACAGCAAGTCAAGGATCTCGGTGGGGCTCGACATCACCGAACGCAAGGCCGCCGAGGCTCGTCTGACCTGGCTGGCCGAACGCGATCCCCTGACCGAACTCTATAACCGACGCTACTTCCAGGACGCCTTGCAGCAGGCACTCTGGCGTGACTCGCACGGGGCCGTGCTGTTGCTGGACCTGGACCAGTTCAAGGAGGTCAACGAGCTGAGCGGTCACCATGTCGGCGACCGACTGCTGCGCGAGGTGGCCGAGACCCTGTTGCTGAACCTGGGCCACCGCGGGGTCACTGCCCGCCTGGGAGGCGACGAATTCTCACTGCTGCTGGAACATGCCGATGCTGACCAGGCCATTCAGGTTGCCCAGCACATCGATCAGCTGCTAGAGAGCCTAGGTTTCACCGCCGCTGGACGACGCCACAGGGTCACCGCGAGCATCGGCATAGCCCTGTTCCCCTCTCACGGCACGACACCGGCCGACATGATGGCCAGCGCCGACGTGGCCATGTACAAGGCCAAGGAGAGCGGCATCCAGCACTGGCACCTGCTCTCGAGATCCGAGAATGCCAAGGACGAGCTGCAGGAGCGTGTCTACTGGGTCGAGCGCGTGCGCAGTGCCCTGGCAGAGGACGGCTTCGAGCTGATGGTGCAGCCCATAATGCGGCTGGAGGATCGTGACGTGAAGCACTACGAGGTGCTGCTACGCATGCGCGATGCCGACGGCAGCCTGGTCTCCCCCGCCGCGTTCATCCCGGTAGCGGAGCGCAGCGGCCAGATCGTGCAGGTCGATCGTTGGGTCCTGCGCCACAGCCTACGAATGCTCAGTCAAGTCCAGGATCGCGGCATCTGCCTGGCGGTCAACCTGTCCGGCCAGTCCCTGCATGATGAAGGCCTGAAGCAGTACCTGGCCGAAGAACTGGCCGCCAGTGGAGCCGATCCCCACCACCTCATCCTCGAGGTCACCGAGACCGCCGCCGTGACCGATTTCTCCACGGCGCGCGGCGTGCTCCAGGCACTGCGCGACCTCGGCTGTCGAACCGCCCTGGACGACTTCGGGGTAGGGTTCAGCAGCTTCCACTACCTGGGGCAGCTGCCGGTGGACTACATCAAGATCGACGGTTCCTTCATTCGCAGCCTGCTGATCAGCCCGGAGAGCCGAGTGATCGTCCAGGCCATCGCCGATATAGCAAAAGGCTTCGGCAAACAGGCTATTGCGGAATTCGTTGATCAAGAAGACCTCGTACCGATTCTTCAGGACTATGGAATAACTTACGGACAAGGCTTTCACTTAGGAAGACCAAAAGCTCTAAAAGAGACTCTTATAGAGTCACATAAAATTCGTGGACGAGGCACCCCGCGACGCAAGCTAAAAGGAGGTGGCTAGTGGAAAACCCCAGAACCGAAACGCAAAATAAAAACAGGGAAAAAACCTCTCACCCGGGCATAGACCCGGATTACTTCTTTGATAGATTCAGATTAATAATTGCACACACCCCAGAGGAAAAGCAGCGCGCCTTTTCTCTCAGGCATGCGGTTTTCCACGAGGAGCTTCATTACGACATCGGGGATAAAACAAACAAGCCACTGGAAAAGGATTCATATGACAATGATTCCATCCTATGCCTACTTCAACACAAGAGCACTGGTATAGACGCTGGCTGTCTCAGGGTTGTCATTATTGATGATAAAAATGAAAACTCAGAAAAACTCCTACCTTTCGAGGAGTATTGCGGCAATAGCTTGATGGGTTCAGGATTTCACCCTGACATGTTTCCTAAAAACACTATCTGTGAGGTTTCGCGTCTCGCTGTCCACCCATCCTTCAGAAAAAGAGAGAAACCACCAACTGGAATTAAAGACGAAGACATTAGCAAGATAGACTCAGTGAATGAAAAGCAACAACCAGCACTCATCGGCTTATGCTTATTTCTTGCTGCTACCGCCATCGTTGGAGCTTCCCAGCGAAGGCATGTCTTTGCGATGATAGAGCCAAAACTCAATAGACTACTAAAGGCATCAGGGCTTCATTTTCATAAAGCGGGAGAAACCATTGATCACTGCGGACTAAGAGCGGCTCACTACATTGACCAAAAGAAAGCAGAAGAAAACCTTCCTGAGAAAACAAACCCACTTTACCAAAGGATAAAAAAAGATCTACAACAACAAATAAAAAAGAAAAGAATCAACGAAAGACTTCCGCATGACTTATACCATGAAGCATAGGTCCACCATGTAAGTCTGTTGGCCAGTCCAGCAGCATGATGGCCAGCACGTTACGGTGCTCGCCGCGGGCCAGGTCGGTGCCTCCCCGCTCTGACGGCACCATCCGCGCCACTGGATCGTAGGCGTCGAGAAGGGCATTGCGCAGGCGTCTCACGGCCGGATGCTCCTCCTGCCCGGCCAGCAGGAAGCTGATGCCCACCTCCGCGTAGATGTCCTCCTTGGTGTCGAGGAGGATGCGATCCAGTCCGGCGGCGAACTCGTCCAGCACCCAGTCGAACTCCTCGGCGTCCACGGGTTGCTGGTAATAGTCGCTGGCGGCGATCACGAAGTGCGTCATGCCGTAGATCTTGTTGCGGTATTCGGCCGTCGAGAGCCGCGCATCTCGGGCCGGTGGATACTGGCGGCGAAAGGCCGTGGTGACCTCGCATCGCAGATCGATCACCCCCAGATCCTCGAGGTAATACACCAGGTTGGCGACCTGGGCGGCATAGACCGCCATCACATCTGGATCGAGCAGGAAGGCACGGAAATCGACGCTCGCCAGGTAGTCCAGCGCCCGCCGGTGGCCGGGAAGCACGTCGTCGTTCAGAAGGCCATGATAGCGGGCCTGGGTCAACTTGAAGGCCAGCCCCTTCGCGTAGGCGATCTCTTCCCACTCGGCGAGCATGCGCTTACGACGACGCTGCTTCTCGCTGGCGACCGGGTAGACGGCCACCGCCTCGCGGCCGCGCCGAGCTACATGGCCGGGATCGGCCAGGCCGTCGATCTCCTCGCGCAGCGCGCTCACCAGACGCCGGCCATAGGCGCGATTGAGGGGCAGGTAGCGATCATCACCGGTCATGCGATAGAGCCGCTGTGCATAGTGGCGCTGCTTGCTCGAGGGAAGATCGGGCAGCGCCTGCTCATAGCGCCCCTGGATAGACCGCGCCACCGCTTCGTCGGCGAGCGTCGCGTCGCGTGACGGGAGCGCACAGCCACTCAGCGCCAGCAGCGCCACCAGCAGCCAGCTCGTGAGCCGCAGGGGCAAACGGCTCGCGTGCGGCCCTGGTCGTGCTCTCGGCTGCATTCTCGCTTTCAAACCGGGCAGGGCCAGTCTCATTTCGACTTGCCTCCCCGCCGGGCACGGCCAGGCGTGATCATCCTCACCCGCGCCTTGGCGCGCCGCTGTGTCGGCGGGGTAGTCGGCGGCGCTATCTCCCCGTCATGGCTCTCTGGCGGCTGGACCTCCGGGGCCTGGGGCGGCTGCACCACCACCCAGGCGAACACCGGCAGGGAGAGCTGCCAGTAGATGGCCGAGAGGCGCAGGCCCAGGGTGACGCCAAGCCCGGTGGCGATGGAGATGCCTAACGGGGCGGACAAGGCCTCGAGGCCGACGAAGGCCACGCCACCGGCGATGGAGGCGATGGCATAGATCTCGCGGCGCAACACCATGGGCACTCGGCTGGCCAGCACGTCGCGCGTCATCCCGCCGGCCACCCCGGTGAGCATGCCCATGAGCACCGCCACCACGCCAGGCGTGTCGAGCAACAGGGCCTTGTGGGCACCGATCACGGTGAACAGGGCCAGGCCGAAGGCATCGGCCACCGGCAGGAAGCCTCGCGAGAGCCGGTGGATATAGTGAAAGCCGAGGACCGACAGGCCCACGGTGGCGAGGATCACCCAGAGGTAGGTCGGATCGGTGACCCAGAACACCGGTCGCACGCCGAGCACCAGGTCGCGCAGGGTGCCGCCACCGATCCCTGTCACCGCCGCCAGCACCAGCATGCCGAAGGGATCCATCCGCGAGCGGCACGCCAGCACCACCCCCGAGAGGGCGAAGACGATCACCCCCGCCATGTCCAGCCAGTAGACCAACCCTGTCACATCATCTCTCCCGTGCCCCCAGGCCCGCAGCATAGCGCATCCCCGGCGCGGTTTGGGCTCATCGCCAGCCGTTCACGGCAGGTAGCACCCGAAGCGCTCCAGCTGCATCTCGCGAAGGCGGCTGAGCACGCGCCGAAACGGGAAGGCCAGGTAGCCGTGGGGATAGAGCGCGTCCATCGCCACCTCGGCCTCCAGATAGAGCGGGATGCGACGGTCATAGCACTCGTCGACTAGGGCAATGAAGCGCCGCACGCCGTCGTCGTGGCGGGAGAGCTCGGGGAAGTCGCGATCGCCCGCCGCGATCCGTGCCGCACCGTCCTCGGTGCCCCGGGCGATGGGCTCTGCCGGCGCGTGACGGCTCAGCCGGGGGACCTCGCCGAGCAGCACGTGATCGAAGCGGTCGCCGAGGGCGATGAAGTCCAGCGCCGCCAGCGGCGCCTCGCACAGATCGCCATAGCGACACCAGAGCACCCGCTCGCTGCGCCGGACCACGGCAATGGGTCGGTGCCCCAATTCGATGGGGGCATGGCTCACGGGCCGCTCCCCACGCAGCCGCTCGAAGACGTCGGGCAGGGCGCTCGGCTGCCCGGGACGTGAGACCCAGTAGCGGGGGTGGGCCCGGCCGGGGTGCAGGCGATGGTCCTGTCCGCCGTCGAGCGCGACCACCCGGCTGTGCCGCTCGATGGCAGCGATGGCGGGGAGAAAACGCTCGCGGTTGAAGCCCTCGGCGTAGAGCTGCTGCGGGGCCTGGTTCGAGGTGCAGACCAGCGTGACCCCCTGGTCGAACATCGCGCCGAAGAGCCCACCAAGGATCATCGCGTCGGCGATATCGCTGACGAACAGCTCGTCGAGGCATAGTACCCGCACCTCGGCGGCCAGCTCCCGGGCCAGCGCCGTCAGCGGATCGGCGGTGCCGGAGAGCAGGAAGAGACGGTGATGCACCCAGCGCATGAAGTGGTGAAAGTGCTGGCGCCGCGAGGGCACGTCGAGGTGGCGCTGGAAGAGATCCATCAGCCAGGTCTTGCCGCGCCCGACCGGCCCCCAGAGGTAGACCCCCGGCACGCCACCCGGCCCCTCGTGCAAGGCGTGGAAGCAGGCCTCGAGGTGCGCCACCGCCTGGCCCTGGGCCGCGTCGTCGACGAAACCGGCCCGCGCGATCGCCTGCCGATAGGCCGCCTGCGGCGACGCCGCCGGCCACACCGTCTCGTCCCTGATCATGCCGTCACTGGTCATGCCGTCACTGCTCATCCAGCCCTCTGCGGATCCGCCTCCCTGATGTGCAGACGGATGCTACAGCAGAGGGCCCGCCCCGTCCCGGGGCGGGCCCTCTCGACGGCTTCCCGCAATGGCCTCAGCCCCGCTGGAAGGGATAGACGGCACCGAGCGAGAGCAGCCGCGTCAGCTCGTCCAGGGCGGTGAGGGTCTCGTCGGCGAGCTGTGGGTCGGCCAGGTCCTCCGGGGCCAGGCGATCCCGGTAGTGGCGCTCGACCCAGGCGGTGAGATCACCATGCAGGCCGTCGTCCAGCAGCACCCTTCCTGCGAGCGCGGCCCGTTCGGCGGCCGAGAGCACGACCCGCAGGCGCAGGCAGGCGGGCCCGCCGCCGTTGCGCATGCTCTGCTTGACGTCCTTGACCACCACCTCGCCGATCGGGTTGTGGCCGGCCAGCAGGTGATCCTGAATGGCGCGCCAGACGCTCTCGCGCTCCTGGCACTCGCCGGGCACCACCAGCGTCATGGTGCCGTCGGGGTTGGTGAGCAGCTGCGAGTTGAACAGATAGGAGGCCACGGCGTCCTCGAGGCTCACCGCCTCCTCCGGCACCCGCACCGGGATCAGCGGCGTGGGCATCTTCGCGCGCAGCGCGTCCAGGGTGCCCTGTTCATCGAGGAAGGCGCGCTCGTGATAGAGCAGCACCGGGCCGTTGCCCACCGCGATCACGTCGTTGTGGAAGACGCCGGCGTCGATCGCCTCGGGATGCTGCTGGGCGAACACCACCTGGGACTCCGACAGGCCGTGCTGGCGGGCGATCGCCTGGCTCGCCTCCAGGGTCTGGCGCGCCGGATAGCGCCGCGGTGCCACGCCCTCCTCCGCGCCCCAGCCGAAGGCCGCCCGGCCGTAGACGAACAGGTGCACGCCGGCCTCGCCGTACTCGCCACACAGCCGGGTGTGGTTGGCCGCGCCCTCGTCGGAGAAGGCCGGCGTGCCCGGCAGCGCCGGGTGATGGGCGAAGTGGCGCGCGTCGCGGAAGATCGAGGCCAGCACCCGGCCGGTGGTGTCCGGCTCCAGGTAGCGATGGAAGCTCGACTGCAGGTTGGCCGGCGTGAAGTGCACCCGGCCGTCCGGGGCGTCGGCCGAGGGCGTCACGGTCGCGGCGTTGGCGGTCCACATGCTCGAGGCCGAGCAGACCGCCCGCAGCAGCTGTGGAGCCTCGCCGGCCGCCCGGGCCAGCACCTGGGCATCGCTGCCCTGGAACCCCAGGCGGCGCAGCGCCCCCAGGTCGGGGCGCTGCTGGGGCGGCAGCACGCCCTGGGCGTAGCCGGCGTCCATCAGCGCCTTCATCTTCCCGAGGCCCTGCAGGGCGGCCTCCTTCGGGTTGGCCACCAGGCCCTGGTGGGTCATGGAGGCCAGGTTGCCCAGCGCCAGGCCGGAGTAGTTGTGGGTCGGGCCGACCAGGCCATCGAAGTTGACCTCGCGCACGTCCGCGATCGGCTGTTGCCCGTTATCGTTCCTTTCTTCGCTCATAGTGTCACCCCCGGCGGCAGCGTGTCGGGCAGGGCCAGCGCCTCGCTCTCCATGGAGGCCACCGGGTAGGCGCAGTAGTCGGCCGCGTAGTAGGCGCTGGGGCGGTGGTTGCCACTCGCGCCCACGCCGCCGAAGGGCGCGTCGCCGGAGGCGCCGGTGGTCTGGCGGTTCCAGTTGACGATGCCGGCGCGGATGCGCAGCAGGAAGTCGTCCCAGTCGCCGCGCTCGCCCCCGATCAGCCCGGCCGAGAGGCCGTAGCGGGTATCGTTGGCCAGTGCCAGGGCGTCGTCCCAGCTGCGGTAGCGGTAGACCTTGAGCAGCGGGCCGAAGTGCTCCTCGTCGGGTACCTCGAGGCCGGTGACGTCGATCAGCGCGGGGCTGAGCAGGCTGGTGCCGGGCTCCAGGCGCTCCATGCGCGAGAGCACCGTGCCGCCGCGTGCCTCCAGGTCGTCCTGGGCCGCGAGCAGGCCGTCGGCCGCCGCCACGTTGGCCAGGCCCGCGTAGAAGGGGGCCGGCTCGCTGAACTGGCCGGCCACCCGCAGCCGCGAGATGGCGTCACTGAGGGCGTCCAGCAGGTGATCGCCCACCTGGCCCTCAGGCACGATCAGCCGCCGGGCGCAGGTGCAGCGCTGGCCGCCGGAGAGGAAGGCCGACTGCAGGATGGTCAGCACGGCGGCCTCCTGGTCGGGCACGTCCTTGACCACCAGCGGATTGTTGCCGCCGAGCTCCAGGGCCAGGATCTTGTCGAACTGGTCGGCGAACTGGCGATGCAGCAGGCCGCCCACCCGGGCGCTGCCGGTGAACAGCAGACCGTCGATGCCGGGGTGCGCGGAGAGCGCCTGGCCCGTGGCGGCCGCGCCCTGGACGAGGTTGATCACCCCGTCGGGCAGCCCCGCCTCCTGCCAGCACTGCAGGGTGAGGTCGGCGGTCAGCGGCGTCTGCTCGCTGGGCTTGAAGACCACGCTGTTGCCGGCCAGCAGCGCCGGGACCATGTGGCCGTTGGGCAGATGGCCGGGGAAGTTGTAGGGGCCGAACACCGCCATCACCCCGTGGGGCCGATGACGCAGCACGGCGGTGGCGTCGCCCAGGTCGCGGCTGCGCTCGCCGGTGCGCTCCTGGTAGGCGCGCAGGGAGATCGCCACCTTGCCGATCATCGCGCCGATCTCGGTACGCGCCTCCCAGAGGGGCTTGCCGGTCTCGTGGGCGATGGTCGCGGCGAGAGTCTCGCGGTGGCGCTCGAGCACCTCGCGGAAGCGCTCCACCAGCGCCTGCCGCTCGGCGAAGGGGGTGCGGGCCCAGGCCGGGAAGGCCTCGCGAGCGGCGGTCACGGCGGCGTCCACCTGGGCCTCGTCGGCCGCCTGGCCTTCCCAGAGACGCTCATCGGAGACCGGGTCGCGCTTGGCGAAGGCCTCGCCTCGTCCCGCCTGCCAGGTGCCGCCGATCAACAGCTGTTCCATTGCCTTCATCACGCCTCCTCCTCGGTATCCAGTATGCGCAGGGTGTCGCCGGAGGCGACCTCCAGCCGGCGCGCCTCGGCCTCGTCGAGGGTCACCACGCCCTGCTCGTCCGGGCCTCGGCCCAGCCAGGCGGCGCGGAAGCCGGCCATGCCGGTGGTGGCCGCCAGCCAGCGCGGACGCGGTGTCGTCTCGAGCGCGCCGGCCTTCACCTCCACCCGGCAGCGCCGCGACAGCCGCACGCCACGCACGTCGTCGATGTAGGCCTCGACGGTGGGGCCACCGTCGAAGATGTCGATGTAGCCCTCCCAGCGCAGCCCCTGCTTCTTGAGCATGGCCAGCGCCGGACGGGTGTGTTCGTGGACCTGGCCGATGCAGGCCCGCGCCTCCTCGGAGAGGAACGGGGTATAGATCGGGAACTTGGGCATCAGCTCGCCGATGAAGCTCTTTTGACCGAGCCCGGTGAGCTTGTCCGCCTCGTCGAAGTCGAGCGGGAAGAAGTTGCTGCCCAGGCACTCCCAGAAGGGACTGCGGCCGCGCTCGTCGAAGACGCCGCGCATCTCCGCCAGCACCTTCTCGGGGAAGCGGTCGCGGAACTCGGCCATGAACAGCCAGCGCATCATCGACAGCAGCGCGCCGTTGCGCTGATGACGGGGATCGCCGCCGCGGTACTCGGGCCTCAGGAACAGCGAGGCCACCTCGGCGTCGCCGGTGTGGTCGGAGCTCAGGAAGAGGGTATCGATGGTGCGGTGCAGGTCGAGCTGCACCGAGGAGTGCGCCAGGGTGCCCAGGCGATAGTGGTAGAACGGCGTCTCGCGCCCCACCTGGCCCTCGATGGCGCAGCAGCCGGCCAGCCGGCCGGTCTCCTCGTCCTCCAGCACGAAGAAGTAGAGCCGCTGGTCGACCGGGGTACGCTCCTCGAAGGCGCTCACCGTCGAGGCGATCCGGGCGGCCAGGAACTCGCGGTTGTCGGGCAGCGAGGTGAAGCCCACCCCGGTCTCCCGGGCCAGGGCCTGGAGTTCGTCGATGTCGGTTTCGACGATCGGTCTCATGCGCATTACAGCTCTCCCTCGTCGTAGCCCGATTCGTCCGCGTCCGGCAGCGCCAGCGGGGCGGCCAGCACGGCGCGGCCCTCCTCCACGCCCAGCAGCTCGGCATGCTCGGGCGAGAGCATCAGCTGCCCGGTGGGCGACAGCGCATAGCGCGCCACCACGCAGCGGAAGTCCGCCAGCCGCTGGTTGGCGATCATGGCCGGCTCGGCGTCGGGCAGGGCATGGGCCGGGCGGATACGCACCGGGTGCCAGGCGGCGCGGCGAAAGCTCGCCAGACGCTCGCGTTCGCCCTTGATCACCGGGCCGGCATCGAAGATGTCGACGTGGCGGCTGCGCAGGAAGCCCTCGGCCAGCATCTCGTTCATCGCCGACTCGTGGTCGGGATGCTCGCGACCGATGGCGGCCCGGGCCTGGGGCGTGAGCAGCGCCAGGTAGAGCGGGAACTGCGGCATCACCTCGGCGACGAAGCTCTTCGAGCGCACCCCGGCGAAGTAGTTGATCTCCTGGTAGTCGCGCACGAAGAAGTGGCGGCCCACGCTGTTCCAGAACGGCGACTCGCCCTGATCGTCCAGGTAGCCCGGGAAGGCCATGGCGAGCAGGTCGGCGAAGCGCTCGGGGTACTGGCTGATGAACATCAGCCGCGCGCGGCGCAGCAGGCTCTCGGCGCTGGTGCCCTTGTAGCGGGCATCCAGCGACAGCGCGCAGAGCAGGGTCGCCTCGGAGACCTCGTGGGAGAGCGCCAGGGTCGGCACCTCGCGACGCACGTCGAGCTGCTGGGAGGCGTGGATCAGCGTCTCCTGGCGATAGGTGTAGTAGGCCTCGCGGGCGCCGGCCTGGGCGCGGATGGTGGCGGTCCCGGCCACCTCGCCGCGCTCCAGGTCCTCGAGCACGAAGATGTAGTGCTCGTCGCCGGGCGCCTCGATGTCGCCGGCGAAGGCGCGTTGGGAGCGCGCGATGCGCTCCTCGAGGCGATCACGATGGGCCGGCAGGTTGGTCAGGCGCGGCGTGGCGCTGCCGGCCAGCCGCTCCAGGGACGGCAGGTCCGCCGGGCGAACGGGACGAATGACCAGCATGGCAGGATCTCCGTAGGGGGATGAGTCGTCGCGCATCGGGGAGCCGCGGCTCACTGTCCCGCCACCAGACGCGCCACCGCCCGCTCCAGACGTGCCATGCCCTCGCGGATGTCCTCCTCGGGAATCACCAGCGACGGCGCCATGCGCAGCACGTTGGGCCCGGCGATCAGCGCCATCAGGCCCTCCTCGATGGCCAGCGGCAGGATCTCCTTGGCCCGCCCCTCGTACTCGTCGGACATCTGGGCGCCCATCAGCATGCCCATGCCGCGGATCTCCTTGAACACGCCGTACTGGCGATTGATCGCCTCGAGGTGCTCGCGGAAGAGGTCATGGCGGTGCTTGACGCCCTCGAGCACCTCGGGGGTGTCGATGTACTCGACGGCGGCCAGCGCCACGGCGGAGGCCAGGGCGTTGCCGCCGTAGGTGGAGCCGTGGGTGCCGATGGCCATGGCCGGGGCGATGGCGTCGGTGGTCAGCATGGCGCCCACCGGGAAGCCGCCGCCCAGCGACTTGGCGCTGGTCAGGATGTCCGGGGTCACGCCGTATTCCATGTAGGCGTAGAGCGAGCCGCTGCGGCCGACGCCGGTCTGCACCTCATCGAAGATCAGCAGCGCCTGGTGCTCGTCGCACAGCGCGCGCAGCCCCTCGAGGAATTCCTGGGAGGCCGGCAGGATGCCGCCCTCGCCCTGCATCGGCTCGACCATCACCGCGCAGGTGTCATCGCCCATCAGCTCGCGCACCGCCTCGAGGTCGTTGAACTCGGCGTGCAGGATGCCGCCGGGGATCGGCCCGAAGCCCTGGGAGTACTTGGGCTGGCCGCCGACGCTGACGGTGAAGAAGGTGCGGCCATGGAACGACTGGCGGAAGGAGATGATCTTGTCCTTGTGCTCGCCGTGCTCATTGTAGGCCCAGCGGCGCGCCAGCTTCAGCGCCGCCTCGTTGGCCTCGCCGCCGGAGGAGCAGAGGAACACCTTGTCGGCGAAGGTGCGCTCGACCAGAGCCTGGGCGAGCTTCAGGGCCGGCTCGTTGGTGTAGACGTTGGCCAGGTGCCAGAGCTTGTTGGCCTGCTCGGTGAGGGCCTCGACCAGCACCGGGTGGCAGTGACCGAGGGCGTTGACGGCGATGCCGCCGGCGAAGTCGATGTACTCCTTGCCCTCCTGGTCCCACAGGCGGCTCCCCTCGCCACGCACCGGGATCGCCTTCTGGGGGGCGTAGTTGGGCACCATGTACTGGTCGAAATCGGCGCGGGTCGGGGTCTGGCTCATGTCGCTCTCCATACTCGGAATGAGGGATCGTGGAATACCTCGAGTATAGGGAGCGCCGGCACGGGAGGCTTTCAGCAATGGGACGGGGAGTTGTGTAAAAGGATGGGGTAGGCTGAAGCAACCCATCCACCAGGAGTCCCTCATGTTCAACACCACGGCCTGGAACCGGGTCCGCTATGGACTCTACGCCCCCGTCTACGACCTGGTGGCCGAGCGGGCCTTTCGCGAGGCGCGCCGTCGGGCCGTGGAGCAGGTGACCTGGCGCCCCGGCATGCGGGTGCTGCTGGTCGGTGCCGGCACCGGGCTCGACCTGCCCTGGCTGCCCCGCGACATCGAGCTGCATGCCGGCGACCTGTCGCCGGCCATGGTGCGGCGCCTGGCGCGCCGCGCCGAGGGGCTCGGTCGCGACGTCCAGGCCGAGGTGATGGATGCCGAGCGGCTCGACTATCCCGACGCTCACTTCGACGTGGTGGTGATGCACCTGATCCTGGCGGTGATGCCCGACCCGGCGCGGGGCCTGGCCGAGGCCCGCCGGGTGCTGAAGGCGGACGGCCAGCTCTGCGTGATGGACAAGTTCCAGGCCGACGCGCGCCCGGCGAGCCTGCCGCGCCGCGGCCTCAACGCCCTCACCTCGGCCATCGCCACCGACATCACCCGTCAGGCCCGGCCGCTGCTGGAAGGCGCCGGCTTCACGATCGAGCAGGACGCGCCGGTGATGATGGGCGGGCTGTTCCGCGCCCTGCTGGCGCGCCCCGCCTGATCGGGACGGTCCGCCGGGCGCGCAGGCCCGCCAGGGAGTACCAGACGCGACCGCGCGCCCTGGCGGACTCAGGCCAGGCGTTCCTCCCGGGGCGTCATGCCGAAGTGGTTGCGGTAGGCGGTGGAGAAGTGCGCCGCCGAGGAGAAGCCGGTCAGCAGGGCGATCTCGCCGGCGGGGTGGTCGCTCTCGCGCAGCAGCCGACGCGCCCGCTGCAGGCGCAGGTCCAGGTAGTAGCGGCTGGGCACCGCCTGAAGGTACTTCTTGAAGAGCCGCTCCAGCTGGCGCCGCGAGATGCCCAGGTGCTCGGCCAGCTCGTGGGTCGTCAGCGGCTCCTCGATGTTGGCCTCCATCAGCGCGACCGCCTCGGAGAGGCTCTCGGGCGCATGGCCGAGCCGCGAACGCAGCGGCATCTGCTGGGGCTCGTCGCCCATGCGGATGCGCTCCAGCACGAAGTGCTCGGAGATGCGCTCGGCGAGCCGGGGACCGTGCTGGCTGCCCACCAGGGTCATCATCATGTCCATGGCGGCGGTGCCGCCGCCACAGGTCAGGCGATCGCGGTCGATCTCGAACAGCTGGCGCGAGAGGCGCACCTGGGGGAAGTCGTCGGCGACGGCGTCGAAACGCTGCCAGGGCAGCGTGGCCCGGTAGCCGTCGAGCACCCCGGCCCGGGCCAGCACCTCGGTGCCGCCGCCGATGCCGCCCAGCAGCACGCCGGCACCGGCGAGCCGGCGCAGCCAGTCGACCAGGGCCTGGGGGATGCGACCGGCGAGCGGCCCGGGGGCGCATACCAGCAGCAGGTCGAGCGGGTCATCCACCTCGCCGATGCCGGCCTGGGGCATCAACGCCTGCTGTGAGGCGCTCACCACGGGGCCTGACGCGGTCGCGAAGGTAGTGAGCCGATAGAGCGACCGCCCTTCCAGCCGATTGGCCACGAACAGCGGCTCGGTGGCGCAGGCCTCGGCCAGCAGGGAGAAGCCGGGCAGCACCACCACGCCGACGTGGCGCGTGAGCGACGTCGGGCGGGGGGAAGAAACGGAGTCGAGCATGCGGATCTGGCCTTGGGTCGGCGCCGGCAGGCACGGGAAAAGCTCCCTATCTTACCCAAGGCCGGGCGGGATCCACAGCCCCGCCGCACGAGCGGGGCGACGACACGCCCTAGGGGCCTTTGCCACTCAGCAGCAGCATGGCCGCCACCGCGAGCCCGATCACCACGATGACGATGGGCAGCACGCGGTGCAGACCGCCGGGCGGGCTCTTGGCCTCGGACTGCTCCACATCCGGCTCCGGCTGGTCGTAGTCCTCGGGCTGGCTCACTTCCTTGAGGTGCTGCAGTTCCTCTTCCGGCGTCTTGCTGTCGCGGGTATCCATGGCACGCCTCCTTCGCTGGAGAACCGATCCCGCGTCTGCACACCGGTCGAAAACGCGGGGCCCTACAGGTTCACGACATCGAAGTCCGCTACCGGGTTCACCTCGGCATCGTAATCCACGTCGTCGCGCTCGAAGCCGAACAGCTTCAGGAAGTCGCGCTTGTAGCCGGCGTAGTCGGTGATCTCGAAGAGGTTCTCGGTGGTCACCTGGGGCCACAGGTCCTTGCAGGCCTGCTGGACGTCGTCGCGCAGCTCCCAGTCGTCCAGGCGCAGGCGGCCGGCCTCGTCGGTCTCGGCGCTACCGCCATAGAGACGCTCGCCGAACAGGCGATTGAGCTGGTCGATGGTGCCCTCGTGCAGGCCCTGCTCCTTCATCACCCGGTAGACCATGGCGATGTAGAGCGGCATGACCGGGATGGCGGCGCTGGCCTGGGTGACCACCGACTTGAGCACCGCGACGTTAGCGCCACCGCCGCTAGCGGAGAGGCGCTGGTCGATCTCGCTGGCGGCGCGATCCAGGTCCTCCTTGGCCTTGCCCAGGGCGCCGTGCCAGTAGATCGGCCAGGTGATCTCGGTGCCGATGTAGCTGAAGGCCACGCTGCGCGCGCCCGGGGCCAGCACGCCGGCGCGATCCAGGGCCTCGATCCACAGCTCCCAGTCCTCGCCGCCCATCACCGCCTTGGTGTCTTCGATCTCCTGCTCGGTGGCGGGCTCGACCTCGGCCTCGATGATGGCGTCCTTGTTGGTGTCGATGGCGGTGGCGCGGTAGGTCTCGCCGATCGGCTTGAGGCTGGAGCGCTTGAGCTCGCCGCTATCGGGCAGCTTGCGCACCGGCGAGGCCAGCGAGTAGACCACCAGGTCGACCTGGCCCATGTCCTGCTGGATCAGCTCGATGGCCTTCTCGCGCGCCTCATGGCTGAAGGCATCGCCGTTGATCGACTTGCTGTAGAGCCCTTCCTGCTTGGCGAACTTGTCGAAGGCGGCGCTGTTGTACCAGCCGGCGGTGCCGGGCTTCTTCTCGGTGCCCGGCTTCTCGAAGAACACGCCCAGGGTGTCGGCGCCGTAGCCGAAGGCGGCGGTGACCCGCGCCGCCAGGCCATAGCCGCTGGAGGCACCGATCACCAGCACCTTCTTCGGGCCGTTGGCCTTGTCCAGGCCGCGGGCGCGGGTCGCCTCGATCTGCTCGAGCACGTTCTGCTCGCAGCCGACGGGATGGGTGGTGGTGCAGATGAAACCGCGAACCTTGGGCTTGATGATCACGACAGACCTCGTTTTTGCTGGCGGACACGACGGCCGGGCATGGCCGTCGGCCTCGAATGAGTGGCACGAACGCATGAGCCGTGCCGGAGTGGGCCACATTCTAGCGGCAAGGGCGCCGGCTGTCCGCCCTTGAGGCCACTGCCCGGCTGGTGCAGGATGCCAAGCGACGCCCGAGCGGCAAACCCTGCAGGAGAGAGTGGATGGATGCGCAGACCCTGGTCGATGAGCGCGGCGAGCTGTGGCTCGCGCTGGCCCCGCTGTGGCTGGAGCGCGAGCCCCGCGAGACCGACTACGCGCGCATGATCGCCGAGATCGAGCGCCACGAGCTGAGCCTGCGCGACCTGGAGTGGATCTTCCGCCTGGAGCTCGCCCCGGTGATGGCCCGCCACCAGCTGTCGGTGGCCGGCGAGTGGCGCTCCTTCGATGACTACAAGCTGATGCAGCAGCTGGTCTCCCACAACCTGCGGCTCAAGGGCTGGCGGCGCAAGAGCTGGGCGCTGTTCTCGGGACTGACCACCATGATGACCCGCCATCGCTGGAACGAGCTGATCGGGCGGCTGATGGTCGAGCGCGGCGAGACCCCCTGATCCTGGCGCTGCTAACGCCCGCGTTCAGGACTCGTCCAGGGCCTTCTCGAGCGCCTCGCGCAGCTCCGCCTCGCCGTCGCGAGGAGAGAAGCGCCGGATCACCCGGCCGTCGCGGCCGACCAGGAACTTGGTGAAGTTCCACTTGATCATGCCGGTGCCCAGCACCCCCGGGGCCTGGCGCTTGAGGTCAACGAAGAGCGGATGGGCGTCGCTGCCGTTGACCCGCACCTTCTCCATCAGCGGGAAGGAGACGCCGAACTCGTGCTCGGCGAAGCGGCTGAAATCCAGCGCCGATTCCGGCGACTGGCGAGCGAACTGGTTGCAGGGAAAGCCCAGCACGGTAAAGCCGCGGTCGCGATAGCGAACGTAGAGATGCTCGAGGTCGCGCAGCTGAGGCGTGAAGCCGCACTGGCTGGCCACGTTGACGATCAACAGCACCTGACCCCGCAGGGCGCGGAGGTTGAAGGGCTGGCCGCTCTGGGTGCGGCATTCGTGGTCATGAATGGTCATGGATCAGGCTCGCTCTCGGTATCCCTACGATGACACGCCGGTTTCCCGGGCGCCAGCCCCGCTCCCGCCTCGCCGCGGCTTCGGCAGGCGGCGGCGCACCTCGGCCACCCGCCGCGCCAGCCGCCGCCGACGCACTGCCCGCTCGGGCGCCTCGAGCGGCGCATAGGCGAGCCGCTCGAGATCATGGGCGCAGTCGGCAAGGGCCCGGCCCGCCGGCCCGGCGAGGGGCGCGATGCGCCTCAGGTGGGCGGCGGGCGACTCCCCGGGCAGCGCCGCCAGCCCGCGGCCGGCCAGCCAGGCCTGCAGGGCGCCGACCAGGCGCCGCTCGTCCCGCTGGAGCCGCCACCGACGAACGCCCAGACACGCCAGCAGCGCCACGCCCGCCGCCATCAGCAGCACGGCCGCGAGACCCAGGGTCGTGGCAAGCAGGCCGTGTCCCGGCAACCAGGCCTCGAGACGCGCCCAGGCCGCCCGCCAGCCATCCGCGAGGCGCGCCAGCAGCGAGCGGCGCGACTCGCGCTGAAAGCCGATCACGCCGAGCTGCCAGCGATACTCCAGCCGCTCCCAGCCCAGGCGCAGGCGATTCGCCCAGCCCACCTCGCGCAGGCGCAGCGCCGAGAAGCGGGCATCGGCCATGAAGGCCTCGGCCCCCTCCTCGATCGCCTGGGGCCCCTGCTCGATGCGCTCCGGGGCGATCACCGCCGTGGGATCCAGGCGCTGCCAGCCGCCCTGCCGCCAGACCTCCACCCAGGCGTGGGCATCGTAGTCGCGCACCGTGTAGTAGCCGTCGGGATGGCGCTCGCCGCCCAGGAAGCCCGCCACCACCCGCGCCGGAATGCCCGCCATGCGCGCCATCACCGCGGCCGCCGAGGCGTAGTGGC
Source organism: Halomonas sp. B23F22_3 (assembly GCF_043496965.1). NCBI lineage: Bacteria > Pseudomonadati > Pseudomonadota > Gammaproteobacteria > Oceanospirillales > Halomonadaceae > Halomonas > Halomonas sp. B23F22_3. The sequence goes on from NZ_JBIEKG010000001.1 coordinate 631,848, forward strand.
TGCAGTAGCCGGCCCGGCTGTCGAACAGGAAGTCGTCGACACGATCCTCGCCGGCGAGCCGCGGCGGCGAGAGCGTGTAGCGATAGGGCGCCTCACCGAAGCGCGCCATCATCGCCACGAGATAGGCGTCCGGGTCGCCGCCGCTCGCGCGCCAGAGTCGCCCGACCAGCGCCCGGGTGCGCGGGTTGGACTCCACCGGCAGCAGGCGGTGCCAGCGCGACCCGGCGGGATCGGGATAGGCCGGCGCCGCGCCGCTGCTGTCGAGGCGCAGCAGGCCGCGCGAACTCAGTGCGGCGAGTCCCTCCAGGGTGCCGTCGGCCAGGTAGCGCTGGGGCTCGCCGGTGGCGAGCGGCGCGCCCAGGGAGGGCCGCCAGGGGCGGCTGTCGGGCTCCAGCAGCAGCTCGGCGCGAAAGCGCGCCCTCGCCGGCGCCTGCCAGGGGGAGCGCGCACCCACGCCGACGAAGGCCTCGACGGGGCGCTCCAGGGTCGCGGCCAGCTGTTCGGGCGAGGCCCGCGACCAGCGGATACCGTCGAAGTGCGACAGCGTGTAGACCCGCCAGTAGCGCTCTTCCGGTGCGGGCTCGGGGCCCTCGAAGCGCGCCCGGAAGGCACGCCCGGCGCTGCGCGAAAGCTCGGCGATGTCGCCCGGGGCGATCTGGTCGGAGAGCCCGGTGGAGGCCCGGTCCAGCCGCGGCATACTCCACAGCGGCCCCAGGCGCGGGAAGGTGACGAACAGCAGCGCCATCAGCGGCGCCGAGAGCGCCAGCAGCCAGGCCGCCTCGCGCCACGCCTGGCGACGGTCGCGGCTACCGGCGAGCCGCACCAGCGACTGCAGCAGCCAGGCGAACGCCAGCAGCGCCGCGGCGGCCATGGGGATGCCCTGATCGTGGAGGAAGGCGACGGCCGTGGCGATCAGGCCGATCATCACCACGACCCGGGCATCGCGGCGATCCTGGGTCTCGAGCAGCTTGAGCAGGTAGACGCCGAGCAGCAGGCCGATCAGGCCGTCCATGCTGCCCAGGGTGCCGTACTCGGCGCGCAGCGCCAGCACCAGCCCCCCCACGGCGGCGATCCTCGTCAGCACGCCGACGCGAGGCCAGCCGCGACGCCACTGCAGCCACCGATAGCCGCCCACCGCCAGGGCCAGCGCCACCAGCCAGGCGGGCATCCAGGCCAGGTGCAGCGCCAGCACCAGGCACTGGCCGATGAAGAGCTCGCGCAGCAGGCCGCCGTCCAGGCGCCGCTCCTCGGCGAGCCGCGCCCGGTGCTCACTCAGGGCCGAGCGAGACGCGCTCACCGCGCACCCTCCCCCGCCGGACCGAAGCGCGCCAGGGCATCCAGCGCCCGGCGGCGCTGGCCATCGCCCTCGCCCTGGGCCAGGGTCAGGCCTGGCAGGCGCAGCCCGTAGCGCTCCCCGGCGCGATGGTGGGCGAGCACCCGGGCGCAGAGCAGCGACAGTCGCCGCTCGGGATCGCCGCGGCAGGCGTCATAGTCGAGCCAGCGCTCGCGGCGGGGCGGTGCGCTGAACTGCTTGGTGGCGAGCACCCCGCTGCGGCTCCACTGCTTCCAGGCCACCTGGCCAGGGCTGTCGCCGGGCTGGAAGCGGCGCAGCCCGGCGAAGTCGCCGGCGTCCTCGTCCGCGCCGCCCTGGCGCGCCGTCGGCGCCTCCTCCTCGAGCGGGCGGGGCCAGACCAGCAGCTCGGCGTCGTGGCTCACCCAGGCCACCACGCGCACCAGGCCCAGCGGCCAGCGGGTCTCGATGCGCAGCCAGGGTAGCGCCAGGCGGCCGCGGCGGGGCGTGGGCAGGGCCAGCTCGGCCTCGCCGACGCGCTCGTCGATGTCCAGCCAGGCGTCGGCGCCATCGCAGTGCAGCTCAAGGGCCGTGCGCGGGCGGCGGGCCCGCAGCACCACGCGAAGGCGTGCCTCGCCGCCGGCGAAGGCCTCCCGGGGCAGGCGCAGCGCGGGCGTGACGCCCAGCAGGTTGAGCCAGCCGCGCAGCAGCGCCACCACCCCGATGCCGAACAGCCAGAAGGCCAGCACGTAGGCCAGGTTGTTCTGGTAGTTGATGCCGAACAGCAGCAGCACGACCACGAGGGTCGCCCAGCCCAGGCCGAAGCGGGTGGGAATCAGGAACAGCCGCCGCTGGGGCAGCGGCGCGTCGAGCGGGGTGGCCAGGCGCCCCCGCCACCAGCGACGCAGCCGCTCGCGGCGGGGCGCATGAGGCGCCACCCCGGCCGCCACGCTCACCCCATCACCGACACGCGGGTCAGCAGGTGGCGCGCCAGGGCCTCGCCCTCCTCGCGCGGCCCGTTGCTGAGGCGGTGTCCCGTCACCGGGCCCCACACCGCCTGGATATCATCGGGCAGCACGTGGTCGCGCCCCTCGAGCAGCGCCCAGCCCCGCGCCGCCTGCAGGAGGGCCAGCACGCCCCGGGTGGAGAGCCCCCAGGCGAGCTCCGGATGCTCCCGGCTGGCCGCGGCCAGCGCCTGCACGTAGTCGAGCAGCGCGTCAGCCACGTGGATGCGGTCGAGCCGCGCCTGCCAGGCGCGCAGCCGCTCGCCGTCGAGCAGCACCGGCAGCGAGGCGAGCCGGGCCCGCCCGGCCTGGCCGCGCAGGATCTCGCGCTCGGCGCGCGGGTCCGGGTAGCCCAGCGACAGGCGCATCAAGAAGCGGTCGAGCTGAGACTCCGGCAGGGCGAAGGTGCCGGCCTGCTCCTGGGGGTTCTGGGTCGCGATGACGAAGAAGGGATCCGGCAGCGCGCGGGTCTCGCCCTCCACGCTCACCCGCCCCTCCTCCATGGCCTCGAGCAGCGCGCTCTGGGCCTTGGGGGTGGCGCGGTTGATCTCGTCGGCGAGCACCAGGCCGTGGAAGATCGGTCCCGGGTGGAAGCGGAAGCTGCCCTCGCGCGGGTCGAAGACCGAGACGCCGAGCACGTCGGCGGGCAGCAGGTCGCTGGTGAACTGCAGGCGCTGCATGTCGAGCCCGGTGACCCGCGCCAGCGCCTGGGCCAGCGTGGTCTTGCCCAGGCCCGGCAGGTCCTCGATCAGCAGGTGGCCACGGGCCAGCAGGCAGCAGAGGGCCAGGCGCACCTCCCGAGGCTTGCCGAGCACCACCCCCTCTAGGGCGGCGAGCAGGGCATCCAGGTCATCGAGCTGTGCGGGTCGGTTCATGGCCTGGCCTTGGGCTTGAGTGCTAACTCACCGGCGGCGCGCAGCGCCTCGACCGCCTGGCGGGTGTCCGGGGTGATGCCCTCCAGGGCCAGGGCCTCGTCGGGCGCCAGCCAGAAGGCGTCGGCCACCTCCTCGGCCTGCAGGGTCAGCGGCCCGTCGTGATCAACCAGGAAGACGCTGCCGAAGATGTGGTTGCCGCGCTCGGCATGCACGAACTCCAGGGCGTGGCGTAGCGGCACGCCGCGGATGCCGAGTTCCTCGGAAAGCTCGCGGCGCGCCGCCACGTGCACCGCCTCGCCGGCCCCCACCACCCCGCCGGCGGCCAGGTCCAGGCCGCCCGGGAAGACCTCCTTGGTCAGGGTGCGACGCTGCACACAGAGCTCGCCGCGGGCATTGCGCACCACGATGTAGGTGGCCCGGTGCCAGAAACGAAAGCGCCGCATGGCGGCCCGCGGCGCGCTGCCGCAGGGACGATTGCGGGTATCCACCAGCTGGATCTGCTCATCGGCGATGATGGGCTCAGGCGGCGCATCGGCCTCGGAGGGTTGGACGGTCATGGGGGACTCCAGTGAAATTGCCTTCAGCCTAACCAGTCGCGGCCGAAGCGTCACGCCGGCCGTTGACCGCCCGCGGGGCGCCGACCATGCTCAGGTGAGCCCCCACACGCGGAGCTCGACCATGTCCGACGCCGCCGCCCGCACCCGCCTCGCGACCCATCGGGTGACCAACCAGCCCGCCCCGCCGGGCGCCCGCGACCTGCTCACCGAGGACACCCCGCTCGGCGAGGCGCTGGCCCGGGAGGCGCCGGCGTGGGTGGCCAGGCGCCTGGCGCCCCTGGGGCGCGAGGCCGGCAGCGAGGAGGTCCAGGCGCTGGGCGAGGCCGCCAACCGCCACCCGCCGGAGCTGCGCCTGTTCGACCGCCATGGCCGGCGGCTCGACGAGGTGCGCTATCACCCGGCCTATCACGCCCTGATGCATCTCGCCATCGACCACGGCTGGCACGCCGTGGCCTGGCAGGAGGAGGGGCGCGGCGGCCATCAGGCTCACGTCGCCGCCCTCTACCTGCTGACCCAGGCCGAGCCCGGGTTCTGCTGCCCGATCACCATGACCCACGCCGCCCTGCCGGCGCTGCGCCAGTCGCCCGCCGTCGAGGCTCGCTGGGCCCCGGGCCTGCTGGCCTGGGACTACGACCCGCGCGCGCGGCCGGCCACCGAGAAGAGCGGGCTTACCGTCGGCATGGCGATGACCGAGAAGCAGGGCGGCAGCGATGTGCGGAGCAACTCAACGCGAGCCGACCCCCTCGCGGCCACACGAGCCGAGCCCGACTCCCCCTCGGGGAGTGACGGCTGGCGGCTGACCGGCCACAAGTGGTTCTGCAGCGCCCCGATGTCCGATGCCTTCCTGACGCTGGCCCAGACCGACGAGGGTCTGTCGTGCTTTCTGGTGCCGCGCTTCACCCCCGAGGGCGGGCGCAACGCCATCGAGCTGCAGCGCCTCAAGGAGAAGTGCGGCAACCACGCCAACGCCTCGGCGGAGATCGAGTACCGCGGCGCCTGGGCCGAGGCGATCGGCGAACCCGGACGCGGCATCGCCACCATTCTGGCGATGGTCCAGCAGACCCGGCTCGATGCCGCCACCGCCCCGGTGGGCATGATGCGCCAGGCCCTGGTCGAGGCCTGGCGGCACGTGAGCGAGCGTCACGCCTTCGGCCGCGCCCTGGCCGACCAGCCGCTGATGCGGGTGCTGCTGGCCGACATGGCCATGGAGGTGGAGGCCGGTCTGGCGCTCTCGCTGCGCGCCGCCCGGGCCTTCGACGGTGCGGCCCGCGGCGAGGCGAGCGAGGCCGCCCTGGCGCGGCTGCTGCCCACCCTGGCCAAGTACTGGCACAACAAGCGCACCCCCGCCTTCATGGCCGAGGCCATGGAGTGCCTGGGCGGCATCGGCTACGTCGAGGAGACGCCGCTCGCCCGGCTCTACCGCGAGGCGCCGGTCAATTCGATCTGGGAGGGCTCGGGGAACGTGATCTGCCTGGACCTGCTGCGGGTGCTGGCGCGTCATCCGGCGTCACTTGAGGCGGTGCGGGAGGAGATAGTCGCAGCGCGCGGCCGCCAGGCCGATCTCGACCGTGCCTGGGCCCAGCTGGAAGTCGAGCTTGGCGCGGCGCCGGAGAGGCTGGAGCCCCGCGCCCGCTGGCTGGCCCAGCGCCTCGCCCAGTGCCTGCAGGGGGCGCTGCTGCTGTGCCACGGCCCGCCGGCGGTGGCCGAGACCTTCTGTCGCTCGCGGCTGGGCGGCGAGGCCGGCCCGGCCTACGGCGTGCTGCCAGGCGACGCCCCGCTGGCGGCGCTGCTGGCACGAATCGGCGACTGAGCGCCGGCCAGCGCCAGGATCTCGGCGGCCGGCATCGGCCGCCCCAGGCCGAAGCCCTGAACGTGGGTGCAGCCGAAGCGCTCCAGGGTCGGCAGGCAGGCGAGGTCCTCGATCCCCTCGGCCACCACCCGGATGCCCAGCCGGCGACCGAGCAGCGCCACCGCCTCGACGATGGCGGCGTCCTGAGGGTCCTCGAGCAGGCGACTGACGAAGCTGCGGTCGACCTTGAGCTCGCTGATCGGCAGCAGCTGCAGCCGCGCCAATGACGAGAAGCCCACCCCGAAGTCATCCACCGAGACCTCCAGGCCGCTCAGGTGCAGCCGGGCCGCGACCTCGCCGCCGAGCAGCTCGTCCTCCATGGCCGCCGTCTCGGTGATCTCCAGCACCACCGGCGCATCCCCCAGGGAGCGGCGCCCCTCGCTGACCAGCGACAGCAGCTCCGGGCACATCAGGTCGTCGGCGGTGACGTTGACCGATAGCGACAGGGAGAGCCCCGACCGACGCCAGCGATGGGCATCCTCGAGGGCCAGTTGCAGCACGCGGCGCGTCAGGTGGCGGTTCTGGTCGGGGGTCAGCAACGGCAGGAAGCGGCCGGGCACCAGCAGGCCCGCGTCGGGATGGGCCCAGCGCACCAGCGCCTCGACGCCGCTCAGGCGACCGGTGGTGAGCTCGAACTGGGGCTGATAGTGGAGGGTGATCTCCTGGCGGGCGAAGGCCCGATCCAGCTCCTCGAGGCGACACGGATGGAGCGCATCGGGCTCCCCGTCCGCGGCCTGGGACTCGAGCCGCCGGCGCAGGTCGGAGAGCCGCATCGGCTTGTCCAGCGAGGGCAGCATCGTCAGCCCCAGGGCCTGCCCCAGCCGCTCGGCGATACGCACGATCTTGCGCTCGACCCCGCTGAGCAGCAGCACCCGGCCGCGGTAGCCGCTCTCGGCGAGCCGGCGCAGCATGGCGAAGCCATCGTGCTGGCCGAACTCCAGGGCCATGATGACCAGATGGGGGCGGCGCGCGACGACTTCGCCGATCAGGTGCTGGCCCTGACGGCAGTAGCGAGATTCCATTCCCAGAGTACGCAGCTGCAAGGAGAGCGTGGCGGCGGCATCGGGGTCCTCCTCGAGCACCACGGCCAGCCGCGAGGCCTGCATTGTCAGATCGTTCATCCAGGATGATTCCAGCCAGTAGACTCGCTTTCAGCCTATCAGCAAAACGCCTGACTCACCGGTTCAAGGTGCATCATGCCAATCAACGTTGGGATTCCGTCGAGAGAATTAGCCAAGTGGTTCACTCGAAACTATCAGTCGACGGGATCGGTCGACGGCTTCAGCCGAGCGGCCCCGCCACCACCCGCGCTGCCAGCGCCAGCAGCAGCAGGCCGGTGAGGCGATTGAGCCAGTGGGCTCGCGCCTGCAGCCACGGCAGCACCCGCGAGTGCGACAGGCCCACCGCCACCAGCACGTACCAGCCGGCATCGATGACCATCGCCGTGCCGACCACGAGCGCCTTGGCGGCCAGGCTCATCTCCGGCGTGACGAACTGGCTGAGCAGCGCGACGAAGAAGAGGATCAGCTTGGGGTTGGCCAGGGCCACCAGCATGCCCTCGCGGGCGGCCTGGCGGCGACTGGTGGCGCTGCCCGTGGCGTTCAGGGCCCCCGCCCGGCCGGCCATCAGGGCCTTGATGCCGAGCCACGCCAGGTAGGCGGCCCCCGCCCAGGTGATCACCTGGAACAGCGCCGGCAGGCGCACGATCACCGCGCCCAGCCCCCAGACCGTCAACAGGGCATAGAGGCCCACCCCCAGGGCATGGGCGAGCGCCGCCGAGACGCCCGGCATCCGCCCGCCGCCCAGGGTGTGGCGCAGCACCATCGCCAGGCTCGGGCCGGGCGACATGGCACCCATGGCGCAGACCGCAGCCAGCGAGAGCCATAACGAAAAGGGCATGTACCGCCTCCTGAATCTCGGGCATTGCTGTGATTCACGGCTATTCTCGCTGATCACCGAGCCGCAGAACACTAGCGTCAATAGTTAGGGAACAGTGTTTACAAACACTGTTTTTATACTAGCCTGAGAGACTAGGGAATCGTGTAACCCCAGACTCGATTCCCGCTCCCGCTGGCACGGCCGGCAAGACTCTCACCTGCACATACTGACAAGCATCCTGAGCCAGCGCCCCTACAAGATACTCGAAGAGAGACCGCCGCCATGACAATCGCCATTGCCACCCCACTCGCATCCAGCTGGCAGCACGTCCATGCCGACTGGTGGCAGGACGCTCAAGGCAACGACATCCATCGTGTCGAGATCGATGGCGACGCACTCTACCACTGCCACCACGCCGGCTCGACGCTGCCCTGGGATGCGGTGGCCACCAGCCTGGACGAGGCCATGGCGATCGCCTCGAGGCCTCCGGAACCCCGATACACAACGCCGTGATGCTCTGCAAGGTGAGGTCGCCGGCCCGAGTGATCGACCGGACTTGAACAGCGGCGGGAGAGGCATGACAGGCGCCTACCGGTGAAACTGGCCTTCCCGCTCGGGCTGCCAGAGGATGGCATCGATGCGCAGCCGCGACTCGCGCCCCCCCGGCAGCGGCCAGGCGATGGTATCGCCGATGCGCAGACCCAGCAGCGCCGCGCCCACCGGCGCCATCACCGAGATGCCGTCCTCGGTGGTGCCCAGCGCATGGGGATAGACCAGGGTACGGATGATCTGGCGGTCACGCTCCAGGTCGGTGAACTGCACCTGGCTGCACATGCTGACCACGTCCTCGGGGACCTGCTCCGGGTCGACGACCTCGCCACGCGCCAGCTCCTCCTCGAGGGCCTCGGCCACCGCCAGGGTGTCGTCGTCGGCATCGTCGATGAGTCGCTGCAGCCGCTCGGCATCGAGCCGGTTGATGATAAGGGGGGGACGCGTCGTCATAAGGCCTCCAGGACACCGTCAACGTTGAGTGCACGCTTGCGGGGTTGCCAACGAAAACAGCCCTCCACCGACGAAAGGGCGAAGGACTGTGAATCGGTTACTCTACGCCATCCCGTCAGGCGGCGACAGTCCCTCCACGAGCCGGTCATCGGGAAGCTGCAGCCCGGGCGATCAGGCAGTTACACTGGCCGGACACCCGTACGGAGAGCCCACCATGTCGGTTCGCACCCTGGCCATCGCCCTGCTGATACTCGGCGCCCTGCTGCCCCTCATCGGCTGGCAGACCCAGAGCCCGGTCGGTTTCGTCGGCCCCGCGCTCCTGCTGCTCGGTGCCCTGCTGCTGTGGACGCGCAAGCGCCATGGCCGGTGAGGCCACCGACCCCGAGTCGCAGAGCGCCCCGGGCGACCTGAGCCGGCTGCTGGCGCGGGTCCAGCGGGCCGGGCGCCATGCCGACAGCGTCAGCCTCGAGGCGATCCTCGATAGCCTCGGGCGGCGCTCCTTCGCCCCCTTCCTGCTGGTGGCGGGACTCGTCACCCTGGCGCCGCTGATCGGCGACATTCCCGGCGTGCCCACCCTGATGGCGATGCTGGTGGTGCTCGCCGGCGTGCAGCTGCTGGCCGGCCGGGAGCACATCTGGCTGCCGGGCTGGCTGCTGCGCCGCCGGGTCTCCCGGGCGCGCTTCGTCGCGGTGGTGCGCTGGATGCAGCGACCGGCGCACTGGATCGACCGCCTGCTCAAGCCGCGCCTGACGCTGCTCACCCGCCCCCCGGCGCACATCGCCGTGGCCCTGACCAGCCTGCTGATCGCCCTGGCCATGCCGCCCATGGAGGTGGTGCCCTTCACCGCCAACGGCGCCGGGCTCGCCCTGACGCTGTTCGCCCTGGCGCTGCTCGCCCACGACGGCCTGATGGCCCTGCTAGGCTACTTGCTGACCTTCGGCACCCTGGCCCTGGTCATCGTCGGCCTGGCCTGATCCCCCTTCCCAACGGCGCCCTCGGCGCCTCGGAGCTCCCATGGCAGCCCCACCCCCTTATCCGAAGAGACGCCTCAAGCAGGGCCTCGCCCTCGCGGCGCGCGTCGGCTATGTCGCCAAGGGCATCGTCTACCTGCTGGTCGGGGGCTTGGCCGTGCTGGCCGCGACCGGCCTGGGCGGGGGCCATGCCGGTACCAAGGAGGCCCTCAACCAGCTGGTGCATCAGCCCTTCGGCGACACCATGCTGGGGCTGCTCGGGGCCGGGCTCTTCGCCTACGCCCTCTGGCGGCTGCTGCAGGCACTGCTGGATACCGAGGAGGTCGGCCGCGGACCCAAGGGGCTCGTCACGCGCCTGGGCTTCACGATCAGCAGCCTCATCCACGCCAGTCTCGGGGTCTACTGCCTCGACCTGCTGCGCAATGCGGCGATGTCGTCGGGCGAGGCCGAGACGCAGGACCGTACCGCCCTGCTGATGAGCCACCAGGGAGGCGTCATCCTGGTCTTCGCCGTCGGCCTGGTGTTCCTGGGGATCGGCCTGCGCCAGTTATGGCGCGCTTTCGCCCGCACCTACCTCGACAACTGGCATCACCGACAGATGAGCTCCGGCCAGCGCCGCCTCTTCGAGGGCATCACCCGCTGGGGGCTCTCGGCGCGCGGGGTGGTCTTCCTGATCATCGGCCTGTTCCTCTGCATCGCCGCCTGGCGAACCGACCCCAGCCAGGCCCAGGGCCTCGGCGGCGCCCTGACCGTGCTCGCCGCCCAGCCCTTCGGCCCCTGGCTGCTCGGCGCGGTGGCCCTCGGGCTCTTCGGCTACGGGCTCTACTGCCTGATCAACGCCGGCTTTCGCGATACCAGCGTCGACTGAGCGGGCACGCGAAGACGCCGCGCTTGAGGGAAGGCGCGGGAATCGAAGTATCGAGATGAGGGTGATGCTGGGGAGGCGCCGCTGAGGGCGTGGTGGTGCTGGTACCGGCGGTCGGACTCGAACCGACAAGAGGTTGCCCCCGGCGGATTTTGAATCCGCTGCGTCTACCAATTCCGCCACGCCGGCAACGCGAGGGGCATTATACGTGGGCGCCGGGGCAGGTCAATCGGCCGGCTGACTTCGCCGCGTCGAGACGGTATCCTAGCGGGCTTTGCGCGGCTCACCGCGAGCCGCCCACGACGCCCCTCTTCCGGACCGAAACGTCTCATGCAGCGTGCCGACTTCCACTACGAGCTCCCCGAGGCGCTGATCGCGCGCTACCCCTCCGAACAGCGCAGCGACTGCCGCCTGCTGTGCGTCGATGGCGCGAGCGGCCAGCTTGCGCACCGCCGCTTCCCCGACCTGATCGAGCTGCTCGAGCCCGGCGACCTGCTGGTGTTCAACGACACCCGGGTGATTCCCGCCCGCCTGCACGGCCACAAGGCCAGCGGCGGCAAGGTGGAGATGCTGCTCGAGCGCCCGCTGGACGCCCATCGCGGCCTCGCGCACCTGCGCTCGAGCAAGTCGCCGAAGCCGGGCACCGAGATCCTCTTCGAGGGCGACATCCGCGCCGTGGTGGAGGGCCGCCAGGACGCCCTGTTCGAGCTGCGTTTCCTGGGCGAGACGCCGCTGATCGCGCTGCTCGAGGCCCACGGCCACATGCCGCTGCCGCCCTACATCACCCGCGAGGACGAGCTGGCCGACCGCGAGCGCTACCAGACCGTCTACGCGCGGCGCGACGGCGCGGTGGCCGCGCCCACCGCCGGGCTGCACTTCGACGAGCCGCTGCTGGCGGCCCTGGCCGAGAAGGGCGTGGAGAGCGCCTACGTCACCCTGCACGTCGGCGCCGGCACCTTCCAGCCAGTGCGCGCCGACGACATCCGCGAGCACCACATGCACAGCGAGTGGATCGAGGTGGACGAGACCGCCTGCGAGCAGGTGCGTCGCGCCCGCGCCGCGGGTCGCCGGGTGATCGCGGTGGGCACCACCAGCGTGCGCTGCCTCGAATCGGCCTGCCTGAAGAGCGGCGCTGATCGTCAACAAGGGGGCGAGATCGCCCCCTACCGCGGCGAGACCGACATCTTCATCTACCCGGGCTATGAATGGCGGGTGGTCGATGCCCTGGTGACCAACTTCCACCTGCCGGAGTCGACCCTGCTGATGCTGGTGTCGTCCTTCGCCGGCTTTGATACGACGATGGCGGCCTACCGGGAGGCGGTGGCCGAGGGCTACGCCTTCTTCAGCTACGGCGACGCCATGTTCCTGGAGCGCGCGCGCTGAGCCGCCCGCTCTCCCCCGACAGCCACGACATCCGGACCCCGAGGCGCCGCCGGCGCGGGGCCTCCCCGATGCGCAACGAGACTCCCCATGCGTAAAGAAAGCTTCATGTCCTTCGAGCGCCTGGCCAGCGACGGTCGGGCCCGGCGCGGCCGCCTGACCTTCCCCCGGGGCACCGTGGAGACCCCGGCCTTCATGCCGGTGGGCACCTACGGCACCGTCAAGGGCATGACGCCCGAGTCGGTCAAGGAGATCGGCGCCGAGATCATCCTCGGCAACACCTTCCACCTCTGGCTGCGCCCCGGTACCGAGGTGATCGAGGCCCACGGCGACCTGCATGACTTCGCCCAGTGGGACAAGCCCATCCTCACCGACTCCGGCGGCTTCCAGGTCTTCTCGCTGGGCGCCATGCGCAAGATCACCGAGCAGGGCGTGCACTTCCGCTCGCCGGTGGACGGCGCCAAGGTGTTCATGGGCCCCGAGGAGTCGATGGCCGTGCAGCGCTCGCTGGGCTCCGACGTGGTGATGATCTTCGACGAGTGCACGCCCTACCCGGCCACCGAGAAGGAGGCCGAGCTCTCCATGCAGCGCTCGCTGCGCTGGGCCAAGCGCTCCCGCGAGGCCCACGGCGACTCGCCCTCGGCACTGTTCGGCATCATCCAGGGTGGCATGTACCCCGAGCTTCGCGAGGCCTCGCTCAAGGGCCTCCTGGAGATCGGCTTCGACGGCCTGGCCATCGGCGGCCTCTCGGTGGGCGAGCCCAAGGAGGAGATGATCAAGGTGCTCGACTACCTGCCGACCTGGATGCCCGAGGACACCCCGCGCTACCTGATGGGCGTCGGCAAGCCCGAGGACCTGGTGGAGGGTGTGCGCCGCGGCGTCGACATGTTCGACTGCGTGATGCCCACCCGCAACGCGCGCAACGGCCACCTTTTCACCGCCGAGGGCACGGTCAAGATCCGCAACGCCAAGCACCGCCACGACACCGGACCGCTGGAAGAAGGCTGCGACTGCTACACCTGTCAGCACTTCTCGCGCAGCTACCTTCACCACCTCGATCGCTGCGGCGAGATGCTCGGTTCGATGCTCAATACCATCCACAACCTGCGCCACTATCAGCGCCTGATGGCCGGTTTGCGCGGTGCCATCGAAGCGGGTACATTGGCGAACTTCGTGGAAGGCTTCTATAAGCAGCGCGGCCTGCCGGTTCCTCCCGCACCGAATTGACCCATGGCCGGCCCGCCGGGCCGGCCATCCATGCCTCTGTTCATCACCCAGGAGATCGTCATACATGCTGGACTTCTTCATTTCACCGGCCATGGCCCAGGATGCCGGCGCGGCCGGTGGCGGCATCGCCCAGATCGTCATGCTGGTCGGCTTCGTGGCCATCTTCTACTTCCTGCTGTGGCGCCCGCAGGCCAAGCGCGCCAAGCAGCACAAGCAGCTGATCGGCAACCTCGCCAAGGGTGACGAGATCGTCATCGGCGGCGGCATGCTGGGCCGCATCACCAAGGTGAGCGACGACAGCGAGTTCCTGAGCATGGAAATCGCCGACGGCACCGAGGTCAACGTGCAGAAGAATGCCGTGGCCGCCGTCCTGCCCAAGGGCACCATCAAGTCCATCTGACCCGGGCGCCCTTCGCCCCCGTCGCCGGCCCTCCTCGGCCGCGGCGGGGGCCGCCCTGCGGCCGGTGCGGCAGGAGCCGCGCGACCGGCTCCCTCCTTCATTGCCCGCCTGGTCCGCCTTGTCAGCCTCCAACGTCCGCAACCTGAGGACAGGGCCCCATGCTCAACCGTTACCCCCTGTGGAAGTATCTGCTGATACTCATCGTCCTCCTCGCCGGCCTGGTCTACTCCCTCCCCAACCTCTTCCCCGAGGATCCGGCAGTCCAGATCAGCAGCGAGCGGGGCGACGCCACCATCGATGAGCGCCAGCTCGAGCGCATCCGCGACGACCTCGACGAGGCCGGCATCGAGATCACCGAGGCCGAGCGCGACGCCAACCGCGTGCTGATCCGCCTCGACAACGCCGACGACCAGATCAAGGCCCGCGACCGCATCGCCGAGATGCTCGGCAGCGACTACGTGGTCGCCTTGAACCTGGCCGAATCGACCCCCGAATGGCTGCAGTCGCTCTCCGCCTCGCCCATGACCCTGGGCCTGGACCTGCGCGGCGGCGTGCACTTCCTGCTGGAAGTCGACATGGACGCCGCCCTGGAGCAGCGCCTCGAGGTCAACGCCAGCGCCATGCGCGAGCAGCTGCGCGAGGAGCGGATCCGCTACCGCGACACCCAGATCGACGGCCGCACCGTCTCCATGGCCTTCGCCAACGCGGAGGATCGTGACGAGGCCCGCCGCCTGATCAGCCGGGAATTCCCCGAGTTCACCTTCCAGAGCGAGGGCGACGATCGCGGCGCACGGCTGGTGATGACCATGAACGACCAGGCCGTCGACGAGCTCCAGGACTACGCCATCAACCAGAACCTCACCACCCTGCGCAACCGGGTGAACGAGCTGGGCGTGGCCGAGCCGCTGGTGCAGCGCCAGGGGCCGGATCGCATCGTGGTGGAGCTGCCGGGCGTGCAGGATACCGTGGCCGCCAAGCGCATCGTCGGCGCCACCGCCAACCTCGAGTTTCGCCTCGAGGCGCGTCCGGATACCCCGGAGAACGAGACCGAGTCCTTCGACTTCCGCAACGGCGAGGGGCGCCGCGCCGACCTGATGCGCGACGTGATCATCACCGGCGACAGCGTCTCCAACGCCAACCACAGCTTCGACGAGAACGGCCGCCCGCAGGTCAACATCGACCTCGACGGCACCGGCGGCACGCTGATGAACCGCGCCACCCGCACCAACATCGGCCGTAACATGGCGGTGCTGTTCATCGAGCACAAGACCCGCGAGACCACCCGCATGGTCGACGGCGAGGAGGTGGTCGAGCGCATCCCCTACACCGAGCGCGGCATCATCAGCCTGGCCACCATCCAGAGCGCGCTGGGCAACAGCTTCCGCATCACCGGGCTCGACTCGCCCACCGAGGCGGCGGAGCTCGCCCTGCTGCTGCGTTCCGGTTCGCTGGCCGCGCCGATCTATTTCGCCCAGGAGCGCACCATCGGGCCGAGCCTCGGCGCCGAGAACATCGAGCGCGGCGTGCTCTCGGTGCAGATCGGCCTGCTGCTGGTGGTGCTGTTCATGCTGGCGCGCTACAAGGTCTTCGGGGTGTTCGCCAACGTCGCCCTGGCGCTCAACCTGACCCTGCTGGTGGCCGCCATGTCGCTGCTCGGGGCCACCCTGACGCTGCCCGGCATCGCCGGCATCGTGCTGACGCTGGGCATGGCGGTGGACGCCAACGTGCTGATCTTCGAGCGCATCCGCGAGGAGCTGCGCACGGGGCTCTCGGTGCAGCAGGCGATCCACGCCGGCTACCAGCGCGCCTTCACCTCGATCGTCGATGCCAACATCACCACCCTGCTGGTGGCGCTGATCCTGTTCTCGATCGGCACCGGGCCGGTCAAGGGCTTCGCCGTGACGCTCTCGCTGGGCATCCTGACCTCGCTGTTCACCGCCCTGATGGTGACCCGCGCGATGGTCAACCTGTGCTACGGCGGCAAGCCCATCAAGAAGCTCTGGATTTAAGAGGTGCCTATGAAATCCCTGACACAACGACAGTTCGACTTCATGGGCAAGCGCCGGATCGCCTTCGGGGTCTCGGTGGCGATGCTGCTGGCCTCGGTGGTCGCGATGCTGGCGCTGGGCCTCAACCTGGGCCTCGACTTCACCGGCGGCACCCTGGTCGAGGTGCGCTTCGCCACCGCCCCGGCGCTGGAGACGGTGCGCCAGACATTGGAGGCCACCGGCTTCCAGGACGTCTCGGTGCAGACCTTCGGCGCCTCCACCGAGGTGCTGATCCGCCTGCAGCAGGCCTTCGAGGCCGGCGTCGGCGACCAGGTCGTCACCCTCCTGCAGGACGCCGGCCATGACGTCTCGCTGGTGCGCGCCGAGTTCGTCGGCGCCCAGGTGGGCGACCAGCTGCGCGACCAGAGCGGCATGGGCATGCTGGTGGCGCTGGGCATCGTGATGCTCTACGTCGCGGCGCGCTTCCAGTACAAGTTCGCCGTGGGCGCCCTGCTGGCCCTGCTGCACGACGTGATCATCGTGGTCGGCGCCTTCGCGCTGTTCGGCTTCGAGTTCGACCTCACGGTGCTGGCGGCGGTGCTGGCGGTGATCGGCTACTCGCTCAACGACACCATCGTGGTCTACGACCGCATCCGCGAGAACATCCGCAAGTCGCGGATCGATGACATGCCGACGATCTTCAACGAGTCCATCAACCAGACCCTGTCGCGCACCCTGGCGACCTCCGGCACCACCCTGCTGGTGCTGCTGGCGCTGGTGATCCTCGGCGGCGACATGATCCACTACTTCGCGGTGGCGCTGATCCTCGGCGTGGTGGTCGGCACCTTCTCCTCCATCTACGTCTCCGCGGCCCTGCTGCTGCCGCTGAAGCTCGCGCGCGAGGACCTGATCCCCGCCAAGAAGGAGGACCCGGAGGCCGAGGAGCTGCCCTGAGGGCGGCCCCCTCCCCCGGAAACGAGAACGCCCCCGCAGCCAAGGCTGCGGGGGCGTTCTCTTTGGGCAGGCGCTGTGCCTGCAACCTCGTGTTCCGGGACTGGCCGGCCGGGATCAGAAGTGCGGCTTGAGCTGCTGCACCAGGGCCTTGTAGAGGCGTGGGCCGGCGGCCATCAGGCGCCCTTCGACCTCGACGCTGGGCTGCCCGTCGGGGGTGCCCATCAGCGCGCCGCTCTCCTTGAGCAGCAGCGAGCCGACGTGCAGGTCCTGCTCCTCGAGGCCCAGCACGAAGGCGGCATCCGCGCGCCCGGCGGCCAGGTCGGCCATGTCGAGCAGGCCGCTGCCGGAGGCGCGCTGCTGCTCGATCTGCGGACCGAGCTGCTGGACCAGGGTCAGGTAGGAGGGCAGCAGGCGCGGGCGCAGCCAGGTCTCGGGCAGGCCCATGGCGACGCGGGTACCGCTCACGGCGGTGCGCTTGGTCACGCGGATGCGCTTGCCGTTGAGCTGGGCACCGCGACCGCGGCTGACCAGGTATTCGTCGTCGCTGAAGGGGCAGATCACCACCGCATGCTCCGGGCGGCCCTTGACGAGACACACCACCGACATGGCGAAGCCGGGGGCGGCGACGGTGAGATCGGAGTAGCCGTGGAAGGGTTCGATCTTCCACAGGGTGTCGGCGCCCTCGCCCTCGCCGGGGCGATGGGGCGTGAAGCGCCCCTGGACGCCGTGCTGGGGGTAGCCGCGGGCGAGCTGACGAACGATCAGCGTCTCGGCGTTGCGGGCGGCGTCCTCGAGCAGGCGGTCGAGGCTGGGCTCCTGGTGGGAGTTCTCGATTCGCTCGCGGATGCGCAGGAATTGTTCGCCGGCACTGCGTGCGGCACGCAGGGCGAATTGGACCATCGGATGCATGATCGGGCCTTGGGGAGTCGGTGGTGTTAAAGAACGGAACGGCGCGAATCCTAGCAGAAGCGCATCGGATGCGCCATTCGTGGCGACCGGCCGCCATGCTAGAATCGCCGCTTCCCGTTTCTCCAGGATCCACAGGCCCCCACCATGCTCGAGCGCATCCGCATCGTCCTGATCGGCACCAGCCACCCCGGCAACATCGGCGGCACCGCCCGCGCCATGCACAACATGGGGCTGGCCGAGCTGGCCCTGGTGGCGCCGCGCTGCGAGCCGCTCACCGCCGACACCGTCTCGCGGGCCTCCGGGGCCGACCATATCGTCCACGGCGCGCGCACGGTCGAGACCCTCGAGCAGGCGGTGGGCGATTGCACCCTGGTGGTCGGCGCCAGCGCCCGCTCGCGCACCCTGCCCTGGCCGATGATCACCCCCCGGGCGCTGGGCGAGCGGCTGCCGACGGAACTCGCCGACCCGGCGGCCCGGGTGGCGCTGGTCTTCGGACGCGAGGACAGCGGGCTCACCAACGCCGAGCTGCAGCGCTGTCATGCCCACGTGCACATCCCCACCAACCCCGACTTCAGCTCCCTGAACCTGGCCGCCGCGGTGCAGGTACTGGCCTACGAGTGTCGCCAGGCCTGGCTCGGCCAGCAGGAGGCGGGCGAGCCGACCGAGGCGGCAACGGCCCAGCCGCTGGCCAGCCACGAGGAGCTCGAACGCTACTTCGAGCACCTCGAGCGCACCCTGATCGGCATCGGCTTCCACGACCCAGCCATGCCGCGCCAGCTGATGGCCCGGCTGCGCCGCTTCACCCTGCGGGCACGCCCCGAGCGCATGGAGCTCAACATCCTGCGCGGCATCCTCACCGCCACCGAGCAGCAGGCCGAGCGCCCGCCGGGCGACGACGCCCGGGGGCAATGAGCCGCGCGGCTTGAAGCCGGCGCGGCGCGCCCCCACTATGAAAGCCTCTCCCCGTTCGCCACGCCACTCAAGGACCGCTGCATGCTTCAACGTCTGCGCGAGGACATCAACAGCGTATTCGCCCGCGACCCGGCGGCCCGTAACTTCCTGGAAGTGCTGACCAACTACCCGGGGCTGCACGCCTTGCTGGCGCATCGGCTGAGTCACTGGCTGTGGTGCAAGAACCTCAAGTGGCTGGCGCGCACCCTGTCACAGCTGGCGCGCCTGCTGACCGGCATCGAGATCCATCCCGGCGCGACGATCGGCCGGCGCTTCTTCATCGACCACGGGATGGGCGTGGTGATCGGCGAGACCGCCGAGGTGGGCGACGACGTCACCCTCTACCAGGGCGTGACCCTGGGCGGCACCAGCTGGAACAAGGGCAAGCGCCACCCGACCCTGGAGGATGGCGTGATCGTCGGCGCCGGGGCCAAGATCCTCGGCCCCTTCAGCGTCGGCACCGGTGCCAAGATCGGCTCCAATGCCGTGGTCACCAAGGAGGTGCCGGCCGGCGCCACCGTGGTCGGGATCCCGGGCAAGGTGGTCCAGCGCAGCGAGCCCGACGACCCCGAGGCGATCGCGGTGGACCCCGAGCGCCGCGAGGCGATGCGTCGCAAGTTCGGCTTCGACGCCTACGGGGTGAGCCAGGACATGCCCGACCCGGTGGCCCGCTCGATCCAGGCGATGCTCGACCACATGCACGCCGTGGACGAGCGCATCGAGCGCATGTGCACCACCCTGCGCAAGGTCGACGCCAGCTACCGCGACGGTCGCCTGCCGGAGCTGCGCGACGAGGACTTCGCCGACATTCTCGACGACGGCTGCCCGCCGATCCAGGGATCGGACGCCGCGCCGGGCCCACGCACAACTCAGGAGCCGGACCAGCAGACGCAGGAGCCGGAGACGCCCCCTCGTCGGCGCAATGGTTGACCATGATACTCGGCCTTTATCATAATGGCCGATCACGTACATTGACTGCCGACCCGCGCGTCGGTGCCGAGGTGAGTTCCTCATGCGCCTGACCACCAAGGGACGCTACGCCGTCACCGCCATGCTCGACCTCGCCATGAACGCCGAGTCCGGCCCCATCAGCCTCGCCGACATCTCCAGGCGCCAGGAGATCTCGCTCTCCTACCTGGAGCAGCTGTTCGCGCGGCTGCGTCGCGCCGGGCTGGTCGGCAGCGTGCGCGGTCCGGGCGGCGGCTACCTGCTGGCCATGGCGCCGGAGGAGATCACCGTGGCCCGGGTCATCCAGGCCGTGAACGAATCGGTGGATTCCACCCGCTGCGGCGGCCTCTCGGACTGTCAGCAGGGCGACACCTGCCTGACCCACCACCTGTGGTGTGAGCTGTCCGAGCATATCCACGACTTCCTCGAGAAGGTCACCCTGGGACAGCTGGCCGGACGCGAGGAGATCCTCGAGATCGCCAGCCGCCAGCGCGGCGGCCGCGACGACGGCATCCTGGCCTCGACCCTCTGAGCCGCCGCCCCTGTCACCCAACCCCGGAATCGACTGCGAGCCCATGAGCGCACACGTCTACCTCGATTATGCCGCCACCACCCCGGTCGATCCGCGGGTCGCGGAGGTCATGAGCCGCTACCTCACCATGGACGGCATCTTCGCCAACCCCGCCTCGCGCAGCCACATGCTGGGCTGGCAGGCGGAGCAGGCGGTGGAGAGCGCACGCCGCCAGGTCGCCGACCTGATCGGCGCCGATCCCCGCGAGATCGTCTGGACCAGCGGCGCCACCGAGGCCGACAACCTGGCGCTGACCGGCTTCATGCGCGCCAACCGTGCCCGGGGCCGCCACCTGGTGACCTCGACCATCGAGCACAAGGCGGTGGTCGATACCGCCAAGGCGCTGGAGGACGAGGGCTTCGAGGTGACCTGGCTCGCCCCGGGCCGCGACGGTCGCATCACGCCGGAACAGCTCGGCGAGGCGATGCGCGAGGACACCGTGCTGGTCTCGCTGATGGCGGTGAACAACGAGCTCGGCGTCATCCACGACCTGGCCGCCCTGGCCGAGGTGGCCCACGCCGGCGGCGCGCGGTTCCACGTCGACGCCGCCCAGGCGGTGGGGCGACTCCCGCTGGACGTGGCGCGCCTCGGCATCGATCTGATGTCGCTCTCCGGGCACAAGGCCTATGGCCCCAAGGGCATCGGCGCGCTCTACGTGAAGCGCGACCCGGACCTGCGCCTCGAGGCACTGATCCACGGCGGCGGCCACGAACGCGGCATGCGCTCGGGCACCCTGCCGACCCACCAGATCGCCGGCATGGGCGAGGCCTTCGCCCTGGCCGCCGCCGAGGGCGAAGCCGACCAGGCCCGGATTACTGCACTGCGCGACCGCCTGCTGGCCGGCCTCGGCGACCTCGATGGCATCCACCGCAACACCGCCATCGAGGCCTCGGTCCCCAACATTCTCAACCTGGCCTTCGAGGGCGTGGACGGCGAGTCGCTGCTGATGACGCTGCGCGACATCGCGCTCTCGACCGGCTCGGCCTGCAACTCGGCCAGCGTCGAGCCATCCTATGTACTGAAGGGTATCGGTGTGCCGCGGCCGCTGGCGCTGGCCTCGCTGCGCTTCAGCTTCGGCCGCTTCACCACCGAGGCCGACATCGACCGCACTCTGGACGCCCTGCGACATGCCCTCACGGGCCTTCGTCGCCGGGCGGTCTGACCCTATCCCGACCAGGAGAGAGACCATGGCGCACCTTTCGATCACCACGTCCGCCGCCGAGCAGATCCACCGGGTGCTCGACGAGCGCGGCCACGGCCTGGGCCTGCGGGTCTCGGTCAAGCCCAGCGGCTGCTCCGGCTACAGCTACGTGCTCGACTTCGCCGACGAGGCCGCCAACGACGACGTGAGCTTCGAGGAGCACGGCGTGACCGTCTTCGTCGCCCCCGAGGCGCTGGAGATGCTCGACGGCAGCGAGGTCGACTACGTCACCGAGGGGCTCAACCGCTTCTTCCGCTTCAACAACCCCAACGTCAAGGACGAGTGCGGCTGCGGCGAGAGCTTCAGCGTGTGATCGGCGTCGGGATCTGAACGATTGTTCAACGTCGACTCGGGGCGTTATAATCCCCGCCCCGTCGGCGAACCGCGCCGAACCGCCGGATCGCCGGCCGCTTTATCCGATTCGCCGCGCCGTCCCACGCTCCCGACAGCGGAGCCGCGGACGGCGCGGCGCTATCCCTCGTCGCAAGACGCCGATGTCGCGTCGCAGACGACCACAGCTTCCATCCTACGCTAGCCCCATCCGCGGCTAGCCAGCACCCAACCGGAGACATGCCCCATGGCTAACCAGCGCACCCTGTCCATCATCAAGCCCGACGCCGTTGCCAAGAACGTGATCGGCGAGATCGAGAGCCGTTTCGAGAAGGGCGGCCTGAAGATCGTGGCCGCCAAGATGATGCAGCTCTCCGAAGAGAAGGCCGGCGGCTTCTACGCCGAGCACAAGGAGCGCCCCTTCTTCAAGGATCTGGTCGGCTTCATGACCTCCGGCCCGGTGATCGTGCAGGTGCTCGAGGGTGAGGACGCCATCGCCAAGAACCGCGACCTGATGGGTGCCACCAACCCGAAGGAAGCGGCCGCCGGTACCATCCGCGCCGACTTCGCCGAGACCATCGACGCCAACGCCGTGCACGGTTCCGACTCCCCGGAATCCGCCGAGCGCGAGATCGCCTACTTCTTCGAGGCCGACGAGATCTGCGCACGCTGATCCCGCCTCTCCCGCGGGGGTGTGCTCACCCCCGCCCTGCCCCACCGAAGCGCTGACCACCATGACCGCCACCACTGCTCCCCGACTCACCAATCTGCTCGGCATGACGCGCGAGGAGATGGAAGACTTCTTCCTCTCCATCGGCGAGAAGAAGTTTCGTGCCGCCCAGATGTTGAAGTGGATCCACATCGAGGGCTGCGACGACTTCGCGGCCATGACCAACCTCTCCAAGGCGCTGCGGACTCGCCTGGCCGAGGTCGCCGAGATTCGCGGCCCGGGCGTGGTCTACGAGGGCTCGTCGAGCGACGGCACCCGCAAGTGGGTGCTCGAAGTGGAAGACGGCAGCTACGTGGAGACGGTGCTGATCCCCGCCGACAACGGCAAGCGCCGCACCCTGTGCGTCTCTTCCCAGGTCGGCTGCTCGCTGGACTGCAGTTTCTGCTCCACCGGCAAGCAGGGCTTCCAGCGCAACCTCACCGCCGCCGAGATCATCGGCCAGGTGTGGGTCGCCCAGCGCAGCGTGGGGCCGCGCCGCGACACCGCCAACCGCCCCGTCACCAACGTGGTGATGATGGGCATGGGCGAGCCGCTGCTGAATTACGACAACGTCGTGCCGGCGATGAAGCTGATGCTCGACGACGACGGTTACGGCCTCTCCAAGCGCCGCGTCACGCTCTCCACCTCCGGGGTGGTGCCGATGCTCGACAAGCTCGGCGACGAGCTCGACGTGAGCCTCGCCGTCTCGCTGCACGCCGCCAACGACGAGCTGCGCAACGAGCTGGTGCCGCTCAACCGCAAGTACAACATCCGCAGCTTGCTGGACGCCTGCCATCGGTATCTGGCCAAGTGCCACGACACGCGCCAGGTGACCATCGAGTACACGGTGATCAAGGACGTCAACGATCAGCAGGTGCATGCCGAGCAGCTCGCCGCCCTGCTTGAGGAGCTGCCGTGCAAGATCAACCTGATCCCGTTCAATCCCTTCCCGCACTCGGGCTACGAGAAGCCGTCGCGCAACCAGGTGATGCGCTTCCAGCAGTGGCTCTATGAGTTGGGCTACACGGCGATGATCCGCTCCACCCGCGGCGACGATATCGATGCCGCCTGCGGCCAGCTGGTGGGTCGCGTCAAGGATCGCACCAAGCGCCACGCACGCTACATCCAGTCGATCCAGATCGACGCCGACTGAGCGGGGGCGCCTTGACTTCAACCGGTCTCGGCGCTTTGATGGACGGGCTTTTTTTCACCATCGGCCGCGTGTCGAACGCCTCCCGCGGCCCTCGGTTGCGTGTCTATCTGGAGAGGATGCCATGACCCCTTGCCCGTGCATGACCGGCCTTCGGCAGTTACCCGCCGCCCTCATGCTGCTGGGCACGCTATGGCTGTCCGGCTGCGCCACCCAGGCCAACTCGCCCGCGAACGACGGCGGCGACGCCGCCGAGGCCTATACCCGCCTCGGCGTGGCCTACCTGGAGCGCGACAACCTGCCCCGCGCCATGAACGCCCTGGACCGCGCCCTGGAGATCGATCCCGACGATGCCGAGGCGCTGCAGGCCATGGCCATGGTCCACCAGCGCCAGGGCGAGGGCGCCCTGGCCGGCGAGATGTTCCGCCGCGCCATCGAGGCCGACCCGACGTTGACCCGCACCCGCAACAACTACGCCGCCTTCCTGTATGATCGGGGCCGCATCAATGAGGCCTGCGAGCAGCTCGAACGCGCCTCCGAGGACACCCAGTACGCCAATCGCGGCCAGCTGTTCGCCAACCTCGGCCAGTGCCGCCTCGAGATGGGCGACGTCACCGCCGCGCGTCAGAGCCTCGCCCGCGCCCAGGCCATCGATCCGCGCGCCGCGCGCAGCTACCTGCTGCTGGCCGAACTCGAGGCCGCCGAGGGCAACCTCGAGCGCGCCGAACGTCAGCTGGAGCGCTACATGCGCCTGGCCGGCCCCCGGGTCGAGGCCCTGCGACTGGCCCGCGACGTGGCCCGCCGCCGCGGCGATGCGGCGACCGCCGACTTCTATGCCGATCAGCTGGAGGGCACCCGTGCCGGGCCCTGACCACCGTTTTCTGACGAAGGATGCTCAGACATGAGCGACATTCATAACGACGCCGCCGCCGAGACCACGCCCCGCCTGGCCTCGCCCGGCGAACTGCTGCGTCGCGAGCGCGAGTCCCAGGGCCTCGATCGCGACGAGGTGGCCGACGCCCTCAACCTGCGCCCGGCGGTGATCCAGGGGCTGGAGAACGACCACTACGAGGAAGTGCCCGTTCCCGCCTATCGCCGCGGCTACCTGCGCAGCTACGCCCAGCTGCTGGGCATCGACGACCGCCAGGTGCTCGACGCCTACAAGGCGCACTTCGGCAGCGCGGACGCCGAGCAGCGGGTCACCCCCGTGCAGATCAACCGGCCGCCCTCGCGGCTCGGCGCCTGGCTCTTCCGCCTGGTCACCCTGCTGGTGATCGCCGGCATGATCGGCCTGACGCTGATGTGGTGGCAGAGCCGCGGCGGCAGCCAGCCGCCCACCCCCGGCGACAGCGGGCCGGTGGCGGTGGACAGCCTCGACGGCAGCACCACCATCACCGAGGACCCCGCCGCCGAGGCCGACGACTTGCCGCCGCTGCCCGAGCAGGAGAGCGACCTCGGCCTGGTCGATGAGACCGCCTCCGACGACGCCCCGGCGCAGGCCTCTGCCCCGGCCGGCGACGCGACCCAGGCGCCCGCCGAGTCGACCGCTACCGACGGCGACGCACCCGCCGACGAGGGCGCGGGGCAGGCCACCGGCGACGGCGATGCCCCGGCAAGCGATGTCGCCTCCTCGAGCGAGGCCGTCGATAACACCGTGCTGGAGCTGACCTTCAACGAGCAGTCCTGGACCGAGATCTTCGATGCCGACAACCAGCGTATCTTCGTCGGCCTCCAGCAGCCCGGCACCTCGGCCCGGGTCGAGGGCACGCCGCCGTTTCGCCTGACCGTGGGCAACGCCACCGGCGTCGAACTGAGCTGGGGCGGCGAGACCGTCGACCTCACGGCCCGAGCCGGCGCCAACAACGTCGCCCGCTTCACCCTGGGAGAATGATTCCGTCATCATGCACGCACAATCCCCCATCGTTCGTCGCAAGTCGCGCCAGATCCACGTCGGCAAGGTGCCGGTCGGGGGCGACGCTCCCATCTCCGTCCAGAGCATGACCAACACCGACACCCTGGACGTGGCGGCCACCGTGGCCCAGATCCGCCAGCTGGAGGCCGCCGGCGCCGACATCGTGCGCGTCAGCGTGCCCGACATGGACGCCGCCGAGGCCTTCGGGCGCATCAAGCGCGAGGTCGAGGTGCCGCTGGTCGCCGACATCCACTTCGACTACAAGATCGCCCTGCGCGTCGCCGAGCTCGGCGTCGACTGCCTGCGCATCAACCCCGGCAACATCGGCCGCGAGGAGCGCGTCCAGGCGGTAGTGTCCGCCGCGCGTGACAACGGCATCCCGATCCGCATCGGCGTCAACGCCGGCTCCCTGGAGAAGGACCTGCAGAAGAAGTACGGCGAGCCGACCCCCGCGGCGCTGGTCGAGTCGGCGATGCGCCACATCGACCACCTCGACCGCCTGGATTTCCCGGACTTCAAGGTCAGCGTCAAGGCCTCCGACGTCTTCATGGCCGTGGCCGCCTATCGCGACCTCGCCACCCGCATCGAGCAGCCGCTGCACCTCGGCATCACCGAGGCGGGCGGGCTGCGCTCGGGCACCGTCAAGTCCTCGATTGGCCTGGGCATGCTGCTGATGGACGGCATCGGCGACACCATTCGCGTGTCGCTGGCCGCCGATCCGGTCGAGGAGATCAAGGTCGGCTTCGACATGCTCAAGAGCCTCAAGCTGCGGGCCAAGGGCATCAACTTCATCGCCTGCCCCAGCTGCTCGCGCCAGAACTTCGACGTCATCGGCACCATGAACGCCCTCGAGGAGCGCCTCGAGGACGTCATGACGCCGCTGGACGTCTCGGTGATCGGCTGCGTGGTCAACGGCCCCGGTGAAGCCAAGGAGACCGACGTCGGCCTGACCGGCGGCTCCCCGGCCAACCTCGTCTACCTCGACGGCAAGCCGGCCAGCAAGCTGCGCAACGACCACCTGGTCGATGACCTGGAGCGGCTGATCCGCGACAAGGTTCGCGAGAAGCAGCAGGCCGAGCAGGACGTGATCGCCCGGGACGCCTGAGCCGGCGCCCCCACAAGGAGCAAGCAGTGAGCAAGTCCGACACGAATCAGAAGAAGATCCAGGCCATTCGTGGCATGAACGACCTGCTGCCCGAGCAGTCCCCGCTCTGGCAGTACTTCGAGGGCCAGGTGCGCGCGCTGATGGGCCGCTACGGCTATGACGAGATCCGCACCCCGGTCGTCGAGCAGACCGCGCTGTTCAAGCGCTCCATCGGCGAGGTCACCGACATCGTCGAGAAGGAGATGTACACCTTCAACGACCGCAACGGCGACAGCCTGACGCTGCGCCCCGAGGGCACGGCGAGCTGCGTGCGTGCCGCCATGGAGCATGGCCTGCTGCACAACCAGACCCAGCGGCTGTGGTACCAGGGGCCGATGTTCCGCCACGAGCGTCCCCAGAAGGGCCGCTATCGCCAGTTCCACCAGATCGGCGTGGAGACCTTCGGCCTCGAGGGGCCGGACATCGACGCCGAGGTGATCCTGCTCTCGGCGCGCCTGTGGCAGCAGCTCGGCCTCGACCAGCACGTCACCCTGGAGCTCAACTCGCTGGGCTCTTCCGAGGCCCGCGCCGCCTATCGCGACCTGCTGGTGGCCTACTTCGAGCAGCACGCCGAGGCGCTGGACGAGGACTCGCAGCGTCGCCTGGGCAGCAACCCGATGCGCATCCTCGATTCCAAGAACCCGGCGATGGCCGAGGTGATCGAGGGCGCGCCCAAGCTGATGGATCACCTCGACGAGGCATCCCGCGAGCACTTCGAGCGACTCTGCGCGATGCTCGACGCCGCCGGCATCGCCTACGTGATCAACCCGCGGCTGGTACGCGGCCTGGACTACTACGGCCGCACCGTCTTCGAGTGGACCACCACCGCGCTGGGCAGCCAGGGCACGGTCTGTGCCGGCGGCCGCTACGACGGCCTGGTCGAGCAGCTCGGCGGCAAGCCGACCCCGGCGGTGGGCTTCGCCATGGGCATCGAGCGGCTGATCCTGCTGCTCGAGACCCTCGAGCTCGTGCCCGCCGAGGCCCGCGGCGCGCTGGACGTCTACCTGCTGCCCATGGACGAGGCCGCCACCGGCCCGGCCCTGCTGCTCGGCGAGCGCCTGCGCGAGGCGCTGCCCGAGCTGCGCGCCCAGCTGCACTGCGGCGGCGGCAGCTTCAAGAGCCGCATGAAGAAGGCCGACAAGAGCGGCGCCCGCCTGGCCCTGCTGCTCGGCGAGGACGAGCTGGCCGAGGGCAGCGTGACCCTGAAGTTCCTTCGCGAGGAGCGCGAACAGCAGCGCCTGCCCCGGGCCGAACTCGTCGACACCCTGACATCCCTGCTGAACGGCGAAACGCTCGCCTGACGGACACCCGCATCAAAGGAGACCGCCCGTGGCGGAGCTGAGAACCGAGGAAGAACAGCTTGAGGCCATCAAGCGCTGGTGGAAGGAGAACGGCACCTCGCTGATCGCCGGCGCCGCCATCGCGGCGGCCGGCGTGTTCGGCTGGAACGCCTGGCAGGACTACCAGGCCGGCCAGGGCGAGGCCGCCTCGCTGCGCTACCAGCAGCTGGTCGAGCTCACCGGCCAGGACGAGCTGGGCGACGACGCCCGGCGTCGCGCCGAGGAGCTGGTGACCGAGATCACCGACGAGCACGGCACGACCCTCTACGCCGACCTGGCCCGCCTGCTCGACGCCCGCCTGGCCGTCGAGGCGGACGACCGGTCGCGCGCCCGCGCCGCCCTGGAGGCGGTGATCGAGGAGAGCGAGCGCGGCTATCTCGAGGGCCTCGCGCGCCTGCGCCTGGCCCGCCTGCAGCTCGTCGAGGGCGAGGCCGAGACCGCCCTGACCACCCTGGAGGGCGTGCCCGAGGCCCTGGCGGCGCAGCGCGCCGAGGTCGTCGGCGATGCCCAGCATGCCCTGGGACGCGTCGACCAGGCGCGTCAGGCCTGGCAGGAGGCCCTCTCCCTCGCCGAGCAGCACAATCAACCGCTCTACGGCGTCCAGCTCAAGCTGGATGACCTCGGCACCGAGGAGGCCATCCTATGAGACCCACCCTGCTGATCGCCGCCGGCGCGGCCCTGGCCGTGCTGGCCGGCTGCGCCGGGACCCCCGAGCCCGAGTACGCCCCGCGCGAGCTCACCGACATCGCGGCCACCACCGAGCTGGACACCCTGTGGAGCGAGCGCGTCGGCAAGGGGCTCGGCGATGCCGGCTACCCCGTGGCGCCCGCCCAGGACGGCGACACCCTGTTCGCCGCCGACGGTCGCGGGCTGATCGAGGCCCTGGACGCCAACACCGGCGAGACCCGCTGGGAGGTCGTGCTCGATAGCGCGGTCTCCAGCGGCCTGACCGCGGTGGCCGACAGCCTCTTCCTGGCCACCCGCAACGGCGAGGTGCTCTCCCTCGACCAGGCCGACGGCCGCATCCAGTGGCGCGCCCGGGTCACCAGCGAGGTGCTCGCCGCGCCCCAGGCCAGCCGCGAACTGCTCGTGGTGCAGGCCGTCGACGGACGCGTCACGGCGCTGGATCGCGAGAGCGGCGACGAGCGCTGGGTCTACAGCGGCCCGCGCGCCTCGCTGAGCCTGCGCGGCACCGGCACGCCCACGGTGATCGATCAGGTGACCTTCGCCGGCTTCGCCAACGGCCGCCTGGTGACCCTGGACAACCGCAGCGGCCAGCCGCTGTGGGATCGCCGCATCGCCGTGCCCCAGGGGCAAAGCGAGATCGACCGCCTGGTCGACCTCGCCGGTCAGCCGGTCCTGACCCAGGATGGCCGCCTGTTCGTCACCAGCTACAACGGCCGCCTGGCCGCGCTGCAGGCCACTTCCGGCGAGGTGCTCTGGGCCCGGGAGCTCTCCAGCTACCTGACCCCGATCCTCGTGGGCGACTTCCTGTTCGTGGTCGACGAGGCCAGCCACGTCATCGCCGTGGACGCCGGCACCGGCGACGAGCTGTGGCGCAACGAGGCCCTCGAGGGGCGCTCGCTGACCGCCCCGGCCTTCGCCACCGACCACCTGGTGGTCGGCGACGGCGAGGGCTACCTGCACCTGCTCGATGCACGTGAGGGCGAGATCGTCGGCCGCACCCGCATCGACGGTTCGGGCCTCAGCGTGCGCCCGCTCACCGATCGTCGCCGCGTCTACGCGCTGGCCGACGACGGCACCCTGGACGCCCTGGAGCTTCGCCCATGACCCCGGTGATCGCCCTGGTCGGCCGTCCCAACGTCGGCAAATCGACCCTCTTCAACCGCCTGACCCGCTCGCGGGACGCCCTGGTGGCCGACTTCCCGGGCCTGACCCGTGACCGCAAGTACGGCAACGGCATGCTCGGCGACAAGGCCTACACGGTGATCGACACCGGTGGCATCAGCGGCGACGAGGAGGGCATCGACGCGGCCATGGCCGAGCAGTCGCTGGCCGCCATCGACGAGGCCGACATCGTGCTGTTCCTGGTCGACGCCCGGGCCGGGTTGAACGTCGCCGACGAGGCCATCGCCAACCACCTGCGGGTCAACCAGAAGAAGACCTGGCTGGTGGTCAACAAGGTCGACGGCCTGGAAGAGCACAGCGCCATGGCCGACTTCTGGCAGCTGGGGCTGGGCGACCCCCACGCCATCGCCGCCGCCCACGGACGCAACGTCACCACGCTGATCGAGGAGGTGCTCACGCCCTTCCCGGCCCGCGACGAGAGCATCCCCGCCGACACCGGCACCAAGGGCATCCGCATCGGCGTCATCGGTCGCCCCAACGTGGGCAAGTCGACCCTGGTCAACCGCCTGCTCGGCGAGGAGCGGGTGGTGGTCTTCGACGAGGCCGGCACCACCCGCGACGCCATCGAGATCCCCTTCGAGCGCCGCGGCAAGCCCTACGTGCTGGTGGATACCGCCGGGGTGCGGCGCCGCAGGAGCGTGCGAGAGAGCTACGAGAAGTTCTCGATCATCAAGACCCTGGAGGCGATCAAGGAGTGCCATGTCGCCATCATGGTGCTGGATGCCCGCACGGGGCTGGTCGAGCAGGACCTGCACCTGCTCGACTACGTGCTGACCAGCGGCCGTGCCCTGGTGCTCGCGGTCAACAAGTGGGACGGCCTGGAGAGCGAGGCCAAGGAGAAGATGCGCGCCGAGATCAAGCGCCGCCTGGGCTTCGCCGACTATGCCGACCTGCACTTCATCTCGGCGCTGCACGGCACCGGGGTGGGCGACCTCTACCCCTCCATCGAGCGTGCCTTCGCCTCGGCCAACTGCCACTGGTCGACCAACCGCCTGACCTCGATCCTGCAGGACGCGGTGGAGCAGCACCAGCCGCCCATGGTCCACGGCCGGCGCATCAAGCTGCGCATGGCCCACCAGGGCGGCAGCAACCCGCCGATCATCGTGGTCCACGGCAACCAGACGAGCTCGCTGCCCGAGGCCTACAAGCGCTACCTGACCAACACCTTCCGCAAGGTGCTCAAGGTGCGCGGCACGCCGATGCGTTTCGAGTTCCGCTCCGGTGACAACCCCTACGACAACATGGCGGGGGCCAGCGACCGGGAGAAGGCCAAGAAGCGTGAGCTGGGCCGCACCAAGGAGGCACGCAAGAGCCGCCGCTGAGCCCTGGCGCCGTTCTCCGATCCTGCCGCCGCCCGGTCCGTCATCGCCGACGGGCCGGGCGGTGTCGGTTGGGGCCGACAGGTCCGCTTCCGAGACGCGCAGAGAGGGGCGCCGATGCCTTGACGCGGCGCGCCGCTGGCCCTGAAATACGCCTCCGCGCTGCACTGCAGCACCGCTCTTCCGGAGGACCCCCGATGCGTTTTCGCCCCCTCGTGCGCCGCTGGCGCCTGCTCGCCCCGCTCTGCCTGGCCGCCCTGCTCGGCGGCTGCCTGGCGCTCCCTCAGACCGGCCTGTTCGCCTTCCGCCTGGCGGTGACCTCGCTGGGCGTTGAGGAGGTGCGCATCGGCCCGCTCGCCGTGGATGCGCGCCTCGATACCAGCGACCTGACCTCGCTGATCGCCTCCGGCCTCGGCGCCGGCAGCCTGCCGGTGCAGGCGACCCTGGCCATGGGCCTGGGCCTGCCGGTCGGCATGCCGCCGGTGGAGATGTCCGGCTTCCGCTGGAGCCTGGACATGCCCGGCGTGGAGCCGGTGAGCGGCGACTACGAGGAGCAGGTCACCCTCACCTCGGACGATGATGCCAAGCTGCGCCTTCCGGTGGCCTTCGACCTGCTGGGCGGCGACCGCGAGCGCCTGGCCCCGATGGTGGAGCTGGCCCAACAGCTGGCGCGCCAGGGCGAGCTGCCCGCCGGCAGCGAGCTTTCCATCACCCCCGGGGATCTGAGCGGGCTCGGCATGACCCTGCCCGCCGGGCTGCTCACCCCCACCGTCCGCCTCGGCGTGGGCGAGGACGGCAGCCTGATACCCCAGGGCTAATCCTTCATCGACGCCGGAGTGGAGCGCCGGAGACAGGTCGCAGAGGGGGTCCTACGCCAGGGATGGCGTCGGTAGCGCCCAGGGAGGGGTTCACAGCGCCCCCTCGGAGTCCTGTCTGCGGCACAGCTCCCTTGCGGCAGTGCTACGCCCCGTGCAGACGCCGGCGCCCCACCCACTGGGTGGCGAACTGCCAGGCGCCCCGGCCACTGCGCCCGCCACGCAGGGTGGCGAAGCGGATCGCCTCGGCCCGGGCGTCGGCGTTCCAGTCCTCGCGGCCGCCCAGCTGGGTGACCCAGTGACAGCAGGCCTCCAGGTAGACATCCTGATTGAAGGGGTGAAAGCCCAGCCACAGCCCGAAGCGGTCGGAGAGCGAGATCTTCTCCTCGACGGCATCGCCGTGATGCAGCTCGTCGCCCACCAGGCGCGAGGCGTCGTTGTCGCCCATCGACTCCGGCAGCAGGTGGCGACGGTTGGAGGTGGCATAGAGCAGCACGTTGGGCGGCGGCCCGGTCAGGGCGCCGTCGAGCACGCTCTTCAGCGCCTTGTAGGCGTCGTCGTGACCCTCGAAGGAGAGGTCGTCGCAGTAGACCACGAAGCGCTGGGGCTCGCGGCGCAACTGCTCCACCAAGGTCGGCAGCGCCGCGAGGTCGTGACGATCGACCTGCACCAGGCGCAGCCCCTCGTCGGCAAGGCCGTTCAGCAGGGCGCGGATCAGCGACGACTTGCCGCTGCCCCGCGAGCCCCACAGCAGGGCGTGGTTGGCCGGCAACCCCTGCAGGAAGGCGCGGGTGTTGTCGACCAGCGCGAGCTTCTGGCGCTCGATGCCCAGCAGGTCGTCGAGCCCCAGGGCGTCCCGTGGCGGCACCGGCAGCAGCCGGCCGCCGAGGGCATGGCGCTGCCAGAGCGCGGCGACGTCACGCGCCCAGTCGACCTCCTGGGGCGGCGGTGGCAGCCAGGGCTCTAGGTGGTCGAGCAGCGTGAGCAGGCGACGCGAGAGCTCGGCGTCCATGATGGTTCCTCCCTCTGTGCAAGGCGCGGTGTGTTCCGTTCCGGTTGACCTGACCGATGGTCGGGGTATCTTGTGGCGAACTTCGACGCCTCGTCCAGCGTCACAGTGAGCTGGACACCACAGGAGCCCATCATGCGCTGGACCCATTTGCTTGCCGTTGGCGCCCTGAGCGTCAGCCTCGCCGCCTGCACCACCTCGCCCACCGGCCGCTCGCAGCTCACGCTGCTCTCCGACGAGCAGCTCGATCAGATGGGCGCCCAGGCCTTCGCCCAGTACCAGCAGGAGCTGCCGACGGTGGGCGGCGCCCCACTGCGCTACGTGCAGTGCGTCACCGAGGCCGTGGTCCGCGCCTTGCCCGAGCGGGAGCGCAACCAGAACTGGCAGGTCAAGGTCTTCGCCTCCGAGCAGGCCAACGCCTTCGCGCTGCCCGGCGGCTACGTGGGCATCAATACCGGCCTGCTCGACGTGGCCCGCAACCAGGACCAGCTGGCCACGGTCATCGGCCACGAGATCGCCCACGTGCTGGCCCGCCACGCCAACGAGCGCGCCTCCACCGAGACCGCCACCCAGATCGGCCTGTCGGCGATCTCGTCGGCAGCCGGCCTGCAGGGCGCCGGCGGCGAGACCATGATGGCGGCGCTGGGCATGGGCGCCCAGTACGGCATCCTGCTGCCCTTCTCGCGGCGTCATGAAAGCGAGGCCGATACCCTAGGCCTGACGCTGATGGCCGATGCCGGCTTCGACCCGCGGGAGAGCGTCGCGCTGTGGAACAACATGAGCCAGGCCGGCGGCGCCAGCCCGCCGACCTGGCTCTCCACCCACCCGAGCCACGGCCAGCGCATCGGCGGCCTGGAAGCGGGCCTGGGCGAGGCCATGTCACGCTACGAGCAGGCCCGCCAGGCCGGCCGCACCCCCAACTGCCCACGACCCTGAAGGAACGCGCGACCCCCATGCTGAAGATCGGACTGCTGTTGCTGATACTGCCCATCCTGGTGTTGATGGGCGTCTACTTCCTCGAACTGGGGGACGTTCGGGACTGCCTGCTGCTCCAGGAGGGGCACTGGGACTACCGCGCTGGCGTCTGCCGCGAGACCGCCCAGCCCTTCGTACCCTGGGTCGACCGCCATCCCTGGCTGGTCAATGGCGGCATGCTGCTCTCGGTGGCCGGCATGGCGATGTGCATGGTGGGGCTGTACGTCAAGAAGCGCTGAGGGCGCTTCATAAAAGCCGCTGAGGGCTCTACGTGAAACGCCGCCAAGGGCGCCGCCCGGCGCTCAGAGCGCCCGGCGCAGCGCCTCGAGCACCGGAGCGGTGTCGGGGCGCTTGCCGCGCCACTGGAAGAACGACTCGGCGGCCTGCTCCACCAGCATGCCCAGGCCGTCGACGGGGCGCGCCCCGCGCTCGCTGGCCCAGCGCAGGAATACCGTGGGCGCGGCGCCATACATCATGTCGTGAGCCGTCGCCCCGGCGGCGAAGACGGCATCGGGCAGCGGCGGCAGGTCGCCGCCGAGGCTCGCACTGGTGCCGTTGATCACCAGATCGAAGGGACCTTCCACCGCGTCAAAGCCGCCGCCGACGATCGGCCCCAGGTCGCCGAAGTCCTCCGCCAGGGCCGCGGCCTTGACCGCGGTGCGGTTGGCGATCCGCACGCTTGCCGGCGCCTCGGCCAGCAGCGGCTCCAGCACCCCGCGCACCGCGCCGCCGGCGCCCAGCACCAGGATCCGCGCCCCGGCGAGACGCACCCCGTGACGCTTGAGGTCGCGCACCAGGCCGACGCCGTCGGTGGTGTCACCATACGTCAGCCCATTGCCGCCGAGGATCAGGGTGTTGACCGCGCCCGCGCGTCGGGCGCGCTCGCTCAGGGTGTCGCAGAGCGTGAAGGCCTCCTCCTTGAAGGGCACGGTGACGTTGGCCCCGCGCCCGCCCTCGGCGACAAAGGCGCGCCAGGCGCCGGCGAAGTCGTCCAGGGGCGCCTCGATGGCGGTGTACGCCAGGCGCTCGCCGGTCTGCTCGGCGAAGGCCTGGTGGATGGCCGGCGACTTCGAATGGCCGACCGGGTGGCCGAAGACGCAGTAGCGATCGATCATGGGGTCTCCTCGCGGGCGGCCTCGCCCAGCCAGTCACGGGGCTGTAGATAATCGTCGAGCGCCGCCTCGGGACTGTCCGGCTCCGGGCGCCAGTCGTAGATCCAGCGCGCCAGCGGCGGCATCGACATCAGGATCGACTCGGTGCGACCGCCGCTCTGCAGGCCGAACAGCGTGCCGCGGTCCCACACCAGGTTGAACTCCACGTAGCGGCCGCGGCGATAGAGCTGGAAGTCGCGCTCGCGCTCGCCGAAGGGCGTGTCGCGACGCCGCCGAACGATGGGCAGGTAGGCGTCGAGGAAGCTGTCGCCGACGGCGCGCTGAAAGGCGAAGCTCGCCTCGAAGCCCTCCTCGTTGAGGTCGTCGAAGAAGAGCCCGCCGACCCCGCGCGTCTCGTCGCGATGCTTCAGGGTGAAGTAGTCGTCGCACCACGCCTTGTAGCGCGGATAGACCGCCTCGCCGAAGGGCGCACAGGCGTCGCGAGCCACGCGGTGCCAGTGCACCACGTCCTCGAACACCGGGTAGTAGGGGGTCAGGTCGTAGCCGCCGCCGAACCACCACACCGGCGCCTCGCCCTCCTTCTCGGCGATGAAGAAGCGCACGTTGCCGTGGCTGGTCGGCACGTGGGGGTTCTCCGGGTGCAGCACCCAGGAGACCCCTACCGCGTGGAAGCTGCGCCCGACGAGCTCCGGGCGCGCCGCGGTGGCCGAGGGCGGCAGGCGCGTGCCGAACACGTGGGAAAAGTTGACGCCGCCCTTCTCGAAGAGTCGGCCCTGCTCGATCACCCGGGAGCGGCCGCCGCCGCCCTCCTCGCGCTGCCAGCTATCCTCGCGGAAGCTGCCGCCATCCTCGGCGGCCAGGGCCGTGCAGAGGCGATCCTGCAGGTCGAGCAGGTAGGTCTTGACGTCATCGAGATGGGCGTGGGCCAACGGTGCCTCCAGGGGGTAAATCGGGGATGGTTCAGGAACGCAGGACCCGGCCGGTCACCAGGTCGCGGATGGTGCTGGGACGCTCGAGACCGCCGAGCGCACCCTCGAGGACGGCATCGAGCTCGTCGCCGAAGACACGGCGGATCTCGTCGGCGCTCATCGCCGGCGCCTCACCGGCGCGGTTGGCCGAGGTCGAGACCACCGGGCCGCCGACGGCCTCGCACAGGGCGATGACCCCCGGATGGTCGCTGACGCGCAGCGCCACGCGATCATGGTCGCCGCGCACCAGGGCGTGGGCCCGGCCGTTGTCGGGCACCAGCCAGGTCGTGGGCCCCGGCCAGCTCGCCGCAAGCGTCGCGCGCTGCGCCGCCGCCAGTCCCTCGAGCCAAGGGGCGAACTGCGCGATGCTCGCGGCCACCAGGATCACGCCCTTGGCCGGTTCGCGCGCCTTGAGGCGCAGCAGGCGCTCAAGCGCCGCCGCGTCGTCGGGATCACAGCCAAGGCCCCAGACGGCCTCGGTGGGGTAGGCGATCACGCCGCCGGCCTTCAGGGCGGCGACGGCATCGGCAAGCGCGCTGGCGTCGTTCATCGGTCTCCTCGGCTCGGCGTTCGATGCCGCGAGGCGGCATCCGGGAAGGCGTATGCTATCACGCTCCCGAGCGGGTCGGCAGGCGCACCCAGCCGCCCGCGGCCTGGGTCGCGACGCCCTCGAGCTCGAGTTCCAGCAGGCCGCGCTGGCAGTCGGCG
This sequence comes from Halomonas sp. B23F22_3, assembly GCF_043496965.1. Taxonomy (NCBI): domain Bacteria; kingdom Pseudomonadati; phylum Pseudomonadota; class Gammaproteobacteria; order Oceanospirillales; family Halomonadaceae; genus Halomonas; species Halomonas sp. B23F22_3. Next base: position 668,029 of record NZ_JBIEKG010000001.1, read on the forward strand.
ACGCCGCGGCCGGTCAGCGAGACCAGAGCATCCACGGGGGTAGGGGTATCGCTCAGCCAGCGCAGCAGCGAGTCCTCCCCGGATTCGAGCGGGTCGGACGATGCGGCGGGGTCGGCGGCGCCCTCCATGGCATTCCCCGTGGCACCCTCGATGGCATTCTCCATGGCCCAATGAGTCAGCTCGGCGAGGATGTCATCGACCTGGCGCACCAGCACGGCGCCGTCGCGGATCAGCTGCAGGCAGCCCCGCGCCATGGGGTTGTGGATGGAGCCGGGCAGGGCGAAGACCTCGCGGTTCTGCTCCAGGGCCAGGCGGGCGCTGACCAGCGAGCCGCTCTTCTCGGCGGCCTCGACCACCAGCACCCCGAGCGAGAGCCCGGTGACGATGCGATTGCGCCGCGGGAAGAAGCCGGCCCGCGCCCGGGTACCGGGGGGATGCTCGGAGAGCAGCAGCCCGCCGGTCTCCTGCAGCCGCCGATGCAGGCGGTGATGACGCGGCGGGTAGACCACGTCGACGCCGCAGCCGAGCACCGCGATGCTGGTGCCGCCGGCCTCCAGGGCGGCCTGCTGGGCGGCGGCATCGATGCCCAGTGCCATGCCGCTGACCACGCACCAGCCGCGTCCGGCGAGTTCCCTGGCGAAGCCGGCGGCGTTGGTGAGCCCCTCGCGGGTGGAACGCCGCGAGCCGACCACGGCGAGTCGCGGCGGCGTGAGCGCGGCGAGATCGCCCATCGCCCAGAGCACCGGCGGCGGATCGGCGATCTGGTCGAGCAGTCTCGGCCAGCGAGGGTGGCCCGGATGGAGCAGGTGCCGGGCGGGCCCGGCGGCGAGCCAGGCCTCGTCGGCGTCGAGTTCGGCGGTGAGGGGACTGCGCGCGGGATGATCGAGCCACAGCCGCAGGGCCGTGGCGGCCTCCCGCGGCAGCGCGGCCAGCACGCCCGCCGGCCAGTCGGGACGCGCCGCCAGCAGCTCGCCGAGCCGCCGCGACCCGATGCCGGGCAGCCGGGCCAGGGCGCGCCACTCGCGCGACTGCATCTCGTGAGCCTGCACGGTGCGTCAGGGCCGCAACGCGGCCGCCGCCCCTAGCGCCGCGCCGTGTCCAGCCGGCGCTCGGGGCTGTGGATGCGATCGCCCACCGAGAGCGTGCGGTTGGCCTCCATCACCAGCCCATAGCTCATCTTCTCGTAGGGCCGGAAGACCATCACCAGGCCGGCATCCTCGCCGGGCAGGCGCAGCGGCTCGCCGGTGCGCGGGTCATCGACCAGCTCGCCCTGCCGCTCGACCCTCAGCACGTGCCCGGTTTCCAGGCCGTCGCGGCGACCGCGATCGAGTGCCACCACCTGCAGCGGCCCGATGAAGCGCACGCCGCCCGGCACCGCCAGGATACGGCCATCGATCTCGTGGTCCGGCGCCCGGGGGAAGAACTCGGTCACCAGGCGGCGATCCTCGAGGGGCAGCGCGATGTCGTCGTCGCGGACCTCCTGGCGGGAGGCGGTCACCTCCATCACCACGATGTCGTCCTCCTGGCGCAGCCGGCGCGCCTCGCCGACGCTCTCGAGCTCGAGGCCCAGCGACTCGCCGGTGGCGCTGTCGACGTACTGCTCGCCGACCCGGTAGAGGCCGACGCGCCCGCCGCCCTCGACGCGACCGCGGGCGTAGAGGCGATCGCCGCGGCCGCTGACCAGCCGGCCGTCGTCCCCGGCGACCACGTAGGCCAGCTCGTCCAGCGCCTCCGGGTCCTCGATCACGCGATGATCGCGCAGGAAGTGGCGCACGGCGTCCAGCGGGATCGGCTCGATGGCCTCGCGGTGCGACGAGGTGCGCACCTTCGGCGACAGCCGCACCACGCCCTGGCCGCGCTCCAGGCCGAGGCAGGGCCGGCCGTTGCAGTCATAGAGGTAGACGATGTCGCCGGGATAGATCAGGTGGGGGTTCTCGATCTGCGGGTTGACCTGCCAGACCTCGGGCCACTGCCAGGGGTGGCGCAGGAAGCGACCGGAGATGTCCCACAGGGTGTCGCCCTTCACCACGGTGTAGCGATCCGGGGCATCGCCCCTCAGGCCGTCGTCCCAGGAGAGCCCCTGCGCCTGGACCAGGGGCAGCCCGAGCATTCCGCCCACCAGCACGACGCCGAACCCCACCTTCAGGCGCCGACACCAGCGCACTGCGCATCCTGTCTGTTTCATCCCTGCTCTCCCCGGGTTGCTGGCCCCACGCCTGTCGCCCATGGAACGATGGCGACGTGTTATAGTCATAGGCTTTCGATGTGATGCACGTTCGACGGTGTCGCCGCTGATCGCGCCCTTCTAGAATAGTGTCATCTTGTAAATGACAGCATAACGGTGATTCCAACGCCATGGCCAAATTACCCATCCTCGAATTTCCCGACGAGCGGCTGCGCACCGTGGCCACGCCGGTCGAGACGGTCGACGACGAGGTGCGCCGCCTGGTCGACGACATGCTCGAGACCATGTACGACGCCAGCGGCATCGGACTCGCCGCGACCCAGGTGGACGTCCACCGCCGGGTCATCGTCATGGACGTCAGCGACGACCGCTCGAGCCCGCTGGTGCTCATCAACCCCGAGTACACGCCCATCGGCGACGAGCGCGACCCGATGCAGGAGGGGTGCCTGTCGATCCCCGAGTACTACGCCGAGGTCCCGCGCGCCCTGAAGGTGCACCTGAAGGCCCTGGACCGTGACGGCCAGCCCTACGAGCTCGAGGCCGAGGGGCTGCTCGCCCACTGCATCCAGCACGAGTACGATCACCTGGAGGGGGTGCTCTTCGTCGACTACCTCTCGCCGCTCAAGCGCGACCGGGTGATGAAGAAGATGCAGAAGCGCCACAAGCAGCTGCAACCCGCCTGACCCCGGGGCCGCCCGGCACTGTCCAGACGCCCTCGAAGGCCGACGTTTGCACGTCGGCCTTCGTCGTTTCCGGTCGCCTCCGTTATCATGAGGACCATCGCCCACTGGCAAGGCCCTCAACATGTCCCGACCCCTGCGCGTCATCTTCGCCGGCACCCCCGACTTCGCCGCCGAGAGCCTGTCGGCGCTGCTGGCGAGCCGTCATGACGTCGTCGCCGTCTATACCCAGCCTGACCGTCCCGCGGGCCGCGGCCGCAAGCTGACCCCGAGCCCGGTCAAGGCGCTGGCGCTGCATCACGACCTGCCGGTCCATCAGCCCGCGACCCTCAAGGCTCCCGAGGCGCAGGCCGAACTGGCGGCCCTCGAGGCCGACATCGTGGTGGTGGTGGCCTACGGCCTCATCCTGCCCCAGGCCGTGCTCGACATCCCCCCGCAGGGCTGTCTCAACGTGCACGCCTCGCTGCTGCCCCGCTGGCGCGGGGCCGCGCCCATCCAGCGGGCCATCGAGGCCGGCGATGACGAGAGCGGCGTGACCATCATGCAGATGGACGCCGGCCTGGATACCGGCGACATGCTGCTGATCAAGCGCACGCCGATCACCGCCACCACCACCGGCGGCGAGCTCCACGACACCCTGGCGAGCCTCGGCGGCGAGGCACTGGTCGAGGCCCTGGAGGCGCTGGCCGGCGAGGGACTCGCCGCCACGCCCCAGCCCGAGGAGGGCGTCACCTACGCCGCCAAGCTCTCCAAGGCCGAGGCGGAGCTCGACTTTTGCCGCCCGGCCGAGGAGCTGGCCGCACGGATCCGCGCCTTCAATCCCTGGCCGGTGGCCTGGTGCGCGCTGGACGACGACCGCCTGCGCCTGCTGATGGCCCACGGCGAGCCCCCGGCGCCGGACGCCACTCCGGCCCGCCCCGGCACCCTGCTCGCGCCCTCGGCCGACGAACTGCGCATCGCCTGCGGCGAGGATGGCGATCAGGTGCTGGCGGTGAGCCGCGCCCAGCTCCCCGGTGGCAAGGCCATGGCGGTGCGCGAGCTGCTCAAGGCCCGCGCCGAGCGATTCCCCCCCGGCACCCGACTGGGCCACCACGACGAGGAGAGCCCGGCATGAGCCAGCAGACGCACGCCCCCCACGGCCGGGAGAGCCGCCGCGACAACGGCCTGGCCGTCCGCGCCGCCGCCGCCCGCGCCCTCGCCCCGGTGATCACCAGCAAGGGCTCGCTCACCGGCCTCGACGACCACCAGGTGGTCGCCCGGGACCGCGCCCTGTTCAAGGCACTCTGCTACGGCACCTGCCGCACCCTGCCGAGGCTCGAGGCGCTGGCCAACACGCTGCTGGCCAAGCCGTTCAAGGCCCGTGACGCCGATGTCCAGGCGCTGCTGCTGCTCGGCATCTACCAGCAGCTCTACCTGCGCATCCCGGTGCATGCCGCCGTGGGCGAGACCGCCGGCGCCGCGCGCCTGCTCGGCAAGGAGTGGGCCACCCGGGTGCTGAACGGCTGCCTGCGACGCCTGCAGCGCGAGAGCGCCGAGCTCCAGGCCGAGGTGGACCGCGACCCGGCCGTGGCCCTGCTGCACCCCAAGTGGTGGCTCAAGACCCTGCGCCAGGCCTGGCCGAACGACTGGCAGGCGATCTGCGAGGCCAACAACCTGGCCGGCCCCATGACGCTGCGGGTCAACCGTCGCCACGGCGATCGGGAGATGTACCTGGACCGCCTCGACGGCGCCGGCATCCAGGCGCGCCTCTGCCTGCATGCCCCGGATGGCCTGATCCTCGAGACGCCGCGCGACGTCGAGACGCTGCCCGGCTTCGCCGAGGGCCACGTCAGCGTCCAGGACGAGGCGGCCCAGCTGGCCGCCGTACTGCTCGGCCCGTCGCTCGCCCCGCGCCCCGGCGCCCGGGTGCTGGATGCCTGCTGCGCCCCGGGCGGCAAGACCGCCCACCTGCTGGAGCTCTACGACCTCGACCTGCAGGCCATCGACAGCGACGACGTGCGCCTGGCCCGGGTCGAGGACACCCTCTCCCGGCTGGGCCTCGAGGCGACCCTGGCGGCGGGCGATGCCACCGCGCGCGACTGGTGGGACGGCACGCCCTTCGACGCCATCCTGCTCGACGCGCCCTGCTCCGGCAGCGGCGTGATCCGCCGCCACCCGGACATCAAGCGGCTGCGTCGCCCCTCGGACATCACCAAGCTGGCCGAGCTGCAGGCCCGCCTGCTCGACAACCTCTGGCCGCTGCTGGCCCCGGGCGGCACCCTGCTCTACGCCACCTGCTCGGTGCTGCCGGCGGAGAACGCCGAGCAGATCGACGCCTTCCTGGCGCGCACCCCCGACGCCGAGGTCACCATGCCGAGCGACCTGGGCTGGGGCCGCGCCTCGGGCGCCGGCCGCCAGCTGCTGCCCGAGCCCGACAGCCATGACGGCTTCTTCTATGCCAGACTGGGGAAGCGTCCCGGCTGACCGGCGGGGCGCCCGATACGCCAGACAGGAGGCCGCATGAGCCATCATATCTACAAGCATATCGAGCTGACGGGGTCCTCGGAGAAGGACATCGAAAGCGCCATCCAGAACGCCCTGACCAAGGCCTCGGAGAGCCTGCACGGCATGCGCTGGTTCGAGGTCATGGAGACCCGCGGGCACATCGAGCATGCGCGGGTCGTCCACTGGCAGGTCACCATCAAGGTCGGTTTCACCCTGGATTGAAGCGGGGCGCGACCTGTTCTTCTGCCGACGGCTGATTTAGGCTTGCCTCGGTATGCTGCGGCGCACACGGTGCGCCGCTTTCGATCCCCCGGGTCTGACCAGAGCGGATAGCACATCGATGAAGATCATCATTCTGGGCGCCGGCCAGGTCGGCGGCACCCTGGCCGAACACCTGGCCCGGGAAGAGAACGACATCACGGTGGTGGACACCGACGGCGAGCGCCTGCGTGAACTGCACACGCGCCTCGATATCCGCACCGTCTCCGGCGCCGGCTCCTACCCGATGGTGCTGCGCCAGGCCGGTGGCGAGGACGCCGACATGCTGATCGCGGTGACCAACTCCGACGAGGTCAACATGATCGCCTGTCAGGTGGCGCACACGCTGTTTCGCACTCCGACCAAGATCGCCCGGGTGCGCGCCACCGCCTACCTCACCCGCAAGGGGCTGTTCGCCCACGACGCGGTGCCGATCGACGTGCTGATCAGTCCCGAGCAGGTGGTCACCGACCATATCCGCCGCCTGATCGAGCATCCCGGCGCCCTGCAGGTGCTGGAGTTCGCCAGCGGCCTGGTGCAGCTGGTGGCGGTCAAGGCCTTCTACGGCGGCCCGCTGGTCGGCCAGGAGCTCGGCTTCCTGCGCCGCCACATGCCCAGCGTCGATACCCGGGTGGCGGCCATCTACCGCCGCAACCGGCCGATCATCCCCCGCGGCGACACCGTGATCGAGGCCGACGACGAAGTCTTCTTCATCGCCGCCCGCCGCGACATCCGTGCGGTGATGAGCGAGCTGCGCCGCCTCGACCGCGACTTCCGCCGGGTGATGATCGCCGGCGGCGGCAACATCGGCGAACGCCTCGCCGAACACCTGGAGCACAGCCACCAGGTCAAGATCATCGAGCACGACCTCAATCGCTGCACCCAGCTCTCCGAGCGCCTCGACCGCACCGTGGTGCTGCACGGCAGCGCCACCGCCAAGCGGCTGCTCGAGGAGGAGAACATCGAGGACTGCGACATCTTCTGCGCCCTGACCAACGACGACGAGGTCAACATCATGTCGTCGATGCTGGCCAAGCGCATGGGCGCCAAGAAGGTGCTGACGCTGATCAACAACGCCGCCTACGTGGACCTGGTGCAGGGCGGCGAGATCGACATCGCCATCTCCCCCCAGCAGGCGACCATCGGCAGCCTGCTGACCCACGTGCGCCGCGGCGACATCGTCAACGTCCACTCGCTGCGTCGCGGCGCCGCCGAGGCCATCGAGGCCATCGCCCACGGCGACACCCAGTCATCGAAGGTGGTGGGCCGCGCCATCGGCGAGATCGATCTGCCCCAGGGCACCACCATCGGCGCCGTGGTGCGCGGCAAGGAAGTCCTGATCGCCCATGACGACGTGGTGGTCGAGTCCGGCGACCACGTCATCCTGTTCGTGATCGACAAGCGCCGGCTGCGCGACGTCGAGCGGCTCTTCCAGGTCGGGCTGACGTTCTTCTGATGGCCTGTCTCATACCCCCTGGCGACCCGAGGAGAGCCGCCCGATGAGCCTGCGCATGATCCTGCGCATCCTGGGCCTGCTGCTGATGATGTTCAGCCTGACCATGGTGCCGCCCATCCTGATCTCGCTGCTGTACCAGGACGGCATGTGGGAGGCCTTCGCGGTGGCCATCGGCATCACCGTGGCCACCGGGGCGATGATGTACCTGCCCAACCGCCGTGCCCTCAAGGAACTGCGCACCCGCGACGGCTTCTTGATCGCGGCGCTGTTCTGGAGCGTGCTGGGGCTGTTCGGCTCGCTGCCGCTGATGCTCACCGGCGACACGGCCCTGTCGCCCACCGATGCGGTGTTCGAGTCCTTCTCGGGGCTGACCACCACCGGTGCCACGGTGATCACCGGCATCGAGTTCCTGCCCAAGGCGCTGCTCTACTATCGCCAGCAGCTGCAGTGGCTGGGCGGCATGGGGATCGTGGTGCTGGCCGTGGCCATCCTGCCGACCCTGGGGGTCGGCGGCATGGCGCTCTACCGCTCCGAGATCCCGGGGCCGCTCAAGGACTCCAAGCTCACCCCGCGCATCACCGAGACCGCCAAGGCGCTGTGGTACATCTACGCCTCCCTGACCATCGCCTGCATGCTCGCCTACATGGCCGCCGGCATGGACTGGTTCGACGCCCTGGGGCACAGCTTCTCCACCGTGGCGATCGGCGGCTTCTCGACCTACGACGCCAGCATCGGCTACTTCGACAGCGCCGCCATCGAGATGATCTGCACCGGCTTCCTGCTGATCTCGGCCTTCAGCTACAGCCTGCATTTCCTGGCCTGGCGCCAGCGCAGCCTGACCCACTACTTCCAGGATCCCGAGGCGCGTTTCTTGATGCTCTTCCTGAGCGGCCTGACGGTGATCACCGCGGTCTCGCTGTGGCTGACCGACATCTACTCGACCGCCCAGGGGCTTCGCCATGCGGTGTTCGAGGTGGTCTCGGTGGCCACCACGGCCGGCTTCGCGGTCGCGGACTTCTCCACCTGGCCGGGCGCCCTGCCCTTCCTGCTGTTCGTCGCGGCCTTCGTCGGCGGCTGCTCCGGCTCCACCGGCGGCGGCATGAAGGTGATCCGCATCATCCTGATCCTCAAGCAGGGCATGCGCGAGGTGATGCGCCTGATCCACCCCAATGCGGTGATCACGGTGAAGATCGGCAAGGTCAGCGTGCCCGACGGCATCGCCCAGGCGGTGTGGGGCTTCTTCTCCGCCTACGTGATGCTGTTCTTCCTGATGCTGGTGGGCGTGATGGCCACCGGCGTCGACCAGGTCACCGCCTGGTCCACCGTGGGCTCGGCGCTCAACAACCTCGGCCCGGCGCTGGGCGAGGCCAGCGCGCATTACGGCGACCTGCCGAGCCTGGCCAAGTGGATCCTGGTGGTGGCGATGCTGCTCGGCCGCTTGGAGATCTTCACCGTGCTGGTGCTCTTCACCCCGGCTTTCTGGCGCAAGTAGGGAAAGCCCTGATTTATTGCTGCGCTCGATATCCTGGCCGCCGGCGGTGCTCGCCATCCTCATGTAGCGAGCTACACTCCGGTGGCTGCGCTCCGGCAGCGACCAGCCTCTCATCGCTCGCGGCATAAATCAGCATTTCCCAATGTTGCAGACGTGGAATGCGAAAGAGCTTGTCGCAAACCTCATGCAAGCAGCACGGCGGGTTTGGCCTGCCCCGGCGCTTCGTGGATAATCGAGCCTCCACTCCCACAGCCCGAGCGTCCATGACCGACTCCCAGGACTCCGTGATCACTCCCCCGCAGGACGCGACCACCAGCGGCCCGCGCCAGGAGCTCGTGGTGGGCGAGACCCGCTACACCCTGCTGGGCACCGCCCACGTCTCCGCCGAGAGCGCCGCGGACGTGCGCGCGCTGATCCGCTCCGGCGAGTTCGATGCCGTGGCCATCGAGCTGTGCGACTCGCGCCACCACAGCCTGACCAACCCCGATGCCCTGGGCGAGCAGGACCTGTTCCAGATCTTTCGCCAGGGCAAGGCCGGCATGGTCGCCGCCAGCCTGGCGCTGGGCGCCTTCCAGCAGCGCGTCGCCGAGCAGTCGGGGATCGAGCCGGGCGCGGAGATGCGCGCCGCCCTCGAAGAGAGCCGCGACGCCGACCTGCCGCTGCTGCTGATCGATCGCGACGTGGGCATCACCCTCAAGCGCATCTACCACAACGTGCCCTGGTGGCAGCGCTTCTCGCTGTTCTCGGGGCTGCTCGGCAGCGTGCTCTCGCGCCAGCAGGTCTCCGCCGAGGAGATCGAGCGGCTCAAGGAGGGCGACGTCCTGGAGTCCACCTTCAGCGAGTTCGCCGCCGAATCGGCCTCGCTCTACGAGCCGCTGATCAGCGAGCGCGACCGCTACATGGTGCTACGCCTGGCGGAAGACGCCGCCCCCGGCCGTTATCGTCGCGTGCTGGTGGTGATCGGCGCCGGCCACATGAAGGGCATGGCCGAACGGCTGGAGCAGCCGCTGCCCGAGGCGCCGCGTCCGGAGCGCGAGGCCCTGGAGGCCACGCCGCCGCCGTCGAAGGTGTGGAAGGCGCTGCCCTGGGCGATCACCGCGCTGGTGCTGACCGGCTTCGCCATCGGCTTCTCGCGCAACACCGAGCTCGGCTGGCAGCTGGTCGTGGAGTGGTTCCTGATCAACGGCGTGCTCTCCGGCGCCGCCACCCTGGTCGCCCTGGCGCATCCTCTCACGGTCGCGGCCACCTTCGTCGCCGCCCCGCTCACCTCGCTCAACCCCACCATCGGCGCCGGCTTCGTGGCCGCGGGCGTCGAGCTGTGGCTGCGCAAGCCCAAGGTCCGGGACTTCTCGACCCTGCGTCACGACGTCACCGAGCTCAAGGGCTGGTGGCGCAACCGGGTCTCGCGCACCCTGCTGGTATTCCTCACCGCCACGCTCGGCTCCGCTGCCGGGACCTGGATCGCCGGCTTTCGCATCGCCGGCAAGCTGTTCGGCGGCTGATCCGCTTCTGCGCCCCGCCCGAACCGCCCGCCCTCGTCGTCGCCCCATCGGGCGGCGGCGGGCCCGTATGAAAGGCGCGGCGGCGGGCTGCAGGAGAGAGGCGGCGGTCCCGCATGCCATAGACCTCAAGCCGGCATGAGCGTCGGCCGCCCGTGCATGAGAAAAAGCAGAAACCGCCCTCCGGCTCCCTGACCTATGTTCAAGGCAGCGGCCACGAAGCCCCTCGGCTCCGAGGTCGCCTTGCGCGATGCACCCTCCCGGGTGCATCAGGATCGATCCAGGGGGGCGAGACGATGAAGACGACCGTGCTATTCATGACGCTTGGCGGCCTGCTGCTGGGCGCCGCCTCCGCGGCGGCGGACATGCATGCCGATACGATGGCGCTGGCCGAGGAGAAACAGTGCCTGAGCTGCCACGCCCGGGACGACGACACCCCGCGGGCGCCGGGCTTCAACAGCATCGCCGCCAAGTACGCGGATGGCGAGATGCACGACTACCTGGTCGAGGTCGTGATGACGGGTGGCGAGAAGCACTGGGGGTCGGCGACCATGCCGGAGCCCGGGGAGCGCCCCGAGGTGAGCGAGGAGGAGGCCAAACAGCTGGTCGACTGGATCCTCAGCAAGCATCAGGAGTGAGGCCGGCGCCGGACCAGCGCGCGGGAGGCCCGCCTAGCGGCCGGCTCGCTCCAGCAGCCGCCGCATCGCCGGCGTGGGCGCCTCGAGCTTGTGGTGGCGCCGGCTGGCGGCGTAGCTGTCGTTGAAGGCGTCGAAGGTGTCGTCGAGCACCTCTGCGGCCTCGCGGTCGCCGGCCTGGCGCAGTAGCTCGATGGCCACCTCAGCGGTGCACAGGTGGGCGGCCGAGGCCGGCTTGCGCAGCCGATAGCGTGTCAACCGCTCGGTGGCCAGCGGCAGCACCGGCAGCCGCGCGAGGTAGGGGCTCTTGCGGAAGATGCGTCGTGCCTGGCGCCAGGTGCCGTCGAGGATGATGAAGACCGGCACCCGACCCGTGCGCTTGCCGGCCGCGACGCGCTCCATGCCCACCACGCGGTCGGCATAGTCGGGCTGGTCGTCGGGGAAGATCACGAAGGGATCGAAGCGCTCGTCGTCGAGCAGCGCCAGCAGCCGCGCATCCGGTGCCGTGCGATACCAGGTGAAGACCTCGGTATCGCTCAGCACGTCGCCGATCAGCCGGCCGGTGTTGGTGGGCTTGTGGTGCTCCAGCGGATGGGTCAGCAGCCATACCTTCGCCTCGCTCCGGGCGCCGACCCGATAGGGACACAGGCAGTTGAGCGCCGGCAGGTTGCAGCCCTCGCAGCGCGTCACGAAGCTCCCGCGCGCCTTGAACTCGCGCCGCGGCGGCCGCGGATGACCGGTAGCGGGGTCACTGGAGAGACCGGCTTCGGGGTCACTGGACAGACCGGCCTCGGGGTCACAAGAGAGACCGGTGGCGGGGTCGCGCTCGATGACGGTGTCCTGGAGGGTGTCGTCCTGCATGCTGGCCTGATCCCGACGGCGAAGGGGGCGGCATTCTAGCATGCCGCCCGCCTCATGCCTCGCCCAGCAGGGTCTCCGGCAGCCACAGGCGCCGCTCACGCTTCCAGTGGCGCACCAGAGCCGGCACGCCCTTGCCGGCCGGCTGCTCGATTCCGGCCGTGCCCGGTGGCGCCAGGGCACGTGCCTCGGGGTCGACCAGCACACAGGGCACATCCAGGGGCGTGTGCTCGAGCAGCGCCGCGGCCGGCATCACCGCGAGCGAGGTGCCCACCACCAGCAGCAGATCGGCCCGGGCCACGGTCTCGCAGGCCTCCATGAAGTGCGGCACGCTCTCGCCGAACCACACCACGTCGGGGCGCAGCTGGCTGCCCTTGTCGCAGAGGTCGCCGAGGCGAATCCCACCGCGGGGCAGCGGATAGTGCATGCGCGCATCCACCGTGGAGCGCGCCTTGAGGATCTCGCCGTGCAGGTGCAGCACTCGGCGCGAGCCGGCGCGCTCGTGCAGGTCGTCGATGTTCTGGGTGATGATGCTGACCGCGAAGCCCTGCTTCTCGAGGCTCGCCAGCGCCTTGTGGGCGGCGTTGGGGCGGGCCCGGCGCACCTGGTCGCGGCGCTGGTCGTAGAAGCGCAGTACCCGCGCGGGGTCGCGCCGCCAGCCTTCGGGGGTGGCGACCTCCTCGATCGGATGGTCGGCCCACAGGCCATCGCTGGCGCGAAAGGTCTGGATGCCGCTCTCGGCACTGATCCCCGCCCCGGTGAACACCACCAGGTGCGGGCGTCGCTGTTCGACCATTCACCACCTCTCGCCGTGCGGGCGCCAGCTACCCGCTTTCCAAACGTAATCGCTTTCTGACGCTACCACTCCGGCCCCCGGTGCGACCAGGCAGTGCCCCGGCGGCGGCTCCATCACTCAGGCGACATGCGCTCGGCAGGAGGTCAGGCACGATCAGGCGCCGTGATAGCCATCTTCCTCGGGGTCCTCGTGGTCCCCCTTGGGCAGTTCAGCGGCCCAGGTCATGGCCTCGGCGTGCTCGCGCTGGGAGAAGGTGCGGATCTCCACGGCCTTGAACAGCCGTTCCTCCAGATGGGCGAGGTGCTTGACCCACTCCTGGTCGGTGACGACGGCGGCCCGGTGGTAGTGCTCGAGGTCGCCGAGCTGGGTCAGGCCGTAGCCGACATCCTTCAGCAGGGCGGTCAGGGTCATCCAGCGAAGGCCGTCGATCTCGACCACCAGGCTGACCCGGGGATGGGCCCGCTTGGCAGCCTCGATAGCATCGATGGCGTGCTGCAACTCCTGGGCCTTGACGACGCCACTCGCCTTCATCGCCACGACATGCTCCGCAGGGTGGGAAATCAGGTCCAGCATGGGCGCTCTCCTTGGAGTTGATAGCGTGGCGAGGCAGGCTCGGTTGCCTTCAGCATAGCGTGCCTCGACCCGGCCTGGAGCTGGCCAGGTGATCCGGCTAGTAGACCAGGCCGTTGCCGTCGTCGCCGGCGAAGCGCCGCTTGTTGCGATAGGGATAGACGTCGATCACGCGGCCGTCGAGGATCGCCTGCTGCAGCCCCTTCCAGTAGTCGGCGTCGAACAGCTCCGGGTGCAGCTGGTAGAAGAGCTTGCGCCGGCGCACGTCGGCGAACAGGAAGGGGCCGAACTCCTCGGGGAAAATATCATTGGGCCCCACCGAGTACCAAGGCTCGTCGGCCAGCTCCTGCTCGGGGTAGAGAGGCTCGGGAATGTGCCGGAAGTGGCACTCGGTGAGGTAGCTGATCTCATCGTAGTCGTAGAAGATCACGCGCCCGTGGCGGGTCACCCCGAAGTTCTTCAGCAGCATGTCGCCGGGAAAGATGTTGGCGGCGGCCATCTGCTTGATGGCGTTGCCGTAATCCTTGAGCACCGCGCGGGTCTCCGCCTCGTCGCAGGCCTCCAGGTAGAGGTTGAGCGGGGTCATCATGCGCTCGGTATAGCAGTGCTTGATGATCACCTTGTCGCCGCGCAGGTAGACCGTGGAGGGGGCCACCTCCAGCAGGTGCGCCAGGCACTCGGGATCGAAATGGTCCTGGCGGGCGATGAAGTTGGAGAACTCCTGGGTATCGGCCATGCGTCCCACCCGGTCGTGGCGCTTGACCAGGCGATACTTGTCGCGGACGTTCTCGGCGGTCATCTCCTTGCTCGGATCGAAACGGTCCTTGATGATCTTGAACACGGTGCGAAAGGAGGGCAGCACGAACACCGCCATGACCATGCCCCGCACTCCCGGGGCGATGACGAACTGATCCTCCCGCCGGGCCACCTGGCGGTTCAGGGCGCGGAAGAACTCGGTCTTGCCGTGCTTGTAGAAGCCGATGGCGGCATACAGCTCGCCTTGGGGCTTGTCGGGCATCAGCTCCTGGAGGTAGTGCACGAACTCGCTGGGCACCACCACCTTGACCTGGAAGTAGGCGCGGGTGAAGGAGAAGATGATCGAGACCTCCTCGGGCTCGATCAGCAGCGTATCCAGGTGCAGCCCCACGCCCTCGCGGTGGAGCACCGGCAGCACCAGCGGCACCTGCTCGCCGCCGCCCAGCACCCGCCCGACCAGGTAGGCGCCCTTGTTGCGATAAAAAACGCTCTTGATCAGCTCGATCTCGGCCTCGGGGTCCTCGAGGATGGCCGCCGGCAGCAGCCGCCGCAGCACCTCGCTGCCGAGCTCGACGTCGCGGGAGAGGTCGACGAAGGGCGTCTCGAAGCGCGCCTCGCCGAGCGCCCAGCGAAGGCCCGCCGCCCAGTCGCCGCCCACCCGCCGCACGCGACACAGTTCGAGGCCGGAGTGGTGCGCCGCCCGCTCCCGGGAGCTGTAGACGAACATCCAGTCGTTGCGGATGTGGCGATGGTGGAACAGCGAGCAGAACATCGAGTTGAAGTAGGTCTCGGCGAGCTCGTAGTCGAGCCGCTGATCGATCAGCGAGGCATAGTGCCCGCGCGCCTCCTGCCAGCACTCGCAGTTGGTCAACTGTTCGTCGTCGAGGGTGCGCTTGAGGCGCACCAGGGTGTCCTGGACCTTCTCGTCGTAGAGATCGATGCGCTCCGCGGAGGCCTGCTGCGCCTCGCGCCAGGCCGCGTCGCGAAAGCGCCGACTGGCATCGTCGGTGATCTGCTTGAAGCGCGAGCGATATTCGTCGAAGCCGTGCAGCACCGTGGCGGCAAGGCGATAGGCGGGCGAATGCGACATGGTCGAACTCCGGGCGGCGATCGCCTCCAGCATGACGAATCGGGCCGCCCGAGGCGAGCCGACCATGGTGGTGCCTGCCCCGGATGACGGGACGTGCCGCTCGCACTGCCGGGTGCCCAAGGCAGGGGCGCATGACGAAAGGGGGCCTTCCCCTTGGCGAACCACCGGCCGGCCCCCCACACTGTCGGAGCAGACCCGCGGCGCGCGGCGCGCGACGCGCGCGCGACCTTCACGACCGTTCTTAACGACAAGGAAGCACCCCATGACGATTGCCAAGGGCGACAAGATTCCCGACATCACCCTCAAGACCAACGGCCCCGACGGCCCCGAAGACCTCTCCACCGGCGACTTCTTCGCCGGCCGGCGGGTGGTGCTCTTCGCCGTGCCCGGCGCCTTCACGCCGGGCTGCTCCAACACCCACATGCCGGGCTTCGTGGTCAATGCCGACAAGCTCTCCGCCAAGGGCGTAGACGCCATCGCCTGCCTGGCGGTGAACGATGCCTTCGTGATGGATGCCTGGCAGAAGGATCAGAACGCCCAGGCCATGACCATGCTGGCCGACGGCAACGCCGAGTTCACCCGTGCCTTGGGCATGGAGCTGGACGCCTCCAGCGGCGGCATGGGCCTTCGCTGCAAGCGCTTCGCCCTGATCGCCAACGACGGCGTGGTGGAGTATCTCGGCATCGACGCCAAGGGCGTCGAGGCGAGCAGCGCCGAGACGGTGCTGGCCCACCTCTAGGCGGGATCCTCGCCCGGGCGGCCCCTGAGCCCGGAACGGGCGGGAGACCCGAGTGCGCGCCGTGAGCCGGCACGGCCGGGATGACAGCGCGGCGCCGGGGGGCGACAATGGCGCCCCCTTGTCCCGGCCCCGATGCTCCGATGACGCCACCGCTCAGCCTTCTCCATCAGGATGACCACCTGGTCGCCGTGCACAAGCCGGCCGGCCTGCTGGTGCATCGCAGCGCGCTTGCCCGCGGCGAGCGCGAGTTCCTGCTGCAACGCCTGCGCAACCAGCTGGGGCGGCGGGTCTATCCGGTGCACCGCCTGGATCGCCCCACCTCCGGGGTGATCGTCTTCGCCCTGGATCCCGAGATCGCGGCGTCGCTCCAGGCGGCCTTCACCGAGCGCCGGGTGACCAAGCGCTACCTGGCGGTGGTGCGCGGCATCGGTCCGGCGCAGGAGCGCCTGGACTACCCGCTGCGCGAGGAGGATGGCCGCCGCCCCAAGGCGGAGATGCCCGCCATGGAGGCGACGACCGACGTCCGCCGGCTCGACAGCGTGGAGCTGCCGGTGCGCGTGGATCGCTACCCCCAGAGCCGCTACTCGCTGATGGAGGCGCGCCCCCTCACCGGCCGTCGCCACCAGATCCGCCGGCATCTCTCGCGGCGCGGCTACCCGATCATCGGCGACGCCAAGCACGGCAAGGGCAACCACAACCGCTTCTTCGCCGAGCAGCTGGCCTGCCCCCGCCTGCTGCTGGCCGCGGTGGGCCTGGCCCTCGATCATCCGGTGAGCGGTGAGCGCCTCGATCTCCACTGCCCGCTGGACGCCACCATGACGGCCCTCTTCGAACGCTTCGGCTGGACGGGCCACCTGCCGACGCCGACCCGCTCTCCCTCTCAAGCGTGATGCCATGACCGATACCGCCCCGCTCCCCCCGCCCTCCTCCGCGCCCGACGACGTCGAGGCCCGCTTCGGCGGCATTCGCCGGCTCTACGGCCGGCGCGCCGCCGAGCGCTTCCGCACCGCCCACGTGGTGGTGGTGGGCGTGGGCGGCGTGGGCAGCTGGACGGTGGAGGCGCTGGCGCGCTCCGGGATCGGCAAGCTGACGCTGATCGACCTGGACGACGTCTGCGTCTCCAACGTCAATCGCCAGCTGCACGCCCTGGACGGCACCATCGGCCGCCCCAAGGTGGAGGTGCTGGCCGAGCGCTGCCGCGCCATCCAGCCGGGCATCGAGGTGGTCGCCGACGCCGCCTTCGTCACCCCCGCGAACCTCGCCCAGCGCATCCCGAAGGATGCCGACCAGCTGGTGGACGCCATCGACAGCGTGGTCGCCAAGGCGGCGCTGATCGCCTGGTGCAAGCGCCGCAAGCTGCCGATCGTGGTGACCGGTGCCGCCGGCGGCCAGACCGACCCCACCCGCATCCGCGTGGCCGACCTGACCCGTACCGAGCACGACCCGCTGCTGGCCAAGGTGCGCGCCCGCCTGCGCCGCGACTTCGGCTTCTCGCGCAACCCCAAGCGGCGCTTCTCGGTGGAGTGCGTCTACTCCGACGAGCAGCTCGTCTACCCGAGCAGCGACGGCGAGGTCTGCCTGCAGAAGCCCGGCGACGGCGAGGCGACCCGGCTCGACTGCGCCTCGGGCTTCGGCGCGGCCACCTTCGTCACCGGCAGCTTCGGCTTCACCGCCGCTTCCCGGGTGCTGGCGCGGCTGGCGAAACAGGCCGCCGCCCCCTGACGCTCACGATCCCCATCTTCAGCAGAGGAACCGCTGCCATGGACAACAAGGCCCCCCGCGGCATCTACCGCCACTACAAGGGTCCGCTCTACGAGGTGCTCGGCGTCGCCCGGCACAGCGAGACCGAGGAGCCGCTGGTGGTCTACCGCGCGCTGTACGGCGACTACGGGCTCTGGACGCGACCGCTGGACATGTTCCTCGAGACCGTCGAGGTGCAGGGCGAGCCGGTGCCGCGCTTCGCCCTGGAGAAAGCCTTCCCGTAAGCCAGGCCCTCAGACGACGAAGCGCCCCGTGGCCGGCTGGCCACGGGGCGCTTGGTATTCGGATAAACGATCCTGTGATCGAGTGGGGCGTTACTCGTCGCCGGCTTCCTGCATCTGCTTCATCAGGTAGTTCTCGATCCCGACCTTGTCGATCAGGCCAAGCTCGGTCTCGATGTGATCGATGTGATCCTCTTCGTCGGCGAGGATGTCACGGAAGAGATCGCGGCTGACGTAGTCCTTTACCTGCTCGCAGTAGGTGATCGCGTCGATGTAGTCCTGGCGGCCCTCGTGCTCGATCTTGAGGTCGCACTCGAGCATCTCGCGAACGTTCTCGCCGATGTTGAGCTTGCCCAGATCCTGCAGGTTGGGGATGCCCTCGAGGAACAGGATACGCTCTATCAGCTTGTCGGCGTGGTTCATCTCCTCGATGGACTCGTCGTACTCCCATTTGGCCAGCGCCTTCAGGCCCCAGTCCTTGTACATCTTCGCATGCAGGAAGTACTGATTGATCGCCACCAGCTCGTTGCCAAGCGCGGTATTCAGGTGCTCGATGACCTTGCTGTCGCCTTTCATCTCATTACCTCGATCACGGTTGTCAGTACACGATTCCAGCTTGGCATGGGCGCGTCGGCCTGGCCAGCTCATGGCACCCCAGTGTAGACATCGTCAGAGATAACTCAATCAAATCATAGAGTTGGAAAACTCAAGGCGAACGATAACGATTGCCGTCACACGGCGTAGGCGAGCCCCTCGGCGGCGGCATTCATCTCGGCCTTGATGGCCTCGCGGGTGATGTCCTTGCCCGTGCCGGCACACTTGCCACACTGGGTCGCGCAGCCCGTCTGCTGCTGGACCTCGCGCCAGCTGCGCGCCCCCTCCTCGACGGCGCCGCGGATACGATGGTCGGTCACGTTCTTGCAGAGACACACGTACATGTCATCACCTCACGCTGGTCATGAGGTGAATGTAAATGATTCGCATGGGTAACCGCAAGCGCCGAGTGGTGAAAATCTGATCGATATCAGGTTTTCTCTCCCGCCGCCGGCGCGACTCAGCGACGCTTGGGCAGCACCACCACCCGGGTATTGGAGACGATGTCCGGCCAGCTGCGCCGCTCGCCGTCGAAGAGGATCCATAGATAGCCGAGGCCGAAGGCGGCCAGCGAGATGGTCGCCACCAGGAAGCGCTGCAGCGCCTGGAAGGCGGTGATCGAGGCGCCATCGAGGGTCTGCACCCTGAGCCGCCAGGCCTGCATGCCCAGCGTCATGCCGCCCCGGGTCCAGAAGAAAGCGAAGAACACGAAGGCGCCGAGCGCCATCAGCAGGCGCAGCGAGAGCACCTGGACGGGCCCCACGCCGACCTGCTCGGCCGGCACCCCGAGCACCAGCCGCACCACCGCCAGGTGAAGCGCGGCGATGACGATCCAGATCGCCAGCACCAGCAGGCCGTCGTAGAGCATGGCGCCCAGCCGCCGGCCGAGGCCGGCCGGCCAGACTTCGTCGAGTCGATCGAAACGTCGCTGCATGGGATCCTCGTCTCAGCCGGTACGGCGCAATAGGTACAGGCCCAGCCCGGCACACAGCAGGATCGGCGCCAGCACCGCCCAGGCCGGCGAGAAGCCGAACACCGTCGATGCGGGCCCCAGCAGGTCCTGGAGGTACTTGAAGATGAGGCCGGTGACCACGCCGTAGAAGACCCGAGTGCCGGCCGCCACGGTCCGCAGGGGGCCGAACACGAAGGAGGCCGCCACCAGCACCAGCGAGGCCATGGTCAGCGGCATCAGCATCTTCTGCCAGAAATAGAGCAGCGGCTGGGTCGCCTGCTGTCCCTGCTCGCGCAGGTAACGGGCATAGGTCCACAGCTCGCTGGGGGCCTGGGTCTCGACGTCGCGCAGCAGCCGGTCGAGCTGCGCGGGGGTCATGGCGGTCTCCCAGGGCAGGGTGTCGTGGTGTTGAACCTCGGTTCGCCCCCCGTCGAAGCGGGTCACGGCGACCTGCCTGAGCTGCCAGTGATCATCCTGCCAGACCGCCTGGCGCGCGCTCAGCGCCTCGGTGAGCCGGTGGCCCGCGAAGCGATAGCGGGTCAGGTCGAGCACGGTGTCGTCGGCGCGGATGGCGCCGAAGCGATAGACGTCGTCCCCCTCACGCTGCCAGCCGCCCCGCTCGGTGAGCAGCGCCCCTTCGCCCTGCATCTGCTCGAGGCGCCAGGCGCTGGCGAACTGTTCGGTGCGGGGGCTGACGAACTCGGCGATGGTCAGCACCACCAGGATCACCAGGATGATCGGCTTCATCACTCCCCAGAGGATGCGCACCAGGGAGCGGCCGGCGGCGCGCATCACGGTGAGCTCGTTGCTCGAGGCCATGCTGCCCAGGCCGATCAGCGCGCCGATCAGCACCCCCACCGGCGCATATTGATAGAAACGCCAGGGCAGGCGCATCAGCAGATAGAGCAGCACCTCGAAGGCGCCGTAGTCGCCCTCGACGTCGCCGAGGTCGTTGATGTAGGTGATCACCAGGTCCAGCCCCAGCAGCACGACCTGCACGACGAGGATGGCGCCCAGCACGTTGCGGGCGATATAGCGATCGAGACGGTCGGTGATCATCCGCTCATTCCCTTGTGCTGGGCCCTGGCCATCATGGCCAGGCCGATGGCCAGGAAGCCGCCGTGGATCGGCCACATGCCGATCACCACCGGCCAGCTGCCGCGACCGATGGCGTCCATCGCCGCCAGCAGCAGGCTGAGGTAGGCCACGTAGAGAAAGATCGCCGGCAGCAGCTTGGAGAAGCGTCCCTGGCGCGGGTTGACCCGCGAGAGCGGCATGGCCAGCAGGGTCAGGATGAAGACCATCAGCGGCAGGCCGAGGCGCCACTGCAGCTGGGCCCGGGCCGGCAGGGCCTCGGCGCTGAACAGCGCGGCGGTGGTGGCGTACTCGGGGGCGTCGAGTTCCGCGCCCTGGGCGGCCCCGGAGAGGCGCACGGCGTAGGTGCCGAACTCGAGGCGCTCGGCCTCGGCGCGGCCGGGGTCGACGCTGTAGCGCTCGCCCTCTTCCAGCACCAGAAAGCGGCTGCCGGTCTCGTCATCGACGGTCTGGTAGCCGCTCCGCGCCCGGGTCACCACGCTTTCCGGGGTCGTGTCGCTGCGCGACTGGCGCTCGCTGATGAAGACCTCCTGCATCCGCGTGCCGTCGTCGTTGAAGCCCTCGGTATAGGCCGTGCGCCCGCCGCCGAAGTCCTGGAAGCGTCCCGGCGCCAGCGCCGTGAAGTCGAGCCGGCTGCGCTGCTCCTCGAGAAGCACCTCGTTGTGCAGCGCCCCGGCCGGGGTCAGCCACAGGCTGCAGAGACCGGCCAGCAGCGCCACCAGGGTCGCCGGCACCAGGCTGACCTGCAGCAGGCGATGGGGGCTCGTGCCACAGGCCACCAGCACGGTGATCTCGCTGTTAAGGTAGAGCTGCCCGTAGGCCAGCAGGATCCCCAGGAAGAAGGCCAGCGGCAGGATCAGCTCGAGAAAGCCCGGCAAGTGAAAGAGCATCAGGGTGCCGAGGATGCTCACCGGGATCTCCCCTTCCGCCGCGTTGGAGAAGTAGCGGATGAAACGACTGCCCATGATCACCAGCAACAGGATGCCGGCCACGGCGGACATGGTCAGCAGGATTTCACGGGTCAGGTAACGAAATATGATCAACGTTGTCTCCCGGCTGGACACCCCCCGGTGCCCGCCATCTTCCATGCAATGACGCCTTGCCTTGGGTACACTGGGATGACTCGGCAACGTGCCGGCATTATCCAGAATCACCCTTCGCTTGTAACCCCAAAGCTTGTCTTGTGGAGACTCCATGGAATTCCCCGTTCAGACGGCCAACCCCGCCAAGGTCGAGACGGCCTGTCTCGTGGTCCCGGTATTCAAGGACGGTGAGCTGCTGCCCGCCGCCGCCAAGCTCGACAACGCCAGCGAGCGGCTGATCGGCCAGCTGATCGATCGCGGCGATTTCGAGGCCACGCTGGGCAACGTCCTGATGGTGCCCTTCGCGCCGGGGCTCAACACGGACCGACTGATGCTGGTGGGGCTGGGCGAGCGCGCCAAGTGCCAGGAAGGCGCCTTCCGCAAGGCCGTGGACGCCGCCTTCACCGCGATCGCGCCGCTGCCCGCCGAGGATGTCGCGGTGGCCTTCACCGACGTCCCGGTAGCCGACCGGGGCTGCGACTGGAAGGCCCGCATGGTGGCCGAGGCCGCCCATCGCGCCATCTACCGCTTCGACGACTTCAAGGCTGAGAAGGCGCCTGCGCCGCGCCTGGAGAAGGTCACCCTGCTGATCAGCGAGCAGGGCGACGCCGACGCGGCCCGCCAGGGCGCGCGCGTGGGCGACGCCATCGGCCAGGGCGTGGCGACCACCCGCACGCTGGGCAACCTGCCCGGCAACGTCTGCACACCGAGCTTCCTGGCCGAGCGCGCCGAGCAGCTGGCCGCCGAATCCGACGGCGCGCTGACCGCCGAGATCCTCGACGAGGCGGCGCTGGAGGAGCTCGGCGCCCACAGCCTGCTCTCCGTGGGTCGCGGCAGCGCCGAGCCCTCGCGACTGATCGTGATGAAGTACCAGGGTGCCGAGGAGGCCGACGAGGCGCCTCACGTACTGGTCGGCAAGGGCATCACCTTCGATACCGGCGGCATCTCGCTCAAGCCCGGCGAGGCCATGGACGAGATGAAGTTCGACATGTGCGGCGCCGCCAGCGTGTTCGGCACCGTCACCTCGGTGCTCGCCATCAAGCCCAGGATCAACCTGGTGGCCATCGTGGCCGCCGCCGAGAACATGCCCGACGGCCGCGCCACCAAGCCCGGCGACATCATCCAGACCCTCAAGGGCCTCTCCGTGGAGGTGCTCAACACCGATGCCGAGGGTCGCCTGGTGCTGTGCGACGCCCTGACCTACGCCGAGCGCTTCGAGCCGGCCAGCGTCGTCGACATCGCCACCCTGACCGGGGCCGCCATCATCGCCCTGGGCCATCACGCCACCGGCCTGCTCTCCAACGACGACGACCTGGCGCTGGATATCCTGGATGCCGGCGAGACCGCCTGGGACCGCGCCTGGCACCTGCCGCTGTGGGACGAGTACCAGGAGCAGCTCTCCTCCAACTTCGCCGACCTGGCGAACATCGGCGGCCGTCCGGCCGGCACCATCACCGCCGCCTGCTTCCTCTCGCGCTTCGCCGACAAGTTCCCCTGGGCGCACCTGGACATCGCCGGCACCGCCTGGACCTCGGGCAAGCAGAAGGGCGCCAGCGGACGCCCGGTGGGTCTACTGACCCAGTACCTGCTGGACCGCGAGACCGACAGCGAAGTCGAGGTCGCCGACGACTGATTCGCCCGCGGCAGGGTTGCCTTTTCCCCGCGGTGACCTTTTCATGTGGGGTGACGACTCTCATGCACCGGGCCCTCGCCGGCCCGGTTCCTTTTTTCGTGCCGAGGGCGCCCGACGGCGCCCCGCCACAAGTGGAGACCCCTTGCCGTGTCCATCGAACGTTTTTCCGTACTCGCCACGACCCAGCCGACCGCGCCGCAGATCCGTGAGCAGATCCTCACCAACCCCGGCTTCGGTCGCTACTTCACCGATCACATGGCCCACGTGCGCTGGACCCTCGACGGCGGCTGGCATGGCCACGAGGTGCGTCCCTACGGCCCGCTGACCCTGGACCCCGCCGCCGCCGTGCTGCACTACGGCCAGGAGATCTTCGAGGGGGTGAAGGCCTACCGCCATGCCGACGGTTCGGTCTGGACCTTCCGCCCCGAGAAGAACGCCGAGCGCTTCCGTCGCAGCGCGCGTCGCCTGGCACTGCCGGAGCTCTCCGACGAGGACTTCATCGATTCGCTGAAGGCGCTGCTGGCCAGTGACCAGGCGTGGGTGCCCACCCCGGCCGACGAGAGCGACGAGTCGAGCCTCTACCTGCGGCCCTTCATGATCGCCAGCGAGACCTTCCTCGGCGTTCGCCCCTCCCATGAGGTCGACTACTACGTCATCGCCTCGCCGGCGGCGGCCTACTTCCAGGGCGGCGTGAAGCCGGTCTCGATCTGGCTCTCCTCGCACTACAAGCGCGCCGCTGCGGGCGGCACCGGCTTCGCCAAGTGTGGCGGCAACTACGCCGCCTCGCTGGCCGCCCAGAAGGAGGCCGCGGCCCACGACTGCAGCCAGGTCGCCTTCCTCGACGCCGCCGAGAACAAGTGGATCGAGGAGCTCGGCGGCATGAACCTGTTCTTCGTGTTCAAGGATGGCCGCATCGTCACCCCGCGCCTCACCGACACCATCCTCGAGGGCGTGACCCGCGACTCGGTGCTGACCCTGGCCGGCGACGAGGGGCTGACCCCGGAGGAACGCCCGATCAGCATCGACGAGTGGCGCGAGGGCGCGGCCTCCGGCGAGATCACCGAGGTCTTCGCCTGCGGCACCGCCGCGGTGATCACCCCGGTGGGCGAGCTGGTCACCGAGGAGGGCAGCATCCGGCTCGCCGCCGAGGGCGACAACGAGGTGGCCAAGCGCCTGCGCACCCGCCTGCTCGACCTGCAGTACGGCCGCAGCGAAGACACCCGCGGCTGGCTGACCCGACTCGCCTGAGCCCCGACAACCGTGCGCTGACCGCCGGGGGCAGGACATAGCGAGAGTCCTTTGCCATGGATGGCAAAGGTAGCGCCCAGGGATGGGTTCACAGCGCCCTCGCGGGGTCCTGCCGCCGGCGAGTCCGGCACCCTGAGGCTGAGGACACTTTCCCGGCACGGGCAAGCGAGCACCAGTCCCCTTCGAGATCCCATGACCCGCATCGACTTCTACATCCTGCCCGATACCACCCTGGAGGCCCGCTTCGGCTTCGCCTGCCGGCTGGCCGAGACGATCTACCGCAAGGGCTACCGGCTGCACCTGCACGCCGAGGACGAGGCCATGGCCCGCGAGCTCGACGAGCGGCTCTGGACCTTCCGCCCCGACGCCTATCTGCCCCACGCCCTGCTCGGCAGCGACCAGGAGCCGACGGTGCCGGTGACCATCGGCTGGGAGGGCCCGCCGGAGCCGGGCGCCCAGGCGCTGCTCAACCTGCACCCGGGCATTCCCGAGTGGTTCTCGCGCTTCGAGCGGGTCGCCGAGATCATCAACCAGCATCAGGACGTGCTGATCGCCAAGCGCGAGTGCTGGCAGACCTACAAGAAGCGCGGCTACCCGGTCACCCCGCACCAGCTGCGCGGCCAGGGCTGATCCGCCCTCGCCCATGACGCCGGCCCGCCGGGCAGGCTATAATCGAGCCCATTTTTCGCGCCCTGCGGCGCCGCCATGACGCGGCCTGCCGTGCCTCGACGCCACCCTGAATACCCGGAAGCCCCCATGGACAAGACCTACCAACCCGAGCAGATCGAAACCCGCTGGTACGAGCGCTGGGAGGCCGACAACCGCTTCGCCCCCTCCGGCGAGGGCGAGCCCTTCTCCATCATGATCCCGCCGCCCAACGTCACCGGCAGCCTGCACATGGGCCACGCCTTCCAGGACACCATCATGGACACCCTGACCCGCTGGCGGCGGATGCAGGGGCGCAACACCCTGTGGCAGGTCGGCACCGACCACGCCGGCATCGCCACCCAGATGCTGGTGGAGCGCAAGGTCGCCGCGGAAGAGGGCAAGAGCCGCCACGATCTCGGGCGCGAGGCCTTCACCGACAAGATCTGGGAGTGGAAGCACGAGTCCGGCGGCGAGATCACCCGCCAGCTGCGCCGCATGGGGGCCAGCGTCGACTGGAGCCGCGAGCGCTTCACCATGGATGACGGCTTCTACAAGGCCGTGCAGGAGGTCTTCGTGCGCCTGCATGAAGAGAACCTCATCTACCGCGGCAAGCGGCTGGTCAACTGGGACCCGACCCTGCACACCGCGATCTCGGATCTCGAGGTCGAGAACAAGGACCAGCAGGGCAGCTTCTGGCACTTCCGCTATCCGCTCGCCGACGGCGTCACTACCGACGACGGCAAGGGCTACCTGGTGGTCGCCACCACCCGCCCCGAGACCCTGCTCGGCGACAGCGCCGTGGCGGTCAACCCGGAGGATCCGCGCTACGCCTCGCTGGTCGGCAAGTTCGTCGAGCTGCCGCTGGTGGGCCGGCGCATCCCGGTGGTGGCCGACGAGCACGCCGACATGGAGAAGGGCTCGGGCTGCGTGAAGATCACCCCGGCCCACGACTTCAACGACTACGAGGTCGGCAAGCGTCAGGGCCTTCCGCTGATCAACGTCTTCACCCAGGACGCCGCGGTGCGCGAGACCGCCGAGGCGTTCGACCTCCAGGGACGGCCGCTTGCGGAGATCGACCCGAGCCTGCCCGCCGCCTACGCCGGCCTCGGCCGCTTCGAGGCCCGCGAGCGCATCGTCGCCGACATGGACGCCGCCGGCCTGCTCGAGCAGGTGGAGACGGTCAGCAACACCCTGCCCTACGGGGACCGCTCAGGCGATGTCATCGAGCCGCTGCTCACCGATCAGTGGTTCGTCGCCGTGGAGGAGCTCGCCAGGCCCGCCATCGCCGCGGTGGAGAACGGCGACATCGAGTTCGTGCCCAAGAACTACGAGAACATGTACTTCGCCTGGATGCGCGACCTCCAGGACTGGTGCATCTCGCGCCAGCTGTGGTGGGGCCACCGCATCCCCGCCTGGTACGACACCGAGGGCAACGTCTACGTGGCGAGAAGCGAGGCCGAGGCCCGCGAGAAGCACGGCCTGCCCGCCGACCTCGAACTGACCCAGGACGAGGACGTGCTCGATACCTGGTTCAGCTCCGGGCTCTGGACCTTCGGCACCCTGGGCTGGCCCGAACAGACGCCGGAACTGGCCACCTTCCACCCCTCGAGCGTGCTGGTCACCGGCTTCGACATCATCTTCTTCTGGGTCGCCCGGATGATCATGATGACGCTCAAGTTCACCGGCGAGGTGCCCTTCAAGCAGGTGTACGTGCACGGCCTGGTCCGCGACGGCCAGGGCCAGAAGATGTCCAAGTCCAAGGGCAACGTGCTCGATCCCATCGACCTGATCGACGGTATCTCGCTGGAGACCCTGGTCGAGAAGCGCACCGGCAACATGATGCAGCCGCAGAAGGCCAAGGCGATCGCCAAGGCGACCCGCGCCGAGTTCCCCGAGGGCATCGAGCCCCACGGCACCGACGCCCTGCGCTACACCTTTCTCTCCCAGGCCACCACCGGGCGCGACATCAAGTTCGACATGGGCCGCCTGGACGGCTATCGCAACTTCTGCAACAAGCTGTGGAACGCCTCGCGCTACGTGCTGATGAACGCCGAGGGCCAGGACACCGGCCTGGATGACGGCGAGGTCGAGCTGTCGCTGGCCGACCGCTGGATCGTCTCGCGCCTGCAGCAGACCCAGGCCCAGGTGACCAAGGCGATGGAGGAGTTCCGCTTCGACCACGCCTCCCAGGCGCTCTATGACTTCGTGTGGAACGAGTACTGCGACTGGTACCTGGAGCTCTCCAAGCCGGTGCTCTGGGACGAGGGCGCTAGTGAGGCCGCCAAGCGCGGCACCCGCCGGACCCTGGTGCGGGTACTCGAGACGATCCTGCGCCTGGCCCACCCGATGATGCCCTTCATCTCCGAGGAGATCTGGCAGCGCGTCGCGCCGCTCGCCGGCACCCTCGCGACCGACGAGGGCGGCTCGATCATGAACCAGCCCTGGCCGCTGGCCGACGAGGCCCTGGTCGATGAGCGCGCGACCCGCGACATCGAGTGGCTCAAGGGCGTGATCGTGGCGGTACGCAACATCCGCGCCGAGATGAACATCGCCCCGGGCAAGCCGCTGGAGGCGCTGCTCACCAAGGGCGGGCCGGAGGACGCCGAGCGCCTGGCAGCCAACCGCCTGTTCCTCTCCAAACTGGCCAAGCTCGAGCGCGTCGAGTGGCTCGACGACCCCGAGCAGGCGCCGCTCTCGGCGACCCAGCTGGTCGGCGAGATGGAGGTGCTGGTGCCCATGGCCGACCTGATCGACAAGGACGCCGAGCTCGCGCGCCTGGCCAAGGAGATCGACAAGCAGGAGAAGCTGATCGGCGGCATCGAGAAGAAGCTCGGCAACGAGAGCTTCGTCGCCAAGGCCCCTGCCGCGGTGGTCGAGAAGGAGCGCGCCAAGCTGGCCGACTTCGAGGCCGCGCGCCGGCTGCTGGTCGAACAGCGCGAGAAGATCGAAGCGCTCTGACCCAGCGGGTCGTGATCTCACGGATCGCGACCCCAGACGGCAAAGAGGCCGGGCGCTTGGCGCCCGGCCTCTTTTTGCTGCGTGTCGCGAGGGCCTAGAGCCCGCGGAAGCTCGCCCACAGCGCCGGCACGCCTGGGAACATCCCGATGCCCGCCATCACCGTGCAGAGAACCACGAACACCACGCCGGGGATGATCCAGCGCCCCATGTGGCCGAGTTCGCGGCCACGCTCCTTGCAGCCGATCAGCCCGAGATTGTCGAGCAGCACCGTCAGCGACCAGCCGAACACCGGATTGACCAGCGCCGAGGAGAAGATCACCACCGCCGCGGACTGGGTGGTCTTGCCCTTGCGGGTCATCTGCATGCCCGCCTCCAGCAGCGGCACGTAGACGCCGACCATCAGCGCCACGCTGAGCACCGGCTGCCACACCGCCAGGTCCATCGGGTAGCCCCAGAGGGCGGCCACGACGCACAGCAGGCCGGTCAGCACCGCCCCGGCAGGGATCGGGCGCCGGGCGATCGCCGCCGGCACGATGTAGGTACCCCAGGAGGAGCTGATGTTACCGCCGCCCAGCAGGCTGCCGGCCACCTGGCGGGCCGAGGCGGTGACCATGGTGTCGTCCATGTTCATCACCACCCGGTCGGTCTTCGGCGGGTAGTTGAGCTGCTGGAAGACCCGATGGCCGACGAAGTCCGGCGACCACATGGCCACCGCCAGCACCGCGAAGGGCGCCACGGCGACAAAGTGCTGGAAAGACGGCAGCCCCAGCTGCCAGCCGGTGTCGTCGCCCCACCAGTAAAGTGGATTGAGGGTGGGGATGCCCGGCTCGGTGGTGAACTCGAAGGGCGCGCCCATCGCAAACGACAGCACGCCGGCCAGCAGGGCGCCCAGCGGGATCGCCAGCCAGCGCATCTGGATGTGCTCCAGGTAGGCGTACATGAGGATCGTGGCGATGATCACCACGAACGCCAGGTAGGCCATGTCGAAGCCCTCGGCCCAGGCGAACAGGCTCTCGATCTGGCCGCTGATGCCGATGAAGCCAAGGTAGAGCAGCAGGCCGCCGCAGACCCCGTTGCCGGTCAGCCGGGCCAGCAGGCTGCCGCCCTTGCTGATACCCAGCAGGAAACCCAGCCCACCGATCATCAGCCCCAGCGCCATGGGATGGCCGCCCGAGGCGACGATCAGCGGTACCAGCGGAATCAGCGGGCCGTGGGTACCGGCCAGGTTGCTGGTCGGATTGAGGAAGCCCGAGACCAGCACCACGAACAGCACCGCGGCGATCAGCATCTCGTAGCGGACGTTCTCGATGACGAAGTCGTCGGAGAGACCCAGCTGCCCGGCAAAGGCGGCGACGATGGCGGCGACCATCACGATCTTGCCGATGGTGGCCGCCATGGCCGGCACCCAGTCCTCGAGTTCGAAGCGGTAGTCCCGGCCGGGCAGGTTGGGGCGCCAGCGACGGGGCGCCATGCTCTGCAGCTCGTGCTCCAGGTACTCCGCCCGGGAGGCGAAGGCCGAGCGTGGCTTGCGGCGCTGTCGGTAGTCGTCGTGGGAGTCGGTCATGGGCTCACTTGTGGGACAGGGCATGGAGGGGGCGAAAAAAGCTCGCCCACTCTAGGGAGGCCCGACCCGAGCCACAATCTGACATTTGGCTAATATAACGAGGCGCCCGGTCCGTGGCAGGCGCCGGGCGCGCCAGGAGATCAGTCGACGCGCCGGAAGCCCCCCAGCACCCGCTGGTCGGGACCGAAGAACACCAGCCGGTCGTGGTCGATCAGGTAGCGGTAGGCGTTCTCCAGCATGCCGGTCACCCGGGCGGCATCCTCGGCCCGGGGGCAGGCGCGCCGCGTGGTGGCAAGCTCGGTGAAGGCGATCCGCTGGTTATCGCCCAGCGCCGCCTGTCCGGTCAGCTGGTTGCAGCCGTCGCTGCCGCTCACGCGTCCCTCGCCGTCGATCACGAAGTAGGGGCGCGTGGGCATGTCGAGGCGCTCGCTGGTGCCCACCAGCAGCAGGTTCCAGCGCTGGTCGACCACCGGCCCCTCGAGGCGGGCCGAGGGCTCGTCGACGACGCGGGGCGCCGGCCCGCCGCTGCAGGCAGCGAGCAGCAGGGCGCCGGCGGCCAGCAGGGCGGTATTGCGTAACGTTTTGATCATCATGGTATCTTCCTTGAGGCGCAGGACGGTGGCCCGGGCCAAGCTTGCCCCAAACCGGCCTTCCGGACAATGCTGAGACTATCGCCACCGACAAGGACGCCCCTCATGCTCAAAGCACTTCACAACGACGCCTTCGGCAAGCTGATCCTGCGCCTCGCTGTGGGCGGCCTGATGCTCTTCCACGGCGTGGCCAAGCTGCTCAATCCGGGCAGCCTCGACTGGATCGGGGGGATGCTCCAGGGCTACGGCCTGCCCTCCTTCCTGGCCTACGGGGTGCTGATCGGCGAGGTGCTCGCGCCGATCATGGCCATAGTGGGCTGGCAGAGCCGCCTCGCCGGGCTGCTGATGGCCGGCAACATGCTGGTGGCCTTCCTGCTGGTGCACACCGGCGAGGTGTTCATGCTCAACGACAACGGCGGCTGGCAGCTGGAACTACAGGGCATGTTCTTCCTCTCGGCCCTGGCGCTGGTCTTCCTGGGCAGCGGGCGCATGGCCTGGCGGCCGGACTGAGTCGCGCGTCCGGCCGCCACGATACCTACCAGCTGCCGGTGTTCTCCATCGAGGCCCAGGGCTCCCGGGGCGGCTGCGCATCGCCGGCCTGCAGCAGCTCCACCGAGATGCCGTCGGGGCTTTTGACGAAGGCCATGTGGCCGTCCCGGGGCGGACGGTTGATGGTCACGCCGTTCGCCTGGAGGTGCTCGCAGAGGGCGTAGATGTCGTCCACCCGATAGGCCAGGTGGCCGAAGTTGCGCCCGCCGGTGTACTCCTCCGGGTCCCAGTTCCAGGTCAGCTCGACCTCGGGCGCCTGGAGCTCGGCCGAGCGCGCCTCGTCCTGGGGCGCGGCCAAGAAGACCAGGGTGAAGCGCCCCTTCTCGTTCTCCTTGCGGCGCACCTCCTTGAGGCCCAGTAGGTCGCAGTAGAAGTGCAGCGACGCGTCGAGGTCGCTGACGCGAACCATGGTGTGCAGGTACTGCATGGGGGACTCCTGTCGCTTCAGTCGTGGGTATATTCGGAAAAGACCGCGGGCGTGCGGTCGTCATGGCGCCAGCCCAGCACGGCATAGTCGTCGTGGCGCCCGGTCTCCATGCCGGGGGAGCCGTGGGGCATCCCCGGCACGGCCAGGCCCGCCAGGTCGGGGCGCTCGTCCAGCAGGCGGCGAACGTCCGACGCCGGCACGTGGCCCTCGATCACGTAGCCGTCGACCACCGCCGTGTGACAGGAGGCGAGCCCCGGCGTCACGCCGTGCTCGATCTTCACCCCGCGCATGTCGCGAGTCTCGTGCTGTCGCACCTCGAATCCCGCTTCCTCCATGTGCTCGGCCCAGGCCGTGCAGCAGCCGCAGTTGGGGTCCTTGTGCATCTCCACCAGGGGCGCCTCGGCCCAGGCGGGACTGGCGGCGGCGGCCAGCAGGGCACCGGCGAGGGTCAGGCGTTGCAGTGATGTCATGATGGGCACTCTTCGCGATAAGGTAACGACGATTGTCGGGTATCTCCCGGCTCTTCTGCCACCCCGGAGCGACAGCATGAGCCACTACTGCGACCTGGCCCCCGGCCATCCGTTCCACGGCCCCTACCACGACCACGAATACGGCTTCCCGGTGGACGACGACGCCACCCTCTTCGAGCGCCTGGTGCTGGAGATCAACCAGGCGGGGCTCTCCTGGCTCACCGTGCTGAAGAAGCGCGCGGCCTTCCAGGCGGCCTTCGAGGGCTTCGACGTCGATCGAGTCGCCGCCTACGACGAGGCCGAGCGGGCCCGGCTGCTGGCGGATGCCGGGATCATCCGCAACCGCCTGAAGGTCGATGCGGCGATCCACAACGCCGGGGTGATCCAGGCGCTGTGCGCCGAGCACGGCAGCTTCAAGGCGTGGCTGGATCACCAGCATCCGCTGGAACACGGCGACTGGGTGCACCTGTTCAAGCGCACCTTCCGCTTCACCGGGCCGGAGATCGTCGGCGAGTTCCTGATGAGCAGCGGCTACCTGCCCGGCGCCCACCGCGACGATTGCCCGGTGCAGGCACGCATCCTCGAGGCTCGCCCCGCCTGGGCCCAGCCCGAGTGAGCGCAGCCCGACTGACTCCTACGCGGGGAACCGGCGCCCCGTCGCGCCGTCACAGCCATGACCCGTCGCCGACGAAGGAGCCTTCTCGATGGATTCGATGACCCAGGCCGCGCTGGGCGCGGCGATCGGCGGCGCGGTGCTCGGCCGGCGGCTGGGCCGCAAGGCGGTGCTGATCGGTGCGGTGCTGGGCACCCTGCCCGACCTGGACGTGATCATCGACTACGGCGACGCCGTGGCCAACGTGACCCGGCATCGCGGCTTCTCCCACTCGCTGTTCGTGCTGGCGGGGCTCGCCGCCGTCCTGGCGCTGCTGTCGGCGCGCCTCTCGCGCACCCGGGAGATCTCGCCGGCCCGCTGGGGCGCCTTCTTCGGGCTCATCCTGCTGACCCACCCGCTGCTCGATGCCCTGACCACCTACGGCACCCAACTCTGGTGGCCGCTGGACGTGCGGCCCGCGGCCTGGCCCCATGTCTTCATCATCGACCCGCTCTACACCCTGCCGCTGCTGGGCGGGATCGCCGTGGCGCTGATCAGCGGCCGCGTGGCGCGCCCCGCGACCTGGGGACTCGCCCTCGCCTGTGCCTATCTGGTGCTTTCCATGGGTGCCCGGCAGCTGGTCGAGGCGCGCATCGAACCGGTGCTGGCCGAGCGGGGCCTGGAGGAGGCCCCGCGGCTGGTCCAGCCCACGCCCTTCAACATCCTGCTGTGGCGCATCACCGTGGTCGACGGCCCGCGCTACCACGAGGCCCTGGTGGGCGTGTTCGACGGCGACAGCGCCCCTTTGCTTGAGACCTACATCCGGGGCGCCGAGCTGGAGGCCGAGGCGCTCGATAGCCGGCGCGGCCGGCGGCTCGACTGGTTCGCCGGGCTCTTCCTGCGCTATGAGGTGCGCGAACGCGGCGGCCGCGACACCCTGGTGGCCACCGACCTGCGCCTCGGCTTCCCGGGCTTTCACCCCTTCGCCTTCACCCTGGCGACCCGTGAGGGCAGCGACTGGCGGCCGGTGGCGCTCTCCGAGCAGCTCGCCTCCCCCGGGCGGGACCGCCGCGAGGCGCTGACTCGGCTCGGCGCGCGCCTCTTGAGCCCGGAGCCGCGGCTCTGCACCAGCGACTTCGTCTCCCGACGCTGGCTCATCGCCCCCACCGGCCCCTGCTGAGGCTCGACACGCGAACGGGGTGGCCACTGCCACCCCGTTCGCGGGTTTGTGATCAGCGCCGCGTCGCGGCGATCAGAGGCGCTTCACCAGGCCCTCGATGGCCTGTTTCGCCTCCTCGAGCGCCGCCTCGCGATGGGCCTCGCCCATAGCGAGTCCCTCGGCGTAGACCACATCCACCTCGGCGATGCCGATCAGCCCGAGCATGCTCTTGAGGTGCGGCGTCTGGCTGTCCATCTCGGTGCCGGCATACTGGCCGCCGCGGGCCGCCAGGATCACCGCGCGCTTGCCCTCGACCAGGCCCTGGGGGCCATTCTCGGTGTAGCGGAAGGTCTCGCCGGCCCGCAGCACGCGGTCGAACCACGCCTTGAGCTGGCTGGGCACGCCCAGGTTGTACATCGGCACCGCCAGCACCACGACGTCGTGCTCGAGGAGCTCGGCGATCAGGTCGTCGGAGCGTGACGCCAGCGCACGCTGCTCGTCGGAGCGCTCGTCGGCCGGCACCTGCCAGCTGGCAAGCTCCGGCTGGGTCAGGTGCGGAAGATCGTCGGCCACCAGGTCGCGGGTGCTGATCTCGAGGCCGTCGTGCTCGGCGGCCTGGCTGCGGAAGTGCTCGGCCAGGGCGATGGACTGGCCGTTCTCGCCGAGGATCGACGAGGTGAGGATGAGGGCGCGGGTGGTCATGGCGGTCTCCTTGAGACATCAGCGGATAATGAACGCCATTCTACGTGCACTAAATGCAACGAAAAGCGCAAATAACCGCCGGATACTTTCGATAAAAACGAAAGAAACGCCCGCGCCGCCTCAGGGCGCGATGCCCTGACCGCAGCCTCGATAGACCCTGTCGTTGAGGGAAAGCGTCACCCGGGCCGGCCAGGGCTGGCCGCTCATGTCATCGAAGCAGGCCTTCGCCTCGATGCGCAGGCTGAAGGGCCGCGCCGCCTGGCCGCTGGCCAGGATCACCCGCCCGGCGTCGTTGTCCAGGGTCGTCACCCGGTAGGGCAGGGTCACCTCCCGGCGGCCATAGTCCAGCGTCATGGTCAGCTCGGGAACGTCGTTGGCGAGCGCCACGTGCCAGCCCGGCTCGTTGCCCTGGCCGCGGAACATCACCCCGGGGTGCTCCGCGCGGGTCAGGGCATCCCGGGTGACGTCGACCCGGCAATCGAGCCGGCCGCGCTGGCTCTCGACCAGCGCCTCCCGCCCCTTGTTCCATAAGCTCAGGTCACCCTGCTGGTAGCGGGCGCCGCTGGCCACCACGGCGGGGGCGAGACGCGTGCCTCCCTGGGCCGACCACAGCCGCAGCTCCTCCTCGGTGGCGGCGGTGACCAGGTCCTGGGCCGGCGTGCAGCGCCAGCCGACCAGCTCGTCGGCCTCGCCGGGAAACAGCATCGAGGGCAGCAGCGGCGCCTTGGCCTTGGCCGAGGCCGCGTCCTGCGCGGGATCGGCCGCCTCCGGGGCGGACGACGTGGCCTCGGGCGCCGGCGCGCTCACGTAGGTAACGCAGCCGGACAGCCCCAGGGCCAGCAGCAGCGGCAGGGCAAGACGAAGGGGGGCATGACGGGACATGGCAGGGCTCCTTGGCAGACGATTCCTTGACGTTCGCTTACGTGGCGTGCGCTTGCGTTACCGCCAGGATACCAGCCGCCGGGCGGCTTGGCGCCGCCCGGCAAGAGATGCATCAGCCGTGGCGCTGACGCAGTACCCGCGCCGCCTCCACCATGTTGGCGAGCGCCGGTTCCACCTCGGCCCAGCCGCGGGTCTTGAGGCCGCAGTCCGGGTTCACCCAGAGCCGCTCGACCGGGATGCGCTCGGCGGCCTGCTCCATCAACGCCACCATCCAGTCCACCTCGGGAATGTTCGGCGAGTGGATGTCATAGACGCCGGGCCCGATGGCATTGGGATAGGCGAAGTCCTGGAAGGCGTCGAGCAGCTCCATGTCTGAGCGCGAGGTCTCGATGGTGATGACGTCGGCATCCAGGGCCGCGATGGCGGCGATGATGTCATTGAACTCCGCGTAACACATGTGGGTATGGATCTGCGTCTCGTCGCGCACCCCCGCCGAGGCCAGCCGGAAACATTCCACGGCCCAGTCGAGGTAGCCCTGCCACTCGGCCTGGCGCAGCGGCAGTCCCTCGCGCAGCGCCGGCTCGTCGATCTGGATGGCGCGGATGCCCGCCGCCTCGAGGTCGAGCACCTCGTCGCGCAGCGCCAGGGCGATCTGCCGGCAGGTGGTCTCGCGGGGCTGGTCGTCGCGCACGAAGGACCACTGCAGTACGGTGACGGGCCCGGTGAGCATGCCCTTCATCGGCCGCTCGGTGAGCGACTGGGCGTACTCGCTCCAGCGCACCGTCATGGCCGCCGGGCGCACCACGTCGCCGAACAGGATCGGTGGCTTGACGCAGCGCGTGCCGTAGCTCTGCACCCAGCCGAAGCGGGTGAAGGCGAAACCGTCGAGCCGCTCGCCGAAGTACTCGACCATGTCGTTGCGCTCCGGCTCGCCGTGCACCGGCATGTCGATGCCCAGCGCCTCCTGGCGCGCCACGGCGCCGGCGATCTCCTCGCGCATCTGCGCCTCGTAGGCCTCGCGGGAGAGGTCGCCGGCCTTGAAGGCACGCCGCGCGGCGCGGATCTCGCCGGTCTGGGGGAAGGAGCCGATGGTGGTGGTGGGGAACAACGGCAGGGCGAGATGACGCTGCTGGGCCACGGCGCGCTCGGCGAAGGGCCGCCGGCGCCGGGCGTCGTCGTCGCTGACGCCGGCCAGCCGCTCGGCCACCGCGGGACGATGCAGCCGCTCGGCCTCGCGGCGGGCCTGCAGGGCGCGGCTGGCGGCCTCCACGCGATCGCGGTCGGCGGCGTCGGCGCGGCCGTCGAGCAGGCGCGCCAGGGTGGCGACCTCATCCAGCTTCTGGCGGGCGAAGGCCAGCCAGCTTTTCAGCTCGAGCGAAAGATCGGTCTCCGCCTCGAGGTCCACCGGCACGTGCAGCAGCGAGCAGCTGGTCGCGATCCACAGCCGCTCGCCCAGGCGCATGCGCGCCACGGCCAGGCGCTCGCGCCACAGGGCCAGATCGGCGCGCCAGACGTTACGCCCGTCGATCGCCCCCACCGAGAGCACCTTGTGGGGCAGCAGGCGGTCGAGCACCGTGTCCAGCTCGTCCGGCGCGCGCACCGCGTCGATGTGCAGGCCGGCCACCGGCAGACTCACCGCCAGGGAGAGGTTGTCGCCGAGGCCGCCGAAGGCGCTGGCCAGCAGCAGCTTGACCGGGGCGCCCTGCAGGCGGTGATAGGCGCGCTCGTAGGCCTGCCGCCAGGCGAGCGGCAGATCCTGCACCAGCGCCGACTCGTCGAGCTGCACCCACTCGACGCCCTGCCCGCCCAGCCGCTCCAGGATCTCGGCATAGACATCGAGCAGGCCGTCGAGCAGCGCCAGGCGATCGAAGTCCGCGGGCATGTCGCCACGCCCCTTGCCGAGCCACAGCCAGGTCAACGGGCCGGTCAGCGCCACCTTGACCGCATGGCCGGCGGCCCTGGCCTCCTCCACCTGATCGAACAGCCGCGTGCTGGAGAGCCGGAAGCGCTGGCCGGGATGCAGCTCCGGCACCAGGTAGTGGTAGTTGGTATCGAAGTACTTGGTCATCTCGCAGGCCGCGGCCGGCGCGCCGCTCGGGGCGCGCCCCCGGGCCATGCGAAAGGCGGTGTCGAGGTCCACCTCGCCGCGCACCACCTCGTCCTCGGCGGCGAAACGCGCCGGCACCGCCCCGACCATCACCGAGACGTCGAGCACCTGGTCATAGAAGGCGAAGTCGCCCACGGTCACCAGGTCGAGGCCGGCCTCGCGCTGGGCCGCCCAGTTCGCCAGGCGCAGCTCGCGCCCGGTGGCCTCCAGGGCCTCGCGGTCGAGGGTGCCCTGCCAGTAGGCCTCGGTGGCGCGCTTCAGTTCGCGGTCCGCGCCGATGCGCGGGTAGCCGGTAACATGAGCCATCGTCATGATGACATCCTTTGTTCATGAATGATGCGGGAGAGTCTCGCTGGCCATGGGAAGTGAATCAAACTAAACTTTCTAATCTTCAAAATGAATCAGGCTCACCCCATGCTCGAACTTCGCCATCTGCGCACCCTGGTCGCCCTGCGCGATGCCGGCTCACTGGTGGAGGCGGCCGAACGCGTGCACCTGACCCAGTCGGCCCTCTCCCACCAGATCAAGGACCTGGAGGAGCGCCTGGGCAGCCCGCTGTTCCTGCGCAAGACCCGGCCGGTGGAGTTCACCCGCGCCGGCCTGCGGCTGCTGACCCTGGCCGAGCAGGTGCTGCCGCTGGTGCGCATGGCCGAGCGCGACCTGGCTCGGCTGGCCGGCAACGAGCAGGGCCGGCTGCACATGGCCATCGAGTGCCACAGCTGCTTCCAGTGGCTGATGCCCACCGTCGACCACTTCCGCGATCACTGGCCGGAGGTGGAGATCGACATCCCCGGTGGCCACCACTTCGACCCGCTGCCGGCGCTGGCCCGCGAACAGCTCGACCTGGTGATCACCGCCGACCCCCAGCCGCTGCCGGGGGTGCACTACGAGCCGCTGTTCCGCTACGAGGGCCTGTTGGCGGTGGCGCGCCAGCACCCGCTGGCGGGCAAGCCCTTCGTCACCCCCGAGGAGCTCGGCGAGGAGACGCTGATCACCTACCCGGTGGAGCACTCGCGGCTGGACGTCTTCACCCAGTTCCTCGACCCCGCCGGCGTGCGCCCCAAGGAGGTGCGCACCGCCGAACTGACGATCATGATGATGCAGCTGGTCGCCAGCGGCCGCGGCGTCTGCGCGCTGCCCAACTGGGCGCTGACCGAGTACCTGGAGCGCGACTACGTCAAGGCGGTGGCACTGGGCGAGAAGGGGGTGTGGTGCACGCTGTTCGCGGCGATCCGCGAGGAGACTCGCGGCGCGCCCTGGATGGAGGACTTCCTGCGCACCGCCCGGGAGACCTCCTTCGCGGTGCTGGAGGGAATCAGGCCGGCGTAGGGACGCGGCGCGGCAGCAGCAGGGTGAAGCGGGCGCCGCCCAGCATGGCGCTGGCATCCAGCACCACGCTGCCGCCGTGCCAGGCCATGACCTTCTGCACGATGGAGAGCCCGAGGCCGTAGCCGCCGGAGCGCCGCGTGCGGCTGTCGTCGAGGCGCGCGAAGGGCTTGAAGACCTCGGAGCGCGACGCGGCGGGGATGCCGGGGCCGTCGTCCTCCACGTCCAGGCGCACCAGCCGCGGCTCGCCCTGCAGGCGGATCACCACCCGGCTGCGGGCATGGCGGCAGGCGTTGGCCACCAGGTTCTGCAGGGCGCGCTGCAGGTAGCGGGCCTCGGCCTGGATCTCCACCTCCGGCCCCTCGACCAGCTCGATGCGGATATCGCCATGCAGCGGACGCAGGGCCTCGATGACCCGCAGTGCCATGGCGCGACAGTCGACCAGCGAGGTCTCGAGCTCGCCGCCGTTGGCGGTCTCGCTGCCCAGCCGGGCGTAGGTGAGGATCTCGTCGATCAGCTCGTCGAGCTCGGCGATGTCGCCGTCGACGCCCTCGAGCTGGCGGCGGATCGCCGGGTCATCGGTCATGTCCTCGACCATCTGCACCGCGAAGCGGATGCGCGCCACCGGGGTGCGCAGCTCGTGGGAGACGGCGCGGATCATGTCCTGCTGGGCACGCAGCAGCGACTGCACCTGGGCCGCCATGCCGTTGAAGGCCATGCCGAGCCGCCCCAGGAAGTCGCCGCTCTCGACCTTGACCCGGGTGTCGAGGCGGCCGCCGGCGATGCGGGTGGCGGCGAGTTCGAGGCGCGCCATGCGGGCCTCGACGCCGCGCACGATCAGGTAGATGATCGCCGCCAGCACGCTGAGCAGCAGCATCAGCAGCGTCAGCTGCAGGGGGAGGGGCAGCGGCTCGAAGGCCTTCACCGGGCCGATGGACAGCCAGCTTGCCCGGGGGCCGTCGCTCGGCAGCAGGCGATACATCGCCATGGAGAGGCGTCCCGGGATCAGGCGAATGACCACCTCGCCATCCGCCAGGCGCACCAGCTGACGGGTATCCAGCCCCTCGGGGGCCGTGACGAGAAGCTCGAGGGGCACGGCGTCGCCGGCCATGCTCTCGAGCTGGGCCTGGCGCTCATCGGCGGGCACGCGAGCGAGCCACTCGGCGAAGAGTTCGGTGAGTCCGCGCAGCTGCTGCTCGCTGATGGTCGCCACGTCCACCTCGAGCAGCTGTTGCCGATCGGCGAGCAGGTGCCAGAGCCGCCAGCCTTGATCCTCGCGGGGCAGCACCAGCACGCGCCCCTCCCGCAGGCGCGTGCGCGAGAAGTAGTTCAACGAGCGCGCCTCGACCGGCACCACCCGCAGGGTCATGTCGAGCTGTTCGGAGCGCTCCAGCAGCCACGCCTCACGCTCGGCCTCGGCCACCGACTCGACCCAGCGGGTCAGCACGCGCATGGGCGGCTCGACGAGCTGCTCGCGATAGTGCTCGCGGCGCACCTGATCGACCAGGGCGAGGCCCAGCAGGGCCAGGCCGAAGGTCAGCAGCAGCGCCAGGGCCAGCAGCACATAGACGCGCAGGAAGGTGCTGTCGGCCAGCATCCGACGCATGGGTCAGCCATCCCTGACGAAGAGGTAGCCCTTGCTGCGCACCGTCTTGATGCGGTGCGGCTGGTTGGGATCGTCGCCGATCTTGGGGCGAATGCGCGAGACGCGCACGTCGATGGAGCGATCCTGGCCGTCGTAGCGGATGCCGCGCAGGCGATCGAAGATCTCCTCGCGCGTCAGTACCCGGCCGGCATTGCTGGCCAGCAGCCACAGGAGATCGAACTCGGCGCTGGTCAGGTCGATGCGCTCGCCGTCGAGCCACGCCTCGCGGGTCGCGTTGTCGATCACCAGGTCACTGAAGGTCAGGCGCGTCTCCTCGCCGGCGGCCCCCGGCTCGGCACGACGCAGCAGGGCGCGCATGCGCGCCAGCAGTACCCGCGGCTGCACCGGCTTGGGCACGTAGTCGTCGGCGCCCATCTCGAGCCCCAGCACCTGATCCATGTCGTCGGTGCGGGCGGTCAGCATCATGATCGGGCCGGAGAAGTCACCGCGCACCCGGCGGCAGATCGACAGGCCGTCCTCGCCGGGCAGCATCAGGTCGAGGATCACCAGATCCGGCTGCAGGGAGAGGATCCGCTCGACGCCGCGGGCGCCGTCGGCCTCGACCGTGACCTGAAAGCCGTTGGCCTCCAGGTAGTCGCGGGTCAGCCCGGCCAATCGCTCGTCATCCTCGATGATCAGCACGTGATCCAGTTCCTGGGCTTGCAAGCTGTCGTCCATCCTCTGTTCCATCCTGGCGAGCAGGTGAGCGGAGCGGGCTCCCGGGAGCGGAGCCGACGCCTTTGCCTAGAAGGATACCCGAAAACCGGGGTCTCGCCTTCCCGTCGCCATACGGAGACAGGGGGCGTCGCCAGGCCCAACCACGGGGCCTGGCGAGACGCCCGATTCTACCCCACGGAAGGTCACAGCCCATCCACAGGTTATCCACTTGATGAAGCCGAGAAAGCACACTATCTTGTGCCTCGATCCGGCACGAACACTACATCATGTGCCACTAGCAACCACACCCACAGCTGTCAACCGTCGCCCGAGCGGCGGCCTTCACCACACGTTTCACCGAGTCAGGGACCCGGCGCCATGGATACCAATGTCACACCGGACGAGTCGTCCGTTTCCGTCACCGCACCCAAGGCCCTGCGCGTCATCAAGCGCAACGGCGACGTCATGCCCTTCGATGCCGACAAGATCGCCGTGGCCATGAGCAAGGCCTTCATCGCCGTGGAGGGCGACAACGCCGCGGCCTCCTCCCGGGTCCGCGACTTCGTCCGCCAGTCCACCGAGGCGATCGAGCACGCCTTCGTGCGCCGCATGCCCGACGGCGGCACCCTGCACATCGAGGACATCCAGGACCAGGTCGAGCTGGCGCTGATGCGCGGCGGTGAGCAGAAGGTCGCCCGCGCCTACGTGCTCTACCGGGAGGAGCACGCCCGGGCCCGCGCCGCCGCCGGTGACGCTATCCAGAAGCCCCACCCGAGCCTCAACGTGACCCTGCCCGACGGCAGCACCCGTCCGCTGGATCTCGGCCGCATCGAGACCCTGGTCTTCGAGGCCTGCTCGGACCTGCCCAACACCGAGCCGCAGAAGATCGTCGACGACTCGGTGCGCAACCTCTACGACGGCGTGAGCGCCGACGGCGTCTCCCAGGCGCTGACCATGACCGCGCGCACCCTGGTCGAGAAGGACCCGAGCTACACCTACGTCACCGCCCGCCTGCTGCAGGACAACATCCGTCGCGAGGCGCTCTCCTTCCTGGGGGTGGCCGAGGAGGCCACCTACAGCGACATGGCCGAGCTCTACGCGCCGGCCTTCAAGGCCTACATCGAGAAGGGCATCGAGTTCGAGCAGCTCGACGAGGCGCTGGCCGAGTTCGACCTCGAGCGCCTGGCCGCGGCGCTCGACCACACCCGCGACAACGCCTTCACCTACCTGGGCCTGCAGACCCTCTACGACCGCTACTTCATCCACCGCGATGACGTGCGCTACGAGCTGCCCCAGGTGATGTTCATGCGCGTCGCCATGGGCCTGGCGCTCAACGAGGACGACCGCGAGGCGCGGGCCATCGAGTTCTACGAGCTGCTCTCCAGCTTCGACTACATGGCCTCCACGCCGACCCTGTTCAACGCCGGCACCCAGCGCAGCCAGCTCTCCAGCTGCTACCTGACCACCGTGCCCGACCACCTGGACGGCATCTACAGCGCGATCCGCGACAACGCCATGCTCTCCAAGTGGGCCGGCGGCCTCGGCAATGACTGGACGCCGGTGCGCGCCCTGGGCTCCTACATCAAGGGCACCAACGGCAAGTCCCAGGGCGTCGTGCCCTTCCTCAAGGTGGTCAACGACACCGCCGTGGCCGTCAACCAGGGTGGCAAGCGCAAGGGCGCCGTCTGCGCCTACCTCGAGTCCTGGCACCTCGACGTCGAGGAGTTCCTGGAGCTGCGCAAGAACACCGGCGACGACCGCCGCCGCACCCACGACATGAACACCGCCAACTGGGTGCCGGACCTGTTCATGAAGCGCGTCTTCGACGACGAGGAGTGGACGCTGTTCTCGCCGGCCACCTGCCCGGACCTTCACGACCTGTACGGCGCCGCCTTCGAGCAGCGCTACCAGCAGTACGAGGAGATGACCCGCAACGGTCAGCTCAAGCTCTTCAAGCGGGTCAAGGCCAAGGACCTGTGGCGCAAGATGCTCTCGATGCTGTTCGAGACGGGCCACCCCTGGATCACCTTCAAGGATCCGTGCAACCTGCGTAGCCCCCAGCAGCACGCCGGCGTGGTGCACAGCTCCAACCTGTGCACCGAGATCACCCTGAACACCTCGGTCGACGAGATCGCGGTGTGCAACCTGGGCTCGGTCAACCTCGCCCAGCACATGACCGACGGCGAACTCGACGGCGACAAGCTCAAAAAGACCGTGCGCACCGCGGTGCGGATGCTCGATAACGTCATCGACATCAACTACTACGCGGTGCCCCAGGCGAAGAACTCGAACCTCAAGCACCGCCCGGTGGGGCTCGGCATCATGGGCTTCCAGGACGCCCTCTACGCCCACGGCATCGCCTATGCCTCCGAGGACGCCGTCGCCTTCGCCGACCGTTCCATGGAGCTGGTCAGCTACCACGCCATCGAGGCCTCCTCCGACCTCGCCGCCGAGCGCGGCCAGTACCAGAGCTATGAGGGCTCGCTGTGGAGCCAGGGCGTGCTGCCCATCGACTCCATCGAGAAACTGAAGCAGGAGCGTGGCGAGCAGTACATCGAGGTCGATACCTCCCAGACCCAGGACTGGGGGCGCATCCGCGAGAAGCTGGCCGAGCAGGGCATGCGCAACTCCAACGTCATGGCCATCGCCCCGACCGCGACCATCTCCAACATCTGCGGCGTGTCGCAGTCGATCGAGCCGACCTACCAGAACCTGTTCGTGAAATCGAACCTGTCCGGCGAGTTCACGGTGGTCAACTCCTACATGGTCAACGACCTCAAGGCGCGCGGCCTGTGGGACGAGGTGATGATCAACGACCTCAAGTACTACGACGGCAGCGTGCAGCCGATCGACCGCGTGCCGGCCGATCTCAAGGCCCGCTACGCCACCGCCTTCGAGGTAGAGCCCAAGTGGCTGGTTGAGGCCGCCTCGCGTCGCCAGAAGTGGATCGACCAGGCGCAGTCGCTGAACCTCTACATCCAGGGCGTCTCGGGCAAGAAGCTCGACGTGACCTACCGGATGGCCTGGTACCGCGGCCTGAAGACCACCTACTACCTGCGCGCCCTGGGCGCCACCTCGGTGGAGAAGTCCACCGTGGAGCGCGGCACCCTCAACGCGGTCAGCAACGCCGCCCCGGATGCCGCCCCGGCACCGGCGCCGAGCCCCGAGGCCAAGCCCGAGGCGCGCGGCGTCGAGGACTTCCTGTCCGGCAAGAGCGGCAGCGGCTCCCGGGCGCCCTCCGCGGGCGACCTCGACGAGCTGGGCTGCGAGGCCTGCCAGTAACGCCGCGGCGCCCACGCCGATCCCCCCTGACAAGCCCGGAAGGCTCCCGAGGCCTTCCGGCCCCACGACACATCGAGGAACACGACATGCTGAACTGGGACGAATTTCACGAAGACACGATTGACGACAATAGCGCGGTCGCCGAGCAGCCGGCCGCGGCCCAGCCCGCCCCGGCGGCGGCGCCCGAGCCCGCGCCCGCACCGGACGCGGTGGCAGAGAGCGCCGGCGCCTACCAGGTGGCCGACGAGGACCGCATGGCCCGCGCCAAGCGCTCGCTGGAAGAGCTCGACGTGGCCGCCGGCCTCGAGGAGCTCGAGATGGGCGCGGCGCGCATCGAGGTCGATGACAAGCAGATGATCAACGCGCGCGCCGACCTCAACCAGCTGGTGCCCTTCAAGTACGAGTGGGCCTGGCAGAAGTACCTGGACGGCAGCGCCAACCACTGGATGCCCCAGGAAGTGAACATGAACGCCGACATCGCCCTGTGGAAGAGCGCCGAAGGCCTCACCGCGGACGAGCGGCGCATCGTCGAGCGCAGCCTGGGCTACTTCTCCACCGCGGATTCGCTGGTTGCCAACAACCTGGTGCTGGCCCTCTACCGCCTGATCACCAACCCCGAGTGCCGCCAGTACCTGCTGCGCCAGGCCTTCGAGGAGGCGATCCACACCCACGCCTACCAATACTGCGTGGAGTCGCTGGGCATGGACGAAGGCGAAGTCTTCAACATGTACCGCGAGGTGCCCTCCGTCGCCGCCAAGTCGGCCTGGAGCCTCAAGCACACCCAGTCGCTCTCCCGCCCGGACTTCACCACCGGCACCCCGGAGACCGACCAGGAGCTCTTGCGCAACCTGATCGCCTTCTACTGCGTGACCGAAGGCATCTTCTTCTACTGCGGCTTCAGCCAGATCCTCTCCATGGGTCGCCGCAACAAGATGACCGGCGTCGCCGAGCAGTTCCAGTACATCCTGCGCGACGAGTCCATGCACCTGAACTTCGGCGTGGACATGATCAACCAGATCAAGATCGAGAACCCGCACCTGTGGACGCCCGAGTTCCAGGACGAGGTGACCCAGATGATCCTCGAGGGCACCGAGCTCGAGATCGCCTACGCGCGTGACACCATGCCCCGCGGCGTGCTGGGCATGAACGCGGCGATCATGGAGGAGTACCTCCACTTCATCTGCAACCGTCGCCTGGCCCAGATCGGCTTGAAGGAGCAGTTCCCGGGCGCCAAGAACCCCTTCCCGTGGATGAGCGAGATCATCGACCTGCGCAAGGAGA
Organism: Halomonas sp. B23F22_3; assembly: GCF_043496965.1. Classification (NCBI taxonomy): domain Bacteria; kingdom Pseudomonadati; phylum Pseudomonadota; class Gammaproteobacteria; order Oceanospirillales; family Halomonadaceae; genus Halomonas; species Halomonas sp. B23F22_3. Next base: position 712,952 of record NZ_JBIEKG010000001.1, read on the forward strand.
AGAACTTCTTCGAGACCCGCGTCACCGAGTACCAGGTGGGCGGCGCGCTGAGCTGGGATTGAGCCGTAGATCGATCCCATAGACGGCCGGGGCATTTCGCCCCGGCATGCTGGAGGGAGGCCTCGTCATGATGGAGATGCCCATCGCGACCCGCACGACGCGACGCGTCCAACGGCCTGCCGCCACCCCAGATGATGACGCCCTGTCCGGCCACGCCGGGCAGGGCGTTTTTCATGGCCCGGAAACTGGCACATCAATGGAGGTACACCCCATGCAGGTCACTCACTCCACCGCACGTCACGACGCCAGGGCGTGGCAGACCGCCCTGGATCGCGCCCTGAGCGCTCACGGCGACGCCGATGCCCTGGCCCGCTACCCCCACCTCGCCAACGCCTTTCCCGCCCCCACCCCCTCCACCCGACAACATCCCCTGCTCGACTACCGGGAGCTCAAGGCCTGGGCGACTCGTCGGGGCTGGCAGGTGCGCCCGGCACCGGAGCGGGCCACCGGGGAGGACCGGCACAACCCGCCGGTGCGCTTCACCCGCCGGCCGACCGGTACCGCTCGGCACTCGCACTGACCCCGCTGGAGCCTTCCCCCCACACCGCCTTCGGCGCGGGCCGCACGCCCGCGCCGAAGTCGGCATCCTGCTGGAGCTGGTGCAGGATCGCTCGTCCATCGGCTCCCCCGGCGGCGCTTTTTCGTGGACATCCTCCCCGGCTTGCGGCAGCGTGAATCGTCAGAATCACATGAGCGAGAGGCGATTCACTACATGATTTCACCCTCATGGCGCGAGGAGGTCCTGACGCTTGCGCGCACCGTCCACCTGCAGGTCGACCGCGACGGACGAATCCTGGATGCCATCGGCGACACCGACACGCTGCTCGACGCGCCCCGGGAGGAGCTCATCGATCGCCCCCTTCACGAGCTGACCGATCCACGCGTGCGCCTGGCCGCCACGCTGATCGAGCAGTTCAGCACCCTGGCGTCCGAGACCGGCCAGACCCGGGCCGTGGAGACCGACGCCTGCAGCGTCTACGCGCTCTCCGACGGCAGCGTCGCCCTGCGGCTGACGTCCGAGGCCTCGGAGGGCGACGGCGTGATCCAGCGCCTCGTCGACCGCCTGCCGATGATGGTCGCCTACGTCGACCCGGACGGCCGCTTTCGCCTCAACAACCAGGCCTACCTGGACTTCATCGGCCTCAGCCGCGAGGCCCTCTACGGCCGGCCGGTGTCGTCGGTGCTCGACGAGGCCTCCTACGCCAAGGTGGCGCCGCGGTTTCGCCGCGCCCTGGCCGGCGAGGAGGTGAGCTACGAGGACCGGCTGACGCTAGCCGATGGCCGCACCCACTACTTCAAGGTCCACTACGTACCCGACTATATCGACGGCGAGGTCGCGGGGTTCTACGCCATCATCCAGGACATCTCCGAGTACGGGACGATGATCCAGCTGCTGCGTGACGTGCACACCGGCATCAACCGCACCGATATCGGCACCCGGGAGATCGTCGAGCAGCTGCTGGACGACGCCCTCGCCTACCTCTCCCTGGAGATCGGCCTGATCAGCCGCATCGAGGACGAGCGCTACACCGTCTGGTGGGCCGCCTCCCGGGGCCCCGAGATCGCACCGGGCACCACCTTTCCGCTGGGCGACACCTACTGCCGGCTGATGCTCGACGAGGCGGACGTCTTCCACACCGTGCGGGCGGGCGAGGATCCGCGCATCAGCGGCCACCCCTGCTACCAGGCCTTCGGCCTGGAGAGCTACATCGGCATCCCGCTGTGCGTGAACGGCCGGGTCTGGGGCACCCTCAACTTCTCCAGCGCCGCTCCGCGCGGGCGCCCCTTCAGCGAGATCGAGGAGGAGCTGCTGCGGCTGATCGCCAACGCCGCGGAGCGCGTGATCACCCACGAGGTGGAGTTCGATCGGGTGCGTCGCGAGCGCGACCACCTGGCCGACCGGGCCATGCGCGACCACCTCACCGGCCTGCCCAACCGCTCCGCCCTGGAACATCGGATCGAGGGGCTGATGCAGGCGCGCAACGCCGGTGAACCGCCCTTCTCCCTGGCGGTGCTGGACATCGACCACTTCAAGGTGATCAACGACACCCACGGCCACGATGTCGGCGACCGCGTGCTGCGCTGGCTCGGCGAGCGCATGGCCCAGTGCCTGCGCGAGGGCGATCTCGTGGCCCGTACCGGCGGCGAGGAGTTCGTCATCGTGATGCCCGGCGCCAGTCAGCGGGCGGCCCGGGAGATCGTCGAGCGCATACGGACCCACGTGCGCCAGGGGCGAGTGTCTCTCGACGACGGGCAGACGCTCGGCGTGACCGTCAGCGGCGGCATCGGCGAGCACCAGCCGGGGGAGCCCTACCCCGGCCTCTTCCGGCGTGCCGACGCCGCCCTCTATGCCGCCAAGCGCGCCGGACGCGACCGCACGCACCTCGCCGCCTGCCCGGCATGACGCCCGCTCCCCCCGAGCGGGCGCAGCAATCACCAGGAGATCCCCATGCCCTACTCCCCCGCGGACGATCGCTACGAGCGCATGCCCTACCACCGCTGCGGACGCAGCGGCCTGAAGCTGCCGGCCCTGTCGCTGGGGCTGTGGCAGAACTTCGGCGAGACCAGAAGCGTCGACAACGCCCGGGCGATCTGCCGCACCGCCTTCGATCACGGCATCACCCACTTCGATCTGGCCAACAACTACGGCCCGCCCCCCGGCAGCGCCGAGACGCTGTTCGGGCGCATCCTCGCGAGCGACTTCGCCGGCTACCGCGACGAGCTGGTGATCTCCACCAAGGCCGGCTACCGCATGCACCCGGGGCCCTATGGCGAGTGGGGCAGCCGCAAATACCTGCTCTCGAGCCTGGATCGCAGCCTGGAGCGGCTGGGGATCGACTTCGTCGATATCTTCTACTCCCACCGCTTCGACCCCGAGACCCCGCTCGAGGAGACCATGGGCGCCCTGGACCAGGCGGTGCGCCAGGGCAAGGCGCTGTATGCCGGCATCTCCTCCTACAACGCCCAGCGCACCCGCGAGGCGGTGGAGATCCTGCGCTCGCTGGGCACCCCCTGCCTGATCCACCAGCCCAGCTACTCGCTGGTCAACCGCTGGATCGAGGACGACGGTCTGCTCGACACCCTCGACGACCTGGGCATGGGCTCGATCGTCTTCTCACCGCTGGCCCAGGGCCTGCTGACCGACAAGTACCTGGACGGCATCCCCGAGGACAGCCGGCGGGTGCGGGGCAAGGCGCTCAACGATAACCACCTCTCGCCGGAGAACCTCGCGCGGGTGCGGGCGCTGAACGAGATCGCCCGGCGCCGCGGCCAGACCCTCGCCCAGATGGCCATCGCCTGGACGCTGCGCGGCGGCCGGGTGACCTCGGCGCTGATCGGCGCCAGCCGGCCCGAGCAGGTCATCGACAGCGTGGGCGCCCTCAGCGGTCCGGCCTTCACCGACGAGGAGCTCGCCGAGATCGACCGCCATGCGGTGGAGGGCGGCGTCAACATCTGGGCGGCTTCCTCGGAGCGCTGAGGCCGGCGAGACGCTCTCGAAGGAACCTCGTCATGAGGAGGGAACGGCGAAGCGCACCGGGCCGGTCTCGACGGCGATCTCTCGGGTATCGGGCGTCCCGGCATCGCCGGCGCCCGGGAATCGCGAGACGACACTCACCACGAGGCGCCGTCCGTCGGGGGCGGGCACAAGGGACTCGATGACCACCCGGTCGCCGAGCAGCACGCTGTCGACATGTCTCACCCGCTGGCGGTCGGCGTCGTGCTCCAGCAGGGCCAGGTAATGAAAGACCCCGGAGCCCTGGTTGGAGACGCTGAACGGCACCGCCAGATAGCGCCGACCGCCGCGTTCCAGAGAGAGGGCACGCATCTTCGTGACGTCCATCACGATGCGCCCCCGCTCCGGGCCCAGGCTGTACTCGCCCACCGCGCGGGTGAACTCCCCCTCCGGCTCGAAGCGGGTCAGGGGCACGGCCTGATCCAGCTCCGGCAACCTCAGGGCCAGGGGCCCCCCATCCGCGATCGAGAACAACCGTCGCATGACATCGTCCCCGGCCGCCTGGCGCGTCTCCCACTCTTCCAGCGACACGACCTCCCCTGAAGGCGTGCGGTAATAGAGGTCGTCCTGGGTGAAGTTGAAACGATAGATCCCGGCGGCGACCACCAACAGGCCGGCGACGGCGAGAAGGGCGAGGAGCAATGCAAACCAGCGGCGTAGCGACATCTCCGACTCCCGGCACAGAAGAACATTGGTGCTATTTTCCCATAGCCCTCATAACGAAAAACAGGGTTTCCATGAAGGGTACGCGAGCTTTCCACTTCGACGGCAGCCCGGCTCATGGGCGCAGCGGCCGGATGTCATCACACATTGTCGATACTTGGCTGACATCTCCTGAGTCACCGGGACACGGCCCGGTGACGGAAGGAAGAGGGTCGACGCGCTTCGTTTATTTATCGCCCAAGGGCAACGCGGCAGTCCCCGATGAATCGGCTCTTTCAGAGCTCAGGCGTTGCCCTCCCAGCCCGCGACGACGAGCTTGCCCCGCCCTTGGCCGCTCTCGATCCATCGATGAGCACGGCGCAGGTTATCGGCATTGATCGGCGACAGGGTCCGGGCAAGGGTGGTGCGCAGCCGTCCCGCGTCGATCTCGTCGGCCACCCGGTTCAGCAGCCGATGCTGCTCGATCATGTCCGGGGTCTGGTGCATCGGCCGGGCGAACATGAACTCCCAGTGCAGGCTGGCGGCCTTGGTCTTGAGGCCCGCCATGGGCATCGGCAGGTCGGTGTCGTCGATGGCGACGATGCTGCCCTGGGGACGCACCAGGGCGACCGCCGCCGCCCAGTGGCGCATGTCGTTGAAGATGGCCACGTGATCGACGTTCGAGAAGCCCAGGCCCTGGACCTGATCCTCCAGGTCGCCGTGATGGTCGACGCTGTGCTGGGCACCCAGCGACAGTACCCAGTCGATGGTTTCGGTCCGCGATGCCGTGGCGATGACCGTCAGGCCGGCCCGCCGGGCCAGCTGGATGGCGATGGAGCCGACGCCGCCACCGGCGCCGATCATCAGGATGCTGCGCCCGGCATCGGCGCCGTCGGGATCGATGCCGAGGCGGTCGAACAGCGCCTCATGGGCGGTGATGGCGGTCAACGGCAAGGCCGCGGCCTCGGCATGGTCGAGCCGGGCCGGCTTGCGCCCGACGATGCGCTCGTCGACTCGCTGGTACTGCTGATTGCTGCCGGGGCGCGTGATGTCGCCGGCGTAGTAGACCTCGTCCCCCGGCCGGAACAGGCTGACGTCCTCGCCGACGGCGACCACCACCCCGCTGGCGTCCCAGCCCAGTACCCGGGGATGGGGCTCGACGCGCTCCTTGGGGGCGCGGACCTTGGCGTCCACGGGATTGACGGCCACGGCGTGGACCTCCACCAGCAGGTCATGGCCTCGGGGCACGGGGCGTTCCAGCTCCATGTCCTGCAGGGCGTGGGGATGTTCGATGGGCAGGTACTCGGTCAGGGCAACGGCTTTCATGGAAGACTCCTGGGGTAAGGGCGATCGGCGGGAGCGGGGCGCATGAGGCAAGCGGGGCGTTCAGGCACCGGTCGACGCTTCGGGATAGTCGATGTAGCCCTCGGCACCGCCCCCGAACAGGGTCGCCGAGTCGAAGGGGCTCAAGGGGCGCCGGGTCGCCAGGCGGCGCGGCAGGTCGGGATTGGCGATGAAGGGGCGCCCGAAGGCCACCAGGTCCACCAGCCCCGTGCGCAGCAACGCCTCGGCCCGGGCCTGGTCATACTTGCCGGCCACCATGATGGCGCCCGAGTAGACGCGACGCAGGGCGACCCGGAAGTCGTCGGGAATCTCGGGGGCGTCCTCCCAGTCGGCTTCCGCCATGTGCAGATAGGCCAGCCCCTGCCGCTGGAAGGCCTCGGCGGCCGCCAGGATCGTCGGAATGACCTCGTCGTCGTGCATGTTGCGCTGGGTGATGAAGGGCGAGAGCCGCACGCCGGTCCGCTCGGCCCCTATCTCGCCGGCCACGGCCTCGACGGTCTCGAGCAGAAAGCGCAGGCGATTGTCGCGGCTGCCCCCATAGCGGTCGTGGCGCCGGTTGGCCGAGCGACGCAGGAACTGATCGATCAGGTAGCCGTTGGCGGCGTGAATCTCGACGCCATCGAAGCCGGCCTCGCGGGCGTTGGCGGCGGCCCGCCGATAGTCGTCAACCAGGCCCGGTATCTCCTCGCTGGCCAGCGCCCGCGGCACCGGGCAGGGCCGCATGCCCCCCTCCCCGGTTTCCGGGTCGGCCACCCAGACGCTGGCGTCCGGTGCCAGCGCCGAGGGCGCCACCGGCCGGCCATCGGCATGGAAGCTCTCGTGGCTCATGCGCCCCACGTGCCAGAGCTGCAGGACGATGCGCCCGCCCTGGGCATGCACGGCATCGGTCACCCGGCGCCAGCCGGCGACCTGTTCCGCGCTGTGGATGCCCGGGGTGAAGGAGTATCCCTGTCCCTGGGGCGATATCTGGGTCGCCTCGCTGATCATCAGGCCTGCGCTGGCCCGCTGGGCGTAATACTCGGCCATCAGGGCCGTGGGCACGTTGCCCGGCTGGCGGCTCCTGGCCCGGGTCATGGGCGCCATCACCAGGCGGCTGGGCAGCCGCAGCGTACCGAGGTCGAAGGGAGTGAAGAGGTCCGTCATCGCGGTCTCCTGGCAGTCGGGGGATTCGTCGACCGGCTTTCCGGCCGACCCGACCGCCTTTTTACACCCCCAGGCTTTCCGGATAATCTATCCTTCCCCAAAAACACTATTTGGAAAATCCGAATAATGATGCTGGAACACCTGCAGGTCTTCCTGCGCATCGTCGAGTGCGGCGGCCTGGCGGCCGCCGGTCGCGAACTGGGGCTCTCCCCGGCCACCGTCTCGGAGCGCCTGGCCGCCCTGGAGCGACACTTCGGCGCCCGCCTGCTCCACCGCACCACCCGCGCGATCAGCCTCACCGAGGAGGGTCGCGACCTGGTGGAGGGCGGACGCCGGCTGCTGGCCGAGGCCGAGGAGCTGGAGACGCGGATCCGCCTGGGGGTCGAACGCCTGGCCGGCCCGATCCGTCTGAGCGCGCCGCTGGACCTGGGACGCCAGCGGCTCTCGCGGCTGCTCGACGAGGTGATGGACGCGCACCCGGAGATCAGCGTCGAGCTGACCCTGAGCGACGGTTATGTCGACCTGGCCGCCCAGGGCATCGACCTGGCGGTCCGCCTCGGCACCCTCACCGACAGTTCCCTGAAGGCTCGCCGGCTGGCCGACAACGCGCGGATCCTGTGCGCCGCGCCGGACTACCTGGCACGTCATGGCGTCCCCGGGCACCCCGAGGCACTTCGCCACCATGACTGCCTGTGCATGCGATTCGGCGACGCCATCGAGGCCAGCTGGCCCTTCGTGATCGACGGCAGGACCCGCCACCTGGCCGTCCGGGGGCGGCGCATCGCCAACGACGGCGGCCTGGTGAGGGACTGGGCCGTGCGCGGCCTGGGCATCGCCCGCAAGTCGGAGTGGGACATCGCCGATGATCTCGCCGCCGGGCGACTGGTACCGCTGCTGCGCGAATACGAGAGCGCGCCGGGGGCCCTGCAGGTGGTCTATCCCTCGGGGCGTACACCGTCACGGCGGGTCCGCTACGTGCTCGACACCCTGGTGAAGACCTTCGGCGGCCAGCCGACGCCGGCGGCCCTGGCCAGCCGAGGCGGGTGACGCCTTGTGGTTTAATCAGCTGATTAATACACTGCCGGTCTGGCCTCGGGCGCACCCGACGCCCGTCTCTCGCCGTCGAGGATTGCTCCCATGCCGCTCCGCCGTCGTCTTCCGGCCCTCTGGCTCCTGCTGGCCGGCCTCTCGTGGCTGGTCGCCGGCTGCTCGCCGGAGGCGGGCGCGCCCGCCGATCCGCCGCCGACGGTGGTCGACAGCCACGTCATCCAGGCGGGCAACGGCGCCGCCATCACCCGCCTCTCGGGCCGGATAAAGGCCGCCGAACGCACGTCCCTGAGCTTCGAGATCCCCGGCGAGCTGCGCCGGCTCCGGGTCGACGTCGGCGAGCGCTTCGCCGCCGGCGACGTGCTGGCCGAACTCGACGACGCCCGCTATCGCCTGGTGGCCGACCAGCGCCGCGCCGAGCGGCAGGAGGCCGAGGCGGTCCTGCGCGAGAAGCGCCAGGACTACCGCCGCCACGCCCGCCTCGCCGAGCAGAACTACGTGAGCGAGACGCGCCTGGATGCCGCCCGGGCCGCCCTGGGCACCGCCGAGTCCCACCTGGCCTCTGCCCGGGCCACCCTCGCGCTCGCCGAACGCGACCTGACGCTGACCCGTCTCGCGGCCCCCTTCGACGGCTCGGTGAGCCGGCGCCGGGCCGAGCCCGCCGAGCGGGTCGCGGCCAGCCAGCCGGTGCTCGAGGTGATCTCCGACCGGGAGGGCTTCGAGGTCGAGACCAGCGTGCCCGAGACGCTGGTCGACGCCCTGGCGCCGGGCTCGACCCACCGCGTCATTCTGCCCGCCCTGGGCGACGCCGAGAGCGCGGCCACCCTGCGCCACCTGGGCACCCAACCCCGCTCCTCCAACGACTATCCGGTGATCCTCGGCGTCGACGCGCCGCCCCCCGGCCTGCGCTCGGGCATGACCGCCCGGGTCGAGCTGTCGCTGGATGCGCGCGAGACCGCAAGCGACGGCGCGCCGCTGCTGCCGGTGCCGATGACCGCCCTGGTGTTCGATCACAGCCGCGAGGGCGATGACGATGGCGACGACCGGCGCCGCGCCCACGTGCTGCGCATCACCGAGGAGCTGGCCCTCGAGCGCGTCCCGGTGGAGGTGGTGAGCATGGGCGAGGGCCGGGCCTCGGTGCGCGGCGCGCTGGCCCCGGGGGAGCGTATCGTGGCGCGCGGCGTGGAGTTCGTGCGCCCCGGCCAGACCGTGAGCCTGCTCGGCCACGGCCCCGAGCGCTACCACTGAGGCCGCCATGAACCTGAGCGAACTCGCCCTCAAGCGCCGTCCGGTCTTCTACCTGGCCACCCTGGTGGCCATGCTCTTCGGCCTCTACAGCTACGCCACCCTGCCGGCCCGGGAGGATCCCGAGATCACCGTGCGCGAGGCGGTGGTGACCACCGCCTTCCCCGGCCTGCCGGCCGCCCAGGTGGAGGAGAACATCACCAAGCCCCTGGAGGAGAGCATCCGCGCCATCGGCGAGGTGGAACGGATCAGCTCGACCTCGATGCGCGGCCGCTCGATCCTCCACGTGGAGATCCAGGACCGCTACTTCGACCTGGAGCAGATCTGGGACGAGGTGCGCCAGAAGGTCGAGGCGGCGCGCCCGTACCTGCCGGCCGGCACCCAGGACCCGGTGCTCAACGATGACTTCGGCGACGTGGCCGTGGTCACCGCGGCGCTCACCGCCGCCGACTTCCCCCAGGCCGAGCAGCAGGAGATCGCCGAGCACATCCGCACCCGGCTCTACGGCGTCGCCGGCATCAAGCGGGTCGAGCTGCTGGGCGTGCAGGCGCAGCGCATCTTCATCGACATCGCCGAGGCGCGCCTCGCCGAGCTCGGCCTCTCACCGACCGAGCTGGCCGGCCAGATCCAGCGCCGCAACATCTTCCCGCCCGGCGGCATCCTCGAGGCCGGCGAGCAGCGCCTGGCGCTGGAGGTCAGCGGCGAGTTCGCGAGCCTCGAGGCGCTGGGCGACACCGAGCTGCGCCTGCCCGATGGCGGCACCCTGCGCCTGCGCGACCTCGGCGAGATCCGCCGCGGGGTCGAGGATCCGCCGGACCGTCCCGCCTACTTCAACGGCCGGCCGGCGATCGTCTTCGCCGTCTCGATGCAGGAGGGCGAGAGCGTGCTGGACGTCGGCCGCGCCGTCCGGGCGCGCCTGGACGAGATCCGCCCCACCCTGCCGGCCGGCTACCGCCTCGACATCATGACCTTCCAGCCCGAGCAGGTGGCCAACGCCGTCTACGGGGTGACCGCCAGCGTCATGCAGACGCTGGCCATCGTGCTGGGGGTGGTGATCCTCTTCCTGGGCCTGCGCACCGGGCTGATCGTCGGATCGATCATCCCCGCGGTGATGCTGGTGACGCTGGCCGTGATGGGCCTCGCGGAGATCACCCTGCAGCGCGCGAGCCTCGCCACCCTGGTGATCGCCCTGGGCCTGCTGGTCGACAACGCCATCGTCGTCGCCGAGGATTTCAAGACCCGACTGGAGGCCGGCAGCGACCGCGACGCGGCGATCCGCGAGACCGGCGCGGAGCTCGCCCTGCCGCTGCTCTCCTCGAGCCTGACCACCATCCTGGTGTTCCTGCCGCTGATGCTCGCCGAGCACGCCTCCGGCGAGTACACCCGCTCGATCTCGATCGTCATCGCCATCACCCTGCTCGCCTCCTGGTTCCTGTCGCTGACCGTTACCCCGGCGCTCTGCTACCGCTTCCTGAAGGCGCCATCGGGGGAGCCGCCGGGCACGCACGGGACCCACGACACTCCCCGACTCGCCGACCGCGCCTTCGGCTGGGTCTCCCGGCACTATGGCCGCGGGCTCACCGCACTGCTCCACCATCGCGGGCTGTTCCTGGCCGCCATGGCGCTGACCCTGATCGCCGGGGTGGCGATGATGCAGCTGGTGCCCAAGAAGTTCTTCCCCGACTCGGACCGCAACCAGGTGCTGGTGACCATCGACTTCCCCTCGGACATCGCCGAGACCCTGACCGGCCAGCGTGTCCAGGCGCTGAGCGACGAGCTGCTCGACGCCCCGGCACTCGCCGAGGACGTCACCGGCGTGGCCGCCTATGCCGGCTTCGGCGGTCCCCGTTTCGTGCTCTCGCTGACGCCGCTGGACCCGGCGCCCAACAAGGGCTTCATGGTGCTCAACGTCGCCGACCGCGAGCGGGTCGAGGCGGTGATCCAGGCGACCCGCCACTTCCTCGCCACCCGCCACCCGGATCTCTCGCCCCAGGTCACGCGGATGTTCCTCGGCCCCTCCGACAGCACCCTGCTGCAGGTGCAGGTCAAGGGACCGGATCGGGAGGTGCTGTTCGCCACCGCCGAGCGGATCGAAGCGATCCTGCGCGACCTGGACGGCGCCCGGGACGTGCGCCAGAGCTGGGAGGCGCGGATTCCGTCGCTTGCCATCGAGGTCGACCAGGCGCGGGCGCGCAGCGCCGGCATCACCTCCGAGGACATCGCCCGCTCGCTCACCGGCGCCATCGACGGCTACCACCTGAGCCACTACCGTGAGGGCGACGACATCATCCCGGTGATGATGCGCTACGCCGACGCCCAGCGCGGGAGCGTCGAGCGCCTGAAGTCGCTGATCGTCTATCCGTTGGGCACCCCCGGGGCGGGTGTGCCCCTGAACCAGGTAGCCGAGGTGCGCCTCGAGAGCGGCTACTACCGCATCGACCGCGAGAACCTGGTGCGCACCATCACCGTCGAGGGGCGCAACCGCCACTACACCGCCGAGGACATGGTGCCGCGGGTGGAACCGGCGCTGCGCGACCTGGAGGCCACGCTGGCCCCGGGACACTGGATCGAGTTCGACGGCGTGGTGGCGGAGTCCCGGGAGGGCCAGGCCGCCCTGCAGGCCAACCTGCCGCTGTGCATCGGGCTGATCTTCATCCTGCTGGTGGGGCAGTTCAACTCCTTCAAGCGTCCGCTGGTGATCATCGCCACCATCCCGCTGGTGATCGTCGGCGTGGCGCTGGGCCTGCTGGCCACCCGCGCCGACTTCGGCTTCATGGTGCTGCTCGGCATCTACAGCCTGGCCGGCATCATCATCAACAACGCCATCGTGCTGATCGACCGCATCGACATCGAGCGCGCCGACCCCGAGCTCTCAGGGCGCGATGCCGTGATCAAGGCCTCGGCCCGGCGCCTGCGGCCGATCCTGATGTCGGCGATCACCACCATCCTCGGCTTCCTGCCGCTGATCCTGGGCCGAGACCCGCTGTTCTACGGCATGGCCGCGGCCATGGCCTTCGGCCTGGGCATCGGCACCGTGATGAGCCTGGGGGTGGTGCCGGTGCTCTACACCGTCTTCTTCGGCATCGACACCCGCGCACCGGCCGGGGAGGCATGACGCCATGACACTCCGTCCCGCGTCCTCCGACACCCGCGACCGGCTGATCCAGGCCGGCATCCGGCTGTTCGGCGAGCACGGCTTCGAGGCCACCACCACCCGCGCCCTGGCCGAGGCCGCGGGGGCCAACATCGGCTCCATCGCCTACCACTTCGGCAACAAGCGCGGCCTCTATCTCGCCGCGGCGCGCCATATCGCCGAGCAGCTGAGGGCGCGGCTCTTCCTTGGTGCGGCGGCCACGCCGGCGCCCGCCGAGGGTCGCGACGCCGCCCTGAAAGCGCTGCGCACCCTCGCCCGGCGGATGGTGCGCACCTTCACCGAGGACGAGGAGTGCCGCCAGTGGCTGCTGCTGGTGATGCGCGAGCAGGTGCAGCCGGGCGAGGCCTTCGAGATTCTCCAGGCCGAGGCCTTCGGCCTGGTCCAGGAAACGCTCGGCGGCCTGATCGCGCGGCTCACCGACCGCTCTGTCGACGATCGACGGGTGATACTGGAAACCCACACCCTGATCGGCCAGATCGTCTTCTTCCTGATCGGCCGCGAACCGCTGCTGCGCCGCCTCGGCCTCAACGCCTTCGACGAGGCGATCCTGGCCGACATCGAGTCGGTGATAACCTCGCACCTTACGCGCTATCGCCGGCCGCCAACGCCGCACGCCAGCCCCTGAGAGGCCGGTTCTCCGAGGGGCTGCTAGACTCGAGAAAACGCCGCGCGGCCTGGGGCCTCGGCGGCTCGCTTTCGTGATGCCAGGGAGTCCTCATGCTTTCCTATTTCGCGCTCGGCCTGCTCGTCTTCGTGGCCCTGGTGCTGTTCTACGGGATCATTGCCATTCACGACATCCCCTACCTGATCGCCAAGCAGCGCGAGCATCCCCATCAGGACGCCATCCATGTCGCCGGCTGGGTGAGCCTGTTCACGCTGCACGTGATCTGGCCCTTCCTGTGGATCTGGGCCACCCTCTATCGCCCGGAGCGCGGCTGGGGCTTCCAGGCGCTCAAGGAAGAGCAGGCCCACGAACGCCACGATATCGAGCGCCTGCAGCAACAGCTCGAGGAGCTTCAGCATCGGCTGCAGGCCCTGGAGACCAGACCGCCGCGTACGGACGCCTGATCACCGTGACATCCCATTAGCAAGGAAACCCTTCGAGCATGGACCTGCTGATCATTCTCACCTATGCCGCCCTCTGCGTGGCCGTCTTCAAGCTCTTTCGCATCCCGGTCAACAAGTGGACCCTGCCCACTGCAGTGCTCGGCGGCATCGTGTTGGTCGGCACCCTGATTCTGCTGATGAACTACAACCACCCCTTCACCCGCCAGGTGCGACAGGCCTATGTAGTCACGCCTATCGTCTCCGAGGTCCGCGCGCGGGTGATCGCCGTCAACGCCGAACCCAACGAGCCCCTCGACCGCTACCAGAGCGCGGCCTCAGCCTTCAGCCGCCAGGACATCGACGTCGCTCGCCAGCAGCTGGCCAGTGCCCAGGCCATCGTCGAGCAGGCCCGAGCGGCCCTGGAGCGGGCTCGCGCCCAGGAGCAGACCGACGCCAGCGGGATCGACCCGCTGGTGGTGGCCAAGCAGGCCGAGCTGCGCGAGGCCCAGCTCGATCTAGAGAACACGGTGATACGCGCGCCCACCGACGGCTATCTCACCCAGCTCGCCGTGCGCCCGGGGATGATGGCCGTCCCCCTGCCCCTGCGACCGCTGGGCGTCTTCCTCCACGATCAGCAGGGCGTCTTCACCGCCGCCGTTCGCCAGCAGGCGCTATTGCGTATCGAGCCTGGCTTCGAGGCGGAGCTGGTCTTCGACTCGCTGCCCGGCCAAGTCTACGCCGCCACGGTCAAGGAAGTGCTGCCGGCGATCGCCGAGTCGCAGCTTGCTGCCAACGGCCAGCTGATCGGTACCGAGGCCTTCACCAACATGCAAAGTCGCGCCCTGGTCACCCTGGAGCTGGTGCCCGACCAGGGGCTGCCGCCGCTGCCCCTGGGGGTGAGCGCCCAGGTGGCCATCTACTCCGACCACTTCCACCACGTAGCGATCATGCGTCGGGTACTGCTGCGCATGCTGAGCTGGCAGCATTACCTGTATCTCGATCACTGAGCGATGTCTCGACCGCCGAGCGGTCTCTCTCGCTCACCGCGCCGTCTCTCGCCCACGCACGCGCCGCGACACACCGCACCCCCTGCCCCGATACGGAGAGCGCCTTGCAACAGCCGATCGTCGGCTACCACCGCGACGAGGAGGGCCACTGGGTGGCGGAACTCGCCTGCGGCCATCACCAGCACGTCCGCCATCAGCCGCCCTGGGTCGAGCGCCCCTGGGTGCTCACCGAGGCGGGCCGTCGCTCGCGGCTCGGCCTGGCGCTTGGGTGCGTGAAGTGCGACCGGGGCGAGCCCCGGGATACGCTGCCGGAGGCGTGAGCCTGGCGCCGACGCCGTCGCGGCCGCTCTTCCGTCGTGAGGGCCAGCCCACATGAAGGCGGGCCGCCCGAAGGCGGCCCGCATCGATACACGGCTGGTGCGAAGCTAATTCGACAAGAGGCGTCGCTACCCCTTGGGGCCGAACAGCAGCCAGACGATCAACCCGATCAGCGGAAAGAACAGCAGCACCAGGATCCAGAGCAGCTTGGCGAGCCCCCCGGCCGCACTCTTGGCCACCTTGACGATGGCCCAGATCACGATGATCAGCCAGATGAGGCCCAGCAAGCCGCCGACTTCGATACCCATATGATGACGTCTCCTTGTCCGTGGCCCTTCGGCGAAGGGCCAACTCGTGAGAATCACCTATATGGGTAGCACAGTCCAAGGGGCGGTGCACAGGCGCGAGCGGTAACGAGGTGTCAGCCCGCGTAAGCCTCAGTCGGGCAGCAGGTGACCCACCTTGACGTAGATCAGCGCACCGTCGTCGCCGGTGAAGGGGGTGTGCTGGCTGCGATGGGGGCTTCTCAGCCAGCTACCGGCGGGATAGGCGCCGTGCTCGTCGTGGAAGGTGCCCTCGAGCACCAGGATCTCCTCGCCGCCCCAGTGGGCATGGGGCTGGAAACGGGTGTTCGGCGCCCAGCGCACCAGTGCCACGTGCTCGCCCTCGACATCATGTAGCGGCAGCACCGAGAGCCCCTCGACCAGGCCCGGTCGCCAGTCGCCGGCCCGGGTGTCGATCGCCTTCTGCGCGGTGTCGTCCGGCGAGAACTGGTGCAGCTTGACGAAGATCAGCGCGCCCTGCTCGCCCACCCGGGGCGCGTGAGCGGTGCCGATGGGATTGCGCAGGTAGTAACCCGCCGGGTAGCGGCCATGCTCGTCGGCGAACTCGCCCTCCAGCACCAGGATCTCCTCGCCCCCGCCGTGCTCGTGGGTCGGGAAGGTGCTGTTCGGCGCATAGCGCACCAGAGAGGTGGCGCGGGCCACCTCGTCGCCGACGCGATCGAGCATCATCCGCTCCACGCCGGGCATGGGCGAGCCCACCCAGCGGTAGTCGTCGGGGGTGATCACCGCCCGGCGGTCGAAGTCGGCGTTGAGTCGCATGGCAGTCTCTCCTGTCGGTCAATGGCGGGCCGTCGATGTCGACTGGGGGTGATGACGAAGGGCACCGGCCCCGTCGGGCGTGGCGCCCGCCTGACGCCGCGGCGAACCCATCGAGTAACATGGGGGTCGCCCACCCCGTTCGCAAGGAGCCGCCCTTGGCCACCGACCTGCTGCTCAACGCCCTGATCTTTCTCGCCGCGGCGGTGCTGATCGTGCCGGTCTTCAAGCGCCTGGGGCTCGGCGAGGTGCTGGGCTACCTGGCCGCGGGGGTGGCCATCGGCCCCTCGGCTCTTGGCCTGGTGGCCGATGCCGAGGCCGTCCTGCAGTTCTCCCAGGTGGGCATCATCTTCCTGCTGTTCGTGATCGGCCTGGAGCTCAAGCCCTCGCGCCTCAAGCTGATGCACAAGGCGGTCTTCGGCTTCGGCAGCCTGCAGGTCGGCGTGACCAGCCTGCTGCTCACGGCCTGCGGCTGGTCGCTGGGCCTGTCGCCGGTGGCCGCGGCGGTGACGGGCTTCAGCCTGGGGCTCTGCTCCACGCCCCTGGTGCTGCAGCTGCTGGGCGAGCGCCACGAGATGCAGAGCCGCCACGGCCGCAATGCCTTCGCCCTGCTGCTCTTCCAGGACCTGGCCGCGATCCCGGTGCTGGCCCTCATCCCCATGCTGGCCGTCGAGGACCTGCTGGCGGCGGGGCTCGCGCCGCTGCTCCAGGAGGTCCTGGTGGCCATCGGCGCCTTCGCCGGCCTGATCGTCGGCGGCCGGCTGCTGCTGCGCCCGCTGTTCCGCTTCGCCGCCGGCACCCGCAGCCGCGAGGTGTTCGCCGGTACCGCACTACTGGTGGTGATCGGCGCCGCCCTGTTGATGGAGCTCGCCGGCCTCTCCATGGCGCTGGGCGCCTTCATCGCCGGGGTGCTGCTGGCCGACTCGGAGTACCGCCACGGCATCGAGGCGGACATCGAACCCTTCCGCGGCCTGCTGCTGGGCCTGTTCTTCATGGCCGTGGGCATGACCGCCCAGATCGGCCTGCTGGCCGAGCACCCCGGGCTGATCCTCGGCCTCACCGGGGCCCTGCTGGTGGCCAAGGCCCTGAGCGTGGTGGTGGCGGCCAAGGCGTTCGGCACCGGCTGGCGCGAGGCTCTCAACCTCGGCGTGCTGCTCTCCCAGGGCGGTGAGTTCGGCTTCGTGCTGCTCACCGCCGCCGCCGCCGCGGCGCTGCTGCCCGCCTCGCTGGTCGACCAGCTGGTGCTGGTGGTGTCGCTGTCGATGGCCGCCACCCCGGTGATGTTCCTGGCCCACGCCCGCCTGGTGCGCCCGCTCTTCAAGCCGCGAAAGCCGCGACCCGACTTCGACACCCTGCCGGACGAGTCGCCGCAGATCATCCTCGCCGGCTTCGGGCGCTTCGGCCAGATCATGGGCCGTGCCCTGCAAGGCCTGAAGATTCCCTACACGGTGCTCGACATCAACGCCGATCAGGTGGCCTTCGTCCGCCGCTATGGCAACAAGGTCTATTTCGGCGACGCCTCCCGCATCGACCTCCTCGAGGCCGCTGGCGCCGACCAGGCAAGGGTGCTGGTGGTGGCGGTGGGCGACCCCGAGGCCTCGATGCGCATCGTCGCGAGCGTACGGCAACGCTTCCCCCACCTGCGCCTCTACGCCCGGGCCCGCAACCGCTACCACGCCCACCTGCTGATGCGGGCCGGCGTGAACGACCTGGTCCGCGAACTGCTGCCGGCGAGCCTGGAGCTGACCCGCGACGTGCTGATTGGCCTGGGGATTCCCCGCGACCAGGCCCAGCACACCATCGACACCTTCCGGCCCCACGACGAGCAGACCCTGCGGCGCCAGCTGGAGGTGTTCGGCAACGAGAAGAAGCAGATCCAGACGGTCCAGGAGGCGGCCCGGGAGCTCGAGGCCCTCTACGAGGCCGACGAGGACGTCACCACCTCGCTGGGAGAGACGCCCCGTCGCGAACCGTGACGGGTGGCCCCCACCAGGCCGGCAGACGCTCTCGCACCTCGCGCCGGGCGAAGCGGTCGTCCATCAGCACCACCGTGCCGCGGTCGTCGGGCCCGCGGATCACCCTGCCTGCCGCCTGCACCACCTTGATCAGCCCGGGGATGCGATAGGCGTAGTCGTCGCCGCGCCCGAAGCGCGCGGCCAGCCGCGCCTTGAGCGCCTCGTTGAAGGCGTCGGCGGGCGGCAACCCCAGGGTGGCGATGAAGGCGCCGACCAGCCGGTCGCCGGGCAGGTCGATCCCCTCGGCGAAGGCGCCGCCCAGCACCGCGAAGCCGATGCTCGCCCCGCCCGGCGCGAAGCCGGCCAGGAAGGCGTCCCGCGCCTCCTCCCGCATGCCGCGGGTCTGGGCGCGCACGGGGATCTCGGGATGCGCCTCTCGAAAACGAGCCAGGCTCGCCTCCAGGTAAGCGAAGCTGCTGAAGAAGGCCAGGTAGTGGCCCGGCCGGCGACGGAACTGGCCGGCCAGCTCGGCGACGAGGGGCGCGAGAGAGGCCTCCCGGTCGCGCAGCCGGGTGGAGATATCGGCGCGGATGCGCACCTCGAGCTGCTCGGCGGCGAAGGGCGAGGCCACCTCGCGCCAGACGGTGGCCTGGGGCAGGCCCAGCAGGTCGCGATGGTAGGGGGCCGGGCTCAGGGTCGCCGAGAAGAGCACGGCCGCATGGGCGGCGGCGAAGCGCGGGGCGAGGAAGTCCGCCGGCACCAGGTTGCGCAGCCCCAGCACGGCCCGCCCCCGCCCGTGGCGAGCGAGGTCGCACAGCGAGTGCTCGCCGAAGGACTCGGCCAGCCGGGTGAAGGCCAGCGCCTCGAAGAGCAGCTCCTGGAGCGCCAGGGAGGCCTGCTCGGGGTGCTCGCCGAGGTGCTCGGTGATGGCACTGGCCACGCCCGAAAGGGCCGCGACCATGCCGTCGGGCAGCCCGGCGAGCACCCGATAGGCCGGCCGGCCCGGCTCGCCGGCCTCCTCCAGCCCCGCCTCCTTGACCAGCGCCTGCCACTGGCGGCTCAGCCGGCCCAGCGGGCTCTTCAGCGCCCCGGGCGCCTCGCGACGCAGCCGTGACAGGCGGCGCTGGTCGAGCTCGGCGCTGTACATGCCCCGGGCCCGCTCCACCAGGTTGTGGGCCTCGTCGACCAGCAGCCCCGTGCGCCAGCCGTCGGCCCGGGCCAGGCCATGCAGCAGGGCGTTGGCGTCGAACCAGTGGTTGACGTCGCCGACGATGACGTCGCACCAGCGTGCCAGCTCCTGGCCCAGGTAGTAGGGGCAGACGCCGTGCTCGCCGGCCACTGCGCGCAGCGCTTCGCGATCCAGCCAGCCGCGCGTCACGCCGGCGCGCCGCGCCGCCGGCAGCCGGTCGTAGAAGCCCGCCGCCAGCGGACAGGCCTCGCCGTGGCAGGCCCGGCCGGGGTATTCGCAGGCCTTCTCCCGGGCGGTGAGCTCCAGCACCCGCAGCGGCCGGGGCGCGTCGTCTCTCGGAGCGTCGGTGCCCAGCGCGGCCAGGGCGTCCAGCGCCAGCCGACGCCCCGGGGTCTTCATGGTCAGGAAGGCCAGGCGGTCGAGCCCCTGGCGCGGCATCGCCTTGAGCAGTGGGAAGAGGGTGCCCAGCGTCTTGCCGATGCCGGTGGGCGCCTGGGCGAGCAGGCAGCGCCCGGTGCTCGCGGCCTTGTAGGCGCTCTCCGCCAGGTCGCGCTGGCCGGGGCGAAAGTCCGGATGGGGAAAGGCGAGCGCCTCCAGGGCCGCGTCGCGGCGGGCGCGGTGTTCTGCTTCCTGCTCGGCCCAGGCGAGGAAGCGCCGGCACTGGGTCGCGAGGAAGGCATCGAGTTCCGCGGCGCTCGCCTCCCGGGTCAGCACGGTCTCGCGGCCGCTGGCGACGTCCAGGTAGACCAGCGCCAGGGTCAGCGAGGCGAGACCGCGCTCGGCGCAGAGCAGCGCGCCGTAGACCGAGGCCTGGGCCCAGTGCAGGGCGCGCTGGTTGTCGGCCATGCGATCGAGCCGCCCGCGGTGGGTCTTGATCTCCTCCAGGCGGTTGGCCGCGGGATCATAGCCGTCGGCGCGCCCGCTCACCGTCAGCCCTTCGACGGTGCCGGCAAGCGGCAGCTCGACTTCAAAGCCCTCGCCGCGCCGGCTCGCCACCATGGCGTGGCCGGCCATGCCCTCCCGGGCGCTCGGGGCCGGCGTGAAGCGGTGATCGAGATCGCCCTCCCGGGCGGTAAAGTCGCACAGCGCGCGCACCGCCACCCGCCGAGGCGCGGCCTCACCCATCCTCGAGCGCCTCCGCGTCCTGTTGCCAGGCGACGTGGCAGACCACCGCGGGCATGCCCTGGGCGTGGAAGAAGGCGAGCCAGCGCCGCTGGTTGTCCTGCAGCCGATCGCCCGGGCCCTTCACCTCGATCAGCCGGTAACGCGGCTCGCCCGCCGGGGCCTCGGGGCGAAACTGGATCAGGTCCGGCAGGCCGGCCCGGTTGGCCTTCAGGTCGCCCAACAGGCGCTCGAAGCAGGCGCGCAGGTCTTCCGGCGGCAGGCAGGCCAGGGCCCGTTCGAGCAGCACCTCGTCCAGCGCCCCCCAGTGCACGAAGGGCGAGGCCAGTCCCTGCTTCTCGCGCCAGGTGGAAAGGATCACCTCGCGATGGGTGCCGTCGTCGAGCTGGGCCAGGCAGGCGTCGAAATGCGCCCGGCGGCGGGCCACGAAGTCCTCGCGGTAGAGATCCGCTGGGCCCTCATGGAAGGGATGGAAGAAGGCGCCGGGCAGCGGCGCGAAGAGCGCCTCCCAGCAGAGCAGGCCGAAGAGCCCGGTGAGCAGGGCATTCTCCACGTAGTGCACCGGGGCCGCTTCCGCATGGAGGTGATCGCGCACCGCCGCCTCCACCGGGCCGGGCGGCAGGGTCAGCGACCAGCGCTCGTGGGCGGGCTCCCGCCGGGGCGTCGGCGGGGCGAGCCCCAGCCGACGGCGTAGCCGCGGCACGAGCCGCGCCAGCGCCTGGGCCTCCTCCTCGCTGCCCGGCACTTGGGCCAGGGGCTCGGCCAGCGCCAGGGCTGCGGCGTGCTCGCCCCGACGCTCCTGGAGGCGCAGGTGGCGGATGCGCGCCTCGACGCTGCCGGCCGGCGCAGTATCCAGCCCTGTTTTATGCCCTGATGCCGGCGCCGTTTCTGGCGCCCTCTCCGGCCAGCCGGCCAGGCCATAGAGTTCAAGGGCCAGCGCCCCCTGCCCCTCGCGCTCCGCCTGGCGCCCCAGCGCTACGCAGAGCCGTCGATGCCGCGAGGCCAGCCAGGCGTTGCCGGAGAGCGGCGCGGGCAGCTCGGCATGCAGCGCCTCGACCGGCTCGCCGGCCGCCAGGCGCTCGCGCAGCCGGTGCAGCGCAAGGTAGGTGTCGAGCTCGTCGCGGCAGCCGAAGGCGCGGGAGTCGGCGGTGATCGCCACCCGCTCGTAGTGGCGCAGGCCGAGCTCGGCGAGCACGAACGCCGACCAGTCCTGGCGCAGGTTGCCGAAGAACATCAGCCGCAGCCGATCGCAGAGCGCCATTACGGTGAGGCGCACGAGGCGATCCGGCGCCTCGGGCCACCAGTCGGCGAGCCGGCGGGGCGCAGTGAGCCGCGGCGCCAGCGCCTCATGGAGCGCGGCCTTGCCGGTGGTGGCGGGCAACCCCGCCGAGGCGATCTCGGCGGCCAGGGCGCGGCGCAGCTCGGGCAGGCGCAGCTGCTGGAAGAGGGTCTCGAGGTCGAGCGTCGGGTCGGCCTCGACGAGGCCAGCCTCGACCAGCGGGGCAAGGGCGGCCTCGGTGTCACCGATCTCGGGATAGTCGAGGCGCGCGGTGCGAAAGTGCTCCCCCTTGCGCATCACCATGCGCACCAGCAGAGCCTGGGCGGCCTCGGGCAGGGAGGCGATGCGCGACACCAGCGCGTGCTCGGCGTCGCTCAAGAGGTCGCCGTGGCGCTCGACCACCCAGTCCAGCACGAAGCGGAAGTTCGCCAGGTAGTAGCGCGGGTCGTCCAGGGAGGCGGTGACCGCCGAGGCGGCAGGGATACTGTTCATGCATCCATGGTATCAGGGCCCATCGGGCGGCGTCAGCGCGCTACGCCCCGGGCCAGCTCGCGCACCACCTCGGCCGCCGGCACCACGCGGCAGCGGCTGGCGTTCTGCCCGGCCCACAGCGGCGAGGCGTCACCCAGCCCCCGCGCCTCGGCGGCGGCGCGCAGCGGGGCGATGGCCGCAGCGGCCAGCGGGAAGGCCGGTACCGCCTCGCTGATCGGCCCCAGCTCGCGCATCAGCCGGGTGACGATGCCCCGGGCCGGACGGCCGCTGTAGAGGTTGGTCAGCGCCGTGTGGCGCCCCGCCTCGCTCATCAGCGCCTCACGATGGATGGCCGAGGCGCGGGATTCCGGGCAGCAGAGGAAGGCGGTGCCGACCTGGACGGCGTCGGCCCCCAGGGCCAGCGCCGCCGCCACGCCCTGGGCATCGGCGATGCCGCCGGCGGCGATCACCGGCACGTTCACGGCCTGCCGGACCTGGGGCAGCAGCGCCAGGGTGCCCATCTGGCGCGACAGGTCATCGCTCAGGAAGTGGCCCCGATGGCCGCCGGCCTCGAGCCCCTGGGCGATCACCGCATCCGCGCCCCTTTCCTCGAGCCAGCGCGCTTCCGCCACCGTGGTGGCGGACGAGAGCACCGTCGCGCCCCAGGCCTTGACCCGCGCCAGCAGGTCGGGCGCCGGCAGCCCGAAATGGAAGCTGACCACCTCCGGGCGATAGGGCTCGAGGGCATCGCAGGCCACATGATCGAAGGGGCGCCGCCCGGCGCCCTCCGGCAGCGCCTCGGGGTCGAGGCCGAACTCGTCATACCAGGGGGCCAGCGCCGCGTGCCAGCGCGCCTGGCGCTCGGGGTCCGGGGCGGGCTCGGTATGGCAGAAGGCGTTGACGTTGATCGGCCCCGCCCCCGCCGCCCGGATGGCCTCGAGCTCCGCCGCCAGGCCCTCGGGGGAGAGCATGGCGCCGGGCAGCGCCCCGAGGCCGCCGGCCCGGGAGACGGCGATGGCCAGGGCGCTGTCCTGGGCGCCCGCCATCGGGGCCTGGAGGATCGGCCAGCGCAGGCCGAGGGTGGTCGTCCATGACATAGGGGGGTCTCCTGATCTAGGCGGGATCGGTCGCTCAGCCGCCGAGTGGACCGTGGTTGATCGCGGAGAGGCCCTCGTTAACCTCGAGGATCTGGGCCTGGATGCCCTCGACACCCATGTCGGCGAGCCGCGCGCTGTGCTTGTCGAGGTAGGCCTCCGCGCTTTCGGCATCATCGAACAGGTAGACGCCCCCGGCGAGGTGGCGCTCCGGCGACTCGGTCCAGACCTTCCAGCGCAGGCCGGGCTCGTCGTTGATGCCTTGGGCGAGCGGCGTCAGGGCCTCGACCATCGCCTCGCCGAAGGGGCCGGGGAAGGGGAAGTGGATCTGCAGGATCACGGCCATGACACGGCCTCCAGGCTGGGAATGGGCCCCCAGCATAGCGTCTCGACGGCCGCCTGCCAGCCTCGGCGCCCATCCTCAGCGCGTGGCCGAGCGCAGCACCATCTTCTCGCCGCGGATCTCGATGTCGAAGCGTCCCAGGAAGCTCATGCCGAGCAGCGCCGCTTCGCCGCCGAGCCCGGGGCTGACCGAGCCGCGCACGTCGTGGGCCACGTAGCCCCCCAGGCTCACCGTCTCGAGGGTGGCCAGGTCGCCACGCACGCGCCCGTTGGCGGTGTTGAACCAGGCGCTACCGGTGCGTTCGAGCTCCAGCCGCTCGGCCAGCGCCTCCGGCACCGCCACGTAGGTGGCGCCGGTATCGAGCAGGAACTCCACCGGCTCGCCGTTGATGCGTCCGGTGGCCACGAAATGACCGGCGCGATTGCGCTCCAGCACCACCGGCTCGCCGTTGACCACCGAGACCTCGGCGAGGTGGGCGTTGGGGTTGCGCTGCGCGTCGAGGTAGCCCTGGAACCACCAGGCGCCCCCCGCCAGGAAGAGCACCCAGAACAGCAGCATCATGCCGAGCCCGGTGCGGCGTGTGGCTCGCTCGTCACTCATGTGCGCTCCTCCTGACGATGACCCTGTGCGCCATCATGCCATGGTGGCAACCGCCCCCCTGTCACGCGAGCTCACCCCTCATTCTAGCGGCCGTTGCGGGCCTCCCAGTCGCGGGCCGCCTGCTGGCCGCGGGCCTGATTCACGAACAGGCAGACCAGGATGGCGACGATGAACAGCGCCGCGCAGAGCAGGATCGAGGCCTTGAGCCCCACCAGCGACTGCAGCAGGCCCAGCCCGATGATGCCGATCACCCCGGCGAGCTTGTTGGCCAGCCCCCAGAAGCCGAAGAACTCGGCGGCCTTGCGCTGCGGCGAGAAGAGTCCCACCAGGGCGCGGCTGGCCGACTGGCTGGAGCCCAGGGAGAGCCCCGCCAGGCAGCCCACCACCAGGAAGAGGTGCTGCGCCTCCCAGGCAAGGCCGAAGTGAGCGTTCAGGAAGGCGGTGACTTCCGGCGTCGCCCAGATGGCCAGTATCGCCGCCACCCAGAGCCCCAGGGTGAAGAGATAGGTGATACGCGTGCCGATGCGATCCTGGATGAACCCGAAGCCGAGCGCCCCCACCGCGGCGGTGATCTGCACGATGATGAACATCAGGTTGCGGATCGCCTCGTCCCAGCCGATCACCTGGGCGCCATAGATGAAGGCGAAGGCGATGACGATGTAGACGCCGGCCATGGAGAAGAGCAGCGAGACCAGGAAGATGCCGAGGTCGCGGAAGCGTTTCAGCTCGTGCAGGGTCGTCGCAACCCGGGCCACGGCGATCTCGCGGTAGGTCTTGCCCGGCGGCTGGGGGGTACCGCGCTCGCGGACCCACAGGAAGGTGGGCACCGCGGCGATCAGGAAGAAGCCCGCGGCGAAGGGCCCCACCCAGCGGACGCGCTCGAAGTTCTCGGCCGTGGCCTCGCCCAGCATGAACAGCGAGAAACCCGCGGCCAGCAGCCCCCCGACGTAGCCCAGCGCCCAGCCGAAGCCGGAGATCTTGCCCAGGTCCTCCGGCGGGCCGAGGTCGGGCAGGAAGGCGGCGATGAACGACTCGCCCATGGAGAAGGCGTAGTTGGCGATCACGATCAGCACCACGCCCAGCAGCACCGCCCCCGGCACCACGAAGTAGAGCATCGCCGAGGCGGCCACGGTGGCCAGGTAGCTGACGAACAGGAAGCGCTTCTTTTCCGCCTGGTAGTCCATCACCGCCCCGCACAGGGGGCCGGTGAGCACCACCAGCAGGTAGCTCATGGCCAGCGCCAGGCTCCACAGGAAGTTGGCCAGGCGATAGCCGTCACCGCGATCGCCGACGATCACCGTGGTGAAGAGTTCGCCGAACACCACGGTGATGATCAGCAGGGTGTAGGCCTGGCCGGCGAAGTCGAACATCGCCCAGCCCAGGATCTCCTTGCGCGAGGCACGCGGCGTCGCGGCCACGGCGGCGGGGGTGAGGCTCATCGGCGGGTCCCGGTAGGAATCAGGCCGTCACGATAGCAGCCTCCCCTGCCCTAGACGAGGTCCCGGGGGATCGTCTCGTCCCAGGTCCGGGCAAAGATGCGGGTCTCGCCCTCCCAGGCGTCGAGGGTGGCGCGGATACGGAAGTTGTCGGCATCAGAGGTCAGCAGGGTCCGGGTCAGGGTGCGGACCTCCCAGTCGCCGCGTCGGAAGCTGCGCTGCCACTCGGTCCAGCCGCTGACGCTGTCGTAGCTGCCGAAGGCGTAGGCGTAGCGCTCGGTGACCCGGGCGGCGATCTCCAGGTCGATGTCGTCGATCCGGTAGCGCCCCTCGTCGTGGACCACCTCCAGGGTGGTGCGGTCCTGGGCCAGGTCGCGGATCACCCGCCAGCTCTCCTGGCTGGGCTGGATCAGCGTCTTGGGAAGCGCCGGCGCGCCCTCGGGCTCGGCGAAGGCGGGCAGCGCCGTCTCCTCCGCGGGGCGTGGCTCGCGGCGCGGCAGCACCAGCCGACTGGCGCCGGGCCAGAGGGTGATCCGCACCGGCTCAGGCGCCGGCCAGGCGAGCGGCCAGTAGCTGGTGGAGAGCGACAGGCGAATGGCGTGGCCCGCCGGGAACTGCTGAGCGATGTGCTTGAGCGGGATGGACACCCGATAGCGCTGGCCCGGCACCAGCGGCTCGGGATGCTCGTTGCTGTCGCGATGGGTGAGGTTGAGCAGGCCGTAGGAGACGCGGGTGGCCTTGTCGTCTTCGCCGATATCGGAGAGGCGCAGCGCCACCATGGCCACCGGCTTATCGGCGCTGAGCTCGAGCTCAACCAGCGGCGAGCCGCAGATCTCCAGCTCCGCCTCGAGACGCGGCGTCTGGAAGATCAGGCAGCCGCCATCCTCCTCGCGCTGGTCGTGGGGCAGGTCCGGGGGGGCGTTGTAGGAGCACCACTTGCCCGCATAGAGCCCCACCGAGAGCGGCGAGCGGACGTCCAGGGTGGTCTCGGGCGAGTCGTCTCGCGATTCGTCCTCGGGCAACAGGTCGTGGCCCGGAGTGAGCCGGAAGGCCTCGGGGGTGATGTTCGGCGACGGCCAGTCGGGCTCGGCGACCCAGCGTCCGGGGCGCTCGTCGTAGCGCGCCGACGGCGGCATCGACTCCTGCATCCAGACCCGCAGCATGGGCTCGTCCATGATCCCGGTGTCCTCGCCCTTCAGCCACTGGTCCCACCAGCGCAGCGACTCCTGCAGGAAGCCGATGGCCGGTCCCGGCACGCCGAGATGCGGGTACTTGTGGGCCCAGGGACCGACCAGCCCCTTGCGCGGCACGTCGAGCCCCGCCAGCAGGCGGAAGACGGCGTTGCAGTAGCCGTCGGCCCAGCCGCTGACGGCATAGACCGGGCACTGGATCGCCGTGTAGTCCTCGCACACCGAGCCGTGCTTCCAGTACTCATCACGCCGCTGGTGCTCGAGCCACTGGGCGAGCCACATGCCGCTGCCGTCCAGGCGCTCGAGCCACATGTCGCGCCAGCGCTCGCCCACCAGGTCCGGGTCGGGCGGGCAGGCGTTGCCGTCGAACATGGTCGATGCCCAGGAGAGGTTGTCGCCCAGCAGGCAGCCGCCCATGTGGTGGATGTCGTCGGCATAGCGGTCGTCGGTGAAGCAGATCGTGATCACCGCCTTGAGCTGGTGCGGGCGCAGGGCCGCGATCTGCAGGCCGTTGAAGCCCCCCCAGGAGATGCCGATCATGCCGACGTCACCGGTGCACCAGGGCTGGGCCTGGAGCCATTCGAGGATCACCAGGCCGTCGTCCAGCTCACTGGGCAGGTACTCGTCGGTGAGCACGCCGTCGGACTCGCCGGTGCCGCGGATGTCGACCCGCACCCCGGCGTAGCCATGGCCCGCCCAGTAGGGGTGGCTCTGCACGTCGCGCTCGGCGGTGAGGTCGCGCTTGCGGTAGGGCAGGTACTCCAGTATCGCCGGCACCGGATGGTCCTCGGCGTCCACCGGTCGCCAGATCCTCGCCGCCAGGCGACTGCCGTCGGGCAGCGGGATCCAGGTCTCCTCCTCCATGACCCGGCGCGGAAAGTCGTTGACGATGCGCATGATCCTGCTCTCCTTGTCCCGTGGGGCTTTCTCGGGCCGGGGTTCAGCCCTGGATCTGATCGAACTCGAAGGCCAGGCGCGTCGCCAGCTGGTCGTAGCGCTCGAGCAACTGCTCCGCCGACTCGGCGCCCATCCACACGAGAGCCAGGGCGAAGCTGTAGCTGTCCTGCTCGGGCAGCGAGGAGAGCCACTGCCCCTCCGCCACCTGGATATCGATCATCGCGCCGGGGAAGTCCGCCTCGAGGGCGGCGATCTCGTCTTCGGTGGGCCCCCGGGTCACCACCGCATCGACGAAGAACACCCGATAGAAGAACTTGGCGGCGATGGCATAGTCGCCCTGACGATGCGGCATGTCGGGCCGCTGCCCCAGCCCCAGGTCGAGGGTGACCTGCTGGTTGCTGATGCCGTCGACCTTCTCGAACAGGTCGCAGTGGGACTGGGAGATGCGCGTGTTGATCTCGAGCAGCCAGATGCGGTCCTGCACCTCGTCCCAGAAGTACTCGACGTTGAAGGCGGCGTTGTCGTAGCCGATATGGGTCATCACCGTCTCGGTCAGCTCGCGCATCTTGGCCTGGATCGGCTCGGGCAGCCCCGAGGGATAGCGGTAGTGGAAGAAGCTCAGCACCTGGGGGTAGCGCAGCGAGTCGACAATCCCGTAGCTGACCACCTCCCCCGCGAAGACGTATCCCTCCACGGTGCACTGCCAGCCGCCGATGATCTCCTCGGCCATGCAGAAGTGGCCGTCCACCGCGGCGATCTCGTCGGGCAGCCGCGCCTGCTCCAGCACCGTGTTGAAGGGATCGGCGATCAGGCCGATGTCCTCGCGCAGCTTCTCGATGGCATGGTAGAAATCCTCCGGGGTATCGATGCGAAAGCCCAGCCGCGATCCCGAGGACTTGATCGGCTTGACGAAGAAGGGGAAGTAGAGCCCCGCCTCGCCGATCCGGACCAGCGCCTCGTCGTCGAAGGGATCGAAGGCCGTGAAGCCCGGGATGAAGTCGGGGATGACCTCCTTCTGCGCCCGGCGGCTCCAGTACTTGTGCTCGCACTTGAGCAGGCTCGCGAGGGTCGTCGAGGGAGTGCCGAAGCGCTCGCAGAGGATCGGCAGCATGGTCGAGACGGGGAAGTCCATGTAGCCGACGATGGCATCGATGGTGCCCTCGAAGGCCTCGAGCTGGGCCGTCGCCTCGGCCAGCATGGCGGCGATGTCGAACTCCTCGGTGTCGTAGACCGCCTCGGGCGCGATGATGCCATGGAAGCGCCAGTGCTCGGCGCCGCGCAGCGTCTCGAGCCGCTGGCGATTGAAGTCGTTGAGCCCCACCACGAAGATATTCTTTGCACCCGCCATCTCTCCGACCCTCTCGCTGCGTGCCCGACGGGGCCGCTTCGAGCAGCATAGTCCAGAGCACGGACAACGGGAGGCGCCTGTCGAGGCGCTCGGCCGGCGTCAGGGGGAGCGCGAGCCCTCGTCCTGATCGGCGTCGCGGCCGCGGCCCAGGCGATCGATGGCCTCGCCGCCCTGGCCGGCCAGGGTCGCCAGCCGGTCGATCTGGTCGTCCAGGCGCGGCAGGGCCTCCTGGCGATAGCGCGAGAGGTCGTCGATGGCCCCGATCACCTCGCCGAAGGCCTCCTCCAGGGCCTGCATGTCGAGCATCGCCGACGAGGCCCGCTGCTGGATATCCACGCCCTGCTGTCGCAGCGCCCGAGCGGTGCCGCCGATCATCTCCGAGGTGGTGGCGTTGAGCGACTCGACGCGGTCGAGCACCAGGCGCTGGTTGGCCAGCGCCAGGGCCACGGTCACCGCCACGGTCAGCGCCGAGACGGTGACGTTGATGGCGCGGTCGACGCCGCGCATCAGCTCACGGTTGTTGCGGATGATCACCTCGAGGGCCAGCACACCCTGCTGGCTGACCGCCAGCTGCTGCTGCAGGTCGACGATGCGCTGGCGCAGCGGGAAGAGCAGCTCCTCCTCGAGGAAGCGTCGCTGCGGGTCCTGCTCCTCGCGGCGGTCGATGGCGACCTGCAGGCGGTCGTCGATGCGCCGCCCCAGGGCGATCTGGCGCGTGAGCTTGGCGAGGGTCTCGCGCAGCGCCTGCTGGTCATCGTCGAGGGTCAGGTTGTCGCGACGCAGCATGTCGCGCCCGCCCTCCAGGTCGGCGATGATCGCGTCCAGCGCCTGCTGGGCCGTCTCGAACTTGCGAAAATAGCGCTGCAGCCGGCTGCCGGCCCCCGGGATCAGCGCCATCACCCGATCCAGGGGACCCGAGGCGAGGTTGTGCCGGGCGGGGTCCAGCGACTGCATGCGCCCGCGCAGGTCGACCAGCGCCTTGGCCACCGGGCCGCCCTCGTCGCCGTGGTGGGCCAGCTGGCGCAGCGGAGTCTGCAGCATGGCGCTCTGGTGGGCGGCCTGCTGCTGAAGCTCCAGGCCCAGCTCGTCGACGGCGCGGCGCTGGCGCGCCTGGGCCTCGGCGTCGCCGCCGTCCAGCAGCGTCTCGACGAAGGCATCGGCCTGGGCTTCCAGGGTCGCGTCGTCATCGGCGCGAGCGGAGGCTTCCCCGCCGTCCAGGTCGCGGGCGATCTCCTCCACCGGCGGCAGCGCCAGGCGGGAGCCATCTGGGGATTGCTGGGTCATGGTCACCTCTCCAGGGAAACGGTCGGGGGTGGGATCAGGCGGTGTCGCGGGCCCGGGGACCTGGCGGCGTCACGAGCCGCTGCGCCCGTAGCGCTCGGCGCGAGAGACGAAGCGGCTCAGCTCCGCCAGCGCCCGCTCGGCGGTGACCGAGGCCTGGGGGCGACCGGTCTCGATGCGCGCCAGGGAGACGGCGGTATCGTCGAGCACGGTCAGCGCCGCCTCGTTGCGCGCGGCCAGCTCGCGCAGCCGTCGCTCGGTCTCCTCGAGCAGCTCGAGGCGCCGCCGCAGGGCCTCGCGCTCCTGGGTGCCGAGCCGGTGCCCCTCGCGACTGAGGCGCCGGCGCACGTAGTCGCCGTCCACGTTGACCACGCCGCTGGCCTGGGAGGCCATGGAGTGCAGCGTATCCACCGCGCCGAGGCCGACCTGGGAGACCAGCTCCTGGGCCCGGGCGAAGGCCAGCTCGCCGCGATCGAAGCGCCCCTCGAGCACGCCCAGCAGGTGGCGATAGCGGCTGTAGAGGCGATCGGCCTGGACGGCCAGGTCGGGGCGGTGCACGTCGAGCAGCGCCTGTTTGGCCCGGCACAGTGCCAGCACCAGGTCGTCGGCCTCGGCCGGGGGCCGGGCGGGATCGAGCACTAAGAGCCCCGCCTCGTGGGCCTCGCGCTCCTCCTCGGCCCGGCGCCGGGCGGCCTCGGCGGCGAGGCGCTCCCGGAAGCGTCGCACCCGCCGCCGCTCCAGGAAGCGGCGCAGGCGCCGCTCCAGCGGCAGGGCCACGGGAATCGCCACCAGCCCCGCCAGCCAGCCCGCGAGGGTCGGCCCGAAGCCGCCCCACAGCGAGGTCAGCCATAGCAGCAGGCTGATGAAGGGCACCACCAGGCAGTAGCGCAGGATCACCTGCAGCCGGCCGGGCGGCTCGATCGGCACGGCCAGGCGCGGATTGATCAGGCCCACCAGCAGCCAGGGCAGGCAGGTCAGGAACAGGCCGTAGGAAAAGCCCTGGAGGAATCCCAGCATGGCGTCGACGTGACCTCCCTGCGATCGATCGCGATGGATGATAGTGGCGATATCATGACGATAGTGACTGGCGCCATGATGAGGCCAGTACGTCGATCCCGCTACCCCCGCCGCCGGACCGCGCCCCTCGCCATGCTATGCTCGATCGGCCAAGGAACCCACCACGCCGTCAGGAACGCCCCGCCGTGCTCTCCACCGACACCCTCGCCACCGCCGACAGCCAGGCCTGGCACCAGCGTCTCGCCCAGCTGATCCTGGCGGCCGGCGGCGTCGGCTTCCCCGCCCTGCTCGAGAAGACCCTCCACGAGCTGGTCGGCTTCGACACCATCCTGATCAATACCTATAAGGCACAGCATCGGCCGCTGCTGATCCACGACAACTACCCGCCAGGGCGTCGCGAGCAGGGCATCGAGCGCTACCTCAGCGAGGCCTACCTGCTCGACCCCTTCTTCAAGGCCGTTCACGACGGCCTGGCGAGCGGCATCCATCGCCTGCGCGAGCTGGCCCCGGACCGCTTCGAGTCAAGCGACTACTACCACCACTACTATCGCGCCCTGGGCCTGACCGACGAGGTCGGCCTGTTCGCCCGAGTCGATGCCGACGTGGTGATGGTGGTGTCACTGGGCTTTCGTGAGGATGCGCCCCGCCTGACGCGCCGCGGCCTGCAGGCGCTGCGCCATGTCGCCCCGGTCCTGGAGGTGCTGCTCGGGGAGTACTGGAAGTGGCAGGGCCAGCGCTTCCAGGCGCGACTGGCAGAGCACGAGCCGGTGGAGGCCGCCTTCGACAGCTTCGGCCAGGAGGCCCTCACCGCCCGGGAGCGCGATATCGTCAGGCTGCTGCTGGCGGGCCACTCCACCAAGTCGGCGGCCCGGGAGCTCGACATCAGCGACGGCACCGTCAAGGTACACCGCAAGCACATCTACCAGCGCCTCGAGGTCTCGAGCCAGTCGCAGCTGTTCCGGCTGTTCCTCGACCACGTGGCGCTGGTCTCCCGCCAGCAGGGCGGCTGAGATACAGGAAAGCCGGCCACGGCGAACCGCGGCCGGCGAGCCCGCTGCCCGATACGCGTCTGCGCTTCAGGTCGCGAGCGTCATCCACACGCTCTTCAGGTCGGAGTACTCCTCCAGCGAATGGTGGGACTTGTCGCGGCCGTTGCCCGACTGCTTGACCCCGCCGAAGGGCACCGTCTGGTCCATGTCTGCCCAGTTGTTGACGAACACCTGCCCCGAGCGCAGCCGGCGGGTGACGCGCATGATGCGATCGATGTCCTGGCTCCACAGCCCCGCGGCCAGGCCGTAGTCGCTGTCGTTGGCGAGCCGTATCGCCTCCTCCTCGCTGTCGAAGCCGAACACCGCGAGCACCGGGCCGAAGATCTCCTCGCGGCCGATGGCCATGGTCTCGGTGACGCCGTCGAACACCGTCGGCGGGATGAAGAGCCCGGGACCTTCGAGAGCGGCGCCGCCCGTTCTCAGCTGGGCGCCCTCCTCGACGCCGCGGCGGATGTAGTCGAGCACCCGCTCGTACTGGGCGCGATCGACCATGGCGCCCATGAAGCTCGCCGGGTCCAGTGGGTCGCCGGGCTGCATGGCCTCGGCGGCGGCCAGCACCTTCTCCACGAAGGCCTCGCGGATCGCGTTCTCGACCAGCAGCCGGGAGCCGGCGATGCACACCTCGCCCTGGTTGTGGAAGATCGCCGCGGCGGCGTGCTGGGCCACCCGATCCAGGTCCTTGCAGTCGGCGAAGACCAGGTTCGGGCTCTTGCCGCCGCACTCCAGGAACACCTTCTTGAGGTTCGACTGGCCGGCGTACTGCATCAGCTGCTTGCCGACCCCGGTGGAGCCGGTGAAGGCCAGGCAGTCGACCTCCATGGAGAGCGCCAGCGCCTTGCCCACGCTGTGGCCGAAGCCCGGCAGCACCTGGAAGATGCCCCGCGGCAGGCCGGCCTCCCGGGCCAGGCTCGCCAGGCGCAGCGCCGAGAGCGGCGACTTCTCCGAGGGCTTCAAGATGACGCTGTTGCCGGCGGCCAGCGCCGGGGCGATCTTCCAGGCGGTCATCATCAGCGGGAAGTTCCAGGGCACGATGCAGGCCACCACGCCCAGCGGCTCGCGCAGCACCAGGCCCAGGGCGTTGTCACCGGTGGGCGCGACCTCGCCGTAGAGCTTGTCGATGCACTCGGCCTGGTAGCGCAGGCAGCCGATGGCGCCGGCCAGGTCGCCCAGCGCGCTCGAGACCGGCTTGCCCATGTCCAGGGTGTCGAGCAGCGCCAGCTCGTGCTTGTGCGCCGCCATCAGGTCGGCCAGCTTGAGCAGCACGGCCTTGCGCCTGCCCGGGGCGAGGCGCGACCAGGCGCCGCCATCGACGGCGGCCCGGGCGGCCGCCACGGCGACCTCGGCATCGGCGGCGTCGCAGCTCGCCACCTCGGCGAGCGCCGCGCCGGTGGCCGGGTTCACGGTGGTCAGGGTCGCGCCGTCGGCGGCCTCGACGAAGGCGTCGTCGATGAAGGCGCGGGTCTCGAGGCCTGGCGCGGCGGTCAGCTCGGCGGCCAGCGCCTGCCAGTCGTCGCGGGTCTGGGGAATGCGGCGGTGTTCGGTCATCGGGGGGCTCCGTGATCAGGCCGGACGGTCGGCGCGGGTGAGCAGGGCGTCGCAGAGCACCTGGGCGCCCAGGCTGCAGTGCTCGGGGGTGGCGTATTCGGCCTCGTTGTGGCTGATGCCGTCGCGGCAGGGGACGAAGATCATCGCGGTGGGCGCCACCCGGGAGACATAGACGGCGTCATGGCCGGCGCCGCTCATCATGCGCCGATAGCGAACGCCCTGGGCCCGGGTAGCGGCCTCCACGGCCGCGATGCAGTCGGGGGCGAACGCCACCACCGGCGAGACCCAGATCCGCTCTTGGGAGACCGCCACCCCGAAGGCCTCGCCAGCGGCGGCCAGCTCGTGCTCGTAGCGCGCCTGGAGGGCATCCAGCTCGGCCTCCGCCACGTGGCGCAGGTCGACGGTGAGACGCACCTCGCCGGGAATCACGTTGCGCGAGGCCGCCTCAATCTCCAGAGAGCCGCAGGTGACGCGGGTGTCGCCGCTGGCGTCGGCCAGGGCGTGGGCCTGGAGGCGATCGACCAGGCGCGCCGCCGCGGCCAGGGCATCGTGGCGCAGCCGCATCGGGGTGGGGCCGGCATGGGCCGACTGGCCGACGAAGCTGACATCGAACCAGCGCATGCCCTGGACGCCGGTGACCACGCCGATGGCCTCACCCTCTTCCTCGAGGACCGGCCCCTGCTCGATATGCAGCTCCAGGTAGCTGTCCAACCGCGGCTCGCCCACCGGCAGGTCGCCGACGAAGCCGCAGGCCGAGAGGGCCTCGCCGAGCGTCACCCCATCGGCATCGCGGCGGCTCAGGGTCTCTTCGACCGCGAACGCGCCGGCATAGGTGCCCGAGGCGACCATCGCCGGGGCGAAGCGGCTACCCTCCTCGTTGGTCCACACCACCAGCTCGAGGGGGCGCTCGGTGACGAGCCCCCGATCGTTGAGGGTGCGAAACACCTCGAGCCCGGCCAGCACGCCGAGGATGCCGTCGAAGCGGCCGCCCTTGGGCTGGGTGTCGAGATGGCTGCCGGTGGCCACCGGATCGAGATCCTCACGCCGCCCCTCCCGGCGGATGAAGAGGTTGCCGACCCGGTCGACGCGCCAGGTGCAACCGATCGTCTCGCACCAGTCGAGCAGCAGGCGTCGGCCGGCGGCGTCCTCGGGGGTCAGGGCCAGGCGGCAGCTGCCGCCGTTGTCGGTGGGGCCGATCTCGGCCATGGCCATCAGCGTGTCCCACAGCCGCTGGCCGTCGATGGAAGTCGTCATGGTGCGCCTCGTTGGTCGTTGTTCGTTAGTTGTTGGCCGTTATTCGGGCAGGGCCATCACCGCTGTAGATGCCGGGGCGCCGGGGACGGGGCGAAGAGGAGGTCTTTTGCCATGGATGGCAAAAGTAGCGCCCATGGAAGGGTTCACAGCGCCTCCTCGCAGCCCCGTCCACGGATCAGCCCCGGGCAACGATCCCAACGGTGGCCCCTGTTGAGCGGGCCAGCTCGTGCCGTGAGATCACCTTACGAGGGCGGCGCGAGCCACCGATATACCCCAATCAGGATATGTCGCCGGCCTATCGGGCCTGGCTAGGCTGACCTCCACTCGACAGGAGGGATTGCCATGACCACAACGACCACCATCACCCGCCCCGCCGCCAAGACGCCCGCCCTCGATGCCAGGGCCCTCTGGCAGAAGGACAGGGATCACTTCATTCACCCCTTCACCGACTTCAGCGTCTTCCACGAGGAAGGCTGTGACCTGATCACCGACAGCGACGGCATCTACGTCCAGGACGCCAAGGGCAACCGTTTCATCGACGGCATCGCCGGCCTGTGGTGCGTGAACGTCGGTCACGGTCGCGCCGAGATCGGCCAGGCCATGGCCGACCAGGCCACCCGCATGGCCTACTTCTCGACCTTCAACAACCTCTCCAACGCACCGGCCGCGGAGCTCGCCGCCAAGCTCGCCGAGCTGGCGCCCGCGCACCTCAATCACGTCTTCTACACCTGCGGCGGTTCGACGGCCAACGACGCCACCATCCGCCTGGTGCACTACTACTTCAATCGACTGGGCAAGCCGAACAAGAAGCGCATCCTCTCGCGCAATAACGCCTATCACGGCACCACCTACCTGGCCGCCAGCCTGACCGGCATCGAGAGCAACAACTGGGAGTTCGACACCCTCGACCACCTGGTCACCCACCTCAGCGAGGCCAACTGCTATCGCCGCCCCGAGGGCATGAGCGAGGCCGAGTACTGCGATCACCTGGTCGAGGAGTTCGAGGACACCATCGCCGAGATCGGCGCCGACAATATTGCCGCCTTCATCGCCGAGCCGATCATGGGCGCCGGCGGCGTGCTGGTGGCCCCCGAGGGCTACCACAAGCGCATGCAGGCGGTATGTCGGGCCCACGATATCCTGCTCATCGCCGACGAGGTGGTCACCGCCTTCGGCCGCCTGGGGCACGTCTTCGCCTCCGAGGCGGTGTTCGACACCCAGCCGGACATCATCAACTGCGCCAAGGGGCTGTCGTCGGGCTATGCGCCGCTGGGCGCCACCCTGATCTCCGACGCGATCTACGAGGTGCTGGGCACGCCCCAGCGCAAGGGCGGCGTGTTGAGCACCGGCTTCACCTACTCCGGTCATCCGGTGAGCTGCGCGGCGGCGCTCAAGAACATCGAGATCATCGAGCGCGAGGGCATCTGCGAGAACGTCCGCGAGGTGGGCCCCTATCTGGAGCAACAGCTCAAGACCCTGTCCCGCCATGAAACCGTCGGTGACGTGCGCGGTAGCCACTTCATGATGTGCCTGGAGAACGTGGCCGACAAGGACACCAAGGCGCTGCTGCCGGTGGAGGCAAGGGTCGGCGACCGGGTGGCCGCCGAGGCCCAGAAGAGAGGCTTGATCATTCGTCCGGTGGGGCATCTGAACATCGTCTCGCCACCGCTGATCTGGACCCGCGAGACCGTCGACCGGGTGGTCGCCATCCTCGACGAGGCCTTCACCGCCACCACGGCATCGCTACGCAAGGACGGTTACCTGTAGACGGTTAACGCTAACCCGCCGGGAAATGCCGCCTGTATCACTCGGCATTTCCCGGCGGGTCGAGCCACGGCGCAATGAGCAACCACAACAATTCAACAACAAAGGTTAATGACCATGTCACACTCTCCTTCGAGCTCGAAGGCCCACCCACAAGGATTCGGCAGCGCCACCAAGGGTGGCCTGATATTTCTCGCTGTCGTGCTGATGGCAAGCCTCAGCAGCTTCGCTCTTGTCGACGGCGACGACTATGGCCTCTACAGCCTGCTCCCAACCGCAGTGGTGCTGGGCATGGCCATCATCACCCGACGCACCATCGAATCGCTGCTGGCCGGCACCCTGGTCGGCCTGTTGATGGTCGACCCGACCACCGTGGTCACCCAGGGCTCGGACATCCTGCTGGGCGTGCTCGGCAACGACACCGTCACCTGGATCATCCTGGTCTGCGGGCTGTTCGGCAGCCTGATCGCCCTGCTGGTCAAGACCGGCGGCGTGCTCAGCTTCGGTGACACCATGGCCAAACGCATCCACACCAAGCAACAGAGCCTGCTGACCACCTGGCTGCTGGGTCTGATCATCTTCGTCGACGACTACCTGAATGCCCTGACCATCAGCGCCTCGATGAAGAAGATCACCGACCGCTTCAACATCTCCCGGGAGAAGCTCGCCTACATCGTCGACTCCACGGCGGCACCGATCTGCATCCTGGTGCCCTTCTCCACCTGGGCGGTGTTCTTCGCCGGCCTGCTGGAGGAGAACGATGTCAGCGGCAACGGCATGGCCCTCTATATCGAAGCCATTCCCTACATGTTCTATGCCTGGATCGCCGCCGCCATCGTGCCACTGGTGGCGCTGGGCTGGATACCCGATATCGGCCCGATGAAGGCCGCCGAGGCGAGGGCCGCAGGTGGCCAGATCATTCCGGATGGCGTGGAAGACACCACCTTGGAGATCGACGACAACCAGCCCCGTCCGCACCTGCTCAACTTCCTGCTGCCCATCGTCACCCTGATCTTCTTCACCTGGTACTTCGACATCGACATCCTGCGCGGCGTGATCGTGGCACTGGCGGTGATGCTGGTACTGATCGGCGCCCAGCGGCTGCTGAGCTTCCATGACACCTTCGATACCGCCCTGGACGGCTTCAAGGCCATGATCATGCCACTCGGCACCCTGGTGGCCGGTTTCACCCTCAAGGAAGTCAATGATGTGCTCGGCCTGACCGACTTCGTCATCGCCACGGTGCAACCGCTGATGACGCCCGGCATGCTGCCGGCCGTGGTCTTCGTGACCATGGCCTTCCTGGCCTTCGCCACCGGCTCCTTCTGGGGACTCTTCGCCGTGGCCATGCCCATCGTGCTGCCGCTGGCCGCAAGCGTCGACGCCAACATGCCGCTGGTGGTGGGCTCGCTGATCTCGGCCAGCGCCTTCGGCAGTCACGCCTGCTTCTATGGCGACTCCACGGTGCTCTCCGCCCAGGGCAGCGGCTGCACCCCCATGGCACACGCCCTGACCCAGCTGCCCTACGTGCTGATTGCCGCCGCCATCGCCACTGTTGTATTCCTGACGGTCGGCCACCTGTGAGAATTGACATGACGACACACGATCACCCCGGCGCCCCGGCGGGCGCCCCCCACGGGACCCCGGCCGCCCAGGGCTTCTCCATGCCGGCCGAGTTCGCCCCCCACGACGCCTGCTGGATGCTGTGGCCCCAGCGTCCCGACACCTGGCGCTACGGCGCCAAGCCCGCCCAGCAGGCCTTCGTCGAGGTGGCCACGGCCATCGCCGAGAGCGAGACG
Source organism: Halomonas sp. B23F22_3 (assembly GCF_043496965.1). Lineage (NCBI taxonomy): Bacteria > Pseudomonadati > Pseudomonadota > Gammaproteobacteria > Oceanospirillales > Halomonadaceae > Halomonas > Halomonas sp. B23F22_3. The sequence goes on from NZ_JBIEKG010000001.1 coordinate 751,206, forward strand.
GTGTTCATCGGCGTCAACGACGACCAGTACGAGAACGCCCGCTTCCAGCTGCCCGACCACGTGCGGGTGGTGGAACTCTCCAGCAACGATGCCTGGATGCGCGACGTGGGGCCCACCTTCCTGACGCACCCGGACGGACGACTGGCCATGGTGGACTGGGAGTTCAACGCCTGGGGAGGCCTCGACGGCGGCCTCTACTTCCCCTGGGACAAGGACCGGCGCATCCGCACCAAGATCGCCGAGATGCTCGGGGTGGCGCGCTTCACGGTACCGGTGATGCTCGAGGGTGGCGCCATCCACGTGGACGGAGAAGGCACGCTGATCGCTACGGAGGAGTGCCTGCTCAACGCCAACCGCAACCCGGATCTGACCAAGGCCCAGATGGAGCGATTGCTGCGCGATACCCTGGGGGTGGAGACCATCCTGTGGCTCCCGCGCGGCTGCTACCGGGACGAGACCGACGGCCACGTCGACAACCTGTGCTGTTTCGTCGCCCCCGGCGAGGTCGCCCTGACCTGGTGCGATGACCCGGACGACCTCCAGCACGCCATCTCCCGGGAGGCGCAGGCGCTGCTGGAGGCGTCGGTGGATGCCCGGGGGCGGACGCTCAAGGTGCACCGGCTGCCCCAGCCGGGACCGCTCTACATCGCCGAGGACGAGGCCAACGGCATCGACCGCCTGCGCCATTCGCACCCGCGGCGCCCCGGCGACCGGATGGCTGGCTCCTACGTCAACTTCTACATCGGCAACGAGGTGGTGGTGATGCCGCTGCTCGACCCGGCCCGTGACGACGAGGCCAGGGTCATCATCCAGGACCTCTTCCCCAGCCGCCGGGTGGTCGGCGTGCCGGCCCGTGAGATCCTGCTCGGGGGCGGCAACATCCACTGCATCACCCAGCAGCAGCCCCGCCCCTGAAGCGAGCCCACACGCCTCGCTGGCGACGAGGCGTGTGGGCCCTTCCGGCGGCTCATGGCGTGCTGGTCGTGGGATGGACCGACCCTCGACAGCGACGGCGTCATCCCGCGCAAGCGGGGCGACGGCCATCGACGAGGACGTCATCAACGTCGCACGCTGAACGCGTTCAGCGGCAGACCCCATAGCCGCGCATGCCGAGATGGAAGTGATCGGCGTGGGCGGCGTTGTAGTCCGGACCCAGCACGGTGCCGAAGACATCACAGGCGCCCTGCTGGGCCCGTTTCAGAAATTCGCCCTCGACATCGTCGTCGCCCCAGTCGCCGGGCAGCGCGATGCGCCGGCCGTTGGCGAGCCGATAGGCGGCCACGTCCAGCGCCTCCGCCGTGGCATGCTGGCTGCGGCGCGCGTCCTCGCGGCCGTAGACGTTACGGCAGGCGAAGCTGCCATAGTGCTCCACCGCGGCGACGGGCTCGCCGAACAGCGCGCGGGCGGCGGGCTGCAGGCGATGGCGCTCGTAGCGTAGCCAGGCCACCGTCAGTGGGCAGGTGGCCACGAAGCTCGAGCTGAACGTCACGCCCGAGCGCTCGAGCCGCACCACGTTCTCGAGCGGGCAGCCCGCCACCGGCTCATGATCGGCCAGCGGCGTGAAGGCCAGCGCCGGCTCGGCGCTGCGCTCCAGCACCGCCCGGCACGCCTCGGGATCGCCCTGAAGACGGCCGAGCTTCCAGCGGGTCACCGGCGTCGGCGGGTCCGACACGGACAGCGGCCCCCAGGGGTTCCAGCCGGCGGGAAGCGTCAACGCGCCCTTGTCGAAGGCGATGCCGACGCCAACAGCGACCATCCCCAGCAGCAGGATCAGGGTCCGTCCGCGCATGCCGCTCTCTCCCGTCGCGTCGCCTCCATGGCCGGCGCTCGCGCTCAGAGTATCAGGCTGATGATCAGCGCCGAGCCCCCCACCACCAGGGCGGTGAACACGGCCAGGATGACCAGGCGATCCAGCCAGCGATCGAACACCGCCCAGTCGATGCGGCGCGAACGGCGATGCGGAGTGGCTCCGCGCCGGCGTGACGGGGAGCCCGAGGACCTGGGCGACATGAGCAAGCTTCCTTGTGCTTCCGGTCCCTTGAGCTTAAGGGGAGCCTCGAGGCGAAGCCAGCGGCTGCCGCCATTGTGTCGCGCGGCGATCGTCCCCATATAACGTTGAGCAAGCTAACGACTGGAGCCCCTATGCCCCGCCTCAACGAGACTCCCCTCTCCGTGCTCGACCTGGCCCCGATCCGCGAGGGCGGCGCCATCGCCGACACCTTCCGCGAGAGCGTGGCGCTGGCCCAGCACGTCGAGGGGCTCGGCTACACCCGCTACTGGCTCGCCGAACACCACGGCATCGAGGGCATCGCCAGCGCGGCCACCGCGGTGCTGATCGGCCATGTCGCCGGCGCCACCGAGCGCATCCGGGTAGGCAGCGGCGGCATCATGCTGCCCAACCATCCGCCGCTGGTCATCGCCGAACAGTTCGGCACCCTGGAGACCCTCTATCCCGGCCGCATCGACCTGGGACTGGGGCGCGCGCCGGGCTCCGACGGTCCCACCATGGCCGCGCTGCGTCGCGATCCCCACGCGGGGGTCGACGACTTCCCCCAGCGGCTGGCCGAACTCGAGGGCTTCCTCGACGAGGCGCGGCCGGGCCAGCGCGTGCGCGCCGTGCCCGGCCAGGGCACTCGCGTGCCGCGCTGGCTGCTCGGCTCCAGCGACTTCAGCGCCCGGCTGGCGGCCCGCGAGGGGCTCCCCTTCGCCTTCGCCGCCCAGTTCGCCCCGGCCCGGCTGCTGGAGGCGCTCAGGGTCTATCGCGACAACTTCCGGCCCTCGGCGGTGCTGGACCGGCCCCACGCCATGGTCGGCCTGCCGGTGATCGCCGCCGACAACGACCTGCATGCCGAGTACCTCGCCTCCACGGCACGCCGCAAGTTCCTGGGACTGATTCGCGGCGCGCCCACCCGCGCCCTGCCGCCCGTCGAGACGCTCGATTGGTCACCCAGGGAGCAGGCCCAGGTGGAGCAGTTCCTGGGGGCCGCGGTGATCGGCGGCCCCGAGACGGTGCGCGAGGGCCTGGAACGCGTCCTGGCAGAGACCGGCGCCGACGAACTGATGCTGCACACCGACGTCTACGCCGCCGAGAATCGCCTGCGCAGCTACGAGCTGGTCGCCGAGGCATGGCGCGCATGACCCGGCCTGCCGCCCCGCTCGAGTGGCTGCTTCGGCCCGACGCCGGGGGTGAACCCCGGGAACGAATGCCCCGCCCCGGCCTCCAAAGGGCAGCCATCCATGCCGTGCCGGCGTCGCCGACACGACTCTCATACCTCGGAGCCCTGCATGCCCGATTCTCGTGACCCCCGCCACAACGCCGCCTGGCGCGCCGCCCAGCAGTGGCAGGAACGTGCCCGTCAGACTCGCCCGGGCGGCCCCCTGGGCGGCCTGAAACTGCTCTTCACCTGGCTGCTGTTCGGCGCCATGATGATCGTCGCCATGGTGCTGGGACTGTTCTTCCTGCTCGTCGGCTGGGCGATGATGCCCTTCCTGCGCCACCGCATGAAGAAGCGCATGGAGCAGATGCGCGCCGACCAGGCGGAGGACGTGGGCGGCGGCGTTCACTACCGCGAGACCTACTATCGCGAGAGCCGTCGCGGCGGTAGCCACACCCACGAGCAGCAGGTGCTCGAGGGCGATTACGAGGTCAGAGAGGACGAGCGCGCGGATCGCCCCCGCGACTAGGATCGCGGCATGCGGCGCCGACTAGCCGGCGCAGCGTGCCCTGGAGGCGTTGCGGAAGGACGCCATGGCATCACTCATGTCGCGCTCCAGGGCCTCGATGCGGGATCCGTGGGCCGGGTGCGTGGAGAGGAACTCCGGCGGCTGGCCGCCGCCCGCCTCGGCCATGTTGCGCCACAGGGCGACGCTGTGGCGCGGATCGAAGCCGGCCGTCGCCATGAGGGCGAGCCCCATCTGGTCGGCCTCCTCCTCATGGGCACGACTGAACGGCAGGGCGATGCCGAGGCGCGCCCCGATCCCCAGCGCCTGCCGAAGCCCCTCCCCGGCCAGCTCCCCCTCGCCGACGAGCCCCACCACCAGCAGAACGGCCTTGATGCCGAGCTGCTGGGTGAAGCGCTCGTTACCGTGGTCGGCCAGGACGTGAGCGACCTCGTGGCCGATCACCGCGGCCAGCTGGTCGGGGGTCTCGGCGACCCGCAAGAGCCCGGCATGCACGCCGATGCGCCCGCCCGGCAGGGCGAAGGCGTTGGGGCTGGGATCATCGAACACCACCACCTCCCAGGCCTCGGGCATGCCCGCCTCGGGATAGCGGGTCGCGGCCGCCGCGACCACCTCACGCGTCACGCACTGCACGAGCCGATTGGCGGCAGGGTCGCGGGCGATGGGGCGCGTCCGGCGCATCGCGGCGAAGGCGTCGTCGCCCATCTCGGCCATCAGCCCCTCCGGCACCAGCGCCAGCTGTGATCGACCGGTCGGCGTCTCGCCGCAGCCGGCCAGCGCCAGCAGGGTCACCAGGGCGGCGAGGCCAAAGCGTCTGCTCGTTCGCCGCATCGCGCCTACCCCGCCATCACCGCGTCCAGGGCGGCGCGATAGCCCTGACTGCCGAGCCCCGCGATCACCCCGTCGGCGCGCAGCGAAACGTAGGAGTGATGGCGGAAGGCCTCGCGCTTGTGCACGTTGGAGAGGTGCACCTCGATCACCCGACCGTCGAAGGCGTTCAGGGCGTCGAGGATCGCCACCGAGGTGTGAGTGTAGGCGGCGGGGTTGATGATGATCGCCGCGGTGCCGTCCAGGCGCGCGGCCTGGATGAGATCGATCAGCGCGCCCTCGTGGTTGCTCTGCCGGCAGGCGATCTCCCAGCCCCCCAGCGCCGCCTGCTCATAGAGGGCGTTGTCGATGTCCTCCAGGGTCTCGTGGCCGTATACCTCAGGCTGCCGAGTGCCGAGCAGGTTGAGGTTGGGGCCGTGCAGGACCAGTACCTTGTGCATGTCGTCGCCTTCCTTGAGGGTGATGTCGGCTTGAGAGTGAAATCGGTCTTCGGGTATCGATCAGGACGCCGGCTCGAGCAGGCGCCGCCAGAGCGTGATGACGGCGTCGCGATGTTCCCGGAAATCGGCGTTGCGCCCGCGCGCGGGCTCGCCGGTCAGCGCCGCGCGATGGGCGGCGGTGCGACAGGCCAGGTAGGCCTCGCGCAGGCGCCGGCACTCGTCGGCGGGCAGCCGCTCGGTTGCCTCGAGGGTCTCGAGGATGCGCATGTTGTCGCTGTAGGCCAGCAGATCGGGAGTCTCGTGGCCCATGGAGAGCACCGCGAACTGGCAGAGGAACTCGATATCCACCATGCCGCCGGCATCGTGCTTGAGGTCGAAGTCATCGCCCTGGCCCTTGCTGCCGAGGTGGTCGCGCATCTTGTGGCGCATCTTCACCACCTCCTCGCGCAGCGCCGCGAGGTCGCGCTCGCGGCCGAGGATCTCGCCACGCAGCGCATCGAAGCGCTCGGCCAGCGTCCGGTCGCCGGCCACCACCCGGGCCCGCACCAGCGCCTGGTGCTCCCAGGTCCAGGCCTGCTCGCGCTGGTAGTCGGCGAAGGCGTCCAGCGTCGAGACCAGAAGGCCCGAGTTGCCCGAGGGCCGCAGGCGCATGTCGACCTCATAGAGGCTGCCCGCCGGGGTCACGGCGGTGAGCAGGTGGATGATGCGCTGACCCAGCCGGGTGAAGAAGACGGCGTTGTCGATGGGCCGCGCGCCGTCGGTGCTGCCCTGGGTGGCGCCGTCGTGGAGGAACACCAGGTCCAGATCGGAGCCGTAACCGAGCTCGATGCCGCCGAGCTTGCCGTAGCCGACGACCAGGAACTCCGGCGCGCTGCCGCAGCGCCCTTCGCCTCGACGCTCCGGAAAGCCGTGCTTGCGGGTCATGTGCTGCCAGGCCATGGCCAGCACCGCCTCCAGCACCACTTCGGCGATGTAGGTGAGGTAGTCGCTGACCTTCATCAGGTGGCGGGTGCCGGCGATGTCGGAGGCCGCCACGTGCAGCACCTGGGCGTGCTTGAAGACCCGCAGCGCCTCGAGCTGGGCCTCCTCGTCATCCTCGGGGATCCGCCCCAGGGCCTGGCGCAGCTCGTCGGCCAGGCGCGCCTTGTCGGCGGGGGTGTAGAGGGTCTCCGGGGTCAGCAGCTCGTCGAGCAGGATGGGGTGGCGCGCGAGCTGGGTGGCTATCCAGGGGCTGGCGCTGCACAGCTTCATCAGGTGCCCCAGGGCCTCCGGGTTCTCGCGCAGCAGCGCCAGGTAGGCGGTGCGGCGCAGCACCGCCTCGATCAGCGGCAGCACCCGCTCCAGGGCGAGGTCCGGCGTCTCGCTGACGGCCACGGCGTCGAGCAGAAGCGGCATCAGGGCATCGAGCCGCTCGAAGCCGATGCGCTGCATGGCCTTCACCGGGCGGGCGTGGCGCAGCGTGCGCAGCCGGCGCACGGCGACCTCGGGCTCGGCCAGCCCGGCCTCCTCGAGCAGCGAGCGGGCCTCGTCGTCCTCCAGCTCGCCGCGCCACAGCGCGCGCCACTCCTCGAGGCTCGCCACGTCGGTGTCCTCGGGCTCAGCGGCCTCCTCGACCTCCTCCTCGGGCTCGGCGATGACGGCGTCGAAGTGCCGCCGCACCCGCTCGCGCACCTCGTCGAGCCGCGCCATCACCGCCGGCCAGTCCTCCATGTCCAGCGCCAGGGCCACCCGCTCGCGGTCGATGTCGCCGTCGGGCAGGGTCTGGGTCTGGCGATCCTCCAGGGCCTGCAGCCCATGCTCCAGGTCGCGCAGGAAGACGTAGTCCGGGGTGAGCTCATCGACCACCTCGCGGGGCAGCAGGCCGAGCTCGGGCAGGCGCGCCAGGGCGGTCTTGAGCGAAGTGACCTGCAGCTCGGTGTCGCGCCCGCCGCGGATCAGCTGGAAGGCCTGGACCACGAACTCCACCTCGCGGATGCCGCCGGGGCCGAGCTTGATGTTGCCCTGCATGCTGCGGCGGCGCACCTCGCGGTTGATCATCGCCTTGAGCTCGCGCAGCGATTCGATGGCGCCGAAGTCGAGGTACTTGCGATAGACGAAGGGGCGCAGGCTCGCCAGCAGCTCGGCGCCGGCCTCCAGGTCGCCGGCCACCGGGCGCGCCTTGAGCATCGCGTAGCGCTCCCACTCGCGGCCCTGGTCCTGGTAGTAGCCGGCAAGCGAAGCGAAGCCGCCCACCAGCGGCCCGCCGTCGCCCAGCGGGCGCAGGCGCATGTCGACCCGGAAGGCGAAGCCGTCGGCGGTCACGGCATCGAGGGCGGCGATCAGCTTCTGGCCGAGCTTGGTGAAGTACTCCTGGTGTTCCAGGGACTTGCGTCCGCCCTCGGTCTCGCCCTTCTCGGGGAAGGCGAAGATCAGGTCGATGTCGGAGGAGAGGTTGAGCTCGCCAGCGCCGAGCTTGCCCATGCCCAGCACCACCAGGCGCTGCTCGCTGCCGTCGCGGCGTGGGGCGGGCCTCCCCCAGCGCGGCGCGAAATGCAGCTCCAGCCAGCCAAGCGCGCCCTCCAGGCAGGTCTCGGCGAGCCGCGATACGGTGGCCGCGGTGCCCCACATGTCGAGGCCAGGCGGGCGGGTCAGGTCGCGCCAGACGATGCCCAGCATGCGCGCGCGGCGAAAGCGGCGGATGGCGGCGTGCAGGGCCGCCTCGTCCTCGGCGGCCTCGAGCCGTTCGTCGAGCCACTGGCGCAGCGCCTCCGCCGTGGGAGGCTCGTCGAGCTCGCCGCTGGCATCCAGGTGCAGCAGCCACTCGGGATCGCGCACCAGGGTCTCGGCGACGAACGAGGAGATGGCGAGCACCCGGGCGAGTTGCCGGCGGCGCTCGTCCGACAGCGACAGCCAGTCTTCCAGCGGCGAGTCGCCCCCGGTCATCTCGGCCAGGTTCTCGGCCTGCTCCAGCGAGCTCGCCAGCCGGTCTCGGGTGTGCGCCAGGGGAGCCTTCAGCGGCTCGGGAATGTCATCCAGCGGCAGGAAGTCGTCGGGCAGGGCCATGGGCGTCTCGCATCCGGTTCTCGAATGCCTTCAGCATAAGCGAAGCCGGCCCCGCCCCATAACCCGGCCGGGCGCCTCAGGCGAGGAATTTCTGCCAGGCCAAAAGGCCCCAGGTCAGCCCAGCGAGGGCGAGCGCCAGCATCACCGCCGCCGAGCCGATGTCCTTGGCCCGGCCGGCGAGCTCGTGACGCTCGGGGCCGATACGATCCACCGCGCACTCCACGGCGCTGTTGAGCAGCTCGACGATCAGCACCAGCAGGCAGCTGCCGGCCAGCAGGATCCACTCCACCGGCCCCTCGCCGATCCACACCGCCAGCGGGAGCAGCAGCAGGCAGGCCACGACCTCCTGGCGAAACGCCGCCTCGTGGAGAAAGGCCGCGCGGAGCCCCTTGAGCGAGTAGCGGGTCGAGTGAATCAGGTGGCGCCAGCCGGTGTAGCCAGGCTTCATGTCGGTCGCTCCGGTGGGCTCAGTGGGCATCGATCATCTCTTCCAGGTCGGCGGCCAGCGGGTCGAGTACCTGGCGCCAGCCGAGCCACGGCGTGGTCGCGGTGCCGTTGACCAGGGCGCTGAACACCCCCCACTGCCCGGAGCGGGTGCGGAAGTAGCCGCCCACGGCGCGCACCGCCACCGGCTGGTTGAGGGTGCCGGTCTTGAGCATGACGTGATGCTGGAAGGTGGCCGAGCCGCGCCGGTGGAAGCGCATCACGCCGTTGCCCGGCGACTGCAGGGCGGCGACGAAGCTCGGGAACAGCGACGGGCGGTGGTACATGTAATCCAGCAGGGCCGTCACCCCGGCCGCCGAGGTGCGGTTCTCGGGGGTCAGGCCGCTGCCGCTGCGCAGGGTGACGGGGCCGTGATCGGGGATACCGGCCACGAAGGCCTCCAGCGCCGCCCCGCCCTGCGCAAGGCTGGCCCGCGGCGTCTCGACCAGGCTCAGGGTCAGCACATCGGCCATGAAGTTGTTGGAGTAGTTGAGGGTGCGCAGCAGCAGCTCCTGCAGCGGCTCACCGTCCACCGCGGCCAGCCGACGGGCCGAGGCCGGCGGCTCGGTAGCCGCCACCGCGACGCCGTCGCCGAGCGTGATGCCGGCCTGCTCGAGCATCGCTCGCAGGGTGTGTGCGGTCTGCCACGCCGGATCGGAGCTCGCCCGGTAGACTTGGCGCGGCCGGGCATTGGTGGAGATCTGCCCGCGCAGCACCATGATGTCCTCGCCGTCGCGCTGTACCCGCTCGGCGTTGAGTTCGGTGCCGCTGTCGTCCGGTTTGGTCTCGACGTGGTTGTCGATCTCGACGATCGGCGCCTGGCTGTCGCAGCTGTCGATGCGCGCCGACTGGCCGGCCGTGGCGGCGGGCGCCACGGAGACACACCAGCTGCCGAAGTTGACCCCGGCCGAGGAGAGCAGCGCGCTGTAGGCGTTGTCGACCCGTTCCCGCGCCTCGCAGCGATCGGTGGTCAGGCACTCGACCGGCCCGTAGCGCCACTGGCTGATCACCAGCCGACCCTCGACACGCCGCACGCCGGCCTGATGCAGGCGCTGCACCAGGCGCCACAGGTCCTCGCTGGTCAGGGCGGGATCGCCGCCGCCGTCGAAGACCAGATCGCCCGCCAGCACGCCCTCGGCATCGGGCTCGACCGTGCTCACCAGCCGGCTGGTGAAGCGGTGCTGGGGGCCGAAGCGCTCCAGCGCCGCCGCCGCCACGTAGACCTTGGAGACCGAGGCCGGTGAGAGCTGACGCTCGGGCTCGATGGCTCCCAGGCGCTCGCCATCGCCGAGCAGCCGCGCCTCGGCGCCGATCAGAAAGCCCTTGTCGGTAAGCTCACTCAGGCGTTCGAAACCCTGCGACTCGGCGACGTGCGCCTCGGCGAGCAGGGGCAGCAGCGCCAGCAGCGTGCAGAAAAGTGGTCGACGAAACATGGGACCTCCAGGCATGACCAGGGGCCCAAGCTTAATGGGACGCGACCGAAGAGAACACCTGAATCACCACCACGCCGCCCACGATCATCGCCAGGCCCAGCAGCGCCGGCAGGTCCGGCTTCTCGCCGTAGACCAGGATGCCCACCAGGGTCACCAGCACGATGCCGAGCCCCGCCCAGAAGGCGTAGGCGATGCCCACCGGCAGGAATTTCAGCACCAGGGCCAGCAGGTAGAAGGCGAGCCCGTAGCCGACCAGCACCAGCACGCTGGGCCACAGGCGCGTGAAGCCCGCCGAGGACTTCAGCGCGCTGGTGGCGACCACCTCGGCGATGATGGCGAGCGCCAGATAGAGATAGGTCATGCGGCCTCCTGGCGCGCCAGCCGGCGGCGCATCACGCGATCGAAGGCGGTGTTGAAGACCAGGGCGTAGACCAGGAAGAACAGCATGAAGCCGAGGTCCAGCCAGAAGGCCTCGACCAGGCCGATCTCGAGCCACCAGGCCACCACCGGCAGGGTGGCGATCAGCAGGCCCAGCTCGAAGCCCAGCGCCTGGGCGATGCGCTGGGCCAGGCTGCGCCGCCGGGTCGGCACCCAGATATCGAACAGCCTATTCCATACCAGGTTCCAGAGCATCGCGGCGCTGGCGAGCCCCACCGCCATGACGCCGATGGCCCCGGTATCGTGGCCGCTGAGCACGCTGCTCAGCGGAATCACGATGGCCAGGCCAAGCGCCTCGAACAGCACCATGTGGGTCACGCGCTCTTTCCAGGAACGCATCATGCACCTCCTCACCCGTGAACGGCCGAGGCGCGTGGCCTCGACGATGGTCCGCATTCTAGCCATGATGACGATGGATGCGAGTTGGAAACCATCAGAAAAACAGATAGGTCACGACCATGCGCTGGAGCCTCGATCAGCTGGAGATCCTCATCACCTGCGCCGAGCGGGGCTCCTTCTCCTCGGCCGCGCGCCACCTGGGTCGCGCCCAGTCCGCGATCAGCACCGCCATCGCCCACCTCGAGGCCGACCTCGACTGTCCGCTGTTCGACCGCAGCGCCCGACTGCCCCGCCTGACCCGCGCCGGCGAGGCGCTGCTCCACGAGGCCCGGGCGGTGATCCGCCAGTGCCAGCGGCTGGACGCCCGCGCCCAAGCGATCGCCCAGGGCGAGGAGGCCCGGTTGGTGCTGGCCATCGACGAGGCCCTGGTGGAGATGCCGCCGGTGGACGAGACCCTGGAGGCGCTGGCGCGCCACTACCCTGCCCTGCAGCTGACCCTGCTCTACGGCGCCCAGGGCGACATCGCCGGCTGGGTGGAGGATCGCACCGCCGATCTCGGCATCCTGCTGCGCCAGCAGGGCCAGGGCCCGATACTGGAGGGCATCCGCATCGCGCATCTGCAGCAGGCGCTGGTGGTGGCCCGCCACCATCCGCTGGCCGCGCTCCCGGCGCCGACCGTCGGCGACCTCGCCGCCCATCGCCAGCTGCTGATCGCCTCCCGCGGCGAGCGCGACAGCCAGGCACCGGTCGCGACGCAGTTCTGGCGACTCAACAGCTTCTACTCCATGGCCGAGCTGGCCACCCGGGGGCTCGGCTGGGCGCTGGTGCCGCGCCACATCGCCCGCTACCCGCCCTTTCGCGACGACCTGGTGGAGCTCACGGGCGAAGGGCTCGGCATGGCGCCGGTGATCGAGGTGGAGACGGTCTCGCGGCGCGACGGCGCCGATGGCCCCATCGCCCGCTGGCTGCGCCACACCCTCGGCGAGCGCTTCCGCGATCGCCGGGGGCGCTGACGCCCCTCAGCCGGGGGGCACGAGCTCCGGAGCATGGGGCAGCTCGACCACCAGCCGCCACAGCGCCTGGCCGCTGGCATGGTACTTCTGCTCGAAGGGCGTCAGGCACTCGGATGCCGGCGTGAAGGGCTCGGCCGCGGCCGTCACCCCGGTGGCCTGGGTCACCGCCAGGGCGAACTCCTCGACGTAGGTGCGCCAGTTGGAACGCAGCTCCAGCCGACCGCCCAGCGCCAGGACTGCCGGCAGCACCGGGTGCCCCTGCCAGCGCATCTTGAGGTGCGCGGCCTTGGGGTAGGGGTTGGGGTAGAGCAGGAAGTGACGCTGAGGGCGCCAGCCGGCGTCCAGGGCCAGGCGCCAGAAATCCACCAGGTCGGCGCGCACCAGCAGGGCGTTGTCCGGCAGCCGGCCGTGATCCCGGGAGAGGCGATCGGCGCTGCGATCCACGCCGATCACCGAGCAGTCGGGGAAACGCGCGGCCAGCCGTCGGGTCGAGAGCCCCACCCCGCAGCCCGCATCGAGGATCAGCGGCGCCTCGCCGCGCTCGCCGAGCCACGCCTGCGCCGCGGCGAAGGCCTCGCGGGTGTGCGTGGCGAACGGCTTGCGCAGGGGATGCGCCAGGGCGCGGGCCACGCGGCGGGAGAGGTCCTCATGGGGGCCGGCCTGGGGGCTTTCGATGGATCGCGAACGGGCAGTCATGGCAGCGGGCTCGGGGGCGGGAAAGGGGCGACGTATTCTACCAGCCGCGTGTGATAGATCCATGAACCGCCGCGCCGGGTGCCGGGGCCCCGGCATGACGCCAACGCGGGCCGGGTGCTATGATCGACGGTCTAAGATTGCAGCCACGACATCAACCGCACAACGAGGAATCCGGCTTGCCACACTTACCGGTGATCGTCGGCATGGGCGGCGTGAATCCCGCCGGCCGAACCTCGGGCCACCAGGCATTTCGCCGTACCGTGCTCGATGCCCTGCCCGACGACGTTCAGGCCCGCACCCTGCTCGGCCTCGCGGCCATGATGCGCCTGGCCGACGGCCAGGCCGATGGCGCCTGGCATGACGCCCAGGGCCATGCCCTGGATGCCGCCGGGATCGTCGAGCAGACCCGCCAGCAGGTGCTCGACCATACCCTGATCCGGCGCATCGAGGATGGGCGCTTCAACGAGGAGGGCCTGCCGGCCAACCGCAAGGCGAGCCTCGCCCTCGACGCGCCGCTGACCTTCCGCATCCGCCGCCGCCAGCTGCCTGACGACCTGCCAGCTACCTGGCAGGTGCGCGAGCTCGACCGCCAGAACCTGGAAGTCACCGTGCCCGCCGGCAGCATGGACGTGATGCTGCCCGAGACGCGCCAGGCCCAGGTGCGCGCCGCCGGCCAGCTGCCGACCGGGTTCGAACCGAGCCGTCTCTATCGCAGCGTGCACCACCCCCGCGGCCTGGCGATGACGATCTTCGCCGCCAGCGACTGCCTGGGCGACAGCGGCCTGGAGTGGGACAACCTGCGCGACCGCCTGGACCCCGACCAGATTGCCGTCTATGCCGGCAACTCCATCGGCCAGCTCGACGACGAGGGCTGGGGCGGCCTGCTCAAGAGCTTCAGCTCCGGCAAGCGCGCCACCTCCAAGCAGATGCCGCTGGGCTACGGCCAGATGCCCGCCGACTTCCTCAACGCCTATGTGCTCGGCAGCGTGGGCGGCACCGGGGCGGCGCTGGGCGCCTGCGCCAGCTTCCTCTACAACCTGCGCCTGGGCGTGGACGACATCCGCGCCGGCCGCCGTCGGGTCGTGATGGTCGGCACCGCCGACGCCCCGATCACCCCCGAGATCATCGAGGGCTTTCGCAGCATGGGGGCGCTCGCCGACGACGACGGCCTCAAGGCCCTCGACGCCCTCGAGCTGCTGACCGATGCGGACTATCAGCGCGCCTGCCGCCCCTTCGCCCGCAACTGCGGCTTCACCATGGGGGAGTCCAGCCAGTTCGTGATGCTGATGGACGACGCCCTGGCGCTGGAGACCGGCGCCGACATCCTCGGCAGCGTGCCGGCGGTGTTCGTCAATGCCGACGGCTGGAAGCGCTCGATCTCGGCGCCGGGCATCGGCAACTACATCTCGCTGGCCAAGTCGGCCGCGCTGGTGCGCGACATGCTCGGCGAGACCGCGCTTCGCGAGCGCACCTTCCTGCATGCCCACGGCACCAGCACGCCCAAGAACCGCACCACCGAGTCCCACGTCTTCGACCGGGTGGCCCGCGCCCACGGCATCACCGACTGGCCGGTGGTGGCGGTGAAGGCCTTCGTCGGTCACTCCCAGGGCAGCGCCGCCGGCGACCAGCTGACCAGCGCCCTGGGCAGCTTCGCCCACGGCCTGCTGCCCGGCATCTTCACCCTCGACGCCGTGGCCGACGACGTCCATGCCGAGCACCTGCGCCTGTTTCGCGATCCGCTGCCCTTCACCGCGGACGCCGCCTTCATCAACGCCAAGGGCTTCGGCGGCAACAACGCCACCGGCGTGGTGCTCTCTCCCGCGGTCACCGAGCGGCTGCTGACCAAGCGCCACGGCGAGGCCGCGATGAGCGACTGGCGGGCACGCCGCGAGGCCACCCGCGAGGTCGCCGCGGCCTATCACCAGAGCGCCGACCGTGGCCACTTCCAGGCCCGCTATCGCTTCGGCGAGGGCGTGCTGGAGGGCCCGGAGCTCGAGGTCGGCCGTGACCGGATCCACATCCCCGGCTATGCCCAGCCGGTCTCGCTGGCCGTCGACAACCCCTTCGGACGCCTGGAGGACGAGGGCGACTCATGACTACCGCCGTCTACCCGGGGACCTTCGACCCCATCACCAACGGCCACTTCGACCTGATCGAGCGCGCCTCGCGCCTGTTCGACAAGGTGGTGGTGGCCATCGCCACCAGCCCCGGCAAGGGGCCGGCGCTGGACCTCGACACCCGCATCGCTCTCGCCCGGGAGGTCGTCGCCGCGCTCGGCAACGTCGAGGTGGTCGGCTTCTCGGGGCTGATGACCGAGTTCATGAAGCAGCAGCAGGCCCGCGTGCTGCTGCGCGGCCTGCGCGCGGTCTCCGACTTCGAGTACGAGCTGCAGCTGGCCAACATGAACCGTGCCCAGATGCCGGAGCTCGAGACGGTCTTCCTGACGCCGGAGGTCGAGAACTCCTACATCTCCTCCACGCTGGTCCGCGAGATCGCCCGCCTCGGCGGCGACGTCTCGAAGCACGTGCACCCCAGGGTCGCCGAGACGCTGAACAGCCATTACAATACCTGACTCTGACGCTCGGGATTATCCCCGAGCTCGCTTGCCGGCCAGCGACTTCCGTGAGGTACCCCATGGCCCTGATGATCACCGACGAGTGCATCAACTGCGACGTCTGCGAACCCGAATGCCCCAACGGCGCCATCTCGCCGGGGGAAGAGATCTACATCATCGACCCGAACCTCTGCACCGAGTGCGTCGGCCACTACGATGAGCCGCAGTGCCAGCAGGTCTGCCCGGTGGACTGCATCCCGCTCGACCCGGAACGCCCGGAGAACCGCGACGAGCTGATGGAGAAGTACCACCGCATCACCGCTGCCTGACGCACCGGCGGGGCCGCCCGACCGCCGGTGCGCCCCGCCAGTCCACCCTGCCCTAGCGCTCGTCGGCGCGCCGGCTCACGCTGCAGCCCAGGCAGCGCCGGAAGGTCGCCTCGGCGGGGGTCTTGATCAGGGTCTCGGCGGCCGTATCGACGTTGCCGCCCAGGGCCGAAAACGGCAGCGACATCAGGAAGATCGCCGTGCCGCCCAGCGTCGCGGCCGCCAGCAGCGGACGGGCGACGACCGCATCGAGGATCATCGCCCCGCCGCTCGGCTCGATCCTCTCGTCGTTGCCGACGGCCATGGCCGGCTGCCCCGCCACCGACATGGCCAGCACCAGCACAAGCCCCATCCCCATACCGTTCATTCGCTTCATCGTGTCGCTCCCTTTCGCACGCGTTCCACTCGGGGCGCGTTGACGCCCTCGCCATCTCGTTCAAGCGTAGCTGGATTTCAGGGCGATCAAGCGGTTGCACCTTCGCGCCACTCCGCCCATCCTGCCGCCTTCGCGTCTCGACCGGAGCCATCGTGACCTCTTCCTCTACCACCACCCCGCCCGCTCCTCAGCGTATCTGGGCGCTGGCCTGGCCGATCATCCTCTCCAACATCACCGTGCCGCTGCTCGGGCTGGTGGATACCGCGGTGGTCGGCCACCTGCCCGACTCGCGCTATCTCGCCGGGGTGACCCTCGGCGCCACGCTCTTCAGCTTCCTCTACTGGGGCTTCGGCTTCCTGCGCATGGGTACCACCGGCCTCACCTCCCAGGCGGTGGGGCGCGAGGCGGACGGCGAAGTGCGCAACCTGCTCGGCCAGTCGCTGCTGCTCGCGCTGGTGATCGGCCTCGCGCTGATACTCGCCGGCGACCCGCTGGTGGCGCTGGGGCTGTGGCTGCTCGACGGCAGCGCGGCGGCCACCGAGCTCGCCGCGGAGTACGCCCGCATCCGCCTGCTCTCGGCGCCGGCGGTACTGGCCAACTACGCCATCCTCGGCTGGTTCCTCGGCCAGCAGAATTCACGGGTCACCCTGGCGATCCTGGTGCTGACCAACGGCGTCAACATCGCGCTGGACCTGCTGTTCGTGGTGGGGCTGGGCATGACCAGCGACGGCGTGGCCTGGGCCACGGTGATCGCCGACTACACAGCGCTGGCCTTCGGCCTGTGGCTGGTCTCGCGCCAGCTCCAGTGGCTCTCGGGGCGCTTCCTGCGCAGCCAGATCCTGCGCCTGAGCGCCTACGGCGAACTCTTCCGGGTCAACGCCAACCTCTTCGTACGCACCCTGGGCCTGCTCTTCGCCATGGCCTTCTTCACCTCCCGCGGCGCCGCCCAGGGCGACACCGTGCTGGCCGCCAACGCCGTGCTGCTGCAGTTCATCATGCTGACCAGCTACGCCCTGGACGGCTTCGCCCATGCCGCCGAGGCGCTGGCCGGGCGCGCCGTGGGGCGCCGACGCTTCGACGAGTTCGGCGAGGTGGTCAAGAGCGCCGCGCGCTTCTCGCTGCTCACCGCCGGCGCGGCCGCCCTGGCCTTCGCCCTGGGCGGCGAGGGGCTGATCGCGCTGCTCACCGGCCTGCCGGAGGTGCGGGAGACGGCCGGGGCCTACCTGCCCTGGATGGTCGTCATGCCGCTGGTCGCGGTGTGGAGCTACCTGCTGGACGGCGTCTTCATCGGGGCGACCGCGATCCGCGAGATGCGCAACAGCATCTTCGCCGGCCTCGCCGTCTACCTGCCGCTCTGGTGGCTCACCCAGGGACTGGGCAACCACGGGCTATGGCTCGCCTTCCTGGCCTTCGCCACGGTGCGCTCGGGGGTGCTCGCGGCCTACTACCGGCACCATCGCCGCACCCGCTGGCGCCATGACGCGACGGCCGCCCGCGTTGACGACGTGCCCCGCCCCGGGTAGCACAAGCCTCTGAGACTGCGCTACTTTCTGTCGGGTACGCCACACAAGACAACAGAACAAGGGAACTCTCATGCTCAAGGCTCTATCACGGCCGGCCGTCAAGCTGGTCGAGAGGTACTTGCCCGACCCCTACATCTTCGTGCTGCTGCTGACGGTCATCGCCGCCGCCGCGGCCATCGCCGTGGAGCGCCAGACGCCACTGGCGGTACTGCGTTTCTGGGGCGATGGCTTCTGGAACCTGCTGACCTTCTCGATGCAGATGCTGCTGGTGCTGGTCACCGGCTTCATGCTGGCCAGCTCCCCCCCCGTCAGCCGCCTGCTGCAGAAGCTCGCCGGCCTGGCCAACAACGCCGGCGCCGCCATCCTGCTGGTGACCCTGGTCTCGCTGGCCGCCAGCTGGATCAACTGGGGCTTCGGCCTGGTGGTCGGCGCGCTGTTCGCCAAGGAGCTGGCTCGCCAGATCCGCGTCGACTATCGGCTGCTGGTGGCCAGTGCCTACTCCGGCTTCGTCGTCTGGCACGGCGGGCTGGCCGGCTCCGTGCCGCTGGTGGTCGCCACCGAGGGGCACTTCGCCGTCGAGCAGATCGGCGTGATCGGCACCGGCGAGACCATCTTCTCGCTGTTCAACATCGCCATCGTGCTCTGCCTGTTCGTGGCGGTGCCGCTGGTCAACCGGATGATGCTTCCGGACGAGAAGGACAGCGTCTACATCGACCCCGCGCTGCTGGGTGAGACCGAGACGAAGCGGCCGCGCATCACGCGCCCGGCGGAGCGCCTCGAGAACAGCACCACGCTCGCCTGGCTGGTCGGCATCCCCGGCCTGCTGTTCCTGTTCGACCACTTCGTCCTACAAGGCGGCGGCCTCAACCTGAACGTAGTGAACTTCCTGTTCCTGTTCCTGGCCATCGTGCTCCACCGCACGCCCCAGAGCCTGCTGAACAGCCTGCACGAGGCGATCAAGGGCGGCGCCGGGATCGTCATCCAGTTCCCCTTCTACGCCGGGATCATGGCGATCATGGTGCAGTCCGGGCTCGCCGAGACGCTGTCCGGCGCGCTGATCTCCTTCGCCACCGAGGCGACCCTGCCCTTCTGGTCCTTCATCAGCGCCGGCATCGTCAACATCTTCGTGCCTTCCGGCGGCGGCCAGTGGGCCGTGCAGGCCCCGGTGATGCTGCCGGCCGCCCAGGCCCTTGGCGTGGACATCCCCCGGGTGGCCATGGCCGTGGCCTGGGGCGACGCCTGGACCAACCTGCTGCAGCCCTTCTGGGCCCTGCCGGTGCTCGGGATCGCCGGCCTCAAGGCCAAGGACATCATGGGCTTCTGCCTGATCCAGCTGCTGATCACCGGTATCATCATCGCCGTCGGCCTGACCTGGTTCTGAACCGAGCCGAACGCGCCACGACGACGCCTCGCTCCCCCTTCCGGGGGGCGAGGCGTTATGCTTCATGAAACCTTGACGGAAACCCTGCGATGGACGATCAAACCCTCCCCGGCCAGCACGAGCTCTCGATGACCGTGCTGATGACCCCGGACATGGCCAACTTCAGCGGCAAGGTGCACGGCGGGGCCATCTTGAAGAAGCTCGACGAGGTGGCCTACGCCTGCGCCAGCCGCTACGCCGGCCACTACGTGGTGACGCTGTCCGTCGATCAGGTGCTGTTCAAGCAGCCGATCCACGTCGGCGAGCTGGTCACCTTCCTGGCCTGCGTCAACCACGTGGGCAGCTCCTCCATGGAGATCGGCATCAAGGTGGTGGCCGAGGACATCCGCCACAAGATGATCCGCCACACCAACAGCTGCTACCTGACCATGGTCGCCGTGGACGACCACGGCAAGCCGGCGCGGGTGCCGCCGCTACGGCTGGAGACCCGTCTGCAGAAACTGCGCTTCGAGAAGGCGGCCCTGCGCAAGAAGCTGCGCAAGCAGGCCGAGGAGGAGGAGCGCCGCACCCAGGAGGAGCACGGCGAACTCTAGCCGGAAAGGCCTCGAAGGCCTGCCGGCGGCGGCGCTCAGCCGCAGTCGATGGCGGTGATGATGTCGCGCTCGTCCAGCCGCACGTTGAGGCGGTCCTGGCGATAGTCGAGGGTGGCGGCCGTGCCGGGGTGCAGCACCCGCAGGGTGGTCGCGCCGCTCTCGGCCTGCAGCGTCTCGCCGAGCGTGGCGCTGAAGCGCTGCCCGACCCGGCCCTGCAAGGCTGCGACATCGCAGGTATTACCGGCGGTCACGCTGGGCGGAGGCGGCGCGGGCGCCGGGGCTGGCGGGTTCGATCCGCCGGCGCAGCCGGCCAGCAGCAGGGCGGCGGCGATCGGCGCGAGTGCCTTGGGTGACATGCTTTCTCCTCGTCCATGATGGCGGGCCCCACCGGAACGGTCAGTCGCCGTTCTGGCGGGTAGCGGCCCCATACGCTGACTCAGTAGCTGGATTTCTGGATGGCCTCGCCGCCCTCCTCGATGTCCTGGCCGGCGCCACGGATGGTGTTGCAGCCGCCGAGCAGCGACGCGGTGAACAGCGCGACGAGTACCAGTGCGAGTGTCCGTTTCATGCTTGCCTCCTCGAGCTTCTCGATGTGCGGTGAGGGAGTGATGCTCCTTCAATCTAGCACGCGACCGCCGTCGTCACCGAGGGGGCTACCCCAGCAGCAGCCGCAGGATGATCGCCAAGATGACCGCAAGGGTCAGCCACTTGACGATGAGGGCCCCGCGCGGGCTCATGTTGACCTTCACCGCCAGCCAGGCGCCCAGCATGCTGCCCGCCGCCAGCACTAGGCCGTAGCTCCAGCGCACCTGGTCGTTGATCAGGAAGATCGCCAGGGCCGGCAGGGTATAGACCAGCACGATCAGCACCTTGAAGACGTTCACCTGGGCCAGGTCGATCTTCAGCATGCGATAGAGCACCACGATGAAGAGGATCCCCACGCCGATCTGGATGAAGCCTCCATAGAGGCCGATGGCGAACATCGCCAGATAGACCGCGGGCGTGAGGCGCTCGGCGGTGAGCGGGCGGGTCTCCACCCGCGGCTGGGGCAGCAGCATCAGCACCGCCGAGCCCGCCATCACCGCGATCAGGATCGCCTCGAACAGGGCATCGTCGGTCTGCAGGGCCAACCAGGCGCCGACCAGCGAGCCGGCGACCGCCGGCACCGACAGCCGCAGGGAGAGCCCCAGGTGCGAGGCGCCCGCGCGCAGGAAGCTGGCCACCGCCGAGACGCTCTGCAGGGCCACGGAGACCCGATTGGTGCCGTTGGCCGCCTGGGGCGGCAGCCCCAGGAACATCAGCAGCGGCAGGGTGAGCATCGAGCCCCCGGCGGCGAGCACGTTGATGAAACCGGCCAGGGTGCCGATGGTCAGCAGGGCGAGGGCCTCGAGCAGCGTCATGATGGCGTCCGTGCGTAGCGAGTCGAAGGCCGCCCAGCATACCGGCCCGGCGCGTCCGGGGGAATCTGACCGCACAGCCCCGCTGTGCCATCATGGGCGCGAGAGGGATGGCCCAGCGAAAGGAGAAGAGCGATGCCGGATTTCGAGCCCGATGCCCGCCTGGTGGCGGATACCTACCCGATCACCGAGCTGCCGCTGTGCCAGCTGCGGCTGATGGACGACGCGCGCTTCCCCTGGCTGGTGCTGGTGCCGCGCCGCCACGAGGTCAGCGAGGTGTTCGAACTCGACGACCGGGCCCAGCGGCAGTTGTGGCGGGAGGCCACGGCGGTCGGCCGGGCCCTGCTCGAGGCCCTCGAGGGTGACAAGCTCAATATCGCCAGCCTCGGCAACGTGGTCGCCCAGCTGCACGTGCATGCGGTGGTGCGTCGCCGCGAGGATGCCGCCTGGCCGGCGCCGGTCTGGGGCCATGGCCGGGCCGAGCCCTACGACCCGGACGCCCTGGCCGACATGCGCGCCCGCATCCTGGCCGAGCTGGAACGGCTGGACCTGGACGCTGGCGATCAGAACTGAGGCGACCGGGACGCGGGGGGCGCCGTCTTCAGGGGAGCAGCCCCAGCCGCGCCTGGAGGTCGGTGAGAAACGGATCCAGCAGGCCCGGCGGCAGCGCCCGGCCGCCCCGGGTGGCGATGGCCTCGACCCGGCTGCCGCCCTCTTCGCCCGGCGAGAGGCGCAGCGAGACGCCATAGCCCGGCATGCGGGCCAGCACGGCGTCCAGTCGCCCCAGGTCGTCGTCGGCATGGCGAATCACGTAGCCCCGTTCCATCAGCAGCTGTATCGCCGCGCGCAGGGTCGTCTCGGGCGCTGCCGCCAGGCGCAGCTCGCGCGGCGCGACAGTCGCCGGCGAGGCACAGCCGGCGAGCCACGCCGTCAGCAGCAGGATGAGCAGTGCACGGGTCATGACGCCCCCCCGGCCGGAACGGCCTGGATGGCACGGCGCAGGTCGCGGCAGAAGTCGGCGTCGCTGGCGCTGCGCGATTCGCGCAGGTCGCCCCGCCAGTCGATCAGGCGAATGTCGCGGGTCACGCGAAGCCGACGCTCATCGACCACCACCGAGACCCGCTCCGCGCGGGTCGCCTCGTCGATGCCCGGCCCGAACCCTCCGCCGACGCCGAGCACCACGCCCGTGCCCACGTGGCCTCCGCTGCCCCCGCTCACGAAGCCGCCGATGCGCGGCAGGCGTTCGATGCCGTTGTCGTGATAGATGGTGGTGCGGGCCCGATCGGCGCTGACCAGCCCCAGCGACGCATCGGTGTGGCGCACCACGAAGCCCTCCGCCTCAAGGGCGGTGATCACCCGGGGCAGGTCATCGCCGGGCCCTGCGGGCCAGCGGCACTCGGCGGAAGGGGCGGGCTCGGCCACCGGCAGGGTCGTCGGCGTCATCTGACACCCGGCCAGCACGCCCGGCAGCAGCCACAGCAGCCATCTGCGCATGGAATCGTCTCCTGAAACGGTGGCCTTCAGTCTAGGCCGGACGCCGCGGCGACGATACGCCCGGCCTTGAATCTCGCCGCCGCCGCCCGCAGGTCATCGACATCGGCTATGGTGGCCATGCAGAGAATCGACTTACTCGCGACCACCGGACCACCGTACCCTAGCCGTCAAGCGATCAAGGAGGCATTGCATGAGCGAGACCAACACCATCGGCCTGCACGAATCCAGCGCCAGCCAGCTCGCCGAGAAGCTCAACGAGCTGCTCGCGAACTACCAGATCTTCTACATGAACGTGCGCGGCTATCACTGGAACGTGAAGGGGCGGCAGTTCTTCCAGCTCCACGAGAAGTTCGAGGAGTTCTACACCGATCTGCTGGTCAAGGTCGACGAGGTCGCCGAACGCATCCTGACCCTGGGTCACACCCCGGTCCATGCCTACAGCGACTACGTGAAGATCTCCCGGATCCAGGAGGACAAGAACGTCCACGACGGAGAAGCTTGCGTGCGCGGCGTGCTCCAGGGGTACCAGACGCTGATCGAGCTGCAGCGCGAGCTGCTCTCGCTGGCCTCCGACGCCGATGACGAGGGCACCGCCGCCCAGGCCGGCGACTACATCCGCGAGCAGGAGAAGACCGTGTGGATGCTGGGCGCCTACCTCGGCTAAGCGGCCCCTGCCCGACACCGCGAGTCCATCCGGCATGATGGATGCAAGACGCCGCCCTCGGGCGGCGTCTTGGCGTCTGGCGGTCGCGTAGGGGGCTCAGGCGGGGCTCAGGCGGGGCTCAGGCGCGGTTATGCGTCGACGCCACGTCGTCACCCGGCTCGCCTTCCCCGCCTGACGCCTCGTCCTCGCCTGCCTCACCCTCTCCGCCAGGGTCACCGGCGGCGGCGCGTACCAGCGCCGCGGGCAGCGGCTTTCTCATGCGCACGCCCAGGCGCTCGAGCTCGGTGGCCTGGGCCACCAGGCTGCCCTGGCCGCTGGAGAGTCGCCCCATGGCCCGACGCTGGCTGTCGCTCGCCCGCTCCAGGTGGCGCCCCACCTCCTCCAGGCTCTCGACGAAGCCGGAGAACTTGGCCAGCAGCTTCTCGGCCCGCTCGCCGATCAGGCGCGCGTTCTCGTTCTGGCGCTCCAGGCTCCACAGGCCCGCCACGGTGCGCAGGCTCGCCAGCAGGGTGGTCGGCGTGACCACTACCACCTGGCGGTCGAAGGCCTCCTGGAAGAGCGAGGGGTCGCGCTCGAAGGCCGCGGCGAAGGCCGGCTCCACCGGCACGAAGAGGAACACGAAGTCCGGCGAGTGGAGTCCCGGCAGGGCCGGGTAGTCCTTGGCCGCGAGGCCCGCCACGTGGCTGCGCAGCGACTGCAGGTGCGCCTTCATGGCCGCCTCGCGCTCGGCCTCCTGCTCGGCGTTGACCACCCGGGTCCAGGCGACCAGCGATACCTTGGCATCGACGATCAGGTGACGGTCGTCGGGCAGGTAGATCACCGCGTCGGGACGCTGGCGCCCCTGCTCGCCCTGCAGCGAGACCTCGCGGCGGTACTCGATGTCGCGGCGCAGGCCGCTGCGCTCGAGCACGGTCTCGAGCATCAGCTCGCCCCAGTTCCCCTGGGCCTTCTGGTCGCCCTTGAGCGCCCGGGCGAGTCCCGCGGCCTCCTCGCCGAGACGGGCATTGAGCCCGGCGAGCTGCTCGAGCTGGGCCTTGAGGGAGCCGCTGTCGCGGCTCTGCTGGCCGTGGAGCTCCTCGACCCGGCGGCGGAACTGGTCGACCTGCTCGCGGAAGGGCTTGAGCGTCGCCTCGAGGCCGTCGCGACTCTGGGCCGTGAAGGCCTGCTGGCGCTCCTCGAAGATGCGCCCGGCCAGCTGACGAAACTCCTCCTTGAGCCGCTCGCGGGCCTCCTCGAGCAGAGCCAGCTGCTCGCGATGACGCAGCGCCATCTGCTCGCGCTCGGTCTCCAGGCGGGTGGCCCGCTCGCGCTGCTCCGCGAGCCGGTCGCGAGTGCCGGTGAGCTCGGCCTCGAGGGCCGCCAGACGCTCGCGGCTGGCATCCAGCTGGGCATCGCTCTGGGCCAGCTCCTGCTCGAGGCGCCGCACGCCGGCCTCACGCTCCTGGGTCAACCGCTCGCGGTCGGCGAGGGCCGCCTCGGCGGCCGACAGGCGGCGCCGCCAGCCCAGGGCCAGCGCGGCGGTCACCGCCAGCAGCCCCGCCAGCGCCACCGCGACCCAGTCGGCCGGTCCGGCCGCCTGCCACCAGGCGTTCATCACCGCCCCGCCCCGTGAGCGGCGTGGTCGGCGTCTTCCGCCCCCAGGGTGGCCAGCTCCTCCACCAGGGCACGCAGCAGCGTCCAGAATTCCTCCACCGAGGAGAGCTCCACCCGCTCGTCCGGGGAGTGGGCGCCGCGGATCAGCGGGCCAAAAGAGATCATGTCGAGCCGTGGGTACTTGCCGCCGAGGATGCCGCACTCCAGGCCGGCGTGGATCACCTTGACCTCGGGATCCTGGCCCAGCCGCTCCTGGTGAAGGCGGCGGAAGCGCGCCAGCAGCGGGCTCGCCGGATCGGGTGTCCAGCCCGGGTAGGCGTTCTCGACCCGGGTGCGGGCGCCGATCAGCTCGAACAGCGCGCGGAACCGATCGGCGATATCCGCCGTGGCGCTGTCGCGCAGTGAGCGCACCAGGGCACAGAGGTGGAAGCGCCCGGCCGACAGGCTGACCACCCCGAGGTTGTTGGAGGTCTCCACCACCCCGGGCAGCTCGACGCTCATCCGCTCGACGCCGCAGGGCGCCACGTGCAGGGCGCGCACCAGCAGTCGGCTGGCCTCGGCCGTCAGGGCCTCGTCTGCCGGCGCCGCCGTGGGCGTCAGGGAGAGCGAGAGCCCCTCGTCGACCCCGGCGAGCTCCGCGCGCAGCTCGGCGGCAAGCGCCGCCACCCGCGCCCGGGCATCGGCGTGCTCCTCCTCCGGCAGCAGCAGGGTGGCGAAGGCCTCCCGCGGCAGGGCGTTGCGCAGGGTGCCGCCATGATAGTCGACCAGCCGCGCCCCGAGAGGCTCAAGGGCGCGCAGCGCCCTGACCAGCAGCCGGTTGGCGTTGCCGCGCCCCTTGTGGATATCGATGCCGGAGTGGCCGCCCGAGAGCCCGGTGAGCGAGAGCGAGAGCGGCGCCTCGCCGGGCGACGGCGGTGCGGTGGGCAGCTGGGCGTCGACGAGGACGTCGGCCCCGCCGGCACAGCCGATATAGACCTGGCCGCGATCCTCGGAGTCCAGGTTGAGCAACAGACACCCCTCGAGCCACTCCTCGGCCAGGTTCAGGGCGCCGCCCATGGAGGACTCCTCCTCCAGGGTGAAGAGCGCCTCCAGCGGGCCGTGGACCAGGGCGTCGTCCTCGAGGATCGCCAGCGCCGCGGCCACGCCGAGGCCGTTATCGGCGCCGAGGGTGGTGTGGCGGGCGTGCAGCCAGCCATCGTCCCCCACTCGGGTCTCGATAGGATCGCGGGTGAAGTCATGGGCATGGTCGGCGTTGGCCTGGGCCACCATGTCCAGATGCCCCTGCAGGATCACGCCGGGCGCCTGCTCGTGGCCGGGGGTGGCGGGCTTGCGGATGCGCAGGTTACCGAAGGCGTCACGGTCGTGGGCCAGGCCCAGGCCGTCGGCCCAGCGCTCGAGGAGCGCGACCAAGGCGGCCTCGTGGCCGGAGGGGCGCGGCGTGTTGCACAGGGTGCGAAAGTGGCGCCACAGGGGCCGGGGGGAGAGCTGCTCGAGATGTGCGTTCATGGGGCATCTGTCCGACGGTGAATGCGGGCACTCTACCGCCCGGCCACATCGGGGGAAAGTCCGCCGTCGCGATCGTGAAGGCGCGCCACGGCCTCACGCAGCCAGGCCTGGACGCCCTTCTTGCCCGCGACGCCCAGCCGCTGCGCCAGCCAGCTCGCATCGCGGCCCTGGAAGGCCCAGGCCGCGAGCGGCGCCAGCGCCTCGTCGGGCTCGGCGCCTCGGGCCTCTTCGCGCATACCAGCCCGGGCGCGGTGCCTCACCAGCGCCTGGATCGCCGGGCGCGTGAGGGCCGGCTCGCGATGGCCGAAGGCCACATCATCCAGGTCGCGCCGGTCCGCGGCCTCGAGGGCGGGTGCCGGCCCCTCGGCGAGCAGGGCGAGGGCCACCGCGGGCTCGAGCTCGGCCAGTTCGAAGGCCAGCAGGCCCGGCAGCTGGCGGTGGAGGCGCGCCTGGAGCCGCGCGGCCAGCGCCTCGCCGGCCGCGCTGGTGGGTCGCACCACCATCAGCGCATGCTCGCCGGTGGCGGTCTCGCGGGTCAGCCCCAGGCGCACGGCACGAAAGCCCGCCGACTGCCAGAACGCCTGGAGCCCGGGCTCGGCGCCAAAGCTCGCGCCCAGCAGATCGATGCCCTCCTCGCGGGCCCGCGCGAGCTCGTCATCGAGCAGGTGCCGGCCGCCGCCCAGGCGGCGACGGCCGGCGGGCACGGCGATGCGCAGCACCCGTCGCAGGCGCGCGGTCAGCGCCTCGCGCTCGCCGGCATGGGCGGCCAGCGACTGGGCCAGCAGGTGTCCGCGCGGGCGCCGCTCGCCCCGCGCCACCCTCTCGGCGAGCACGGCCGGGAAGCCGCCCTCGTCGCCGCATACCGCCACGCCCTCGAGGGCCGAGCCCGCCTCGAGGGCGGTGATGGTCACCCCCGGCCCGTCCAGCAGCCGGCGCAGGTCGGCGGGGGTGGTGCGATAGTGAGCCTGCACCAGCAGGCCGAACACCGCCCGCAGCCGCGGCTCATCATGGGCCAGGACGTCGCGGTCCAGGCGCCGGGCGATGGGTGCGCCGTCGCCGGTCGGTGCCGTGTCCGGCTCGGCGTCCAGCAGCAGCAGGTGGGCGGTGAGCGCCTCCAGGGGATCGCCGGCGGCCCAGCGGATCGGCTCGGCCAGGTGACACTCGCGGAAGTCGGGCGCCTGGCGCTCGAGCCGCTCGCGAAAGCGCAGCGCGAAGCCGCGCCCCGAGCCCTCGTAGCCGTGCACCGTGGTGGCGAAGGCGATGCGCGGGAAGGCCTCGAGCCAGCGCCCCAGCAAAGGAGCGGGAATCGCCGCCGCCTCGTCCACCAGCAGCAGTCGACCGGGGCCACCGACCTCGCCCTGCTCGGCCAGGCGGGCCAGCTCATCGGGGGCCAGGAAGCGCACCCGCCCCCCGGGCGCCTCGAAGGCCTGGCCGTGCCGCTGCCCCTCGGGGCAGAGCGCGGCCAGGCGCTCGAAGAGCCCGGCCACCGCCGCCGGGCGCGGCGCGGTGACCAGGATCTCGGTGGTTCCTGCCCCAGCCCCCGTGCCTTGCGCCAGCAACCGCGCACAGGCGATGCCGAGCGCCGCCGTCTTCCCGCGGCCACGATCGGCGGTCAGCACCAGGGGGCGACGGCGACGCAGCCGGGTCAGCCGGGCTACCGCCTCGGCCTGGTCCTCGGTCAGGCAGGCCTCGTCGCCGGCCGACAGCGACGGGGGCTCTCCCGGCGCTTCGCCCTTCGCCCCGGTCGTGGCCTCGGGGACGTCCGGCAGCCTCGGCGCCGCCCCTGCCGTCCAGCGGATCACCCGTGCATCATCGGCCAGCAGGCGGGCGAGGCGGGCCAGGTAGCGGGCGGTGAGCTGCTCCGCCCGCCAGGGGTGCTCGGCCAGGCGGGCGTAGTCGGCGTCGGGGCGCCGCCCCCAGTCGGGCGGGGTCATCAGCACCAACAGGCCGCCGGCGGTGAGCGTGCCGGCCAGCGCCCCGAAGGCCTCGGGATCGAAGCCGCTCCCGGCCGAGACGGCATCGATCACCACCAGGTCCTGCTCGCCGCCCAGCCGCGTGCGGGCCTTGGCCGACGGCAGCCAGGCCGATGCCGCCAGGCCCTCGGGGCGCTCGGCGGCGATCCACAGGGGCGCCCGCCACGCTCCCTGCTCCTCTCCTGCCTGCCACAGGCTCTGCGCCTCGCGCCGACAGGCCTCGGCCTCGCCGGTCAGCCACACCAGGCCGCGCCAGCGGCGCCGGGCGAGGCGTCGCGCCTGCGCCAGCAGGGCACTCACCGCCCTCGCCTCGCGGTCGCCTCTGTCCCCGCCGTCTTGCCCTCTGTCGCTCATGGCGCCGCCTCCTGTCGCCGCTGCCCTTCCTGAAGCGCCGTTACCGGCACCCCCATTAACACTTTGGTCTTATATAAGTGCAACGTTCAACGCTGCATGATCTCCCGAGTCATACGTTTACGTTAACGTAAACAAAAGGCAACTCATTGATTATCATGCCATATCTCGCTGCCGACGCGTGCACCCAAGCCGCCGATCGCGAGCGATATCGCCGCCATCGAGCCCCGTCATCCTCGCATCGGCGCGATCGAACCCTACATGGATGACGTGCTAGCTTGAGGCGAGCGCCGCGTCGCCGTCCAAGCGACGGCAGCGTGGCTGGTGGACCGGCTTGGCCAAGGCGGTGCCTCCCGGCATCGCAGCTCGAACCAACAAAAGGGACAAAAAATGACAGCACTGCGCACCTTCACCCTCACCGGGATCGCGGCCGGCGTCGCCCTCGCCGCCCTGAGCACGACCGCCCAGGCCCAGGAAACCTGGACCATGACCACCACCTGGCCGGACAACCTGGACCTGATCCAGATCGACCGCCACTGGGCGGAGCTGGTCAACACCCTGGCCGGCGACGAGCTGACCATCAACTTCCGCGCCGGCGGCACCCTGATGCCCGGCACCGAGGTGTTCGACGCCACCCAGACCGGCGCCATCCAGGCCGCCGGCGACTGGCCCGGCTACTGGGCCGGCCTGAGCCCGGCCTTCTCGCCGCTGGCCACCACCACCAGCCTGTTCAACGGCGTGGACTACCTGAACTGGATCAACCAGTGGGGCGGCTTCGAGCTCTACCAGGAGGTCTACGGCGACTACAACATGGTCTACCTGCCCTACGGCATCACCAACAACGAGTCGGGCTTCCGCGGCGGCACGCCCATCGAGAGCATCGCCGACCTGGAGGGCAAGCGCCTGCGCCTCTCCGGTCGCGATCAGGGCCGGGTGCTCGAGCAGCTCGGCGGCTCCCAGGTCACCCTGGCCGGCGGCGAGATCTACCAGGCCATCGAGCGCGGCGTGGTCGACGGCGCCGAGTTCTCGACCCCGGGGGTGGACTACAAGGCCGGCTTCTCCGAGGTCGCCGACTACTGGTCCGTGCCGGGCTGGCACCAGTCCGCCAGCGTGTTCGGCGTGATGATCAACCAGGACGCCTGGGACGCCCTCTCCGAGGAGACCCAGGAGAAGCTGAAGATCGCCGCCCAGGCGACCATGGCCTGGTCGCTGGCCTGGTCCGAGCGCGAATCCACCGAGGGCACGGTGAAGTTCATCGAGGACGGCACCGAGATCAATCAGCTCTCCGAGGAGGATCTCGCCGAGATCCAGCGCATCACCAACGAGGTGATCGTGCAGGGGGCCTGCGAGGACCCGATGCACGCCAAGGTCTACCACTCCATGATCAGCTACCTGCAGCACTACTCCAACTGGCGCGATATCTCGGTGCCCTACAACATGAGCCGCGTCACCGATGAGCTGCCGTCCCTCGAGGAGATCGAGGCCTGCATGAACCAGTAACCGGCCAGGGCCGGCCCCCGACGGGGCCGGCTCGACGCCGACGGTTCCGTCGCTCCCCTCACGCACGATTCGCCCGATTCCGAGAGCTCCCACCATGAATGCCATTGCCAGGGCCATCGACGCCCTCAACGAGGGATTCGGACGCCTGATCGCTCCGCTGCTCGCCGTGATCACGCTGATCGTGATCTATGACATCGCCATGCGCTTCTTCATCGGACGCCCCAGCGACTGGGCCTTCGACGTGACGAAGATGCTGTTCGGCGCCCATTTCATGCTGATGGCCGCCTACGGGCTGCGCCATCACGCCCATGTCGAGGTCGACGTGCTCAAGCGGCTGCTCTCTCGCCGCAAGCAGGCGGCGCTCGAGCTCCTCGGCTACCTGATCTTCTTCGTTCCCTTCATCTGGATGCTGCTGACCTTCGGCTGGGCATTCTTCGAACGCTCCTTCAGTCGCGGCGAGACCACCTACGGCATGATGGCCATCCCGGTCTACCCGGTGAAGGGCGTGATCGTGGTCGCCGCCGGGCTGCTGCTGCTGCAGGCCATCGCCATCGTCATCCGCGCCGTGCAGGCGCTGGGCAAGGAGACCCCCGCATGAGCGCCGAGATGCTTACCCTGTTCATGTTCGGCGGCCTGCTGGTCGGCCTGTTCATGGGTCATCCGCTGGCCTTCGTGCTCGGCGGCGTCGCCGTGCTCGGCGCCTGGTTCGGGCCCGGCGCCAATACGCTGGGCATCCTGATCAACAACATCTACGGCAACGCCATGGACAACTACGTCCTGGTGGCCATCCCGCTGTTCATCCTGATGGCGCGTTTCCTCAACGACTCCGGCGTCACCGAGAAGATGTTCGAATCGATGCGCCTGCTGCTGGCCAACCTGCGCGGCGGCCTGGCCCTGACGGTCGTCGTGGTCTCGGTGCTGCTGGCCGCCACCACCGGCATCGTCGGCGCCTCCATCGCGGTGATGGGCATGATCGCGCTGGTGCCGATGCTGAACTACGGCTACAACAAGCAGCTCAGCACCGGCGTGATCATGGCCAGCGGCTGCCTGGGCATCCTGATCCCGCCCAGCATCATGCTGATCCTGATGGCCAGCTACTCGCCGGTCTCGGTGGGCGCGCTGTTCGCCGGCGCCCTGGTGCCGGGCCTGCTGCTCGGCGCGATGTACGCCCTCTACGTGCTGGTGATCTGCCACCTCAAGCCGGAATATGGCCCCCTGGTGCCCGCCGAGGAGCGCGCCGAGGTCTCCACCGGCGAGCTCTTGAAGATGCTGGGCAAGTACGTGCTGCCCCCGATGGCGCTGATCCTCGGCGTGCTGGGCTCGCTGTTCACCGGCATCGCCACCGCCACCGAGGCCTCGGCCATCGGCGTCTTCATCGCCTTCCTGCTGTTCCTGATCTTCGGCGATCGCAAGGCCTCCACCTGCTACCACACCCTGATCGAGGCCAGCAAGACCACCACCATGGTGATGCTGGTGCTGGTGGGGGCCACCGCCTTCACCGGGGTGTTCTCCATCGGCGGCGGCATGGAGGTGATCCACGAGGTGGTGATGGCGATGCCCGGCGGCACCACCGGGGCGTTGATCCTGATGCTCTTCCTGGTCTTCATCCTGGGCATGTTCCTGGACTGGACCGGCATCGTGCTGCTGAGCTTCCCGATCATGCTGCCGATCGTCGAGAGCATGGGCATCGACGTGCTGTGGTTCGTGGTGATGGTCGCGGTGGTGCTGCAGACCTCCTTCCTCACGCCGCCCTTCGGCTACGCGCTCTTCTACCTCAAGGGGGTGGCGCCGCCCGGGGTCGAGACCCTCGACCTCTACAAGGCGGTCATCCCCTTCGTCGCGCTGATCGTGCTGGCCTGCCTGCTGATGGCCTTCTTCCCGGTCCTGGTCACCGGTCTGCCGTCGCTGCTGATCGGCTACTGAGCCTGCCGAGCTCGACCCTCGACGCCCGCCGCTCCTCGAGCGGCGGGCGTCTTGCTTGACGGAGGTCACGGCGACCGTATTCACGGCGACCGCGTTCACGGCGACCGTGGCTGCAGTCGCCCCGGCCGACTGATACAATTCTCAGCCGCAAGTTTCTCGCATCCCTGTAGCCATCCCGGCACGGAAGGAGACTCCGTTGACCAGTCCGGCCAGTTCCCGCGCCCGCACGCCTTCCCGCCTGTCGCTGCCCCTCAATCTCTGGAACGCCCTGACCATCGGCATCGCCCTGATCGTGGCGTTGCCGGTCATCGTGGTGCTGACGCACCTGTTCATGCCCACCGACGGCATCTGGCAGCACCTGGGCAGCACCGTGCTGCCCCGCTACCTGGGCAACACCCTCTTCCTGGTGGTGACCGTGGGGCTCGGCACCTTCGTCATCGGCACCGGCACCGCCTGGCTGGTGGTGATGTGCCGCTTTCCGGGGCGCCGGCTCTTCGAGTGGGGGCTGCTGCTGCCGCTGGCGGTGCCGACCTACGTGATCGCCTACGCCTATACCGACTTCCTGCAGTACGCCGGCCCCATCCAGACCTGGCTGCGCGAGACCTTCGGCTGGTCGGCGGGCGACTACTTCTTCCCGGACATCCGTTCGCTGTGGGGCGCCGCGACACTGATCACCCTGGTGCTCTACCCCTACGTCTACATGCTGGCGCGGGCGGCCTTCCTGGAGCAGTCGGTGTGCGTGCTGGACGTGGGGCGCACCCTGGGCCGCGGGCCCTGGCGGCTGTTCTCAAGCGTGGCCCTGCCGCTGGCGCGCCCGGCGATCGTCGGCGGGGTGTCCCTGGCGCTGATGGAGACCCTCAACGAGTTCGGGGCGGTGCAGTACTTCGGCGTCGACACCTTCACCACCGGCATCTATCGCACCTGGTTCGGCATGGGCGAGCAGGTGGCCGCGGCCCAGCTCGCCGCCTGCCTGCTGGCCTTCGTGATCGCCCTGGTGCTGCTCGAGCGCTGGTCCCGGGGCAAGCGGCGCTACTTCCACACCACCGGCCGCTACCAGCAGATGCCCGAGTTCGCGCTCCACGGGGGGCGGGCCTGGGCCGCGACCCTGGCCTGCCTCACCCCGGTGCTGCTCGGTTTCCTGATCCCCAGCGGCCTGCTGGGCTACCTGTCGATTCAGGGCGGCGACGCGCTGTTCGGCGCCGCCTTCCTGGAGTTCGCCGGCAACAGCCTGCTGCTGGCGGCGATCGCCTCAATCGTGGCCGTGAGCCTGGCGCTGCTGCTGAGCTACGGGGCACGGCTCAATCCCGGCCGCATCACCCGAGTGGCCACGCGAGTGGCCGCCATGGGCTATGCGGTGCCGGGCTCGGTGGTGGCGGTGGGCATCCTGATCCCCTTCGTGTGGCTGGATCACCAGATCAACGACTTCATGAAGGGGCAGTTCGGCATCGTGGTGGGGCTGCTGCTCAGCGGCTCGGCGTTCATCCTGATCTACGCCTACCTGGTGCGCTTCCTGGCGGTCTCCTTCAACGCCATCGAGGCGAGCCTCGGCAAGGTGACGCCGAGCATGGACGCGGCCTCGCGGACCCTGGGTCAGACGGCGGGCGGCACCCTGCGCAAGGTGCATACGCCGATCATGCGCGGCAGCCTGATCGCCGCCGGCATCCTGGTCTTCGTCGACGTGATGAAGGAGCTGCCGGCCACGGTGATCCTGCGCCCCTTCAACTTCGACACCCTGGCCATCCGCGCCCACAGCCTGGCCGCCGACGAGCGCCTGGCCGAGGCCTCGACCTCGTCACTGGCCATCGTGGCAGTAGGCATCATCCCGGTGATCCTGCTCAGCGTCGCCATGCGCCGCTCCCGCCCCGGCAGCTGAGGCCTCCTCGAGGGGGAAGACGAACACCTGGGAGTCGTCCAGGCCGATCAGGATCGGCTGGCCCTCCCGGGGCAGGAAGACTCCCGGGGCCCGGGCGTGCAGGTGGGACTCCTCGCCGTCGGGGGTGTGGGCACAGATGTGCAGCAGGCTGGTGCGGCCCAGCAGCTTGGCCATGATGATGTGGCTGTGGTGATACTCGGGCGGCTCGTTGAGCGGCACGACCCTGAGCGCCTCGGGCCGGATCATCACCTTCACCAGGCTGCCCTCGGGCAGCCCGCCCGCCGAGACCTCGCCCACCGGGGTCGCCACCTGGCCGTCCTGCACCCGCCCCTCGAGCTCGTTGACCTCGCCGAAGAAGGTGACCACGAAGGGATCGGCCGGGGTGCAGTAGAGCTCCAGCGGAGTGCCGGCCTGCACCACCCTCCCCTCACGCATCAGCACGATGCGATCGGCCATGAACATGGCCTCTTCGGGGTCGTGGGTGACCAGCAGCACGCCGGTGCCCACCTTCTTCAGCACGTGCAGCGTATCGTCGCGGATGCGGTCGCGCAGGCGGGCATCGAGGCTCGAGAAGGGCTCGTCGAGCAGCATCAGCTGCGGCGCGGGCGCCAGGGCCCGGGCCAGGGCGATGCGCTGCTGCTGGCCCCCCGAAAGCATGTGCGGGAAGACCCGCGCATAGCGCTCCATGCCGAGCAGCTCGAGCAGCTCGTAGGCCCGCCGCCGGCGCTGCTGGGCGGGCAGTGACTCGAGGCCGAAGGCCACGTTGTCGAGCACCGATAGATGCGGGAACAGCGCCGAGTCCTGGAAGGCCAGGCCGACGTTGCGCTTCTCCGGCGGCACGTGACTGCGCCCCTCGCCCATCGATTCGCCGCCCAGCGCCACGCGCCCCTGCTGCACCCGCTCGAGTCCGGCGGCGATCCGCAGCAGGGTGGACTTTCCACAGCCCGAGGGCCCCAGCAGGCAGACGATCTCCCCGGGCTTGACGTCGAGGGAGACGTTCTCGACGGCCAGGTGCTGCTGGTAGGCGTGGCGGATCTGGTGCATGGCGAGCACCGGGGCGGTGCTGGCCGGCGCGTCTGGCGTGAGGGTCGATTGGCTGGTCATGAGGTCTCGACTGCCGGTTGAGAGTGTCTGGACAACATGGTAACGCGAAAGCCTCCCGAATGCGTTGTACTATCGCTCGCATTCCAGCTTTGCCGCCGGGAAGGCCTGCCGCCACCTGATCTGGATCAGATCCATCGCGCAACGGACTTGACGGCGAATACGCAAGGGGCTTCAATAGCGAAAGTTTAATGCTAAGCATTATCATTTCAAACCACCGCTATCCACGAGGATTTTCCATGTCGCTGCATCGTCGTACCGCCCTGCCCCTCGCCGCCCTGGTCGCCGGCACCGCCATGGCCTCCCAGGCCTCCGCCGCCGAGGAGCTCAACGTCTATTCGGCCCGCCACTATGATTCCGACGCGGCGCTCTACGCGGCCTTCACCGAAGAGACTGGCATCGAGGTCAACATCCTCGAGGGCGACTCCGACCAGCTGATCCAGCGCCTCAAGCTCGAGGGCGAGGCGGGCCCGGCCGACGTGCTGATCACCGTGGACGCCGGCCGCCTGTGGCGCGGCGAGCAGGAGGACGTCTTCGCCAGCGTCGACTCCGAGGTGCTCAACGAGCGCCTGCCGGCCCACATGCGCCATCCCGAGGGCAAGTGGTTCGGCTTCAGCCAGCGCGTGCGGGCGCTCTTCATCGACCCCACCGAGGTGGATGCCGAGGCCATCAGCCGCTACGAGGACCTGGCCGACCCGGCCTTCGCGGGCGAGGTCTGCATCCGCTCCTCCAACAACATCTACAACCAGTCGCTGCTGGCCTCGATGATCGCCCATCACGGTGAGGAAGAGGCCGAGGCGTGGGCCGAGGGCGTGGTCGAGAACTTCGCGCGCGATCCCGAGGGCGGCGACACCGACCAGATCCGCGGCGTCGCCAGCGGCGAGTGCAACATCGCCGTGGCCAACCACTACTACTACGTGCGTCTGGCCAACTCCGACAACGAGGCCGACCGCGAGGTCGCCGAGAAGGTCCAGATCGTCTTCCCCAACCAGGACGATCGCGGCGCGCACATCAACGTGGGCGGCGCCGGCATGGTGAAGGGCGCGCCCAACGAGGAGAACGCCGTACGCTTCCTCGAGTTCCTCGCCTCCGACGAGGCCCAGGCCCTGTTCGCGTCCGGCAACTACGAGTTCCCCGCCGTCGAGAGCGTGGAGATCGACGGCGTCATCGCCTCCTGGGGCGACTTCAAGAAGGACGACCTGAACGTCAGCGTGCTGGGCGAGAACAACCCGGAAGCGGTGCGTATCTTCGACCGCGCCGGCTGGCGCTAAGCCTCATCGTCACGCCGCCATGACAGCGGCATGACGAGCACGGAAAGACGAAAGGCCCGCGGCAGCGCCGCGGGCCTTTCTGTTGCGCCGGGAAAACGCGCGCTCAGGTGTCGCCGGGCCGCGGCGCGGCATCCGCGGCGTTCTGGAAGACACCGAGCGTGCCCATGCGCCGACCGCGGTCGTTGAGGAAGGTCTCCAGGGTCACCACCGGGGCCTGGCCCTCGCGAGTGAACGCGATGCGATCGGCCGAGGTGCGCTGCGACTGCCAGCCCTCGCCGAGGCACTGGGCGATCGCCTCGCCGCCCTTGACCAGGGCGCCGCGCGGGTCGTCGCTCGCCAGGGGGCCGAAGCACAGGTAATGATCGGGCCGCCGGGCCGAGGTGATCACGCAGGCGTCGTGGAAGGCCTGAGTATCGGTCTGCCAGGTGCGCGTCACGCGGGTGGTCTCCAGGCGGCCCTTGATCGCGTCGAAGCCGGCATCGGCGCTCGCCACCGCGCGGTTCAGGGCCTGGCAGTCGAACAGCTCCGCCGCGGTCGGCGTCGCCTGGCTCGCGCATCCCGAGAGCAGGATCACCCCCGCGCCCGCCAGCCATGTCCTCATCGTCCTTCGCATCCTCGTCTCCTTGATGGACTCGGGCCGTGCCGACCCGGATATAGGCACCATAGCACTCCGCGGCCGCGCCATCTCAGCGGCGCGGCGCGCGCCGATTCGGCAGGCCCGGGCTCGGCCAGACCGAGCTCAGTGCGCCTCGTCCCAGTTGATGCCGCTCTCGGCCTCGACGGTCAACGCCACGTCGAGCTCGGCGGCGCCCTGCATGCGCGCCTTCACCTCGGCGATGAAGGCGTCGACCTGCGCCTCGGCCACCTCGAAGACCAGCTCGTCGTGGACCTGCATCACCATCACCGCATCGAAGGCCTCGTCGGCGAGCCAGGCGTCCACGTCGATCATGGCGCGCTTGATGATGTCCGCCGCGGTGCCCTGCATGGGCGCGTTGATGGCGGTGCGCTCGGCGCCCTGGCGGCGCGCACGGTTCTGGGAGTGGATCTCCGGCAGGTAGAGGCGCCGGCCGAACACCGTCTCGACGAAGCCGTCCTCGGCGGCCTGGGCGCGAATGCGCTCCATGTAGCGGGCCACGCCGGGGTAGCGGTCGAAGTAGCGGTCGATGTAGGTCTTGGCCTGGCTCTGCTCGATGTTGAGCTGGCGGCCGAGCCCCCAGGCGCTCATGCCATAGATCAGCCCGAAGTTGATCGCCTTGGCGCTGCGGCGCTGGTCGCCGGTGACCTTGTCGAGCGTCACGCCGAACACCTCGGCGGCGGTGGCGGCGTGGATGTCGCGGCCCTCGGCGAAGGCCTCGAGCAGCCCCTTGTCGCCGGAGAGGTGCGCCATGATGCGCAGCTCGATCTGCGAGTAGTCGGCGGCGACGATGCGATAGCCGGGACGGGCCACGAAGGCCTGGCGAATGCGCCGCCCCTCCTCGGTGCGGATGGGGATGTTCTGCAGGTTGGGATCCGACGAGGAGAGCCGGCCGGTGGCCGTGACCGCCTGGTGGTAGCTGGTGTGCAGGCGCCCGGTGGCCTTGTTGACCAGCCGCGGCAGCTTGTCGGTGTAGGTGGACTTCAGCTTGGCGAGCCCGCGGTGCTCGATGATCACCTTGGGCAGCGGGTAGTCCAGCGCCAGCTCCTCGAGCACCGCCTCGGCGGTGGAAGGCGCCCCCTTGGGCGTCTTCTTGATCACCGGGATCTTCTGCTCCTCGAACAGGATCTGGCCGAGCTGCTTGGGCGAGCCGAGGTTGAACTCGCGGCCGGCGAGCTCATGGGCGCGGCCCTCCAGTTCGCGGATGCGGGTCTCGAGCTCCTGGCTCTGGGCGCGCAGCCGCTCGGGATCGAGCGCCACGCCGGTGCGCTCCATGCGCGAGAGCACCGGGATCAGCGGCCGCTCGAGGGTGTCGAGGACCTCGGCCAGGCGCCCCTCGGCCTCGACCCGGGGCCGCAGCAGTCGATGCAGGCGCAGCGTGATGTCGACGTCCTCGCAGGCGTAGGGGACGGCCTGCTCCAGGGCGATCTGGTTGAAGGTGAGCTGCTTGGCCCCCTTGCCGGCGATCTCCTCGAAGGAGATCGTCTTCTCGCCCAGGTACTTCAGCGCCAGCGAGTCCATGTCGTGGCGGGTGGCCGTGGAGTCGAGCACGTAGGAGGCCAGCATGGTGTCCTCCAGCGACCCGGCCACGGTGATGCCGTGATTGGCCAGCACCGAGATGTCGTACTTGAGGTTCTGGCCGATCTTGGCGCGGCGATCGTCTTCCCAGAGCGGGCGCAGGGCCTCGAGCACGGCGTCGCGGTCGAGCTGCGCCGGGGCATCGAGGTAGTCGTGCGCCAGCGGGATGTAGGCCGCCTCGCCCGGCTCGAGGGCGAGCCCCACGCCGACCACCTGGGCCTCCATGTAGTTGAGGCTGGTGGTCTCCAGGTCGAAGCAGAAGGCCTCGCTGGCCGCCAGGCGCTCGAGCCAGGCGTCGAGCTCGGCCTGCTCGAGGATGACGTGATCCTCGCGCCCGGCGCCCTCGCCCGCCGCACCGCCGTCATCGTCCCCGGCCGGCGCCGGCGTGCCGCCGGCGACATCGTCGACGCCCTCGTGCTTGCCCTCGAGGAGCTCGGAGAGCCAGGCCTGGAACTCCAGGCGGCGATAGAGCTCGACCAGCGCCTCGCGGTCGGGATGGGCGATGTCCAGGTCGTCGAGGCCCACCGGCAGCTCGCAGTCGGTCTTGATGGTCGCCAGCTGGTAGGAGAGGAAGGCCTGATCGCGATGCTCCTCGAGCTTCTTGGGCAGCGTCTTGGCGCCGCGAAAGCCCAGCGTCTTGATCTTCTCGGGATCCGCATAGAGGGTCTCGAGCCCGCCCTGCATGCCCTGCAGCAGCCCCAGCGCGGTCTTCTCGCCGACGCCCGGCACGCCGGGGATGTTGTCGACCTTGTCGCCCATCAGCGCCAGGAAGTCGATGATCAGCTCCGGGGGCAGGCCGAACTTCTCCTTGACGCCTTCGACGTCCAGGGTCTCGTCCTTCATGGTGTTGACCAGCGTGATATGGGCATTGACCAGCTGTGCCATGTCCTTGTCGCCGGTGGAGATCACCGCGTCGCGGCCGGCCTCGGTGGCCTGGCGGGCCAGGGTGCCGATGACGTCGTCGGCCTCCACGCCCTCGATGCACAACAGCGGCAGGCCCAGCGCGCGCACGCAGTCGTGCAGCGGCTTCACCTGGGAGCGCAGGTCGTCGGGCATCGGCGGGCGATGGGCCTTGTACTCCTCGAACAGCGTGTCGCGGAAGGTCTTGCCGGGGGCATCGAAGACCACCGCCATGGGGCTGTCGGGATAGTCCTTGATCAGCCGCTTGAGCATGTTGAGCACCCCCTTGATCGCCCCGGTGGGCTGTCCCTCGGAGGTGGTCAGCGGCGGCAGGGCGTGAAAGGCGCGGTAGAGATAGGAAGAACCGTCGACGAGAACGATGGGCGTGTCGGCCATGTATCGGCATCCATTGAGGCGTGGCGTGATGAGTTGCTGGTCATCCATGATACGCATTGCCGCCGCGTTTTGCCGCGGGTGGTAGGCCGGACGGCCACGAGCCCTTACACTGGAGATACCACCGGGGCGGCCGAGGAGGGTTCATCGTGCAGGCCGTCCCGTCCCTGCGGCACTGGAGGCCATCATGAAGAAGATCCTGCGCAGCGACGCGCCCGCCCTGGGGCTCGGCTTGGTCCTGGTCCTGGCCCTCTCGGTCAGCGCCGGCGCGCTTGCCCAGTCGTCCGGCAACCTCGAGCCGGACATCACCATCCGCGAGGAAGAGGATCGCACCATCCGCGAGTACCGGGTCAACGGCGAGCTCTACGCCATCGAGATCCGCCCCTTCGCCGGCCCCTCCTACTATCTGGTCGACCACGACGGGGACGGTGACTTCGAGCGCCGCGAGGGCGATCGCATCGCCGTGCCCCAGTGGGTGCTGAAGACCTTCTGATCCGCCGGCCGCCCCGCCGCCGGATTCGGCTCTTGCCATCGTCGACGCCGCGGCCGGGGCGCGTGCATCGAAGGGCCAAGTCGCTACAATAGGCGGCTTGGCATTTCCCGGGCGAGAGACACATGGCCGTATTCACACCGCTTACCGACCCTCAGGTCGCCGAGTTCCTCAGCCGCTTCGACGCCGGCTCGCTGGTCTCCGTCGAGGGCGTGCCCGCCGGCACCGAGAACAGCACCTTCTTCGTCACCACCGATCGCCGCGAGCTGGTGCTGACCCTGTTCGAGCAGGGCGAGCACGAGGAGCTGCCGTTCTTCGTCGACCTGCTCGACTACCTGGACGAGCACCGCCTGCCGGTCCCGGGCCCCCTCCACGATCGCGACGGCGTGGCCCTGCACACCCTGGCCGGCAAGCCGGCGCTGCTGTTTCCCCGGCTGCCCGGCAAGCATCCCAAGGCGCCGAACCTCGCCCAGTGCCACGAGCTGGGCGACGCCCTGGGGCGCATGCACGCGGTCTCCCGACACTTCCCCGGCCACCGCCCCAACCCGCGGGACCTGCACTGGCTGCTGCCCATGCACCACAAGGTGCTGGTCTATCTGTCGCCTGAGGATCAGGCGCTGATGAAGGACGAGGTCGAGACCTACCAGGGCTTCTTCGGCGACGCGCCGGACCTGCCCCAGGGCGCGCTGCACGGCGACCTGTTTCGCGACAACACCCTGTTCGACGGCGATCGCCTCGGCGGGCTGATCGACTTCTACAACGGCTGCACCGGCGACCTGCTGTTCGACCTGGCCATCGTCATCAACGACTGGGCCACCGGGCCCGACGGCCGCCTGGATGCGGCGCGCCACGACGCCCTGATCAGCGCCTACCAGACGCGCCGGCCGCTCAGCGCCCCCGAGCGCGATGCCTGGCCGATGATGCTGCGCCTGACCGCCCTGCGCTACTGGCTCTCCCGGCTGCTGGTGGTCTACGTCGATCCGCCGGCCCACGATCTCACGCCCCACGATCCCGACCAGTTCCGCACCGTGCTCAAGGCGCGCCTGGCCCACGGTGCCCTGCCGCTACCGGAAGGAGACGCATGAGTCAGTCCAAGAGCAAGGCCGGACCGGCCCAGCAGGCGCGACGCACCTGGAACATCGACCAGTGGGGCAGCGGCTACTTCGACGTCAACGACGACGGCCAGGCCCTGGTGCGTCCGCTGGGCAGTGACGACGACGGCCCCGCCCTGCCCCTGCAGCCGCTGGTCCACAAGCTGCGCGAGGCCGGCCTGCGCCTGCCGGTGCTGGTGCGCTTCACCGACATCCTGCACGACCGGGTCGAGCAGCTCTGCGCCGCCTTCGACACCGCCATGCAGGAGGAGGCCTTCGCGGGCGGCTATACCGCCGTCTACCCGATCAAGGTCAACCAGCAGCGCCGGGTGGTCGAGTCGATCCTCGGCACCTATGAGCGCGGCCGCGGCCGCGTGGGCCTCGAAGCCGGCAGCAAGCCGGAGCTGCTGGCGGTGCTCGCGCTCTCGGCCGACGGCTCCTCGCTGATCGTCTGCAACGGCTACAAGGATCGCGAGTACATCCGCCTGGCGCTGATGGGCGAGAAGATCGGCCATCGCGTCTACCTGGTGGTGGAGAAGCTCTCGGAGCTGCCGCTGATCCTCGAGGAGGCGCGCCGCCTCGGCGTCACCCCGCGCATCGGCCTGCGCGCCCGGCTCTCCTCGGTGGGCCGCGGCCGCTGGCAGGACACCGGCGGCGAGAAGTCCAAGTTCGGCCTCACCGCCAGCCAGATCCTCTCCGTGGTGGAGCAGCTGCGCGAGGCCGAGGCCCTGGAGAGCCTGCAGCTGGTGCACTTCCACCTCGGCTCGCAGATCGCCAACATCCGCGACATCCAGCGCGGCCTGCGCGAGTGCGCCCGCTTCTACCAGAGCCTGGTGGCGCTGGGCGCCCCGGTGGACACCGTGGACGTCGGCGGGGGCCTGGGCATCGACTACGAGGGCACCCGCTCACGGAGCTTCTGCTCGGCCAACTACTCGATGCTCGAGTACGCCCGCAACGTGGTGGCGGCCTTCGCCCAGGCCTGCGCCGAGCAGGAGCTGCCCCAGCCGCACATCATCAGCGAGTCCGGGCGCGCCCTGACCGCCCACCACGCGGTGCTGATCTCCAACGTGATCGGCGAGGAGCGGGTCAGCCACCTCTCGCCCGAGCGCCGAGTGAAGGACGACCCCCAGGTCGACGAGCTGTGGCGGGTCCACGACCTGCTCCACGAGCGCGCCGAACCCCGCGGCCTGGTGGAGGCCTGGCACGACCTGGTGCACGCCATGGGCGAGCTCCACGAGCGCTTCGTGATCGGCATGAACGACATCGACGCCCGCGCCGAGGGCGAGAGCGTCTACTTCGCCGCCTGCGCGCGGCTGC
Organism: Halomonas sp. B23F22_3; assembly: GCF_043496965.1. Taxonomy (NCBI): domain Bacteria; kingdom Pseudomonadati; phylum Pseudomonadota; class Gammaproteobacteria; order Oceanospirillales; family Halomonadaceae; genus Halomonas; species Halomonas sp. B23F22_3. The sequence goes on from NZ_JBIEKG010000001.1 coordinate 793,401, forward strand.
GCGGCCTGCTCGACAACCGCAACCGGGCCCACCGCGAGATCAGCGACGAACTGGCCGAGAAGCTCGCCGACAAGCTGTTCGTCAACTTCTCGCTGTTCCAGTCGGTGCCCGACGTCTGGGGCATCCAGCAGATCTTCCCGGTGCTGCCGTTGGAGGGCCTGCACCGCGGCCCCGAGCGGCGCGGCGTGATCCAGGACATCACCTGCGACTCCGACGGGCGCATCGACGGCTACGTCGACGGCCAGGGGGTCGAGACCACCCTGCCGCTGCCCGAGTGGCGCGAGGGCGAGGAGAAGCTGCTGGGCTTCTTCCTGGTGGGCGCCTACCAGGAGATCCTCGGCGACCTGCACAACCTGTTCGGCGACACCGACTCCGCGGACGCCGCCCTGACCGCCGAGGGCGACTGGTCGATCAGCCAGGTCCAGCAGGGCGACCGAGTGGCCGACGTGCTGGGCTACGTCAACTTCGACGTCTCCGCCCTGCGCGAGCACCTCGCCGAGCAGCTCGCCCGCAGCGGCCTCGACACCGCCCAGCAGCAGGCCTTCCTCGACGACCTCTCCGACGGGCTCGAGGGCTACACCTACCTGGAGTAGCGAGGCGCGGCGCCGATCGCCTGGAAACGACAACGCCCCGCGGCCGAGGCCGCGGGGCGTTGTCGTTGGTGGTGACGTCGGGCGCGCTCACGCCGTCACGCGGGTGGTGACCTCCAGGCCGCCGGTGAGGGTGAAGGCGAGCGTGGCGCCGCGGGGCAGCGGGCCGACGCCGGCCGGGGTGCCGGTGAGCACCACGTCGCCGGGCTGCAGGGTGAAGTGGCGGCTCATCTCCGCCAGCAGCGCCGGCACCGGGAAGAGCATGTCCGAGCCCCGGCCGTGCTGGCGACGTTCGCCGTCGACCTCGAGGGTGAAGGCGAGCGCCGCCCAGTCCGGCACCTCGGTAAGCGGCAGGAAGGCCGAGAGCGGGCAGGCGCCGTCGAAGGCCTTGGCGACCTCCCAGGGATGCCCCTTCGCCTTCAGGCGCGCCTGCACGTCGCGCAGGGTCAGGTCCAGCGCCAGCCCGATGCCGGCCACGCCCCGCTCGGCCTGCTCCGCCGTGGCGTTTGAGAGCTCCTCGCCGATCAGCAGCGCCAGCTCCGTCTCGTAGTGCACCTCGCCTCGCGCGAAGGGCGCCGCGATCGGCTGCTCCAGCGCCACGGCGGCGGTTGCCGGCTTGATAAATAGCAGCGGCTCGCTGGGCACAGGGTTATCCAGCTCCCGGGCGTGCTCGGCGTAGTTGCGGCCGACGCAGACGATCTTGCCGAGCGGCTCGGCGAACGGCCGGCCATCGGTGAAACGGGGCACGAAGCGCATGTCGGGTCTTCTCCTTCACGTGGGTAGCGTCGCGGTTGGGCGACCGGCATTTCAGTCTACCGAAGCCGGCCTCGCGGTCCAGCGCCACCACGGCCGAGCGAGCCCGGGCGTCGTGAGCGAGACGCCGGGCCCCCGCCGTCACACGGCTGAAAGAATTCGAGGCTACGGTAGACCCATCACGAATCGAGTCGTGAGCCCTGGATCTGGTGGACCAACTGCATGATTAGCTCGCCTACTGGCGGGCTCTTTTTTGGCCGGAGACAGGCAGGAAGGGAGCGGTGCGGACACAAAAGGGACACGCACAAAAAAGCCGCCTCGATGGGCGGCCTTCTTATATGCTGCGACTCATTCTTCCCGATGCTTCGATGGTGCCGGCACCAGGAGTCGAACCCGGGACCTACTGATTACAAGTCAGTTGCTCTACCAACTGAGCTATGCCGGCGCGGGAACCGACTCGAGTCACAGAATCGGAAACAGGGTTGACGTGGCTGGGGTAGCAGGATTCGAACCTGCGCATGCCGATACCAAAAACCGGTGCCTTACCGCTTGGCTATACCCCAGCATTGTGGTGGCCAGAGACGGAATCGAACCGCCGACACGGGGATTTTCAATCCCCTGCTCTACCAACTGAGCTATCTGGCCCCTCGCCAACGGTGCGTATTAAACCCCAGCGGGCCGTTTGCGTCAACCCTTTCCGTTTCAAAAAGATGGCGAGGGTTCACCGGTGCCCGAAGCGGCTAGTCGCCACGGGGCACATAGCCCTCGGCCTGGTCGGTTTCCTGGTTGTCGAGGAAGCGCTCCATCTGCTCCATCAGGTATTCCCGGGAAGCGGCGTCGAGCATGTTCAGGTGCTTCTCGTTGATCAGGCGGGTCTGCAGCGCCTGCCACTCCTCCCAAGCCTGCTTGGAGACGCTGGCCTGGATCTCCTGGCCCTTCTTGCCCGGCAGCGGCGGGAACGGCAGGGCCTCCATCTCCTTCTGATACTTGCGGCAGAACACGGTCTGGCTCATCGGGGTCTCTCCTCGTGCGGGCTCATCGCCCGGCGGTGGTGGTCAGTGCAAAGGGCGCAAGCGAGGCCAGCAGCGCCTTGACCGGCGCCGCCAGGCCGATGCTGGCGGGTGCGGCGGGATCGTACCAGCGCCTCGCCTCGCCCACCGAATCCAGCCGGGCGAGGCGCGCCGGTTGCGGGGTGATCTCGAGGCGGAAGTGGCTGAAGACGTGGGTGAAGGGCGTCCAGGCGGCGTCGAGCTCGCTGCCCGGCGCGTGGACGTCCAGCCACGCCATCAGCGCCTCGCGATCGTCGAACTGGGGCAGGCTCCAGAGCCCGCCCCACAGGCCGCTGGCGGGGCGCTGCTCGAGCAGCACGCGCCCCTCGCGATCCTGCAGCAGCAGCATGATGGTGGTGCGGGTCGGCACGGCCTTCTTCGGCTTCGACTCGGGGAAGCGCTTCTCCTCGCCGCGGGCATGGGCCACGCAGGCCGCCTCGAAGGGACAGCGCTCGCAGGCCGGCTGTCCGCGACGGCAGAGGGTCGCCCCGAGATCCATCATCGCCTGGGTGAAGTCGACCACCCGCGCCTCGGGGGTGTAGTGCTCGGCCAGCGCCCAGAGGCGGCGCTCCACCGCCGGCCGGCCTGGCCAGCCCTCCACGGCGTGCAGGCGCGTCAGTACCCGCTTGACGTTGCCGTCGAGGATCACCGCCCGCCGCCCGGTGCTCTGGGCGATGATCGCCCCGGCCGTGGAGCGACCGATGCCGGGCAGCGCCGCCATCGCCTCGAGGCTCTCCACGGGAAACGCCCCGCCGTGCTCCTCGACGACGACCCGCGCGGCCTTGTGCAGGTTGCGGCCCCGGGCGTAGTAGCCAAGCCCGGTCCACAGGTGCAGCACCTCGTCCTGTTCGGCCGCCGCCAGGGAGGCCACGTCGGGAAAGCGCGCCATGAAGCGTTCGAAGTAGGGGATCACCGTGGTGACCTGGGTCTGCTGCAGCATGATCTCCGAGACCCACACCCGGTAGGGGCTGCGATCATGCTGCCAGGGCAGGTCGTGGCGACCGTGCTCGTCGAACCACTCGAGCAGGCGCTGCTGGAAGCGTTCGGGGGGCAGGATGGCGGGCGGCATCTCCGTCATGGGGCTATCTCGACACGAAAATTTCACGGCACGAAAAAAAGCGCCGACTGGGGAAGTCGGCGCAGGGACTGGTCATGCATGTTGCTCAATTGAAGAGACCTTCCAGGGCGTCGCGAAGTTCCCGGCCGGCCTGCTCGCCCAGGCGCTCGTCGATCTTCTCGACGGCACCGTCGAGGCGCTCCTCGACCTTTTCACCGGCTCGCCGGGTGGCCTCGTCGCGCACCAGCCCGGCGAGGGTGCCCTGGAAAGCCTCGCGGTCGAAGCGGCACCACTCCGCGCTCTCGCCTCCGAGGGTGCCGTCGCAGCGCACCGGCAGGGGCACCCGCGCCAGCCGGGGATTGACCTCGCAGGGCGCATCGTCGGCCTCCACCAGGCGCACCGCGGCCCGCAGGTCGAACTGTTCGCTGACGAGATCGATGCGGCCTTGGCCGTCCACCCGCATGCCGGGCAGCGTGACCAGCAGGTCGTCGCTCTTCACCTCGCCCTCATCCAGCGTCAGGTGGGCACTGACCCGCTCGAAGCGCGTCTCCTCGGCCCACTCGCGATCGAGCGTCTTGCCCTGCAGGGTGGCGGCCGTGGTGCACAGCTCCTCGCCGACATTGAGCTCCTTGAAGGCGCCCTCGTCGATGCGTGCCTCGAGACGGCCGCTCAGGTGGCGCCTGAGCTCCATCGGAGAGTTGCCGCGACTGGTCAGCTCGCCCTCGCCACTGAAGCGCCCGCTCAGCGGAGAGGGCTCCTCGCCGCGCGCCTCGAGCAGCGATTCGAGGCGCACCCGCTCGGCCCTCGGGGCCAGCTGCCAGCGGATCGGTTCCTCGCGCAGGTCGATCGCGCCGTCGGCGGAGAGGTTGCCCTCGTAGAAGCCGGAGGTGAAGTCGACCAGACGATGGCGCCCGTCGCGCCCCTCAAGGGTCAGGTCGACGTCTTGGAAGTCGAGCCCCGCGAGGCGCAGCTGCCCCAGCGCGAGATGCGCGTCGAGCTCGAGCTCGGAGAGCCACTCGGCGGGGACCAGCCCGCCCGCCTCCTCGGCGTGGGCGCGGCGAATGCCCGGCAGGCGCCAGCGCGAGGCGGCATCGTCAGCGACGCCTGGCGGCGGCAGGTAGCCATCCAGAGCCAGGCGATCCCCCTGCAGGTCGGCGGCGAGCAGGCTGCCGTCGAAGCGCCCCGCCAGGCGGCCGGTGAAGGTCGCGTCGTCCAGCACCAGGGTCAGGCCGGCGAGTTCGAAGCGCGAGAGGTCGCCGCTGACCGGGCTGGTCAGCGCCACCTCGGTGAGCGCCTGGCCATCGGCCATGGTCGGCATCGCCTCGAAGCGCGTCAGCCAGGGGCGAAGCGACAGCGGCGTCAGCCGCAGCTGGCCGGTATAGGCCGGCGCCTCGCCGAGGTCGCTGAGGTTGAGGTTGCCGTTGAGCTTCAGGGCGTCGGGGCCGGTCAGCGCCATGTCGCGCAGGCGGGCACTTTGCTCGTCGAGGTCGGCGTCCAGGGAGAAGGCGAGCGAGAGGGGCAGGGGCTTCTCGCCCAGGCGCGGGTGGTTGAGGCTGGCGTCGAGGGTGCCCGCGTCCAGTTGCAGGCTGCCCTCGCCGGCGTTCACCACCAGCCGCTCGCCCTGCAGGTTGAGCTTCTGCTCGTTCTCCAGCCCGGCGAGTCGGTTGACCGTCTTGAGGGTCAGGCCCTCCAGCACGTGGCGCCCCTCGGCCAGCCCCAGATCGACCTGGGTGTCGAGGGAGACATCGCTGAGCAGTCGCGGCTCGCTCGACGTCTCCCGCCAGTCGAGGCCCTCATGAAGCCGCAGGCGGAAGGACGAGGTGAGCGGAAAGGCGCTGCCGGGATTGACGTTGCTGCCGCTGACCTCGAGCTCCTCGAGACGCAGCTCGCGATCCGCCAGGGCATCGCGGAAGTGCACCTCACCGCGGCGCACCTGCACGCTGGCGATGTTGAGGGCCACCGAGAGGCCATTGCTCCCGTTCGGTGAGGGGCCGGCGCTGGCCGGCGCCAGGGCGGCCTCGGCCTGTTCGCCACGCTCGCCCAGCCGCTCGCTCAGCACCTCCCAGTTGCCCTTGCCCTGCTCGTCGCGCTCGAGGTCGAGGTAGAGGTCGTCGAGGGTCAGGCCGTCGATGGCGATCTCTCCGCGCAGCAGCGGCGTGAAGGCGAGGCTGACCTCGGCGTGGGATAGCGCGGCGAAGGGCGCCGAGTCGTCGGTCTGATCGGGCAGGCGGGCCTCGGCCTGCTGCACGCCGACGCCCAGCCGGGGATAGAAGGACCAGGAGAGCGGGCCGTCCAGGGTCAGCTCGAGCCCGCTGTGCTCGCGCACGACCTCGATCAGGCGCGGCTTGAGATCGTTGGGGTCGAAGAAGGTCGTCACGTACACCACGGCGCCGACCATCACCAGGCCGAGGACACCGATCGCGGCGAGCAGGGTGCGCAACAGGCGCTTCATTGATGACCTCGCTGTGGCAGGAGATTGAGCTCGAAGTAGTCGCCGTCCTGGGTCAGCCGATAGCCGAGCCGCGAGAGCAGCAGCTGATCGGCCACGGGCAGCTGGGAGGAGGCGGCATAGAGGCGACGCCCCTCGGCATAGGCGGCCTCGCTGACCAGCGCCAGCAGGCGCGAGCCGACGCCGCGGCGGCGCGTGGTCTTGCGCACGCAGAGGTTCGACAGCCACCAGGCGTTCTGGTCGAGCTTCACCGCCACGGCGCCCAGCAGCCGGTCGTTGAAGCGGGCGCAGCTGAACAGGTGGCCGCCGGCCAGGTGCTCACGGATGAAGTCGTCCACGGGGAGAGGGAGGCGCTCGGGGGGCGCGTCCGTGAAGATGCGTACGAGGTCGAGACGTATCTGGGCATCCGCTTCCCAGGCGTCCTGGTCGACCTGTTGAAGGGTCACCGGCATGCGTGGATCTCCTTGAGGCCGGGGCGGCAGGCGTGCCACCACTGTCATGGGCCGCATTGTAGCGGATGGGGTGAGCGATTCACTATAATGGCAGGCTCTCGGCGTCAGGCACAGCACCCGACGCCCCTTCGTATTGCCGGCCGGTGAGCCTCATCGGCCCCTCTCGACACGCGCCCAGGCGCTGGAGATCCGACATGTCCGAGCGTATCGCCACGGTCACCCGGAACACCCGGGAAACCCAGATCACGGTGACCATCAACCTCGACGGCGAGGGGCGCCTGGCCTGCGAGACCGGCGTGCCCTTCCTCGATCACATGCTCGACCAGGTGGCCCGCCACGGCCTGATCGACCTGGACATCGAGGCGGTGGGCGACCTGCATATCGATGATCACCACACCGTCGAGGACCTGGGCATCACCCTGGGCCAGGCCTTCGACCAGGCGATCGGCGACAAGCGCGGCATCTACCGTTACGGCCACGCCTACGTGCCCCTGGACGAGGCGCTGTCGCGCGTGGTGGTAGACTTCTCCGGCCGCCCGGGACTCAGCATGGACGTGGAATTCACCCGCGCCAGCATCGGTCGTCTGGACACCCAGCTGTTCTGGGAGTTCTTCCAGGGCTTCGTCAACCATGCCCGGGTGACGCTGCACATCGACAACCTGAAGGGCTTCAACGCCCACCATCAGGCGGAAACCATCTTCAAGGCCTTCGGCCGTGCGCTGCGCATGGCCGTGGAGCAGGACCCGCGCATGGCGGGTCAGATGCCGTCCACCAAGGGCAGCCTCTGAGGCCGCCGCACGATCACACGAGGAGCGCCCCATGACCATTGCCGTCATCGACTACGGAATGGGTAACCTGCATTCCGTCGCCAAGGCACTGGAGCACGTCACTCACGAGAACGTGGTCGTGACGCGGGATGCCCGCCGCATCCGCGGCGCCACCCGCCTGGTACTGCCCGGCCAGGGCGCCATCCGCGACTGCATGGGCGAGCTCGAGAAGACCGAGCTGCGCGGCCTGGTCGAGGAGCTGCTCGCCTCCCAGGACAAGCCGCTGCTGGGCATCTGCGTCGGCCAGCAGATGCTACTCGACCACAGCGAGGAGAACGGCGGCATCGGCTGCCTGGGCTTCCTGCGCGGCGAGGTGAAGAAGTTTCCCGCCGACATGCGCGATGACCGCGATAACCGCCTGAAGGTGCCGCACATGGGCTGGAACCTGGTGCACCAGCACCACGATCACCCCCTGTGGGCGGGCATCGACCAGGACGAGCACTTCTATTTCGTGCACAGCTACTACGTCGAGGCCGCCGACGATGCCACGGTGTTCGGCACCACCGACTACGGCCGGGTGAGTGCCCACGTGGCCATCGGCCGCGACGCCACCTTCGCCGTGCAGTTCCACCCGGAGAAGAGCTCCCGGGCCGGCCTCCAGCTGCTGGAAAACTTCGTGCAGTGGACGCCCTGAGCGGCGCCGCGATGCCCCGGGCGGCGACGACGCGCCCATGATCGCCGCACTCATGACCGCTGTACTCATGACAACAAGGGCGCCCGAGAGCGCGCCGAATGGAGACCCGACATGCTGGTAATTCCCGCCATCGACCTCAAGGACGGCCAGTGCGTACGCCTCAAGCAGGGGCGCATGGACGACGCCACCACCTACGGCGATGACCCGGTGGCCATGGCCGCCCGCTGGGTCGAGGCCGGCGCCCGTCGCCTGCACCTGGTCGACCTCAACGGCGCCTTCGAGGGCGAGCCGGTCAACGGCGAGGCGGTCACCGCCATCGCCCGCGCCTACCCGGACCTGCCGATCCAGATCGGCGGCGGCATCCGCTCCGCCGCGACCATCGAGCACTACCTCGAGGCCGGGGTCTCCTACGTGATCATCGGCACCAAGGCGGTCAAGGAACCGGCCTTCGTCGGCGAGATGTGCCGCGCCTTTCCCGGCCACGTGATCGTCGGCCTGGACGCCCGGGACGGCTTCGTCGCCACCGACGGCTGGGCCGAGGTCTCCACGGTCAAGGCCACCGAGCTCGCCAAGCGCTTCGCCGACGACGGCGTCTCCTCGATCGTCTATACCGACATCGCCCGCGACGGCATGATGCAGGGCGTCAACGTCGAGGCCACCGCCGAGCTCGCCCGCGAGGGCGGCCTGCCGGTGATCGCCTCGGGCGGGGTCACCGACCTCGAGGATCTGCGCGCGCTGGCCAAGGTCGCCGACGACGGCATCCTCGGCGCCATCACCGGCCGGGCCATCTACGAGGGCAGCCTCGACGTGGCCGAGGCCCAGAGGCTGTGCGACGCACTCAGCCACAAGGGGAGCTGATCATGGGACTCGCCAAGCGCATCATCCCGTGCCTGGACGTCGACGCCGGCCGCGTGGTCAAGGGCGTCAACTTCATCGGCATCCGCGACGCCGGTGACCCGGTGGAGATCGCCCAGCGCTACAACCAGCAGGGCGCCGACGAGATCACCTTCCTCGACATCACGGCCAGCCACGAGGACCGCGACACCACGGTGGAGATGGTCGAGCGCATCGCCGGCGAGGTGTTCATCCCGCTCACGGTGGGTGGCGGCATCCGCAGCTGCGACGACATCCGCACCATGCTCAACGCCGGCGCCGACAAGGTCTCGATCAACACCGCAGCGGTGACCAACCCGGACTTCGTGCACGAGGCCGCCGAGCGTTTCGGCAGCCAGTGCATCGTGGTGGCCATCGACGCCAAGAAGGTCTCCGCCGAGGGCGAGCCCGAGCGCTGGGAGATCTTCACCCACGGCGGGCGCCGCCCCACCGGCCTGGACGCCGTGGAGTGGGCCAGGAAGATGGTGGAATACGGAGCCGGTGAGCTGCTGCTGACCAGCATGGACCGCGACGGCACCAAGGTCGGCTTCGACCTGGGCGTGACCCGCGCCATCGCCGATGCCGTGAGCGTACCGGTGATCGCCTCCGGTGGTGTGGGCAACCTCGATCACCTGGTGGATGGTGTCATCGAAGGCGGCGCCGACGCGGTGCTGGCGGCCAGCATCTTCCACTTCGGCGAGTACACCATCCCCGAGGCCAAGCGCTATATGGCCGAGCGAGGGATCGAGATGCGGCTGTAGCGGTCGCTCAAGATGAGCGCCGGGGGCAAGGCGGCGCGAGGGTCTTTTGACCAGGGACGTCAAAAGTAGCGCCCAAGGAGGGGTTCACAGCGCCCTCGCGAAGGCTTGACGCCGGATAAGCTCATCATCTCTCGCTTCTGGTCGATTCGAGACGACAAAGGGCCCGCCAATCGGCGGGCCCTTTGTCGTTCTGGTTGGCGTGCGGGCGGCTGGCTACTCCTCGACGGAGAGCCCCAGGTTGCTGACGCCGTCGTTGCGGCCCAGGCGGCGCAGCGCCTTGAGCGCCTCGCGATCCAGCGGCCCGGCCTCCACGGCCTCGAGCACCGCATCCTGGAAGTCGTTCTCGTCCGCCATCAGCGGATGGCCGCGCAGCAGCGCGGCGAGACGCTCGCCATCCTCCTCGCCCTCGGTGAGCTCGATGAAGGCGCGCACCCCGCTGCGCGAGGCGCGACTGACCTCGAGTACCGCCTCCGAGGCCTCGCCGCGCAGGGTGTCGAGGATCGCCGAGAGCGCGACCACCGTCTCCAGCGCCCGCCGGGCGCCGAAGCTGTCGTCCTCGGCGGGAGGCTCCAGCTCGGCGAGCTTCTCGGCCTGGCGGTCGAAGTCGATGCGCGCCTCCTTCACCGCCAGCTGCTCCCAGACGAGATCCAGGATCACCCGCAGGCCGTGGGGATCGCCCTGGCCGGTGGTGGCGGCATAGAGGCCGTAGTTGGGCAGCAGCCGCTCGCACAGCGCCGCCATGAAGGCCTGCTGGCGACGCGGATCGAGCTGCTGGAGGCGCTGAAAGAAGCCGCTCATGGAGTCTCCTTGAGGTTACGTTGTCCGAGTATTGAATGAATGGGACGGCGCGTCGGGGACAGGCCAGAGGGGAGGTCCTACGCCAAGGATGGCGTCGGTAGCGCCCAGGGAGGGGTTCACGGCGCCTCCCCGCTGGTCCGACACTTCGGGGCCTGTCGCCGAATCAGCTGGCATATCGCAGTTCAAGGCCACATGCGCTCTGGCGAGACCCTGCCCCGCGCGTCGAACAGCACGCCTTCGGCCACCAGGCGTCGACGCTGCTCGTCGGCACCGCCGTGATCGGCAAGCTTGCGCGACGCGGTGATCACCCGGAACCAGGGCAGGTCGTGGCCGGCGGGCAGCTCGCGCAGCGCACGGGCCACCAGGCGCGGCGTGCCCCCATCGGTCATCGCGGCGATGCGCCCGTAGGTCGTCACACGACCCGCGGGGACCTCGGCCAGGATGGTCAGGATCTGTTCTCTCAGCTCGGGCTTCATGTACCCTGACGCTCCGTCTATCTTCCGCGCATTGCTAATATGGTGAGGCTCGCATGCATGTCCATCTCCTCCAGCACAGCCCCCACCAGGGACCGGCCCGGATCGCCGACTGGCTGACCAGCATGGGGCACAGCTTCACCGTCTTCCATCTCGACGCGGGCGAGCTGCCACCGCGGCTCGCCGACGGCGATGCCCTGATCGTGCTCGACGGCCCCGAGGGCCTCGCCGACGAGGGGGAGCGCCCCTGGCTCAAGGCGGAGCGCAAGCTCATCGCCCAGGCGCTGGACGGCCGCAAGCCGCTGCTGGGGATCGGCTACGGCGCCCGGCGGATCGCCGAGGCGCTGGGAGCGATCGTGGACCGGGGAACGGTGGCCGAGACCGGGTGGCACCGGGTGACCCTCGCCCCGCTCAGCCCCGTCGACCTGCCCGAGACCTTCGAGGCCTTCATGTGGCACCGCGAGGTCTTCGCCCTGCCCGACTACGCCCTGGCACTGGGCCGCAGCACGGCGAGCCCGCTGCAGGGCTTCACCTGGGACGACGGCCGGGTGGTGGCCCTGCTCTGCCACCTGGAGGCGACCGCGGAGAGCGTCACCGCCCTGCTCGATCACCAGGCGCCGCCCGAGGGCAGCGAGACGAGCCCACACGCCCAGGAGCGCGGGGCGATGCTCGACGACCCGAGGCGCTTCGACCGGCTCGCCCCGCTGCTCGACCGGCTGCTGTCCCAGTGGCTGCGACACGCCGCCGCCTGAGGCTCAGGCCGGCTCGTGCGCCCGCCGGCCTGCCTTGCGCGCTTCGGCCGTCCATTCCCGGGCGAACGCCAGGCAGCTCTCCCAATCGCCCACGTGGAGGAAGTGGCGCTCGGGATGCTTCTCCAGCTGGTGGCGGTAGAGCGGGTCGTAGTACTCGGTGAGCAGCGGCGCCAGCCAGGCCTCGTGGGCGCTGGTGTTGCCGCGCTCGTGCTCGCGGAAGGCCAGCGCCTGGAGGCGCTGAAGGCGTGCCAGGCGCGCCTGGCCCAGGCGCTTTCTCAACCGCCCCAGGGCCGCGGCGAGCTGTTTGCGCATCAGCGCCCAGCCCAGCCAGTCGCCGAACTGCCGGCGATGGACCTCCCAGAGATCGTCGATGTAGTCCTTGCGGATCTGCTCCAGGCGCCAGTCCAGCGGCATCTCGATGCGGATGCGCGGCGCCTGGACCATCCCCTCCCAGAAGGTCAGCGGGATGTTGGCCGTGCCGATGCGCCGCGACTCGTCCTCCAGCACCAGCGGCCCGGGGAGGTCCAGCAGGCGCAGGCCCATGGCGTGCTCGAAGTCGATCTGGCTGGGGGCCGGCAGCGGGTGGCGGCCGAAGGCCGAGCCCTTGTGGCGGGCGCACCCCTCGAGGTCCAGGCCCTCCTCCAGCGCCAGGATGAGCGACGTCTTGGCGCAGCCGGTGAGCCCGCCCACCACCAGCTGCGGCTGCTCGGCGGCGGCGTCGATGCGTGCGCAGAGCGCCTGGCGCATCGCCTTCCAGCCCCCGCGGATGCGCGGACGCGTGATGCCGGCGTCGGCCAGCCACTGCTGGGCGGTACGCGAGCGCAATCCGCCACGGAAGCAGTAGATGATGGCGTCGGGATGAGCCTCGACGAGCCGCCGCCAGGCGGCGACGCGCGCCGCCTTGAGGCCGCCACGCACCAGCCGCTCGCCCAGGGCGATGGCCGCGTCCTGGCCGCGCTCCTTGTACTCGATGCCGACGAGGTGGCGCTCCTCGTCGTCCATCAGCGGCAGGTTGACGGCGCCGGGCAGCGCGCCCTGGGCGAACTCCACGGGCGCCCGCACGTCGATCAGTACGCGCCCTTGCCCGAGGAGCTCGAGCTCCGGCTCGACCAGCGGCAGGCTCATCCGCGCACCTCGATCCGCGCCGGCCCGCTGGCCTTGACCACCTCGCCGAAGGGCGTGAGCTCGATGCCGTGGTCACGGCCGATGCGCTGCACGTCATCCTCCCAGGAGGGGTGCACCGAGAGCAGCAGGCCGCCGGAGGTCTGCGGGTCGCAGAGCCACTGCCAGTGCGCCTCGTCCATGGCGGGCAGGCTCGCGCCCAGCGCATCGCGATTGCGCCGGGTGCCGCCGGGCACCGCGCCCTGGCGGCGATAGGCCTCGGCCTCGGCGAGCCGCGGCAGGCGCCGGAAGTCGACCCGGGCGGCGACGCCGCTGGCCGTGCAGACCTCGGCGAGATGGCCGGCCAGGCCGAAGCCGGTGACATCGGTCATGGCGTGCACGCCCTTGACCTTGGCCAGCGCCATCCCGATGGCGTTGGACCTGAGCATGGTCGAGCGGGCCAGCTCCTGGTGGCCGGCCTGCAGCAGGCCGCGCTTCTCGGCGGTGGTGAGCAGGCCCACCCCCAGCGGCTTGGTGAGGAACAGCAGGTCGCCGGGCTGGGCGCCCTTATTGAGCTTGAGGTGCTCGAGATCGACCAGCCCGTTGACCGACAGGCCGAAGATCGGCTCGGGGGACTCGATGGAGTGCCCGCCGGCCAGCGCCAGCCCCAGCTCGCGACACACCGCCTGGGCACCGCCCACCACGTCGCCGGCGACCTCGGCGCCGAGCTTGTCCAGCGGCCAGCCGAGGATGCCCAGCGCCATCACCGGCTTGCCGCCCATGGCGTAGACGTCGCTGATGGCATTGGTGGCGGCGATGCGGCCGAAGTCGAAGGGGTCGTCGACGATGGGCATGAAGAAGTCGGTGGTGGCGATCATGCCGCGCCCGTCGCCCAGGTCGTAGACGGCCGCATCCTCGCGGCCCTGGTTGCCGACGATCAGCCGTGAGTGGCTGGCTCCCGGGCCGGCCTTGGCGAGGATCCCGTCGAGCACGTCGGGGGCGATCTTGCACCCGCAGCCGGCGCCGTGGCTGTACTGGGTCAGGCGGATGGCGCTCATCTCGTTCTCCTTGGCGTGTGTCATCGCATTCTACCTCAAGTGTATCGGGCCTAGAGGGCGTCGAGGGCCTCGGCGAGCTTGTCGACGGCGACCACCTCCATGCCCTCGGGGCTGCGCTTGGGGGCGTTGCCCCGCGGCACGATGGCGCGGGTGAAGCCGTGCTTGGCCGCCTCGACGATGCGCTCCTGGCCGCTGGGTACCGGGCGGATCTCGCCGGAGAGGCCCACCTCGCCGAATACCACCAGCTCGCGGGGCAGCGGCCGGTTCTGCAGGCTGGAGACCACCGCGACCAGCACCGCCAGGTCGGCACTGGTCTCCAGCACCTTGACCCCGCCGACCACGTTGAGGAAGACGTCCTGGTCGCCAGTGAAGAGCCCGCCGTGACGGTGCAGTACCGCCAGCAGCATGGCCAGGCGATTCTGGTCGAGCCCCACGGCGACGCGGCGCGGATTGCCCAGCGCCGACTCGTCGAGCAGCGCCTGCACCTCGACGAGAATCGGCCGGGTGCCCTCCCAGACCACCATCACCAGGCTCCCGGCGCTCTGCTCCTCGTTGCGCGAGAGGAAGATGGCGCTGGGGTTCTTCACCTCTTTCATGCCGTGCTCGAGCATGGCGAACACGCCCAGCTCGTTGACCGCGCCGAAGCGGTTCTTCTGGCCGCGCAGGGTACGAAAGCGCGAGTCGGCGCCGCCCTCGAGCAGCAGCGAGGCGTCGATCATGTGCTCGAGCACCTTGGGACCGGCCAGGCTGCCGTCCTTGGTGACGTGGCCGACCAGCAGCAGCACGGTATTGGACTGCTTGGCGAAGCGGGTCAGTGCGGCGGCGGACTCGCGCACCTGGGCCACGCCCCCCGGCGCCGAGGCGATGTCCTCCAGGTGCATGGTCTGGATGGAGTCGATGATCAGCACCTCGGGACGCTCGCGCTCGGCCACGGCGAGGATCGTCTCGACGCTGGTCTCGGCGAGCATCTTCAGCCCCTGGGTGGGCAGCTGCAGTCGATGGGCGCGCATCGCCACCTGGGAGAGCGACTCCTCGCCGGTGACGTAGATCGAGGAGCGCTCCTGGGCAAGCTTGCAGGCGGTCTGCAGCAGCAGGGTCGACTTGCCCGCGCCGGGGTGGCCGCCGAGCAGCACCGCGGAACCGGGCACCAGCCCGCCGCCCAGCACCCGGTCGAACTCCTCGAAGGTCGAGGAGAGCCTCGGCACCTCGCTCAGATCGACGCTGCCCAGGTCGACCACCTCGCGGGAGAGGCTGCCGGCGTAGCCGCCGTGCCCGGGGCCGCCGCTTGCCGCGCCGCCCGCCGCGGCCCCGGGACGCGCGGGCGCCAGGCGCACCTCACTCAGGGTGTTCCACTCCTGACAGCTGGTGCACTGCCCCTGCCACTTGCGGTATTCGGCACCGCACTCGGTGCAGACGAAGGCGCTCTTCACTTTGGCCATGGGGCACTCTCTCGCTCGCTGACGGGGCCTCTCGACGTCACCCCGGATATTCGTCGGGCCATTCTAGCAGTCGCGGACCGCCGGCTGCGGCGCCCCGCGCGGATGGCGAGTCCGCAACGACACGGGGCGGCCCTGAGGCCGCCCCGGTGATGCTCGTTGCCTGGATCAGAGACGCTTGAGCTGCAGCATCTCGCTGTTCTGGAAACGGCGCAGGTTGGGATCGATCAGCTCCAGCGTCTGGGGATCGACGCGCAGGAAGTAGTAGGTCTGTCCCTCACCGTTGGGCACCAGCTCGTAGACGGTGGCGGAGGGGTCCTGCTCCGTCCCCTGGAGGACCTCCCAGTTACCGGCGTAGTTCTCGTCCGGCGGATTCTGCGGGTGGGCCCGATAGGAGGCCTCCAGGTCGAAGGTCCGCTCCGCGGCCATCCCCTGGGGCTCGCCGTTCAGGGTCACGTTGAGGTCGATGCCCTCGCAGTTGCGGCACGGCAGGGTGCCCTGATAGGTCACCGTGGTCGCTTCCGTCTCGGTGGCCGCCTGATCGGTGGGGCCGGTCGCACAGCCGGCCAACAGCGCGGCCAGGGCAGAGCCGACCAGCAAGGTCCTGATTTGCATATATGTCCTCCTAACCAATGGGCATGACGCCGTGAGGCACGGCAACCTGCATCACAGCATAACCTCTCGTGTGCTCAGCGGACAGCCTCGCCCGGCGCCGCGTGCCTCAACCCGGCGGATAGACATGGGTAAACACCAGTATCAGCACCACGGGCATGACCACCAGGCTGCCCAGATTGCCGATCAGCACCAGGGAGGCCACCTTGTGGGGCTCCTGGCGATACTGCTCGGCCACCAGGTAATTCAATACCGCCGGTGGCAGGGCCGCGAACACCCACAGGGCCGCCGCCTGCAGCCCCGACAGCTTGAGCCAGACGATCAGCGGCACGGCGAGCACCAGCCCCGAGAGCGGGCAGAGCACGGCCCCGAGCAGGCCCGTCCGCCAGTCGCCGAAGTCGATGTCCAGCATGCGCACCCCCAGGGCGAAGAGCATCAGCGGGATCGAGACGCCTCCCAGCATGTGCATCGCCTCCAGCCCCCAGCCCGGCAGCGGCACGCCGCCCAGGTTGACGGCGAGGCCGGCCAGGCTCGCCAGCACGATGGGCATGCGCAGCAGCCGCCACAGCGGGGTGTGCGGGCTGAGCATGTAGAGCCCCACCGAGAAGTGCAGCAGCATCTCGACGATGAACAGCACCACCGCCGCCGGCAGGGCCTGCTCGCCGAAGGCCAGCACCAGCAGCGGAATGCCCATGTTGCCGGAGTTGTTGAACATCATCGGCGGCAGGAACGTCTTCACCTCGAGCTTCAGCCACCTCGCCACCGGCCAGAGCACCAGCCCCGAGCCCAGTACCACCACGGTCGCCGCCAGGGCCAGCTTGGCATAGTCGGCCAGCGGTGCCTGGCGGTCGGCCAGGACGGCGAACACCAGCAGGGGCACGAAGAGCTCCATGTTGAGGGTATTCAGGCCACGGATGTCCGGCGTGCGAAAGCGGCCGTAGAGGGTACCGCAGCCCGCGATCAGGAAGACGGGCAACAGCGTGGCGATGATCTGGGCGGTCATTGCAGGAATCCGTAGGCGGCGAATGATAGAAGGCGAGCCCCGAGACTAGCATGGGCACGGCTTGCGCGGTCGGGTCGCTCGGGTCACCATGAGTTCAGTCCCCACCCCTCGAGCGAGTGATCATGAGCAAGTTCTGGAGCCCTGAGGTTCGCGAGCTGACTCCCTATGTGCCGGGAGAGCAGCCCCGCGAGCGGCTGATCAAGCTGAACACCAACGAGAACCCCTATCCGCCGGCCCCCGCCGTCGAGGCGGTCCTGCGCGATTTCTCCGCCGACCACCTGCGTCGCTATCCGGACCCGACCTCCTTCGCCCTGCGTGAGGCTCTGGCCGAAGAGCTCGGGGTGGACACCGCCCAGGTCTTCGTCGGCAACGGCTCCGACGAGGTGCTGGCCCTGGCCTTCCAGGCCTTCTTCCGCCAGGCGCGGCCGCTGTCGATGCCGACCATCTCCTACAGCTTCTATCCGGTCTACTGCCGACTCTACGGGGTCGAGCGCCGCGCCCACCCGCTGGATGACCAGTGGCGCGTCGACCTCGACGCCTTCCCCGAGGAGGCCGGCGGCGTGATCTTCGCCAATCCCAACGCACCCACCGGCCATGGCCACGGGCGGGACGCCGTGGCCGGGCTGCTCGAGCGGATCACCGAGTCGGTGGTGCTGGTCGATGAGGCGTACGTGGATTTCGGCGGCGAGAGCGCGGCTCCCCTGGTCGAGCGCTTTCCCAACCTGCTGGTCACCGGCACCTTCTCCAAGTCGCGCAGCCTCGCCGGCCTGCGCCTGGGCTATGCCGTGGGCTCTCGGGAGCTGATCGAGGGCCTGGAGCGGGTCAAGGACTCCTTCAACTCCTACCCCGTCGACAGCCTGGCCAGCGCGCTGGGCATCGCCTCGCTTGGCGATCACGAGCATTTCGATGCCTGCCGCGAGGCGGTGATCACCACCCGCGAGCGGACCCGGGTACGCCTCGAGACCCTGGGCTTTCGGGTACTGCCCTCGCAGACCAACTTCCTGCTGGTCAGCCACCCCGACTTCGACGCCGCCCAGCTCTTCGTGGGCCTGCGCGAGCGCGGCGTGCTGGTGCGCCACTTCAACACCGACGCGCTGCGTGATCACCTGCGCATCTCCATCGGCACCGATGACGAGATGGACAGCCTCATCGAGGCCCTGGAGAGCCTGTGCCGCTAGCGCCAAGTTGACACCACAGCCCTTCCTGCCAATAAAAACGCCCCCGCCTCAATCGAGACGGGGGCGTTTTGCGTTGGGGGCCAGATCAGGCGGCCGGGCGAGCCGGCTCGATCATCAAGCGAGCGCGCATGAAAAAACCCCGAGCTCGTTGAGCTCGGGGTTTTCTCGGAATAGGTGCCTGACGATGACCTACTCTCGCATGGGGAGGCCCCACACTACCATCGGCGCTGATCGGTTTCACTGCTGAGTTCGGC